>NZ_CAXUPT020000005.1:0-522139 GCF_964252975.1 Acidovorax sp. LjRoot38 | reverse complement strand
GGCAAGGTATACAGGGGTATAGCTCAATTGGCAGAGCGTCGGTCTCCAAAACCGAAGGTTGTAGGTTCGATTCCTACTGCCCCTGCCACTTGAATGTGGCCCAAAACAAGCCCGCCAGACCCTGGCGGGCTTCGGTGTCTTAAGTGATGCCGTGCATCGGAAGCAGGAAATACTCAAAGATGGCCACTTCACAGGTTGAAACAGTCAATACAGGCGCAGACAAGGCCAAGCTCGCTGCGGTGGTGGCCCTGGTCATCGCTTCGGTTGCAGGCTTCTATTTGTTGGGAAAACAAGGCGCTGTGGTGCAGTGGGCTGCGCTGATCGTTGGGCTGGCTGCTGCTGCTGGCGTGTTCTTGGTGTCGGAGTCCGGTCGCCAGTTCGTCGCCTTTGCCAAAGACGCTTGGCGCGAGGTGAAGAAGGTCGTTTGGCCCACCCGCAAGGAAACCCTGCAGATGACGGCCTACGTATTCGCCTTTGTGGTGATCATGGCCCTTTTCCTGTGGTTCACTGACAAGACGCTGGAATGGGTCTTGTACGACTTGATTTTGGGCTGGAGAAAGTCATGACAACCGCTGCGGAAATCACTGGAGCAGAAGCTCCTGCAGGCGCTTCTGCTTCGGCAAATCCCGATCTGCGTTGGTACATTGTCCATGCCTACTCGGGCATGGAAAAGGCTGTGGAGCGCAATATTCAGGAGCGGATTGGTCGCTCGGGTATGCAGGACAAGTTTGGTCGCATTCTGGTGCCGACCGAGGAAGTGGTCGAAATGAAGAACGGCCAGCGCAAGACGACAGAGCGTCGCTTGTTTCCTGG
Organism: Acidovorax sp. LjRoot38; assembly: GCF_964252975.1. Lineage (NCBI taxonomy): Bacteria > Pseudomonadati > Pseudomonadota > Betaproteobacteria > Burkholderiales > Comamonadaceae > Acidovorax > Acidovorax sp. LjRoot38. The sequence goes on along the minus strand of NZ_CAXUPT020000005.1, from coordinate 521,326 downwards.
CTATGTGTTCGTCGAGATGGTGATGGACGATGACACTTGGCATCTGGTGAAGCACACCAACAAGGTGACGGGGTTTGTAGGGGGGGCGAAAAATCGCCCTGCGCCGATTTCTGAAGAGGAAGTCCAGAAAATCGTCAGTCAGATGCAGGAAGGCACAGACAAGCCTCGCCACAAGATCGAATTCATGGTCGGCGAACTTGTACGTGTCAAAGAAGGTCCCTTCACCGACTTCAATGGTTCGGTTGAAGAGGTCAATTACGAAAAGAGCCGCGTGCGGGTCTCCGTGATGATTTTTGGTCGCTCCACGCCCGTCGAGCTGGAGTTTGGGCAGGTCGAAAAGACATAGGTCTTTCGGATAACACCTAAGTTCTCCCTGGCGAGGCCAGGGTAAGCAGTTGGATGCCGCACTTTTCGACTCGGTGCGAACATCGTGATAGCGAGTCGTTAACCCCGGGGAGCCAGTTGTTGCGTGGTGCGACAACAGCGTTATGACCCGTAAGGAGTAAAACATGGCGAAAAAAATCGTCGGTTTTATCAAGCTGCAAGTTCCAGCTGGTAAGGCCAACCCATCCCCACCCATCGGCCCAGCACTGGGTCAACGTGGTCTCAACATCATGGAGTTCTGCAAGGCATTCAATGCGCAGACCCAAGGTGTGGAGCCAGGTCTGCCACTGCCCGTGGTCATCACGGCGTTCGCGGACAAGAGCTTTACCTTCATCATCAAGACGCCGCCTGCGACGACTCTGATCAAGAAGGCTATCAAGCTCGAAAAAGGTTCTTCCAATCCGCTGAAGACCAAGGTTGGCAAGATCACGCGCGAACAGCTCGAAGAAATCGCCAAGACCAAGATGAAGGACATGAATGCTGCGAATGTTGACGCTGCTGTCCGTACGCTGGCTGGTTCCGCTCGCTCGATGGGCGTGACGGTGGAGGGTTTGTAAATGGCCAAGTTGACAAAAAAGCAAAAGGCCCTGCAGGGCAAGGTTGACAGCACCAAGCTGTACGCCTTTGCAGATGCCGTGGTTCTGGTGAAGGAAGCTGCTACTGCTAAGTTCGATGAATCCATCGACGTGGCTGTTCAGCTGGGCATTGATGCCAAGAAGTCCGACCAGGTGGTGCGTGGCGCTGTCGTGCTGCCCAACGGTACTGGCAAGACGACCCGTGTGGCCGTCTTTGCGCAAGGTGCCAAGGCGGAAGAAGCCAAGGCTGCTGGCGCTGACATCGTTGGCATGGATGACCTGGCTGCCATGGTGAAGGCTGGTGACATGCCCTTCGACGTGGTGATCGCTGCTCCTGACGCCATGCGCGTTGTGGGTACCCTGGGTCAGATCCTTGGCCCACGTGGCCTGATGCCAAACCCCAAGGTGGGCACGGTTACTCCCGACGTGGCTACGGCTGTGAAGAACGCCAAGGCTGGTCAGGTGCAGTTCCGTGTGGACAAGGCCGGTATCGTGCACAGCACTATTGGCCGCCGCTCGTTCGACAATGAAAAGCTGCAAGGTAACCTGGCTGCACTGATCGACGCTCTGAACAAGGCCAAGCCTGCTTCGAGCAAGGGTCTGTACCTGCGCAAGGTCGCTGTGTCCTCCACGATGGGCGTTGGCGTCCGCGTGGACACACAATCCATCGCAGCGTAATTGCGGTAAAAAATCTTCGGGCCTGCTAGGGCCTGATGTGGTGGGCTGGGGTGGTGCAACAACCATCTCCAGGCCATCCAAGACCGTTGGTGTGCAGCCTTGCACTTAATCCCTCCGGGGCCAACGCAGATGGCGATCCCGCTGCAGATGGAATTCATTCCGAAACAGTTGGTCGCTGCAACAAGAGCGTGTACGAGGGCGCAAGCCTGAATGCACAATTTAAGGAGTAGACCTTGAGTCTTAATCGCAGTGAGAAAGAAGCGGTCATCAGTGAAGTGACCAGCCTCGCCGCTAAAGCTCAAACGCTTGTGATCGCGGAATACCGTGGCATCACGGTCGCCGACATGACCAAACTGCGTGTGGAAGCTCGCAGCAAGGGCGTGAACCTGAGTGTTCTGAAGAACACTTTGGCCCGCCGTGCTGTGGCCGGCAGCGCGTTTGACGTGGTGGCTGACCAGATGACCGGTCCTCTGATCTATGGCTTCTCCGAAGACGCCGTGGCTGCCGCGAAAGTGGTGGCTGACTTTGCGAAAACCAACGACAAGCTGGTGATTCGCGGTGGCGCTTTCGGTGGTAAGGCCCTGGACGTGAACGGCGTTAAGCAACTGGCCAACATTCCTTCCAAGGAAGTTCTGCTGGCTCAGATTTGTGGCTTGCTTATGTCCCCCATGTCGCGTACGGCCGTTGTGCTGGGCGCACTGGCGGCGAAAAAAGGCGAAGGCGCAGCCGCACCGGCCGCCGAACCTGTTGCGGCTTGATAGCCCGGCAGACAACCAACACAATTGTTAGGAAATCAAAATGGCATTCGATAAAGACGCATTTTTGACCGCGCTGGACAGCATGACGGTTCTGGAACTCAATGACCTGGTGAAGGCCATTGAAGAGAAGTTTGGCGTGAGCGCTGCAGCCATGGCTGCTCCAGCTGCCGCTGGTGGTGGCGCTGGCGCCGCTGCTGCTGAAGAAAAGACGGAATTCAACGTGGTGCTGACCGAAGCTGGCGCCAACAAGGTGTCCGTCATCAAGGCAGTGCGCGAAATCACTGGCCTGGGCCTCAAGGAAGCCAAGGACCTGGTGGACGGCGCTCCAAAGAACGTCAAGGAAGGCATTGCCAAGGCCGACGCCGAAGCAGCCGTCAAGAAGCTGGTGGAAGCCGGCGCCAAGGCCGAACTCAAGTAATTCGGTCTTGCTCAAGGGCTGGAGTGCTCCTCAAAGGGCCTCCAGCCTTTGGTGCTTTCAGAGCGCACCCGAAAGCCGCCGTGCAAACGCTGGTTTTCGAGTGTCTTCTGACAACCCCGACAGCAGAAGACGCCTTGGTTCGGGTGATGTGCAACGCATCACCGTCCGCCATGGTTGGTAGTGGCCAACCGCCAAGCCCGTAAGGACAGCGCTCCTTGCGGGTCAGTCGTCGAAGACCCAGGACTCATGTCTTTGCCCGGAGATCTCATGGCCTATTCCTACACCGAACGCAAGCGAATTCGCAAAAGTTTCGGCACCCGCGATAGCGTGCTCGAAGTTCCTTATCTGCTGCAGATGCAGAAGGACGCCTACACCGCTTTCTTGCAGGCTGATAAAGCACCCCAGAAAAGAACCATCGAAGGCCTTCAGGCTGCATTCGACGCTGCCTTTCCTATCGTCTCCCACAACGGTTTTGTGGAGATGAAGTTCATTGAATACAACCTGGCCAAGCCGGCTTTTGATGTGCGCGAGTGCCAGACCCGTGGTCTGACTTTCGCCTCGGCTGTGCGCGCCAAGGTGCAACTGATCATTTATGACCGCGAGTCCTCGACCTCGCAGTCCAAGGTGGTCAAGGAAGTGAAGGAGCAAGAGGTCTACATGGGTGAAGTGCCCCTGATGACCGACAAGGGCTCGTTCATCATCAACGGCACCGAGCGTGTGATCGTGTCGCAGCTGCACCGTTCGCCGGGTGTGTTTTTCGAGCATGACAAGGGCAAGACCCACAGCTCGGGCAAGCTGCTGTTCTCGGCGCGCATCATTCCTTACCGTGGCTCTTGGCTCGACTTCGAGTTCGACCCCAAGGACATCCTGTACTTCCGCGTGGACCGTCGCCGCAAGATGCCGGTCACGATCCTGCTCAAGGCCATCGGCCTGAATCCAGAATCTATCCTGGCGAACTTCTTCGTCAACGATAACTTCCGCTTGATGGACAGCGGTGCACAAATGGAATTTGTGTCCGAGCGTCTGCGTGGTGAAGTGGCCCGTTTTGACATCACCGACAAATCCGGTAAGGTCGTAGTGGCCAAGGACAAGCGCGTGACGGCCCGTCACACCCGCGAACTGGAACAGTCTGGTACCACGCACATTAGCGTGCCCGAAGACTTCCTGATAGGTCGTGTCGTGGCCCGCAACATTGTGGATGCGGACACTGGTGAGATCATCGCCAAGGCCAATGACGAGCTGACCGAAGCGCTGCTCAAGAAGCTGCGCAGCGCTGGTGTGCAAGACGTACAGTGCATCTACACCAATGAACTCGACCAGGGGGCGTACATGTCGCAGACCCTGCGCATCGACGAAACGGTGGACGAATTTGCTGCACGCGTGGCCATCTACCGCATGATGCGCCCCGGCGAGCCGCCTACGGAAGACGCCGTGCAGGCCCTGTTCCAGCGCCTGTTCTACAACCCCGACACGTACGACCTGTCGCGTGTGGGCCGCATGAAGTTCAACGCCAAGATTGGCCGCGACGAATCCACTGGCCCCATGGTGCTGTCCAACGAAGACATCCTGGCTGTGGTCAAGATTCTGGTGGACCTGCGCAACGGCAACGGCGAAGTCGATGACATCGATCACCTGGGCAACCGCCGCGTGCGTTGCGTGGGCGAACTGGCCGAAAACCAGTACCGCACGGGCCTGGCACGTATCGAAAAGGCGGTGAAGGAACGTCTGGGCCAGGCCGAGCAAGAGCCGCTGATGCCCCACGACCTGATCAACAGCAAGCCGATCTCGGCTGCCCTGAAGGAATTCTTCGGCGCGTCGCAGCTGTCGCAGTTCATGGACCAGACCAATCCGCTCGCCGAAATCACGCACAAGCGCCGTGTTTCCGCCCTGGGCCCGGGTGGTCTGACCCGCGAACGCGCAGGCTTCGAAGTGCGCGACGTGCACGTAACCCATTACGGCCGCGTCTGCCCTATCGAAACGCCTGAAGGCCCTAACATCGGCCTGATCAACTCGCTGGCTCTGTACGCTCGGCTGAACGAGTACGGTTTCATCGAAACCCCTTACCGTCGCGTGGTGGATGGCAAGGTCACGAACGAGATCGACTACCTCTCCGCCATCGAAGAAGGCAAATACGTGATCGCGCAGGCGAATGCAGTGCTCGACAAGGATGGCCGTTTGACGGGTGATCTGGTGTCTGCCCGTGAGAAGGGTGAATCCATTCTGTGTGGTGCAGACCGCGTGCAGTACATGGACGTGTCGCCCGCGCAGATCGTGTCGGTCGCGGCTTCGCTGGTGCCCTTCCTGGAACACGATGATGCGAACCGCGCGCTGATGGGCGCCAACATGTCGCGCCAGGCCGTGCCAGTGCTGCGTCCTGAAAAGCCGCTGGTGGGCACGGGCATCGAGCGCGTGGCTGCCGTGGACTCGGGCACCGTCGTGACGGCGACCCGTGGCGGTGTGGTGGACTATGTGGATGCGACCCGTATCGTGATCCGCGTCAACGATGCCGAAGCCGTGGCCGGTGAAGTGGGTGTGGACATCTACAACCTCATCAAGTACCAGCGTTCCAACCAGAACACCAATATCCACCAGCGCCCCATCGTCAAGAAGGGCGACATGCTGGTCAAGGGTGACGTGATCGCCGACGGCGCATCGACGGACTTCGGCGAAATCGCCATCGGCCAGAACATGCTGATTGCGTTCATGCCTTGGAACGGCTACAACTTCGAAGATTCGATCCTGATCTCCGAACGCGTGGTGGCCGAAGACCGCTATACCTCGATCCACATCGAGGAACTCGTGGTCATGGCGCGCGACACGAAGCTGGGCGCCGAAGAAATCACGCGCGACATTCCGAACCTGTCTGAGCAGCAACTGAACCGCCTGGACGAGTCCGGCATCATCTACGTGGGCGCTGAAGTGCAACCCGGCGATACGCTGGTGGGCAAGGTCACGCCCAAGGGCGAAACGACGCTCACGCCTGAAGAGAAGCTGCTGCGCGCCATCTTCGGCGAGAAGGCTTCCGACGTGAAGGACACCTCGCTGCGGGTGGACCAGGGCTCGTCGGGCACCGTGATCGACGTGCAGGTCTTCACCCGCGAAGGCATCCAGCGTGACAAGCGCGCCCAGCAGATCATCGACGATGAACTCAAGCGTTTCCGCCTGGACCTGAACGACCAGCTGCGCATTGTGGAAGCCGACGCTTTCGACCGTATCGAAAAGCTGCTGAACGGCCGTGTGGCCAACGGCGGCCCGCAGAAGTTGGCCAAGGGCACGAAGATCGACAAGGCCTACCTGTCGTCCGTCGAGAAGTTCCACTGGTTCGACATCCGCCCGGCTGAAGACGAAGTAGCTACGCAACTCGAGTCCATCAAGAACGCGCTGGAGCAGACGCGCCACAGCTTCGACCTGGCTTTTGAAGAAAAGCGCAAGAAGCTCACGCAAGGCGACGAGTTGCCTGCGGGCGTGCTCAAGATGGTCAAGGTGTACTTGGCCGTTAAGCGCCGTCTGCAGCCAGGTGACAAGATGGCCGGCCGCCACGGTAACAAGGGTGTGGTCTCCAAGATCGTTCCGGTCGAAGACATGCCTTACATGGCCGACGGCACACCTGCCGATATCGTTCTGAACCCGCTGGGCGTGCCCTCGCGGATGAACATTGGTCAGGTGCTGGAAGTCCACCTGGGCTGGGCCGGCAAGGGCATTGGCCAACGCATCGGCAACATGCTGCAGGAGCAGGCCAAGGCCGCCGACATGCGCAAGTTCCTCGAAGAGGTGTACAACTCGCGCGGCCGCACGGAAGACCTGTCGCTGCTCAGCGATGAAGATGTGATGGCCATGGCTGCCAACCTGACCAACGGTGTGCCTTATGCGACGCCCGTGTTCGATGGTGCTTCGGAAGAAGAAATCAAGGACATGCTCAAGATCGCCTACCCAGACGACATTGCAGAGCGCAAGGGCCTCACGCCCACCCGCACGCAGGCGTACCTGTTCGATGGCCGTACGGGCGAGCGCTTCGAGCGTCCCACCACCATTGGTTACATGCACTACCTGAAGCTGCACCATTTGGTGGACGACAAGATGCACGCCCGCTCGACCGGTCCTTACTCGCTCGTCACGCAGCAGCCGCTGGGTGGTAAGGCGCAGTTTGGTGGCCAGCGTTTCGGGGAAATGGAAGTGTGGGCGCTGGAAGCTTATGGCGCCGCTTACGTCCTGCAGGAAATGCTGACCGTGAAGTCCGACGACGTGGTGGGCCGTACCAAGGTGTACGAATCCATTGTCAAGGGCGAACACGCCATCGAAGCCGGCATGCCGGAATCGTTCAATGTGCTGGTCAAGGAAATCCGTTCGCTGGGCCTGGACATCGAGCTGGAACGCTCCTAAGCAGAAAAGGAAAGAGTCACTATGAAATCGCTACTCGACCTGTTCAAGCAATTTACGCCGGACGAGCATTTCGATGCCATCCGCATCGGCATGGCTTCGCCCGAAAAGATCCGTTCGTGGTCTTTCGGCGAAGTGAAGAAGCCCGAAACCATCAACTACCGCACGTTCAAGCCCGAGCGCGACGGCCTGTTCTGCGCCAAGATTTTTGGTCCTATCAAGGACTACGAATGCCTGTGCGGCAAGTACAAGCGCCTCAAGCACCGTGGTGTGATCTGCGAGAAGTGCGGCGTTGAAGTCACGCAGACCAAGGTGCGCCGCGAGCGCATGGGCCACATCGACCTGGCCGCACCGTGCGCCCACATCTGGTTCCTGAAGTCGCTGCCATCGCGTCTGGGCCTGGTGCTGGACATGACGCTGCGCGACATTGAGCGCGTGCTGTACTTTGAAGCCTACGTGGTGACCGACCCCGGCATGACGCCACTGAAGAAGTTCAGCATCATGTCCGAGGACGACTACGACGCCAAGCGCAAGGAATACGGCGACGAATTCATCGCCAAGATGGGCGCTGAGGGTATCAAGGACCTGCTGGAATCCATCGACATCGACATGTCGATTGAGCGCCTGCGTGGCGACCTGACCGGCTCTGAAGTCAAGGTCAAGAAGAACGCCAAGCGCCTGAAGGTGCTGGAAGCGTTCAAGAAGTCGGGCATCAAGCCCGAGTGGATGGTGCTCGAAGTGCTGCCCGTGCTGCCACCGGACCTGCGTCCGCTGGTGCCGCTGGACGGCGGCCGCTTTGCCACGTCTGACCTGAACGACCTGTATCGCCGCGTCATCAACCGCAACTCGCGCCTGCGCCGCCTGCTGGAGCTGAAGGCCCCTGAAATCATCGCCCGCAACGAAAAGCGGATGCTGCAGGAAGCTGTTGACTCGCTGCTGGACAACGGCCGCCGTGGCAAGGCCATGACGGGCGCCAACAAGCGTGCTCTGAAGTCGCTGGCCGACATGATCAAGGGCAAGTCCGGCCGTTTCCGCCAGAACTTGCTGGGCAAGCGCGTGGACTACTCCGGTCGTTCCGTGATTACCGTGGGCCCAACGCTCAAGCTGCACCAGTGCGGCCTGCCCAAGCTGATGGCGCTGGAACTGTTCAAGCCTTTCATCTTCTCGCGCCTCGAAGCCATGGGCATCGCGACGACGATCAAGGCCGCCAAGAAGGAAGTCGAATCCGGCACCCCCGTGGTGTGGGACATCCTGGAAGAGGTGATCAAAGAGCACCCTGTGATGCTGAACCGTGCACCTACGCTGCACCGTTTGGGTATCCAGGCCTTTGAGCCCATCCTGATCGAAGGCAAGGCCATCCAGCTGCACCCCCTCGTTTGCGCGGCCTTCAACGCCGACTTCGACGGTGACCAGATGGCTGTCCACGTCCCGCTGTCGGTGGAAGCGCAGATGGAAGCCCGCACGCTGATGCTGGCCTCCAACAACGTGCTGTTCCCTGCTTCGGGCGAACCCTCCATCGTTCCTTCGCAGGACGTGGTGCTGGGCTTGTACTACGCCACCCGCGATCGCATCAACGGCAAGGGTGAAGGCCTGGTGTTTGCCGATACCGGTGAAGTGCAGCGTGCTTTGGACGCTGGCGAGGTCGAACTGGCCGCCAAGATCACGGTGCGCATGACCGAGTGGACCAAGAACAAGGAAACGGGCGAATTCGTTCCGTCCACCTCGCTCGTGGAAACCACGGCCGGCCGTGCGCTGCTGTCCGAGATTCTTCCCAAGGGCCTGCCGTTCTCCAACATGAACAAGGCGCTCAAGAAGAAGGAAATCTCGCGCCTGATCAACGTCTCGTTCCGCAAGTGCGGTCTGAAGGAAACGGTCGTGTTCGCCGACAAGCTGCTGCAAAACGGCTTCCGTCTGGCCACGCGCGCCGGCATCTCGATCGCCATTGATGACATGCTGGTGCCGCCACAAAAGGCCGGCATCATCGAGCGTTCCGAGAAGGAAGTGAAGGAGATCGAACAGCAGTATGTGTCCGGTCTGGTCACCTCTGGCGAGCGCTACAACAAGGTGGTGGACATCTGGGGCAAGGCCGGCGACGAAGTGTCCAAGGTGATGATGGCCCAGCTGTCCAAGCAGAAGGTCATGGACCGCCACGGCAAGGAAGTGGACCAGGAGTCCTTCAACTCCATCTACATGATGGCCGACTCCGGCGCGCGGGGTTCCGCTGCGCAGATTCGCCAGGTGGCCGGTATGCGGGGCCTGATGGCCAAGCCAGACGGCTCGATCATCGAAACGCCTATCACCGCGAACTTCCGCGAAGGTCTGAACGTGCTGGAGTACTTCATCTCCACCCACGGTGCCCGTAAGGGTCTGGCCGACACGGCGCTGAAGACCGCCAACTCGGGTTACCTGACCCGCCGTCTGGTGGACGTGACGCAGGATCTTGTGGTGACCGAAGAAGATTGCGGCACTTCCAATGGTTCGCTGATGCGCGCCATCGTCGAAGGCGGTGAAGTGATCGAATCGCTGCGCGACCGTATCCTGGGCCGCACGGCGGCGGAAGACGTGCTGCACCCCGAGAACCGCTCGGTGCTGGTCTCAGCGGGTGTCATGCTCGACGAAGACCTCATCGAAGAACTCGAAGCGGCTGGCGTGGACGAAGTGAAGGTTCGCACGGCACTGACCTGCGAAACCCGCTACGGCCTGTGCGCCAAGTGCTACGGACGCGACCTGGGCCGCGGCGGCCTGATCAACCTCGGCGAAGCCGTGGGTGTGATCGCTGCCCAGTCCATCGGCGAACCCGGCACGCAGCTGACCATGCGTACGTTCCACATCGGTGGTGCGGCTTCGCGTGCAGCCATCGCGTCGAGCGTGGAAGCCAAGTCCAACGGCGTGATCGGCTTCAACGCCACGATGCGCTACGTGAGCAACACCAAGGGCGAGCTGGTGGTGATTGCGCGTTCGGGTGAAATCATCATCCACGACGAGCATGGCCGCGAGCGCGAACGCCACAAGGTGCCTTACGGTGCAACGCTGACGGTCAAGGCCGACCAGACCATCAAGGCTGGCACCATCCTCGCCAACTGGGATCCGCTGACGCGCCCCATCATCACCGAGTTCGCCGGTCAGACCAAGTTCGAGAACGTCGAAGAAGGTCTCACGGTGGCCAAGCAGGTCGACGAAGTGACCGGCCTGTCCACGCTGGTGGTGATCGATCCGAAGCGCCGTGGCGCTGCCAAGGTCGTGCGCCCGCAGGTGAAGCTGATCGACGCCCAGGGCAACGAAGTGAAGATCCCTGGCACCGACCACTCGGTGACCATCGGCTTCCAGGTGGGCGCTCTGATTCAGGTGCGCGATGGCCAGGATGTGGGCCCCGGCGAAGTGCTGGCGCGTATTCCGGTCGAAGGTCAGAAGACCCGCGACATTACCGGCGGTCTGCCCCGTGTGGCCGAGCTGTTCGAAGCCCGTACGCCGAAGGACAAGGGCACGCTGGCCGAGATGACCGGTACCGTGTCGTTCGGCAAGGAAACCAAGGGCAAGGTCCGCTTGCAGATCACTGATCCTGAAGGCCATGTGTTCGAAGAACTCGTGCCCAAGGAAAAGAACATCCTGGTGCACGAAGGCCAGGTGGTGAACAAGGGCGAATCGATTGTGGACGGCCCGGCCGACCCACAAGACATCCTGCGTTTGCTGGGTATCGAAGAGCTGTCGCGCTACATCGTTGATGAAGTGCAGGATGTGTACCGCTTGCAGGGTGTGAAGATCAACGACAAGCACATCGAGGTGATCGTTCGCCAGATGCTGCGCCGTGTCGTGGTCGAGAACGTTGGCGAGTCCAACTACATCGCCGGTGAACAGATCGAGCGTTCCGAGATCCTCAACACCAACGATGCGTTGCAGGCCGAAGGCAAGATCCCCGCGACCTACAGCAACCTGCTGCTGGGTATCACCAAGGCTTCGCTGTCGACCGACTCGTTCATCTCGGCCGCTTCCTTCCAGGAAACGACCCGCGTGCTCACCGAGGCTGCCATCATGGGCAAGCGCGACGAGCTGCGTGGCCTGAAGGAAAACGTGATCGTGGGTCGCCTGATCCCGGCCGGTACCGGCATGGCCTACCACCAGGCACGCAAGGCCAAGGACGCCATGGACGACGCCGAGCGCCGCGCCATTGCTGAAGCCGAAGCCGCCGAGATGGAAGCCCAGGGTGAAGCAACGGAAGTCGAGGGCAGCACCTCCACCGCGACCGACGCAGCCGCTGACTAAGCCTTCGGGCCGCCTCTGAAAAGCTCCCGTCCTGTCCCTGGCAGGCCGGGAGCTTTTTTCTGGAACCCGCACTTCGATCTTTTGTAGTCTTCGCCTTTCTCCCTCATTTCCTTTTCGGGCCGTAACGCGTGGTGCACGCGAGGACGGCAACTGTGCATGTGGTCATCGCCCCTTTTCTGGATTGTTTTTGCCATTGCCGCTTTTTGGGCGCTGGGCGCCTACAACCGCCTGATGCGGCTGCGCTCAGCCGTTGTGCAGGCGTTTGGCAGCTTTGACGCTCACATGGTGCGCCAGCTGTCTTTGATGGGTGAGTATGGTGCGGCGCAAGCCGTACAGCAGGCCCCCTCGGCAGGTGGCACGGAGCCAGAGATGGCGGCACTGCAAGGCGCCACCACCCAGTTGAGCGCATCCTTGGCCATGGCGCGGGCGCGTCCCTTGCAGCCAGACGCGGTGGCCGCCTTGGCGGCAGCGCGCGAGGTGCTCCATGCGTCCTGGCAGAAGGCCACACACAACAGTGGGCAAGCGACCCGGGCGCAGACGTCTGTGGCTACCGCCGCTGCGGACGCGCCGCCCATGTCCCCATCACTGTGGCAGGTTCGGTGGGACGAGCATGTTCTGCAGAACGACCAGGCGATGCGTGTTTTCAACGAAGCGGTGTTGCACTACAACGCTGCCATTGCCCAGTTTCCAGCCAACCTGCTGGCCTGGGTGTTCGGATTCAAGGCCGCCCGCAGGCTGTAGAAAGGTTGCCAGGACCACGATGAACCCACCCGCACCACGACAACAACCCCCACGCCCTGCGTCCCGCCCCGGGCCTAACAAGCGAGCCGACCGAGCCAACAATGCGCCAGCCCGTGACCGGACGCTTTCCGGCCCGGGCGGCGCCAGTCGCCCGGGGGCGGGCGGTCAGCCCGTGGCGCTATGGCAACAGTTGGAGGCTGTGGCCAGTGCCTTGCAGGCCATTCGCGCCGGGCAGTCGGGCACCGCAGCACTGGCGGCCGTAGACACAGCTCTGCGCCCTGGGGTGCAGTCTCTCCTGTTCCAGGTGCTGCGCCAGGCGGGACGGGCCGAGGCGTTGCGCCGCCAGATGGTTGCACGCACGCCTCCACCGGCTGCGGATGCGCTGTTGTGTACGGCGCTGGCGCTGTGCTGGAACCCTGAAGAGTCGCCGTACGAGCCGTTCACCTTGGTGAACCAGGTGGTGGAAGCGGCCAAACGCAGCGCGTCCACGCGTGCGCAGGCGTCATTCCTCAACGGTTGCTTGCGCCGCTTTCTGCGCGAACGCGAAGCGCTGGTTGCCCGCACCGATGGCGATCCGCTGGCCCGTTGGAACCATCCGGTGTGGTGGGTCGAGCGCCTGCGCAAGGACCATCCCAACCACTGGGAGCAGATTCTGCAGGCCAACAATGCCCACGCACCGATGACGCTGCGGGTCAATGCACAAAAAAGCACTCTAGCGCTTTACCAGAAAGCGCTGGAAGCTATCAATTTAGAAGCAATTCCGTCTGGGAGTGTAGGGCTGGTATTGCAGCACCCCGTGCCCGTGCAATCGCTGCCGGGGTTTGAAGAGGGCTGGGTCTCGGTGCAGGATGCCGCAGCCCAGATGGCTGCGCCCCTGTTGCTTGAAGGTCTGGACCTCACCCGGCCTGTGCGGGTGCTTGACGCCTGTGCGGCGCCCGGGGGTAAAACCGCCCACCTTCTGGAGTGGGCGGGCGCTGGTGCGCCGATACAGGTCACTGCGCTGGAGATCGATGCCACCCGCAGCGCGCGCATTGGTGAGACCTTGCAGCGCCTGGGGCTGCGCGCCCAGGTGGTGGTGGCCGATGCGGCGCGTCCGCAAGACTGGTGGCAGCAGCATTGCGATGGTGCGCAGTTCGATGCCATCTTGCTGGATGCGCCCTGCACGGCCTCGGGCATCGTGCGCCGCCATCCGGATGTGCGCTGGCTGCGCCGCGAGAGCGATATTGCGCAGCTTGCAGGCCTGCAGGCCCGGTTGCTCAAGACCCTGTGGCCGCTGTTGCGCCCTGGCGGACGGCTGCTGTATTGCACGTGTTCCGTGTTCCGTGCCGAAGGCGACGACCAGGTGCAAACGTTTCTTGCACACAACACCGATGCGCAATTGCTGCCGTCGCCGGGTCATTTAATTCCCGCCAACGGGGACAAGCCCGGAGCTGTCCCGGACAATCAGTCGGGTGACCACGACGGATTTTTTTACGCACTGTTGCAAAAATCGCCGCAATGAGTTCCGTGGGGCTCGTTGGGTGGCGATCTGTGCGCTCTTTCTCTTGGTGGCATGGGCCGCAATGGTGCAGTCGGCCATCGCAGGCCAGCCGGTGGACCCCGAGGTGGGCGAACTTCGGCTGGACCGTGCCGAGGATGGCCTCTACCTCAGCACCACACTGCAATTTGTGCTGCCGGAGCTTGCCGAGGATGCGCTGTACAAGGGCATTCCCATGTTCTTCGTGGCCGAGGCCCAGGTTTTGCGAGACCGCTGGTACTGGTCTGACCGCCAAGTGGCTGAAACCACCCGCTATCTGCGGCTAAGCTACCAGCCGTTGACGCGACGTTGGCGTCTGAACATCTCCCCGGTACCTTTCACCAACAGTGGCCTGGGTGTGGTTTTGGGGCAGAATTTTGACAGTTATGCCGATGCGTTGTCGGCCATTCAGCGCATTTCGCGATGGAAGATCGCAGAACGCGATGTCATTGAGTCAGATGCCGTCCATACGGTCAATTTCCGGTTCCGGCTTGATATGTCGCAGTTGCCCCGACCCTTCCAGATCGGTGCCGTGGGGCGCTCCGGCTGGAATCTCCTAGTATCCCGCAGCCAACGCCTGGCTGCAGAGACCGTCGCCAAGTGAGCCCTCCAGAGCCCTCTCAGACGGGAGCTTCCGCGTCGGCCCATGCCGCCGCACGCCAGTCGCGCGCCGTGCGCTGGGCTGTGGGGGTTGGGGCCGCCATCATGTCGGCTATCGGCATGGTGCTGTTGTTCCTGCTCACCCTGGCCACCAACAACCGCGCGCTGTACGAGCGCAACTACGCCTGGCTTTTTGGCGTGAACGTTTTGGTGGCCGTGCTGCTGCTGGCCGTGCTTGTGTGGGTGGCGGTGCGCCTGGGCATGCGCTTGCGCAAAGGGCGCTTTGGCAGTCGACTGCTGGTCAAGCTTGCGGCCATCTTTGCGCTGGTGGGGCTGATGCCGGGGCTGCTGATCTATGTGGTGTCCTACCAGTTTGTCACGCGGTCCATTGAGAGCTGGTTCGATGTGAAAGTGGAGGGCGCTCTTTCAGCGGGTGTGAACCTGGCCCGTGTGTCGCTGGATTCGCTGGCCGCCGACATGGCCTCAAAAGCGCGCAATGCCAGTGCCCAAGTGGCGCAGGTGCCTGATGCCGCGGCTGGCCTGGTGCTGGAGCGCATCCGCGACCAGCTGGGAGCCACCGACGTCGTGCTCTGGAATGCTGCGGGCCAGGCGGTAGCCAGTGCAGGCCAATCGCGCTTTAGCCTGAACCCCGATCGGCCCGGCGTGGCGTTGCTGCGCACCGTGCGGCAGCAGCGCGCCACCGCGCAGATCGAGGGCCTGGACGATATTTCGGACCCTGCCTCGGCACAGAATGCGCGCGTGAAAGTGCTGGCGCTGGTCAGCAGCCCCAGCGTCGGCTTGCTCGTGGAGCCCCGATACCTGCAGGCCACGTTGCCCCTGCCGCCTGCTCTGGTGGCCAACGCCATTGCCGTGCAGGAGGCCAACCGCGAATACCAGGAGCGAGCCCTGGCCCGTGGGGGGCTGCGGCGCATGTATGTGGGCACGCTTACGCTGAGCCTGTTCCTGGCTGTCTTTGGCGCCGTGTTGCTGGCGGTGCTGCTGGGCAACCAGCTGGCCCGCCCGCTGCTGGTGCTGGCCGAGGGGGTGCGCGAGGTGGCGGCTGGCAATCTCAGCCCCAAGGCTGCATTGCAGGGCAAGGATGAGCTGGGTGGACTCACACGCTCTTTTGCACTGATGACCCAGCAGTTGTCCGACGCCCGCCATGCCGTGGAGCAGAGCATGGGCGAGGTCGATGCCGCACGCGCCAACCTGCAGACCATCCTGGACAACCTCACGGCGGGGGTGATCGTGCTGGATGCCCAAGGTTTGATCCGATCGTCCAATCCGGGGGCCACCCGCATCCTGCGGGCACCGATGGCGGCCTATGAGGGGCGACCCCTGTCGGAAGTGCCCGGGCTCGCCGAGTTTGCGGCGTCGGTGCAAGGGCACTTCGACGCTTTCCTGGGCGACCACGAACGCCATGGACTGGACCACTGGCAGCAGCCTTTTGAGCTGCATGCGTCTTCTGGCGGCGTCGGGCAACACGCTACCAGCCTCGTCGCGCGGGGGGCGGAACTGCCCGATTCGGCCAGACTGTTGGTTTTTGACGACATTTCGGAAATTGTTTCCGCCCAGCGCGCGCAGGCTTGGGGTGAGGTGGCGCGGCGCCTGGCGCACGAAATCAAGAACCCGCTCACGCCCATCCAGCTGTCTGCGGAGCGGCTGGAAATGAAACTCTCTGGCAAGCTGCCCGGCACTGAACAGGCCATCCTCGCCAAGTCCGTCAAGACCATCGTGGACCAGGTCGATGCGATGAAGCGGCTGGTCAACGAATTCCGCGATTACGCACGCTTGCCTGCTGCAGAACTCCATGCACTGGACCTCAATGCCCTGGTGGCCGACGTGCTCCATCTTTACGGCGAAGAGAACGCCGCCGTGCGCGTAGAAGCCGAGCTGGACCCGCGCTGCCCCTCTATTGCAGGCGATGCGCAGCAGCTGCGGCAGGTTGTGCACAACCTGCTGCAAAACGCGCAAGACGCCACCGAGCAGGCGCGCGCTGGAACCTCGGAGCCCGTGCCCCCGGTACGCATCAGCACGCGCTGGAGTGAGTCCTCGCGCCGCGTGCGGCTCACGGTATCCGACAGTGGTGGGGGCTTTCCTGCGCACATCCTGCAGCGTGCCTTCGAGCCCTACGTCACCACCAAGCCCCGGGGCACCGGCCTGGGTCTGGCCGTGGTCAAAAAGATTGCCGATGAGCACGGTGCGCGCATTGACTTGTCGAATCGGACCGAAGATGGCGTAGTGCGGGGGGCCCAAGTGTCGTTATCATTCGCCCCTGAACCAGCGGTGGCGTCATAACAACACCGCCCCGCAGTACCCCAAGGCGCTTCAACACACATGGCAAACATTCTGGTGGTCGACGATGAGCTCGGCATTCGTGATCTGCTGTCGGAAATCCTGAACGACGAAGGTCACAGCGTAGACCTCGCAGAAAACGCCACCCAGGCGCGCACGGCCCGGGCAGGCAACACCTACGACCTCGTGCTGCTCGACATCTGGATGCCGGACACCGACGGGGTTTCGTTGCTCAAGGAATGGGCCACAGCGGGCGTGCTGACGATGCCCGTGATCATGATGAGTGGCCACGCCACCATCGACACCGCCGTAGAGGCCACCCGGATCGGCGCCTTCTCGTTTCTCGAAAAACCCATCACCCTGCAAAAGCTGCTCAAGGCGGTGGAGCAGGGCCTGGCACGCAACGCTGCCCACCAGTCCGCCCCGGTGGCTGCGACCCCAGCGCCCGTCCATACCCCGGCCGACCCCACGTTTTCGCAACTGCCTGCTGTGTCGGCCATCATGGCTGGCGTCGAGGCTGGCCCGCACGCGCACCAGGGGTTTGACCTGGACCGCCCCCTGCGCGAAGCGCGCGATGGTTTTGAAAAAGCCTATTTCGAATTCCACTTGGCCCGCGAAGGCGGTTCCATGACGCGCGTGGCCGAAAAGACGGGCCTTGAGCGCACGCACCTTTATCGCAAGCTGCGCCAGCTAGGGGTCGATCTCGGCCGGGGCAAACGCGGGTAGGCTTGCAAGAAATTATTGGCGGTTTCGCCAAAACGGCCTTTTTTTCTGGTTATAATTTGAGGCTCAGGCCCGGTAGCTCAGTCGGTAGAGCAGAGGATTGAAAATCCTTGTGTCGGTGGTTCGATTCCGCCCCAGGCCACCAAATAAAAGCCCTTGATTTTTGCTAATCAAGGGCTTTTTCCATTCTGCATGCGGTGTCCACGGCGCTGGGTCGTGCTTCGGAGAGGCTTTGGACGGGTCTCCTGTCGCGCCACCAAGCTGCCCAGAGCATTCTTCTCGCCGCAGCACCGCATCCGATGTTTGCGTTCACCGAGGCCGTGGCCGGTGTGCGTTGAACACTTCCTCATCGCTTCGACACTTCACCCATGCCCCTCCTGAAGGACACCACCCTCGGTATCGACTTTGGCACTTCCAACTCCGCGATGGCCGTGCGCCAGGGGGCGGGGTTGGCGCGGATGATTGCGCTGGAAGGGAGTGCGCACACACTGCCCACCGCACTGTTCTTCAACGCAGAGGATCACCGCACGCACTTTGGTCGCGATGCCGTGGGCCAGTATCTGGCAGGCACCGAGGGGCGTCTGATGCGGTCGCTCAAGAGCCTGCTCGGCAGTGCGCTGCTGCAGGACAAGACGGCGGTGCACAACAAGATGGTGAGCTACCAGGACATCATCAGCCTCTTCTTGCGCATGTTGGTGCAAAAGGCGCGCGATGAGCTGGGCGGCATGCCTGCCCGGGTGGTGATGGGGCGGCCGGTGCATTTTGTGGATGGGGATGCCGACCGCGATCAGCAGGCGGAAGATGCATTGCGCCAGGCTGCGCTGGATGCGGGGTTTGCCGAGGTGTCGTTCCAGCTGGAGCCGATTGCCGCAGCGCTGGACTACGAACAGCGCATCGCGCAGGAGTCCCTGGTGCTGGTGGTGGACATTGGGGGGGGTACCTCGGACTTCACAGTGGTGCGGTTGGGGCCGGAGCGCATGGCGCGTGCCGCGCGTGGCAGTGATGTGCTGGCCACCACCGGCGTGCACGTGGGCGGCACCGACTTTGACCGGCGGTTGAGCCTGGACCTGTTGATGCCCTTGCTCGGGTTTCGGCACACCGGGCCCACGGGGCGCGAGGTGCCCAGCCGGGTGTTTTTTGACCTGTCCACCTGGCACCTGATCCAGTGGCTGTACTCGCCGCGTGCACTGCGCGATGCGCAGAACCTGCGCACCGACTATTCCGATGCGCGGCTGCACGCGCGGCTCATGCGGGTGCTGCACGAGCGCCTGGGGCACCGCATGGCCAACACGGTGGAGCAGGCCAAGATCGCCGCGTCGCTGGCCGATGCCGACGCGCCCATGCCGCTGGACTGGATCGAGGCAGGGCTGGGCGCCGCCGTCACGCCCGAGGGGCTGGCGCAGTTCCTGTTGCAGCCCCTCGAACAGGTGGTCGCCTGCGCGCAGGAATGTGTGCAGCTGGCGGGCTTGGGTGTGCAGGGGCTGGATGCGATCTATCTCACCGGGGGCTCGTCGGCCCTGCGGCCGCTGCGGCAGGCGCTCAAAGCGGCGTTTCCCGACACTCCCCAGGTGGAAGGCGATTTGTTTGGCGGGGTGGCGGCCGGGTTGGCGGTGTCAGGGCGATAGATCTGGAGGGGGGGCGGCACCAGGGCCGGTGGTGGATTCGCTGTGGCGGATGAAATGCTATTAAAAATATAGCTATCAGCGCTTGTCCATGAAGCGCCAGGTGCCAATTTGGCCCGAAATCCGAGGTGTTATCAGCTCCCGGCGTCGCCTGCTTCGTCCTCATCTTCCCCGCTCGCGCCGCTGCGCTTCCACGCCAGGGCCGTGTCGTACAGCACATTGCGTGATGCACCCGTGATCTCGGCAGCCAGGCGCACGGCGGTTTTCAGCGGCAGCTCCTGCACCAGCAGGCGCAACACCCGCAGGCTGGCGCCATCGTCGCTGGCCACCGCCACCGGGTGCAGCAGCACCACAAACTCGCCGCGCGAGCGCTGGGGTGCGCCGTCCAGCCAGGCTGTCAGCTCCCGGGCGGGCCGCGTGGTCACTTCCTCGAACTGCTTGGTCAGCTCCCGTGCCAGCGTTACCGGACGATCACCCAGCACCGCCAGGGCCTGGGCCAGCTCGTTGATGCGGTGGGGGGCTTCAAGCAGCACCACGCAGCGCGGCTCCGGGGCCAGCTGCTGTGCGATCACCGTGGCGCGTTCTGCGTTCTTCACGGGCAGAAACCCTGCGAACACAAAACCGCCATGTTCAGTGCTGTGGGCCACTGCGCCTGCCACGCTCAGCGCGGTGGTGATGCTGCTGGCGCCGGGCAGGGGCACGGCCCGCAGGCCCGCCGCCTGCACGGCGGCCACGAGCCGGGCGCCAGGGTCACTCACGCCGGGCGTGCCAGCGTCACTCACGTAGACCACGCGCTGGCCCAGCTGCAGCCGCTGCACCACGTTCTGCGCGGCCTCGGCCTCGTTGTGCTGGTGCACGGCCAGCAGCTGGGCGGCGCCCTTGTCGATGCCGTAGGCGCGCAGCATGGACTGCGTGTGGCGCGTGTCTTCGCAGGCCACGGTGTCGGCCATTTGCAGCACGTGCAGCGCGCGCAGGGTGATGTCGGCCAGATTGCCAATGGGCGTGGCCACCACGTACAAGGCGCCCTCGGGATAATGCTGCGCAGCCGCCGCTTCGCGCGCGGCGCCCTGGGCTGAAGCGAAAGATGCGCTCAATGAAATTCCTTGGAAAGAGAAAACCGGCGGGGGGCTTTGGCCCGGCTGCCCCTGCCGCCACCACGCGCGAACGCGGCAATGTGGCGGAGGACCAGGCTCTGGCCCATCTGCAGGCGGCTGGCCTGCAACTGGTGGTGCGCAATTATCGGACGCCCGGGCGCGGCGGTGGCGAGATTGACCTGGTCATGCGCGAGCGGAACGGCACGCTGGTGTTTGTGGAGGTGCGCAGCCGGGCGGGCAGCGCGTTTGGCGGCGCGGGGGCCAGCATCAGCGTCACCAAGCAGCAGCGCATCATTTTTGCGGCGCGGCACTACCTGCTGCGCCTGCCGTCGCCGCCGCCCTGCCGGTTTGATGTGGTGCTGGTCGAGGCTTCGGTGCAGTGGCTCAAGGCGGCCTTTGATGCGCAGTGACCCCATCCGTTCCCTGTCCCCCATTCGGGCTCCAAAGCAATGCCAGTGACTACGGTTTGCTACAAAAGCTGTAACACGCGGCGGGTATCATCGAGCCCTCATGCTTGAGCAACGCATCCAACAGCATTTCATTGACAGCGCCGACCTGAAGTACCAGGCCGCGCAGGTTTTGAGCCATCCCATCGCCGCCGCAGTGCAGGCCGTCCTGGCCTGTGTGACCAGCGGCGGCAAGGTGCTGGCCTGTGGCAACGGCCCCTCGGCCGCCGAGGCGCAGCAGTTCGCTGCGTTTTGCGTGGCGGGTTTCGAGCGCGAACGCCCCGAGCTGGCAGCGCTGGCCCTGACCTCCGATAGCACGCTGCTGACGGCCGCCACAGGAGGTACCCACGACGCCGCCCAGCAGTTTGCCCGCCAGGTGCGTGCGTTGGGCCAGGCCGGTGACGTGCTGCTGGCCCTGTCGGTGTCCGGCAACGACGCCAACCTGCTGGCCGCTGCCGAAGCCGCCCACGAGCGCGACATGACCGTGGTGGTGCTGACCGGCCGCACCGGCGGCAAGCTGGCCGCCATGCTGCGCGAAACCGACGTGTTGATCAGCGTGCCCCACGACCGCGCAGCGCGCGTGCGCGAAGTCCATGCCCTGGTGCTGCATTGCCTGAGCGATGGTGTGGACGCCCAGTTACTTGGTGAACAGGAGAATCCGCTATGAAGCAAACAACCATGAACCGTACCCAGCGCACGGTGTGTACCGTGCTGGCCGCTGCCGCCCTCGCTGCAGGCCTGTCGGCCTGCGCGCCGCTGATCGTCGGGGGCGCTGTGGTGGGTGGCGTGATGGCCGTGGACCGCCGCACGGCGGGCACCCAGATCGAGGATGAAGGCATCGAACTGCGCGCGGCCAACCGTATTCGCGAGACTTTTGGCGACCGCGTGCACGTGAACGTGACGAGCTACAACCGCCAGGCCCTGCTGACGGGCGAAGTCCCCAATGCGCAGGAGCGCCAGGCCGTCGAGCAATTGGTGTCGCAGGTGGAGAACGTCCGCTCGGTGGTGAACGACCTGACCATCACCACCTTCTCCAGCACCCTGAGCCAGCGTTCCAACGACACCTTCATCACCGGCAAGGTCCGCGCCAGCCTGGTGGACGCGCAGGACATCTCGGCCAATTCCTTCAAGGTGGTGACCGAGCGCAACGTTGTCTACCTGATGGGCCGTGTGTCGCAGCGCGAAGCCAACCGGGCCACCGAGATTGCGCGCGGGGTGAGCGGCGTGAGCAAGGTGGTGCGTGTGTTCGAGATCGTCTCGGAAGAAGAACTGCGCCGCATCGCTCCGCAGCCTGCACCCGTCACCACGGATGACACCAAGCCCTCTGGGGGCTGAAGGCCGTTTAGCAGGCTTGGCGGCCAGCACAGCCAACCACCCGTGCAGCAAAAATCCCGGCCCGCATCCTGCGGCCCGGGATTTTTTCTTGGGGATTTTGCCCCGCGCGCTGCGGCGTGAAACCGGCGCTGCACAAGCCAGCGCGCCCGTGGAACCGGCTTTGCCGGGCCACCGGGTGCGTCCCCCCTCAGGGGGGAAGGCGCGAAGC
Source organism: Acidovorax sp. LjRoot38 (assembly GCF_964252975.1). Taxonomy (NCBI): domain Bacteria; kingdom Pseudomonadati; phylum Pseudomonadota; class Betaproteobacteria; order Burkholderiales; family Comamonadaceae; genus Acidovorax; species Acidovorax sp. LjRoot38. The sequence goes on along the minus strand of NZ_CAXUPT020000005.1, from coordinate 499,296 downwards.
GACTCAGGGGGGAGCCTATTTCAACCGCTGGATGAGGGACGATGTATCCCAGCGGTTGCCTCCCATTTTCTGCACATCGGCATAAAACTGGTCCACCAGGGCCGTCACCGGCACGCGTGAACCGTTGCGCTTGGCCTCATCGAGCACCAGGCCCAGGTCCTTGCGCATCCAGTCCACGGCAAAGCCAAAGTCGAACTTGCCGTCCACCATGGTCTTGCCACGGTTGTCCATCTGCCAGCTTTGGGCGGCGCCTTTGCCGATCACGTCGAGGACCTGTTTCATGTCCAGCCCCGCGTTCTGGCCAAAGGCCACGGCCTCGGACAGGGCCTGCACCAGCCCGGCAATACAGATCTGGTTGACCATCTTGGCTAGCTGGCCCGAGCCACTGGCACCCAGCAGCGTAAAGGCACGCGAGAACGCCATGGCCACGGGTTGGGCTGCCTCGAAGGCTGCGGCATCGCCGCCGCACATCACGGTGAGCAGGCCGTTCTGCGCGCCGGCCTGGCCGCCCGACACGGGGGCATCCACAAACTGCAGGCCCAACGCCTGGGCGGCGGCGTACAGCTCGCGCGCCACCTCGGCCGATGCCGTGGTGTGGTCCACAAAAATCGCACCCGGCTTCATGCCCGCAAAGGCGCCGTCCGCACCCAGCGTCACAGAGCGCAGGTCATCGTCGTTGCCCACGCAGCAAAACACGATGTCCGCGCCCGCGGCGGCTTCGCGCGGCGTTGCAGCATGTTTTGGCGCCTTGGCGCTTGCGTACTCTGCGCACCAAGCTATTGATTTAGTAGCGGTCCGGTTGTAAACCGTCACCTCATGCCCGGCCAGTGCAAGGTGTCCGGCCATCGGGTAGCCCATCACACCCAAGCCCAGAAAGGCGACCTTGCGGGAAGGGGTGGCGTCGTAGTTGCGGGGGTTGGTGCTTGGCATGGAGATAAAAGGATTTGGATCAAAAAGAAAAGCCCGCGATGGGCGCGCACTTGCCAGTGCCACCGTGGAGCGGGCTTTGCCCGGCCACCGGTGGCGTCCCCCTGGGGGGAAGGCGCCGCAGGCGACTCAGGGGGGCTTTCAGACTATGGCGAAATGCTCGGTACCCTGCGCCAGGTCTGGCGACTTGGCGCGCTGGCTGTTGAGCTTGATCTGCAGGCGCAGGTCATTGAGCGAGTCGGCGTTGCGCAGCGCGTCTTCGTAGCTGATCACGTTGGCCTCGTACAGGTCGAACAGCGCCTGGTCAAAGGTCTGCATGCCCAGGTTGCGGCTCTTTTTCATGATCTCCTTGATCTCGGAGACATCGCCCTTGAAGATCAGGTCGGAGATCAGCGGCGTGTTCAGCATGATCTCCACCGCAGCCGCACGGCCCTTGCCGTCCTGCTTGGGGATCAGGCGCTGCGAGACCATGGCGCGCAGGTTCAGTGACAAATCCATCAGCAGCTGCGCGCGGCGCTCTTCAGGGAAGAAGTTGATGATGCGGTCCAGCGCCTGGTTGGCGCTGTTGGCGTGCAGCGTGGCCAGGCACAGGTGGCCGGTTTCGGCAAAGGCCACGGCATGTTCCATAGTCTCGCGGTCGCGGATTTCGCCCATCAGGATCACGTCGGGCGCCTGGCGCAGCGTGTTCTTGAGGGCCGCTTCCCAGCTGTCGGTGTCCAGCCCCACTTCGCGCTGCGTGACCACGCAGTTCTTGTGCGGGTGCACGAATTCCACCGGGTCTTCCACCGTGATGATGTGGCCGAACGAGTTCTCGTTGCGCCAGTCCACCATGGCGGCCAGCGTGGTCGATTTACCCGAGCCCGTGGCACCCACCAGGATGCACAGGCCGCGCTTGGTCATCGTCACTTCCTTGAGCACCTGCGGCACGCCCAGGCCGTCGATGGTGGGCAGCGTGAGCGGAATCGTCCGCATCACCATGCCCACATGCCCCTGCTGGATGAAGGCGTTGACGCGAAAGCGGCCGATGCCGGAGGGCGAGATCGCGAAGTTGCACTCCTTGGTGCGTTCAAAGTCGGCCACCTGCTTGTCGCTCATGATGGCGCGCGCCAGCGTGAGCGTATGGTTGGGGGAGAGCGGCTGGGGCGACACCTTGGTCACCTTGCCATCCACCTTGATGGCGGGTGGAAAGTCTGCGGTGATGAACAAGTCGCTGCCGTTGCGGCCCACCATCAACTTGAGCAGGTCATTGATGAATTTACTGGCCTGATCGCGTTCCATCAGAAGTTCTCCCGGGGCTGTTCGTCGGCTGGACGATCATTGATCTTGTCGTGGCGCATCATTACTTGTGGTTGTCGCTCAGGCGCGCACTCACCACACGCAGGCGCAGCGACAGCTTGCGGGCCAGCAATGCAATCAGGCTGGCTGCAAGCTGCGGGTCCTTGGTCATCATGTCGTCCATGGCTTCGGCGCTCAGCACGGCGATCTCGCAGTCGGTGAGCGTGGTGCAGGCCGAAAAGCGGATACCGCTGTCGAGCAGCGACATCTCCCCCAGGATGTCACCAGGCCGCGTCTCGGCCAGGCGCAATTGCTCGCCCCAGGGCTGCACACGGTCCACGGCGATGGTGCCCGTGAGCAGCACCACCATGAAATTGCCGTACTCGTCCTGGCGGATCACATCGCGGTTGGACGGGATGGCCGCAAATTCGAAGAAGCGCTCCATGCGCTCCACGGCGTCCTTGTCCAGGTGCGCCATGTATTTGTCTTTGGCCCACAGACCTTGCAGCAGCTTGCCGCCTCGGCTGGTGGGCAGGCGTTTGGCGCCTACTTCCACGGCACGTGCCTCCCAGGGCACCAGCATCGAATCGTCTACGCCCTGGCCTGCAAAGGCCGTGGAGAACAGCACGGAATCCGTGTGGTCTTCCGCAGGCTTGCCGCCCCGGGTTTTCATTTTCAGAAGGCTCAGAATGCCTTTCATATCGGGCTCCGGTATGCGGCGCCTGCAGGGGCCGCAAAGTCGTTCATGGGTGTGTGCTGCGGGGGGCTCAGCCAGGGAAGTTCTCGGGGATCTTGGCCTTGCTGCGGGCCTCGGCCGGGCTGATGATGTTGCGGCGCACGAGGTCGGTGAGGTTCTGGTCCAGCGTCTGCATACCCACGCTGTTGCTGGTCTGGATGGTGGAGTACATCTGCGCCACCTTGGCCTCGCGAATCAGGTTGCGGATGGCGCTGGTGCCCAGCATGATCTCGTGCGCGGCCACGCGGCCCGAGCCATCCTTGGTTTTGCACAGTGTCTGCGAGATCACGGCCTGCAGCGATTCGGACAACATCGCACGCACCATTTCCTTTTCTTCGGCCGGGAACACGTCGATAATCCGGTCAATCGTCTTGGCAGCGCTGGAGGTGTGCAGCGTGCCAAACACCAAGTGGCCCGTTTCCGCCGCCGTCATGGCCAAGCGGATGGTTTCGAGGTCGCGCATTTCACCCACGAGAATGGCGTCCGGGTCTTCGCGCAGTGCGGATTTCAGCGCGGCCGCGAACGACAGCGTCATCGGGCCGACTTCGCGCTGGTTGATCAGGCACTTCTTGGATTCGTGCACGAACTCGATCGGGTCTTCCACCGTGAGGATGTGGCCGTATTCGGTTTCGTTGAGGTAGTTGACCATGGCGGCCAGCGTGGTGGATTTGCCCGAGCCCGTGGGCCCGGTCACCAGCACCAGGCCGCGCGGCTTGAGGGCCAGGTCGCCGAAGATCTTGGGCGCGTTGAGCTGCTCCAGCGTCAGGATCTTGCTTGGAATGGTCCGGAACACCGCGGCGGCGCCCCGGTTCTGGTTGAATGCGTTGACGCGAAAACGTGCCAGGCCTTCGATTTCAAACGAGAAGTCGACTTCCAGAAACTCTTCATACGTCTTGCGCTGCGCGTCGCTCATGATGTCGTACACCATGGCATGCACCGTCTTGTGGTCCAGCGCATCGACGTTGATGCGCCGCACATCGCCGTGGACCCGGATCATGGGCGGCAGGCCTGCGGAGAGGTGCAGGTCGGAGGCCTTGTTCTTGACGCTGAACGCGAGCAGTTGGGTAATGTCCACGGAATCCCTCTATCGTTTGGTACGCTTGCCAAACATTATGACCACGATTGCTAACAACCTCCAACAGGTTCTGGGCAGGATGGCGCAGGCGTGCAAAGCCGCCGGGCGCGATCCGGCCAGCGTTTCCTTGCTGGCCGTTTCCAAGACCTTTGGCGCCGATGCGGTGCTGGAGGCCGTGGCCGCCGGCCAGCGCGACTTCGGCGAAAACTACATCCAGGAAGGCGTGGACAAGATTGCAGCTGTGCACGCTGCCTTGCCCGGTGCAGCTTTGCAGTGGCACTGTATTGGCCCCATTCAGAGCAACAAGACCCGCCTGGTGGCCGAGCACTTTGACTGGGTGCATACGGTGGACCGGCTCAAGATCGCCGAGCGCCTGTCGGCCCAGCGGCCCGATCACCTGCCGCCGCTGCAGATATGTATCCAGGTCAATATCGATGGAGGCCCCACCAAGTCAGGGGTGGCTCCTGCTGAAACGCTGGAGTTGGTGCGGGCTGTCGCAAAACTGCCACGGCTGGTGGTGCGGGGGCTCATGAGCATTCCGGACCATGCTCCTGAATTTGAAGCGCAATTGGCAATCCACACCAGCGCCAAGAGGCTTTTTGACCAAATATCTGCCTTGGGCGAACCGGGCCTGGGGAAGTTCGACACCCTGTCCCTGGGCATGACGGCCGATCTGGAGGCCGCCATCCAGGCGGGCAGCACGCTGGTGCGCGTGGGCACCGGCGTGTTTGGTGGACGGACCTACCCCGCCGCCTGAGCGGGCTCAGCCCGGCAGCGTGAAGCGCGCCACGCAATCCAGCGCTGCCGTCACGTCCGCCTCGCTCACATCCAGGTGCGTCACCCAGCGCAGCCGGGTGGCGCCGCCATACAGGCTGCTGGTCACGCGCACGCCGTGCTGCGCCAGCCAGGCGGTGAAGGCTGGGGCCACCTCTGCGTGCAGGTCGGTGAAGAGGATGTTGGTCTGCCACGGCAGCACGGTGAGCTTGCCCTGCAGCACGGGGTGGCTGCGGTTGGCTTCGGACAGCCCTTGGGCCAGCCGGTCCAGGCGGGCGTGGTCTTCCGCCAGGCGCCGCACATGGTGCTGCAGCGCGTAGTGGCCGGCAGCCGCCAGGACACCCGCCTGCCGCATGCCACCGCCCAGGATCTTGCGGGTGCGGCGCGCCTGCCGGATGAAGTCGCGCGAGCCCAGCACCAGCGAGCCCACGGGCGCGCCCAGGCCCTTGCTCAGGCACAGCGATGCGGAATCAAAGTGGCTGCACAGCGCGCGCGCTTCCGCATACACATCGGTGCCGTTGCGCGCGGCATTGGCCGTGGCGGCGTTGAACATGCGTGCGCCGTCTAGGTGCATGGCCAGCCCCCGGCTGCGCGCCAGTTGGGCCACCTCGGCGATGTAGGTGGGCGGCAGCACCTGGCCGCCGGTCGTGTTTTCCAGCACCACCAGGCGGGTGCGCGCGAAGTGCGGGTCGTCCGGTTTGATGGCGGCGGCGATGTCGGCCACGCGCAGCGTGCCGTCAGGCTGGGTCTCGACCGGCTGGGGCTGGATGGAGCCCAGCACTGCCATGCCGCCCGCTTCCCAGCGATAGGTGTGCCAGCTCTGGCCCACGATGGCCTCGTCGCCGCGCTGGCAGTGGCCCCACAGCGCGATCAGGTTGGTCTGCGTGCCCGAGGGGGCGAACAGCGCGGCCTCAAAACCCAGCAGCTCGGCGGCATGGTCCTGCAGTGCGTTCACCGAGGGGTCGTCGGCAAACACATCGTCGCCCAGCGGGGCCTTGAACATGGCCTCGCGCATGGCGGGCGTGGGCTGGGTGACGGTGTCGCTGCGAAAGTCGGGCATGGGCGCGGTCCTTGTGGGTCGGGTCAATGAATGCAATGACCGGCCATGGTAGCGGCGGCCTGTGGCGGTTGCCGCTGTGGGGATTTCGGCGCCCTTCGGCGCCGTGGCATCAAGGCCGCGTCATCTTGCACTCGGTGCCTTGGGCTATTTCATTGCCGGTGTAGGCCGCATCGGTGCGAAAGCCATAGTTGGTGCCTTCCCAGCCCACCTTCACGGCCTTGCCGTCCACCGGTGCGATGGTGTTGACCACCTGGGGTAGCAGCAGCTGGTGGTCTTCGCCGCGCATGCGCACGGGGCCCACCACCGAATCAATCGTCAGGTCTTCCAGCGCGCGAGCCACCTTCACCGGGTCGGTGGACTGGGCCTTGTTGATGGCGGCGGCGAGGAAGCGCGGCGTCATCTCGATGCGCGGCGCGAGAAAGTCCTTGCCCGTCTTGGCCTTGTAGGTCTTGGCCAGCGCGTCCACCTTGGGGGTGTCGGCCTGGCCGGGGTGCCATTCGGCCACCCAGGTCAACTGGCCCTGCTTGGCCTGCGACACCGCCAGCACCGTGCCGGGGATGGAGCCCGCGCTGTGGTTGAAGTAGCGCAGGTTGTAGCCCGCGTCACCCGCCGCCTTGAGCAGCAGCGTCATGTCCTGCCCCCAGTTGCCGGTAATGACCGAGTCGGCCTCGGTGCTCTTGACCTTGGCAAGGTAGGGTGCAAAGTCCTTCACGCGGCCGATGGGGTGCAGCGCCTCGCCCACAAACTGGATGTCGGGCCGCGCCAGGCCCACCATCTCGCGGCCATAGTGCGCCCACTGCTTGCCGTGCGCGTAGTCCTGGTTCAGCAGGTACACCTTCTTGATGTCCGGCTGCTTCTTGATGTAGTTGGCGATGGCCTTCATCTTCATGGCCGTGTTGGCCTCGAACTGGAAGTGCCAGAAGTTGCAGGCCTTGCCCGTCAGCTCGGGGTCGATGGAGGAGTGGTTCAGCACTAGGATCTCCTTGCCCGGGTTGCGCTGGTTGTGGCGCGCCGCTGCTTGTACCAGCGCCGTGACCACCGATGAGCCCGAGCCGCCCGTCACGATGGCCTTGGCCCCCTGGTCAATGGCGGCCTGCAGCGCGCTCTGGCTCTCTTGTGCCGAGAGCTTGCTGTCGAACTGCAGCAGCTGCAGCTTGGTGCCCTTGAGCACACCGCCCTTGGCGTTGATGTCCTCGATGGCGTACTGCGTGTGCGTGAGCATCAGCTCACCCACATTGGCGAACGGGCCCGACAGCGGGTCGATGTAGGCAACCTTGAAGGTCTCCTGCGCGCTGGCGGCTGTGCCGATCAGCAGGGCCGCCGCAGCGGCCAGGGGGGTGAGGAACGCGGTTTTCATGGGTTTTGTCTCCGGTGGTTGTTGTGCTTGGGAAGGGGCCGCGCAGCTGCTCGCGTCATGCCGGGTTGCGCTTGCGGGTTCGCCGCAGCCCCAGCACACGCCAGGCCAGCTGCGCCAGCTCCTGCGCCACCTCGTCTTGCGACAGGCGGCCGTCAGGGCGGTACCAGTTGTAGAGAAAGCCGGGCAGGCTGCAGGCGGCCAGGGCGGTGATCTTGGTGTCGTTGAACTCGAACATGCCGTCCTGGCGGCCCTGTTCGAGCAGCGCGCAGAGCCGGTCGTAGAAGTGGTTCGCCAGGTCCTTTTGCGCCGCCAGGTACTCGGGCCGGTACACCTGCGGCTCGCGGTACGGGAAGAAGGCCGAGGGATGGTGCTCCAGCGTGGCGCGGATCAGCCGCTCGATGCCCTCCGTCACCTTCACATGCGCAGGCCGGTCATCGTCCGCCGCAAAGTCCATCGCAGTGAAACATGCCACGGCAGGCGCCCACGACAGCGTCTCGAAGATCTCCTGCTTGTTGCGGAAGTAGTAGTACACAAAGGGCTTGGTCACGCCCAGCTGCTGCACGATCTGCTCGATGGTGGTATTGGCGTAGCCCTGCGCATCGAACAGCGCCTCGGCTGCGCGCAGGATGCGTTCGCGCTTTTCGTCCGACCCGGCCGTGGCGGCCTTCTGGCGGCCGCTGGCCTGCGCGGGGGGCTGCTGGTTCATCGGTGTCCTTTGCGCGACGTTGAGGTTATACCCATGGGTAGCATTGTTCTACCGAGCGGTATATATTGGCAAGACGCTGGCGGGTGAGGGCGCTCAGAGAAAACCCTGAGTGGCCGCCAAGAACCAGCGATTCCAGACACCTCGGAGACAACGCCATGCCTTCTGCCGCACCGCAGCTGCCGCTGCACGAACACCTGCGCCGCCACGCGCGCGAAACGCCCGATCGCATCGCCTACCTCTGGTACGGCCAGCCCCTCACCTGGGCGCAGCTTGATGCGGCCAGTGATGCATTTGCCGCGCGCCTGCAGGCGCTGGGTGTGGCCAAGGGCGAGCCCGTGGCACTGTTCATGAATAACTGCCCGCAGTACGTGATGGCGCACTACGGCATCCAGAAGATCGGCGCCATCGTCTGCCCTTGCGGGCCGCTGAACAAGGAGCATGAGCTGGAATACCAGCTCACCGACCTGCAGGCGCGCGTGATCGTCGCGGCCGATGTGCTGCTGCCCGTGGTGGACAAGGTGCGCGCCAAGACCGCGCTGCAGCAGGTGTTTGTGGTGCGCTATGCCGAGCTGCTGCCCGAGGGTTCGCCCAGCATCGACGTGCCTGCCGAGCTGCTGGCCATGCGCGCAGCCATGGCGCCGGTGCCTGCGGGCTGCGAAGACTTCCTGACCGCCACCCGCACCGGCGCGCGGCCTGCGCCCGTGGCGCTGTCGATGGATGACATCTCGCTCATGACCTACACCTCGGGCACCACCGGGTTACCGAAGGGCGCGATGCTGAGCTACGGGAACGCCACGTTCAAGACCGCAGCCTCGGCCGACTGCAACGGCATGACACCGCACGAAACGCTGCTGGCCGTGGCCCCGCTGTACCACATCGCCGGTATGGTGATGGGCGTGAACCTGCCGGTCTACACCGGCGCCACGGCCGTGCTGCTGTACCGTTTTGACCCACTGGGCGTGGCCCAGGCGCTGGAGCGCCACCGCGTGACCTGGTGGTACAGCATCGCGCCCATGAACGGCGCGCTCATGCAGGTGCCCGGCGCACGCGACATGGACTGGAGCGCGCTGCGCCGCAACCCGGTCACGAGCTTCGGCATCACCTTCACCGAGGCGCTGGCCCAGCAGTGGCAGCAGTTCGCACCCAACTGCATTGCGCACGAGGCGGCCTATGGCCTGTCGGAAACGCACACCGTGGACACCGCCATGCCGGTGGACGCCATCCGCTGGGGCACCCAGGGCAAGCCCGTACCGGGCAACACCCTGCGCATCGTCGACCCCGACACCGGCGCACCGCTGGCCGTTGGCGAGGTGGGCGAGATCACCATCCACGGCCCCGGCAACTTCAAGGGCTACTGGAACAAGCCCGAGGCCACGGCCAAGACGCTGCGTGACGGCTGGGTCTACACCGGCGACATGGGCAAGATCGATGCGGACGGCTACCTCACCTTCATCGGCCGTTTCAAGGAAATGATCAAGGTTTCGGGCTACAGCGTGTTCCCCGAAGAGGTCGAGACCTTGCTCATCAAGCACCCCGCCGTGGCCCAGGCCGCCGTGATTGGCGTGCCCGATGCGGAAAAGGGCGAGGTGGTGCGCGCCTTCATCGTCAAGAAGCCCGGCCAGGATGTGGACGCCGCTGACCTTGTGGCCTGGTGCCGCGAGAACATGGCGCCCTACAAAGCCCCGCGCGAGGTGCGTTTCATCGACGCACTGCCCGCCACGGGCGCGGGCAAAGTGCTGCGCCGCTTGCTTCGGGATGCATGAAACACCCCCTGAGTCGCCTGCGGCGCCTTCCCCCTCTCTCTACGCGCTTCGCGCTCGGGAGGGGGACGCTCCCAGCGCGGCGGGGCGGCCCTTGCGCGGGAGCCCTGGTGTGGGCCCCGTCAGTTGCAAGCGCTGCGAGGCGAGCGCAGTTCTATGAGTCCATCAACTAGAAAAAACGGCCGCCAGCGCTTATCAGTCAAGCGCTAAAAGCTATAAAAAAAGAATCAAAACCATGACCTTGCCCCTCTTTGCCAAAGTCCTGATCGCCAATCGGGGAGAGATCGCACTGCGCACTGTGCGCGCCCTGCACGACCTGGGCATTGCCAGCGTGGCCGTGTATGCCGACGATGACGCCACCAGCCCCCATGTCCACGCAGCCAGTGCGGCCGTGGCGCTGGGCGCCACCGGCCCGGCGGCGTACCTGGACGGTGCGCGCCTCGTTGCCATTGCGCAGGCGCAGGGCTGCGATGCCGTGCACCCGGGCTACGGCTTCTTGAGCGAGCGCGCCGACTTTGCCCGCGCGTGTGCCGAGGCGGGGCTGCGCTTCATCGGCCCCACGCCTGCGCAGCTCGCGCTGTTCGGCGACAAGGCGCAGGCCCGTGCGCTGGCGCAGCAGCAGGGCGTGCCGCTCATGCCCGGCACGCAGACGGCCGTGACGCTGCAGGAGGCGCAGGCCTTCTTCGCGCAGCACGCCCATGCCGGCATCGTCATCAAGGCCATCGGTGGCGGCGGCGGGCGGGGCATGCGCGCGGTGGCGTCAGCCGATGACTTGCCCGCTGCCTACGCGCGCTGCCGCAGCGAGGCGCAGGCCGCCTTTGGGGTGGACGGCGTGTACGTGGAGCGCCTGATGGTCAACGCCCGCCATATCGAGGTGCAGGTGCTGGGCGACGGGCGCGAGGTGATCGCCCTGGGCGAGCGCGAATGTACGCTGCAGCGGCGCTTTCAGAAGGTGGTGGAGATCGCGCCCAGCCCTTCGTTGCCCGCAGCGCTGCGCGAGCGCATCACCACCGCCGCACTGTCCATGGCGCGGGCGGTGCAGTACGAAGGCCTGGGCACCTTCGAGTTTCTGGTGGACCTGGCGTCGAGCGACCTGCCGTTTGTCTTCATCGAATGCAACCCGCGCCTGCAGGTGGAGCACACCATCACCGAAGAGGTCACCGGCGTGGACCTGGTGCAGGCGCAGATCGCGCTGGCCACGGGCCGCACGTTGCAATACATCGGCCTCGACCCTGCCGCACCGCCTGCCGTGTTGGGCTTTGCCGTGCAGTGGCGCATCAACGCCGAGACGCTGGACGCACAGGGCAACGCCACCCCCGGCAGCGGCACGCTGAAGCGCTTTGACCTGCCCGCAGGCCCCGGAGTGCGCGTGGACACGCACGGCGCAGCGGGCGCCACGCCGTCACCGCACTACGACACGCTGCTGGCCAAGCTCATCGTGCACACGGGCAGCCCGCGTTTTGCGGATGCGCTGCGCCGCTCGCAGCGCGCGCTGGCCGAGTGCCGCATCGACGGTGTAGCCACCAACCTCGGGCTGCTGCAGGCGCTGGCCGCGCGGCCTGAGATGGAAAGCCAGCAGGTGCACACCCGCTGGCTGGAATCCGTGTTGCCTGAGTTGCTGGATGCTACAAAAAACATAGCTTTTAGCGCTTATTCATCAAGCGGTAGCGATCCAAAACACTCAATAAATACAGTGTCCGTACCCTCGGGCGCCGTGCTCGCCCCCATGCCCGCGCGCCTGGTGCAGCTCAGCGTGGCCGAGGGCGACGTGGTCGCTGCCGGCGCCGAGCTGGCCGTGCTCGAAGCCATGAAGATGGAGCATGTGCTGCTGGCCCCACACGCGGGCCGCGTCGGCGCGCTGCTGGCCGTGGCCGGTGGCTACGTCGCGCAGGGGCAGCCGCTGCTGGTGCTGGACGCGGTGGATGATGCGGCCGATGTCGAAGTGCAGGGCAGCGCTGCGCACGACCCCGACCACATCCGCGCCGACCTGCAACGCGTGATCGACCGCCACGCCTTCACGCTCGACGCCGCGCGCCCCGACGCCATGGCCAAGCGCCACGCGCAAGGCGGCCGCTCCGCGCGCGAGAACATTGCCGACCTGTGCGACGACGGCAGCTTCATCGAATATGGTGCCCTCGCCATCGCCGCGCAGGCGCGCCGCCGCAGCAAGGAAGACCTCATTGCCAACACGCCCGCCGATGGCATGGTCACGGGCATTGGCGGCATCAATGGCGCACTGTTTGGCGACGAGAAATCCCGCGCCGTGGTCATGTCCTACGACGCCACCGTGCTCGCAGGCACCCAGGGCGTGCGCAACCACGCCAAGACCGACCGCATGCTCGGCATCGCGCTGGCGCAGAAGCTGCCCGTGGTGCTGTTCGCCGAGGGCGGCGGCGGGCGCCCGGGCGACACCGACATGCCCGTGGTGGCGGGGCTGCATGTGCACACCTTCGCCAGCTACGCGGCGCTGTCGGGCCAGGTGCCGGTCATCGGCATCGCCGCCGGGCGCTGCTTTGCGGGCAACGCGGCGCTGCTGGGTTGCAGCGACGTGATCATTGCCACGCGCGCCAGCAACATCGGCATGGGCGGCCCGGCCATGATTGAAGGGGGTGGGCTGGGCGTCTTCAAGCCCGAGCAGATCGGCCCGAGCCGCGTGCAGCATGCCAATGGCGTGATCGACGTCCTGGTCGATGACGAGGCCGGGGCGGTGCAGGCCGCGCGCCACTACCTGTCGTTCTTCCAGGGCCGCACATCGCAGTGGTCCGCGCCCGACCAGCGCCTGCTGCGTGCCGTGGTGCCCGAGAACCGCCTGCGCGTGTACGACACCCGCACGGCGATGGCGGGCCTGGTGGACGACGGCAGCCTGCTGCTGCTGCGCACCGGCTTTGGCGCGGGCATCCACACCGCACTCGCGCGCATCGAAGGCCGCCCCGTGGGCCTGCTGGCCAACAACCCGCAGCACCTGGGCGGCGCCATCGACGCCGATGCGGCCGACAAGGGGGCGCGCTTCATGCAGCTGTGCAATGCGCATGGCCTGCCCATCGTGAGCCTGGTGGACACGCCCGGCTTCATGGTCGGCCCCGAGGTCGAAGCCACGGCCCAGGTGCGCCACGTGAGCCGCCTGTTCGTCACCGCCGCCAGCCTGCGCGTACCCACCTTCAGCGTGGTGCTGCGCAAGGGTTACGGCCTGGGCGCCATGGGCATGACGGCCGGGGGCTTCCATGCGCCCGTGTTCACTGTCGCCTGGCCCACGGGCGAGTTCGGCGCCATGGGGCTCGAAGGCGCCGTGCGCCTGGGCTTTCGCAAGGAGCTGGAGGCGCTGCCCGAGGGCACCGAGCGCGACGCGCTGTTTGCCAAGCTGCTGGCCAAGTCCTACGCCAACGGCGAGGCGATGCACATGGCCGCCACGCTGGAGATCGACGCGGTGATCGACCCGGCCGACACCCGGGCGTGGCTGGCGCGGGGGCTGGCGTCGGCGCATGTGGCGCCGCTGGGTCCACGTTGCATCGATACCTGGTGAAGCAGCACGGCACCTGGCACGGTGGTGCCTATCGTTGCATCAGGGCGAGCTTTGCGCCGAGCCCGACAAACGCGGCCGCAAAGCCGCGGCGCAGCCACACCAGCGCGCCGGGGCGCTGCAGCACCTGGTCACGAAACCGGGCGGCAAAGACGCCATAGCCCAAGAACACCACAAAGGTCATGGCCATGAAGACCAGCGAGAGCTGGACCATGCGCCACGCGGGCTGCGCTTCACCCGGTGCGATGAACTGCGGCAGAAAGGTGAGGAAGAACAGCGACAGCTTGGGGTTGAGCAGGTTGATCAGCATGGCTTCCGCGATACGCCCACTGGCAGCGCGTGTGGGCGCGTCAGTGCGAACCTCCAGGGTGGCGGGCGAGCGCCACATGGCCCAGCCCATGTAGACCAGGTAGGCGACCCCCGCGTAGCGCAGGACTTCGAATGCCGTGGCGCTGGCGTTGAGGAGCGCGGCCAGCCCGGTGATCGCCGCCAGCAGGTGCGGCACGATGCCGAGCGTGCAGCCCAGCGCCGTCACGGCGGCGGCCCGCGCGCCGCCCGAGAGTCCGGCCGCCACGGTCAGCAGGGTTCCTGGCCCCGGCGAGACGACCACGATGAGCGAGGTGATGAGAAATTCGATGCCCATGGCGAGAGGCCGCGCGGCGGCGGCGTGAAGTGGCGATGCCCGCAGCATCCGCCAACCCCCGCACAACGGTCTTGAACGAAATTGCAGGGGCCGGGCTGTCAGCCGCGTGCGCGGACGTAGGCGCCGGGTGTGATGCCAAAGCTGCGCGTGAAGAGGCGCGTCAGGTGGCTTTGGTCGGCAAAGCCACTGGCTGCGGCGACATCGGCCAGGGGCGTACCCGCACCCATCAGATGGCGCGCAAGCTGCAGTCGGCGCTGCAGCAGGTAGGCGTGTGGCGTCAGGCCCGTGGCCTGGGCAAATTGGCGCACGAGCTGGTAGCGGCTCAAACTTGCTGCGTCGGCCATTTGCGCGAGGCTCCAGGGTGCGGTGGGATCGTCGTCCATCATGGTGCGAGCCCTGGTGATGGACGCGGCGGATTGTTGGTGGCCCTTCGGTCGCAGCAGGCCGCTCAGCACCCGCAACAGGCATTCCTCCACATGCAGCGCTGCGGCCGAGTGGTTGGGGCGGTGGGTGGCCGCGTCGAACAGCGCCAGTACCTGGGCCGCCAGCCGCGCATCGCGCATCGTCGGAGCATGGAATTCGAAGGCGGAGCCGAGCGGGCCCGGATGCACCTCGGCCGCCAATGGCGCCACCAGGGCAGGCTCCAGGTAGAGCATGCGCCAGGCGCGTCCACGCTCGTCCAGCGGCATGCCATCGTGGACTTCGCCGGGGTTGACCGTGATGGTGTCGCCTGGGCCCGATTCCACAATCCCCCGGCCGCTGGCCGATTTCTGCGCACCCCGTTCGATCACGCCGAGGCCGAACTGCAAGTGCATGTGCCTGCCGAAGACGAGGCGGGAGTCGGCCTGCATCGCTTCGATGCCGGGCAGTGCGGTGGGCAGGAATCGGAAGGGTTTTTGCTGCATGGCGCGCGGCCTTGGGGTGGCGCGGGGCCATGATAAGCTGACCTGATCGTCCCTTTTTCCTCCCTCAGTTTCACACGCGGAGACTCCCCTATGCCCGGCCTTTTGCCCGATATCGACCCCGATGGTTTGCTCGAATTTTCGGTGGTCTACACCGACCGCGCGCTCAACCACATGTCCAAGCGCTTCACCGGCGTGGTGCAGGACATCCTGGGCACGCTCAAAGAGGTCTACCACGCCCACACGGCCGTGCTGGTGCCCGGCAGCGGCACCTTCGGCATGGAGGCCGTGGCGCGCCAGTTTGCCAACAAGGAAAAGGTGCTCATCGTGCGCAACGGCTGGTTCAGCTACCGCTGGACGCAGATCTTTGATGCCGACAAGGGCCTGGGCGGCGGTTCCGTGGTGTGCAAGGCGCGCCAGCAGGGCAGTGGCCCGCAGGCGCCCTGGGCACCATGCCCCGCTGAGGAAGTCGCCGCTACCATCCGCGCAGAAAAGCCCAAGGTGGTGTTTGCGCCCCATGTGGAAACGGCCAGCGGCATCATCCTCAGTGATGACTACATCCGCACGCTGACGGCGGCTGCGCATGAGGTTGGCGCGCTGTTTGTGCTGGACTGCGTGGCGTCGGGCGCGATGTGGGTGGACATGCAGGCCACGGGCGTGGATGTGCTCATCAGCGCGCCGCAAAAGGGCTGGAGCGGATCGCCTTGCTGCGCCATGGTGATGCTGTCCGAGCGTGCGCGCGAAGCCATCGAGGGCACCACGAGCAGCAGCTTTTCGTGCGACCTCAAGAAGTGGATGCAGATTGCCGAGGGCTACGAAAAGGGCCAGCACGCGTACCACACCACCATGCCCACGGATGCGCTGGTGCGCCTGCGCGAGGTGATGGCCGAGACGCGTAAATATGGATTTGCCAAGGTGCGTGACGAGCAGATCGAATTGGGCGCCAAGGTGCGCGCGCTGCTCGAATCGCGCGGCTTCCCCAGCGTGGCGGCCGACGGCTTCAAGGCGCCCGGCGTGGTGGTGAGCTACACCACCGACCCCGGCATCCAGAACGGCAAGAAGTTCATGGAAGTGGGGCTACAGACCGCTGCCGGCGTGCCGCTGCAGTGCGACGAGGGGACGGACTTCAAGACCTTCCGCGTCGGCCTGTTTGGCCTGGAGAAGTGGCACAACGTGGACCGTACGGTGGGGCACTTGTCGAAGGCGCTGGACCAGATTGCGGCGGCTGCCTGACGCATTGGGGTCTTGGTCGGCGGGCTGGCCCGGATGACGCCAGAGACTGACGGCGCAACCGTCGCCCTGCGGCGTGCCAAACGGCAGGCGCTGGGACTGTTGCTGCTGGTGACGGCGGTGTTCATCGTCACCAGCGTGGTCGAACGCGGCCTGCTGCTCAACTGCGTGAAAGCCATGGCTGAAGCCGCCATGGTGGGTGCGCTGGCCGACTGGTTTGCGGTGGTGGCGCTGTTCCGGCGCCCGCTGGGCCTGCCCATTCCGCACACGGCGGTCATTGCGCGCAACCAAGCGCGCATCGGCCGCAACCTCGCCACCTTTGTGCGCGACAAGTTCCTGGATGTGCCCTCGCTGGTGTCTCTGATCCGCCGGCACGACCCCGCCGAGCGGCTGGCGCAGTGGCTGACTGCCCCCGGCAACGCCGCGCTGCTGGGCCACCAGGCCACGCGCCTGGCATCGGCTGCGCTGGAGACGGTGCAGGACGCGCAGGTGGAACGCTTCATTCAAAAAGCCGCGCGTGCCTTGATAGGGCAGGTGGACATGTCGCGTGCTCTGGCGGCGGTGCTCGACACCCTCACGCACAATGGCCGTCACCAGGCGCTGCTGGACGACGTGCTGGCCAAGCTCATCGAACTGCTGCAGAACGAGCAAACCCGTACCTGGGTCGCGCAGTCCATCGTGGCCTGGCTCAAGAAGGACCACCCGCGCACCGAGAAGTTGCTGCCCAGCGACTGGCTGGGCGACAAGGGCTCGGCCCTGCTGGCCCGCGCGCTGGAGAGCCTGATGGCCGATGTGGCCGCCAACCCGCAGCACGCATTGCGTGCGCAGTTTGATGTGGCGGTGCAGCGCTTTATCGAGCGCCTGCGCAGCGACCCGGAATGGGAGCGCAAAGGCGAGGAGATCCGCACCTGGTTGCAGACCGACGCCACGGTGGCAGGTTATGTGCAGACCTTGTGGCTGGATCTGTGCGGAGCGCTGCAGCGTGATTTGGCCGATGCCAACTCGGTGCTGGCGCGGCAGGTGGGCAAACTGGGGCTATGGCTGGGCGAGTCGCTGGCGGCGGACGCGGCGCTGCGGCAGTCGTTCAATGACCGGCTGGAGCGCTGGGTGGAGGGGCTGGCGCCGGATGTGTCGGCGTTCATTGCGCAGCACATTGAGGACACCGTGCGGCGGTGGGATACGGAAGAGATGACGCAGCTGATTGAGCTGAACATTGGGAAGGATTTGCAGTACATCCGCATCAACGGGACCGTGGTGGGTGGGTTGATTGGGCTGGTGCTGTTTGCGGTGTCGCACGCGGGGGAGATTGGGCGGGCGATGTTGGGCAGTTGACCACCCGTTCGGGCTGAGCCTGTCGAAGCCAGGGCGTGCTGGTTCGAAGAGCATGCTGGTGTTGAGGGCGGAAGCCGGGACTCGCCCCGGCGGGCGAGGTACTTGTTCTTTGCTTCGCCAAAGAAAAGTACCCAAAAGAAAGGCGCCCCCCAGTCTGCGACCCCTTCGCTGTGCGAAGGGGCAAACCTGCGTCGGGACGGTTGCGGGGTGCGCCGTGGAACTCGCTTTGCTGCTGCGCAGCGCCGCTCGGACAACCACGGCGAGTCAGTTCACGAGGCATGCGCGCTTCGAAGCGCATGCTCACCCCGCAACCGCCCCGCCGCAGGCGCAGCCAGCAGGGGTGGGGGAGCCGAACAGCCACACGGGCCATCGCGTTGCTCGGCCGCGCTCCGACGGCCTGGGGCTGGGCCTAGCGTGCCGCCTCATCCGCCGCCATGTGGGCCGCGTGTTCTTCCTGCAGGTGCTGCGCAATCTGCGCCCACGCCTGCTTGGCCTCGGCGTCCTGCGTCCAGGCGTAGCAACTGGCGATATGCATGGCCGTCACCGCATGGTGTGGGTCGAGCGCAAAGGCCACCTCGCATTGCAGCGCAGCCTGCCGCCACATGGCCGTCGCATCCTCTGATCCTTCTTTCTGCAGCGCATGGGCTTCTGCCACCCACGCCTGACCTAGCCGAAACGCCGCCGCATGTTGCGTAGGGTCGGCTTCATGCGCCCGCTGAAACAACACCCCCGCTTGCCGCCACAACGCCCGCGCTGCATCAAAGTCTTGTTTGGCTACGGCTTGTGCCTGGGCGACGAGGGCGTTGCCGGATTGGAGGAGGGTGGAGGGGGAGTCGCAAAGCATGGGGCTTGGAAAGAAGGATGTTGGGGATGTGGATTGCTGGGGTTTGTTTGCCGCCACAAACCACGAGTTGGCGGCGGACGCGAGAAATGCCGTTACAGAACGTTCGAGTTGAATCGCAATCGATAACCACCGAGTTGCCGTAGAACGGGTTGCGTTGCTGACATCGACGTTTGAAATGTGAAGCGGCCCATAGCCGCACAGAAGAGTGCTGAATGTCTTCTCGATGGAAGGCTAAGCTGCTGCCGCAAAGATAAACCCCGTCCCCAAAAACCCAAGAAAGCACAGTGCCTGTAAGAATGCAGCAATTCCTTGTACGTAGAGACTTCTCATCTGAGAGATGTAGCCGATCTGTGGATTGCCAGCATGCTTTTTCAAGTAGCGCTGCGCGATGTAGCGAACCCATCTCGGGAATGGTTGCAAGAATTCTTCGAGAACTCGCTCAATGCGAATGCCCGACTGCAGATCAATTCCCCAAAATGCGGCCCCCTTCTGAATTCTCTCTTCCTCAGCTTGGTACTTGGCTAAGTGCTCGCTAAAGGTCTTGCGCACTGCATTGCCGGTTTCGACGCCGATTTTGCAGCGCACGGCAAACACCTTTGAGAACAGACCGAAGATGCAGGAGACGCATAGGAACACACCACATGTGACGAACCCAGCCCTCGAGATGAAAGGCATGAGTGTCTCCGCATTGGCGATCAAAAAGGACGCGACGGCAGCGGTCGCGACGAGTAGCCAAGTGCTGAAGGTCTCGACCGGCTCACTGGCCGTGAGTGCGGCTTCAAGCATCGAGGAAACGACGGCGTTTTCCGTATTTTCACGCGCCAGACTATTCCATTCGCGGAGAGCTTCGGTTCGGGAATCATCTGTCATGGTCGACCTAGAGTAATGTGGGCCTCAGTATCTGGACGATACGCTGGGAGGTAGGGGCGGCTTGGGCAAGCTTCCCAGAATTGAACTGTGGGGCGTCCCTTTCTTGTTCAGAAATCGGCCGTGCCTGTTTCACCCTTCAAAACCTCGGCAAATCCGGATGCTTGATCGCCCCTCCGCGCACCAGCATCTTCCCGTATTCCGCACACCGGTTCAGCGTGGGGATCACCTTGCCGGGGTTCAGCAACCCGGCGGGGTCGAACGCGTGCTTGAGCCCGAACATCTGCGCGTTCTCCGCCGCAGAGAACTGCACGCACATGCTGTTGAGCTTCTCCACGCCCACGCCATGCTCGCCCGTGACCGTGCCGCCCATGGCCACGCTGGTCTCCAGAATCTCCGCGCCAAAAAGCTCGCAGCGGTGCAGCTGGTCGGCGTCGTTCGCATCGAACAGGATCAGCGGATGCAGGTTGCCGTCGCCCGCGTGGAACACGTTGGCACAGCGCAGCTGGTATTTCTTTTCCATCTCCTGGATGGCCAGCAGGATGTCGGCCAGGCGCTTGCGCGGGATGGTCGAGTCCATGCACATGTAGTCGGGGCTGATGCGGCCGCTGGCGGGGAATGCGTTCTTGCGGCCGCTCCAGAAGCGCAGGCGCTCGGCTTCGTCGTTGCTGACCGAAATGGCGGTGGCGCCGGCAGCGCGCAGCACTTCGCTCATGCGGCCGATTTCTTCCTCTACTTCTTCGGGCGTGCCATCGCTTTCGCACAGCAGGATGGCTTCGGCGGTCAGGTCGTAGCCCGCGTGCACAAAGTCTTCGACGGCGGCGGTCATGGGCTTGTCCATCATCTCCAGGCCGGCGGGGATGATGCCAGCCGCGATGACCGCGGCCACCGCGTCGCCCGCTTTGCGCACGTCGTCAAAGCTGGCCATGATGCACCGCGCCAGCTGGGGCTTGGGGATGAGCTTGACCGTCACTTCGGTAGTCACGGCCAGCATGCCTTCGCTGCCGATCACGGCGGCCAGCAGGTCGTAGCCGGGAGCGTCGAGTGCCTCGCTGCCGAATTCGACGGGCTCGCCTTCCACCGTGAAGCCTTTCACCTTGAGCACGTTGTGCACGGTGAGGCCGTATTTGAGGCAGTGCACGCCGCCCGAGTTCTCGGCCACGTTGCCGCCGATGGTGCAGGCGATCTGGCTGCTGGGGTCGGGCGCGTAGTACAGGCCGTAGGGCGCGGCGGCTTCGCTGATCGCCAGGTTGCGCACGCCACACTGCACCACGGCCGTGCGGCTTTCGGGGTTGATGTCGAGGATGCGGTTGAACTTGGCCAGCGACATCGTCACGCCCAGGGCGTGGGGCATGGCCCCGCCCGACAGGCCCGTGCCCGCACCGCGCGCCACCACCGGCACCTGCAGCCGGTGGCACACCTGCAGCACGGCCTGCACCTCGTCGTAGGTTTCAGGCAGGCACACCACCAGCGGGCGCTGGCGGTAGGCGGTGAGGCCGTCGCATTCGTACGGAGTGGTGTCCTCGTTGTGCCAGAGCAGTGCGTGGGCGGGCAGCACGCGGCCCAGGGCCTGGACAACCTCGGCCTGGCGCGCGGCGCGTTCGGCGGGTGTCGGGAGCGGGGCGGAAGAAGTGGCGGTGATCATGGCCGCCACTGTAGGGGATGGGGACGGGCGGGGTGTGAGGTTTTCTGCAGGTGTTTGTGAAAAACACCGAGTCGCTCACTAATTGATAGCTTCTAACGCTTGATGGACAAGCGCTGGGGCTGATTTTTGCCTGAACTTGGTGGAGGAGGGCGCGGCTCGGGCGAGGGCCGCCGAGCAAGGGCCGCCCCGCAGCGAGGGCGGCGTCCCCCTTCCGGCGCAGCCGAGAGAAGGGGGGAGGCGCCAAAGGCGACTCTGGGGGATGCCTCTACTACGCCATGGTTTTGCGCAGCCACTCGGCAAACGCCGCGCATTCCCACCGGTCCATGGTGCCCGTGCGCCAGCACAGGTAGTGGGCGTGGGGGCTGGCAGTGTCGGTGTCAAACAGGCGCACCAGCGTGCCGTTCTCCAGCCACGGTGCGCCCAGCTTCAGGCGCACCAGCGCCACGCCCATACCGGCAGCGGCGCCGTCGCACATCAGGCCGATGTCGTTGAACTGCGAGCCCTCGCTGGGCTCGGCCCAGTCGAGACCCGTGGCAGCAAACCAGGTGCGCCAGGGCTCCAGCGGGCTGCGCAGCAGGGGTACGCCCTCCAGGTCTTCGGGGCGGTCAAAGGGGCCGTGTTCGCGCACGAACGCGGGCGAGGCCAGGGGCGTGACCACGTCGCGGGCCAGTTCTACGTGCTCCACATCGGCATAGTGGCCGGGGCCGAAGCGCACCATCAGGTCGGCGTCTTCGGCCACCACGTCCAGCAGCGGGATGGAGACCTGCAGCGCCAGGTCGATCTCGGGGTAGGCCTCGGTGAACTGGCGCAGGCGGGGGATGAGGATGGTGCGCGCAAACGTGGGCGTGACTGCCAGCTTGAGCCGCCGCCGCCCGGGCGCGGCCGCCTGGCCCGGAAAGCGCTGCAGCGCGCCCAGCCCCTCGCGCACATGGGCCAGGTAGGCGCTGCCCTCGGTGGTCAGCGAAAAATCGGCCCGGCCAAACAGCCGCACCCCCAGGATCTGCTCCAGCTGCTTGACCCGGTGGCTCACGGCGCTAGGCGTGACGCACAGCTCGTCGGCCGTCTGCGTCACGCTGCGCAGGCGGGCCAGGGCCTCAAAGGTCAGCAGGCACTGGATGGGCGGAATGCGCCGGGCTGCGCTGCTGAGGAAGGATGAGGACGGGGCTGCCGTGGCCATGGGGCAGAACGGGTTAGCGGGTTAGCGGAAGACGACGGTCTTGTGGCCGTTGAGCAGCACGCGGTGCTCGCTGTGCCACTTCACGGCGCGGGCCAGCACCTGGCTTTCGGTGTCGCGGCCCCGGGCCGTGAGGTCTTCGACCGTGTCGGTGTGGTCGGCGCGGGCCACGTCCTGCTCGATGATCGGGCCTTCGTCCAGGTCGGCCGTCACATAGTGGGCCGTGGCGCCGATCAGCTTCACGCCCCGGTCATGGGCCTGGTAATAAGGCTTGGCGCCCTTGAAGCTGGGCAGGAAGCTGTGGTGGATGTTGATCGCCCGTCCGGCCAACTTTTGACATAGGTCAAGAGAAAGTATCTGCATGTAACGGGCCAATACCACCAACTCGGCCCCTTCGCCCTCGATAATCTCAAGCTGCTTGGCTTCGGCCTGGGCTTTGGTGCTGCCCGTCAGCGGGATATGGTGGAACGGCACGTTGTAGCTGGCCGCCAGCTGGTAGAAGTCGCGGTGGTTGCTGATGATGGCGCGGATGTCGATGGGCAGCAGGCCACTCTTCCAGCGGAACAGCAGGTCGTTGAGGCAGTGGCCCTCCTTGCTGACCATGAGCACGGTTTTCATGGGCGCAGCTGTTGCGTGCAGGCGCCAATGCATGTTGTAGGGTTCTGCAAACGTGGCCAGGCGGGCCTTGAGCGTTGCGTGATCGTGCTGGTCGCAGGCAAACTGAACGCGCATGAAGAACAGGCCGGTGGCGTGGTCGTTGTACTGCGCGGCTTCTTCGATGTTGCCGCTGTGCTCCAGCAAAAAGCCCGAAACGGCATGCACCAGCCCCAGGCGGTCGGGGCAGGACAGGGTAAGGATGTAGGCGTTGGTCATAGCGGTGCGATTGTCGCAGCATGGCCTGAGCGCTTGTCGAACAGGGAAATCAATGACCAATCCGGGCGATGCGTCGCGTATTGTCCCCTGGCGGGGAATGCTGCTGTACCTGGTGCTGGGGGTGGCCTGGGTGTTCGTGGGCGACGCGCTGCTGGCCCGGTGGGTGAGCGACCCGGTGCTGCTCACGCGCTTTCAGACCTGGAAGGGCTGGGGTTACGTGCTGCTGACCAGTGGGCTGGCCTGGTGCCTGCTGCGCAGCATGCGCCACGCCGAAAAGGTGCGCCTGGCCATGGCCAGGGAGCTGTCGCAGATCGTGCGCCACGTGCCGGCAGGTATCGCGCGCGCGGCGCCAGACGGGCGGTTCCTGTGGGCCAACACCCGCCTGTGTGATCTGCTCGGCGCGCCGCTGGAGCGGGTCTGCAGCCTGAATGTTCGCGATGTGCTGATGGCGCCCGACCGTGACCGGGTGGCTGCCCAGTTGTCGCGCCTGCTGGCGGGCGAGATCGACCACTATGTGGGTGAACACGAATGCCTTCGTCCGGGCGATGGGCGCAAGGTGGCCGTGCTGTGCACGGTAGCGCTGGTCCCCGAGGCGGATGCCGAGCCCGCCCATATGGTCTGCGTTCTGCAGGACCTGGACGAGATCAAGGCCGCCCGCGCCGCACTCAAGAACAGCGAGGCCCGCCAGCGGCTGGCCGCCACGGTGGTGGACAACACCATGGAGGGCGTGGTGGTGACCGATGCGCAAAGCCGCATCCTGTCGGCCAACGCCGCCGTCACCCGCCTGCTGGGCTATACCGAGGAGGAACTGCTGGGCCAGACGCCGCGCGTCTTCAAGTCGGGGCGGCATGACAAGGCGTTTTACGAGGCCATGTGGGGCACATTGCGCCAGACGGGCCACTGGCAGGGCGAGATCTGGAACCGCCGCAAGAACGGCGAGGTGTTTCCGGAGCACATGTCCCTGTCGGCCGTGCGCGACCCTGCCGGGCAGATCACGCACTACGTGTGCATGTTCACCGACATTTCTGAAGAAAAGGTGCAGCAGCAGCGGCTGGAGTTCCTGGCGCACAACGATGCGCTCACGGGGCTGTCCAACCGCGCGTGGTTCGGCCACCAGCTGGAGCAGGCCGTGCTGGAGGCGCGAGCCAGTGGCGAGCACATTGCTGTGCTGCTGCTCAACCTCGACCGTTTCAAGGACGTGAACGACAGCTACGGCCATGCCACCGGTGACGAGGTGCTCAAGCACATCGCGCGGCAGGTGCAGTCGGCCCTGCGGCCGGGCGACGTGATGGGGCGGCTGGCGGGCGACGAGCTGGCCGTGGTGGCGCGCCACCTGCGCCATGCCGACGGCGCCGCTGCCGTGGCGCGGCACCTGATCACGGCCGTGGCCGAGCCCTGGCGTTCGCCCGATGGCTTTGAAGTGGTGGCGGGTGTGAGCGTGGGCATCTGCATGTTCCCCGAGCACGCGAACACCACCGAACTGCTGCTGCAGGGCGCCCATGCGGCGGTGTACGGCGCCAAGGCACGGGGCCGGGGGGCGTGGTGCTTCTTCCACGAGGCGATGACCCAGGCCGCGCGCGAGCGACTGGCGCTGGAGTCGCGCCTGCGCCTGGCGCTGGCGCAGGGCCACCTGCAGATGTACTACCAGCCGCAGGTGGACATTGCCACCGGCCACATCCAGGGCGCCGAGGCGCTGGTGCGCTGGAACGACCCGGTGGAGGGCCTGATCTCGCCCGCGCGCTTTATCCCCGTGGCCGAAACCTCGGGCGTCATTGGCCCGCTGGGCGAATGGGTACTGCGCGAGGTTTGCCGCCAGGGCCAGGCCTGGCGCCAGGCAGGCCTGCCCGACCTCACGCTCGCTGTGAACGTGTCGCCGCGCCAGTTCCACCTGACGGACCTGGCCGGTTGCGCGTCGGGCGCGCTGGCCGATTCGGGCTTTCCGCCCGAGCTGCTGGAGCTGGAGATCACCGAAACCGCCCTGGCCGAGCGCACCGAAGAGGCGCGCCAGGTGCTGATGCGTCTGCGCGCGCTGGGCCTGCGCATTGCGGTGGATGACTTTGGCACAGGGTATTCGTCGCTCGCGCAGCTCAAGCGCTTTCCGATTGACGTGCTCAAGATCGACCAGGGTTTCATCCGCGACATTCCGCAAAGCGAGGACGACATGGCCATCAGCGCCGCCATCATCGCCATGGGGCACAGCATGGGGCTGTCGGTGCTGGCCGAAGGGGTGGAGACCGACGGCCAGTTGGCCTTCTTGCGAGAGCGGGGCTGTGATGCTTACCAGGGCTACCTGTGCAGTCGGCCCGTGCCCGCCGATGACTTCGCAGCGCTGCTGCGGGCACAGCCCGTGACTGTGGCACCGTAGGTCAAGGTGCTGGGCGCGCCGGGCGCCACTTCTCGCGCAGTTCTGCACAGGCATCGCGGGGTGGCAGGGCAGGGGTTTCAATCACCGCTTCCGCGTCGCCTGGTTTAATTGCTTCACTTTTGATAGCTGTCTGCGCTTTTCCAGATTGCGCCAGGGCCACTTTTGACACCAAACCGGCTGGCCAGTGGGTGGGCACTCCCAGGCTGCGCAGCACATGACCGCCCCCGGCCACCAGCAGCACCGTCTGCCCGGGGCGCAGGGCCTGCTGGGCGGTGCGCGCCATGCTCGCGTCGCGGGCGATCTGGATGCGGGCCATGGGGGCAATTTGCGATTCCGGCAGCAGGCCGCAGTGGCCCTCGCGCAGCGCCTGGTGTTGCTGTGCCAGTGCGGGGGCGGGCAGGTGCTGGTCCCAGCGGGCCTCGCCCATCGCGGCGAGCATCTGGGCGCGCGGCAGGTTGCCACCCAGCACCGGCACGCCAGCGGCCACGGCGGCCATCACCACGGGGCCATAGGCCTTCCACGGCCAGGCGGCGTCGTTCCATTGCAGTGCAGCCTGGGCCTGGGCGTCGGTGGCGTCGCGCGGCAGGGCCTGCGTGCTGTGGCCGCTCTCGGCCATCTCCATCACCACGGCCGCCAACTGGCCTTTTGCGGCCAGCCACAACACGGTCTCGCGCTGCAGGCGCTGGTGTTCGGGCGCATCGTGCTGTTCGCCGAGCAACAGCACATCGGTGGGGAGCAGGGCCTGCAGGCGGTCGGGCCATGCAGCGAGTGGGGTGCTGGGGGGCGTGGTGCCCGTGCTGGCACAGCCTGCCAGTGCTCCCGTGGCTATCAGGGCTCCGGCCAGCAGCAGGCGGGCACAGAGGTGGGTGTCGGGTGGTCGTTGCATGGCGCCATGCTACGCGGGTGAGACTTGACCCAGGTCAAGAGTCGGCGCAAGCTCGGTGCCTACACTGCCCTGCATGCGCACCAAGCCCACCCTGTCCACCAAGCTCCTGGCCATGGGCGCGGGTTTTTTGCTGGTGGCGCTGGCCTCCATCAGCCTCACGCTGTGGGTAACCTGGAAGCTCGAAGGCGGCGCCGCCGCTGTCAACGAGGCCGGCCGCCTGCGCATGAACATGCTGCGCATGGTGCTGGTGCTGCAGACCGAGCCCGCCGAGGCGGTGCAAGAGCGTGCCCGCCTGTTCGATGCCAGCCTGGACCTGCTGCGCACGGGCGACCCCTCACGCCCGCTGTTTGTGCCCTGGAGCGACGAGACCCGCTCGCGCTTCGAGGCCATACGCACCCAGTGGGCCCAGGCGCGCAGCGGCTGGGTGACCACGTTGCCCCCCGATCGCGCGCAGACCTTGGCGCAAGCCGATGCGTTTGTGCAGCAGGTCGATGGTTTTGTGGATGCCATCGAGATCCAGATTGCGGGCTGGACGGCGGCGCTGCACCTGTTCCAGCTGTTCATGATGGCGCTGGCCATTGTTGCCGCCGTGACCTTCATGGCCGCAAGCTATCTGCTGGTCATCAACCCCGTGGCGCGCCTGCAGCAGGCCCAGGCCCGGCTGCGCCAGGGCGAGCTCGGCACCCGCCTGCCGGTGGATACGGATGACGAGTTCGGCCAGCTGTCGGCGGGCTTCAACCTCATGGCGCACGCATTGCAGGCATCGCACGACGACCTGGAACACAAGGTGGTGGAGAAAACCGCCAGCATCGCCGTGCAGAACCAGCGCCTCGCCGCGTTGTATGAGGTGAGCGCGCTGGCTTCCACCGCCAGCAGCCTGGAGCTGCTGGCCCAGGGCTTTGTGCAGCAGATCCGGCGCGTGGCCGGGGCCGATGCGGCGGCGGTGCGCTGGTCCAACGAGGCCAATGAACGTTATGTGCTGCTGGCCGGTGACGGCCTGCCCCGCACCATGGCCGAGGGCGAGCACTGCCTGCACACCGGCACCTGCCTGTGCGGCCAGCCCCAGGCCCAGGCGCGCACGCGGGTGATCCCCATCACGCCATCAACTACCGTCGCCTTGCCCCATTGCCGCGAGGCGGGTTTTGAAACCATGGTGACCATCCCGGTGCAGATGCAGCAGCGCTTGCTGGGTGAGGTAGACCTGTTCTTCCGCTCGCCCATTGAGCTGACCGACGAACTTCGCGACCTGCTTGAAGCCATGACGCGCCACCTGGCCAGCGCCATGGAAGGCCTGCGCGCCACAGCCCTGGAGCGCGAAGCCGCCGTGGCCGAAGAGCGCAGCATGCTGGCGCGCGAGCTGCACGACTCCATCGCCCAGTCGCTGGCCTTCCTCAAGATCCAGACGCAGCTGCTGCGCGACGCCGTTAACCGTGGCGACGAGGCCAAACGCGACCGCAGCATCAGCGAGCTGGATGTGGGCGTGCGCGAGTGTTATTCCGACGTGCGCGAGCTGCTTGTGCACTTTCGCACCCGCACCAACGACGAGGATATTGAATCGGCCCTGCGCGCCACGCTGTCCAAGTTCGAGCACCAGACCGGCATGGCCACCACGCTGGGCATGGTGGGCCATGGCCTGCCGCTGGCGCCCGATTTGCAGATCCAGGTGCTGCACATGGTGCAGGAAGCGTTGTCGAACGTGCGCAAGCATTCGGGCGCCACGCGGGTGGACCTGCTCGTGCACCGGCATCCGCGCTGGCGCTTTGAGGTGCAGGACAACGGCAAGGGCTTCGACGTGGCCACCGTGCCGCCCGATTCGCTGCATGTGGGCCTGGGCATCATGCGCGAGCGCGCCCACCGCGTGGGTGCCGTGCTGCAGGTTGAATCCACCCCGGGCCAGGGCACGCGCGTGTGCATCGAGCTGCCCACGGTGACCGCTGCCACCACCATGCCCTCCCAGTCTGCACCTCCGTCCGCAGCGGCCATAGCCCCCCAAGGCGCGGCTTCTGGCGAAGAACTCACACCCGCCGTGGCCGCAGGCCGGGTGGCCACCACCGCATGACCATCACCACCGCCATCCCCTTGGCCCCCCCCGCCGGTGTGGGCCACCAACCCTCCGCAGAGCCGCCTGTGACGCTGCTGGTGGTGGACGACCACACGCTCTTCCGCCGGGGGCTGATTGCACTGTTGGGGCAGGACGCGGGCCTGCTGGTGGTGGGCGAGGCGGGCGATGCCGCCGAGGCCCTGCGCCTGGCGCCGCAGCTGTTGCCCCAGGTGATCCTGCTGGACAACCACCTGCCCGGCGTGATGGGCGTGGACGCCATCCGGGGCCTGCGCGAAGTCTCGCCCTCCTCGCGCGTGCTCATGCTCACCGTCAGCGAAGACGGGCAGGACCTGGCCGCCGCACTGCGCAACGGCGCGCAGGGCTACCTGCTCAAGACCATCGACGGCGATCTTTTGGCC
Organism: Acidovorax sp. LjRoot38; assembly: GCF_964252975.1. NCBI lineage: Bacteria > Pseudomonadati > Pseudomonadota > Betaproteobacteria > Burkholderiales > Comamonadaceae > Acidovorax > Acidovorax sp. LjRoot38. Next base: position 470,888 of record NZ_CAXUPT020000005.1, on the reverse strand, counting down.
CAGGCCATCCGCCGCGCGGCCCGGGGCGAGCCCGTGGTGAGCCCCGAACTCATGGGCAAACTGGTGGCCGCGTTCCAGTCGCAAGGGGTGGCTGAAGCGGCAGCGCTCATCGCCCCAGCCGGGCCTGCCGGGGCGGGTGCGTCCACGCAGCCGCCCGAGGCTGCCAACAACGGCGCCGCGCCCCTGTCCCCTCGTGAGGAAGACGTGCTGCGCGAGATCGCGCGCGGTGCCAGCAACAAGGAAATCGCGCGCACACTCGACATCGCCGAGACCACGGTCAAGATCCATGTGCAGCACATCCTGCGCAAGCTGGGCCTGAGTTCGCGCGTGCAGGCGGCGGTCTACGCATCGGACCGCCAGCGCTAGTGTGCAACACCACACTAGGAGTAGCGCGGCAGTGCAACCGCCGTGGTCGGCCAGGGATTTGCCGTTGACCACCCTGCGCGCGAGCCGGTGCACCTGCACAAGCGCGCCCTGCGCGAGGCCCGGCGCATGAAGCCGTCACGCCCGCTACATCGCAAATCGCACATAGCGCGTCGCCTATAGCGCATAGGGCCTGTCGTCATGCAACCCCTGGGGGTGGGGCGCAGCGCGGGGGAACTTCATAGACTTCTTTCCAGTGTTCTACCTGCCACTGGCCAACGGCCGCATTGCTGAGGAAGCCTCTGATGTCCCCCGAACAAATCCATCTGGTTCGCCAGAGCTTTGCGCAGGTTGCTCCTGTCGCCGCGAAGGCGGGTGCGCTGTTCTACGCCAAGCTGTTCGCCCGCGATCCCGCTATCAGCGGGCTGTTCGCCTCGTCCGACATGAACGAACAGGCGCGCAAGCTGCTGGACATGATCGGCAGCGCCGTGCGCATGCTCGGCCAACCCGAGCAGCTGGACGCCGCACTGCGCGCACTTGGCAAACGGCACGCGGGCTATGGCGTCGAGGCCGCGCACTACGACACGGTGGGCGCGGCGCTGCTCGACACACCGGCCGAAGCACTTGGAGGCGCCTTCAACCCCGCCACGCGCGAGGCATGGGGTGCCTTATATGCCCACGTGGGCACCACCATGCGGGCGGGGGCCGCAGGGGCGTAGCGTTGCAGCGTGGGCGGTTTGCTTGCCCAGGTGACCGATCCTTGTCTGGTTGCACGCCCCGGGGCATGATGCTTTTGTCAGCACCCGGTGCCGGGGCGCTGGCCCCCATCGATACAGGAGCAACAACGCATGAAAACCACCTCCTTGCGCCGCTTCGGCGCAGCCGTAACCCTGGCAGCAGTCTCCCTTGCTACCGTCTTCGCCTCTGTCACCGCCGTGGCCGACACCACCAAGCCGCTGCTGTTCAAGATCGTTACGGTCAAGGACGATGTCATCGTTGCCGTGCCGCCGGACGAGGCCGGTGCCCCGCGCCCCGAAGCCGCCGCCATTGGCCAGGCTCTGGCCGCCAAAGGCGCGCTCACCCTCTGGCAATACGCCACACGCAAGGCAGCTGACGGCGCACTGGAAATGGCCCCCCGGGCCAAGATCAGCGTGCTGGCGCACGACAGCCTGCGCGTTGAGCCCTACACACCAGCGGTGCGGGTTGTGCCGGTGCCGTAGTGGCGCTGGCCTGGCTGGACCTGTCCTGGTCGGGCTGAAAAAGCCGAAGGGAGCGAAGCCCGGGTGTTTCTTCATGAAGCCCCTTTTGAACGGGCTCTTACCCTCGCCCCACCGGAGTCTCCTCAACGGGGCGCCAGCAGACGGGCTTGCAGCTCCAGCCGGTTTTGCACCCCCAGCCGCGTGTAAATCTGGCGGCGGTGGTAGGTGGCGGTGTTGGCACTGATCCCCATGCGTTCGGCAATCTGTGCTTCGGGCAGGCCCCGCGCCAGCCAGTAGGCCAGCTCGTGCTGGCGCTGCGGCAGCCCGAGCGCCCGCAGCGCGGGCAGCAGGTGTGCCACGCGCGGCACCCGGTGGGTGATCTGAATGCCCACCGCCTGGCCTTCGCCCGCTGCGGCGGCCATCTGCGTGGCGCGCAGGCTGAACCAGCCGCTGGCGTTGTGCAGATCCAGCTGGGGCAACGCAGGCGCGGGGCCACTGCGGCTGTCACCGCTGCGGCCCGAAAATTGCAGGCGCTGCAGCAGCATGTCCAACTTTGGCGGCAGCTCAGAGCGGCGGTGCCAGCTCGGCCCAAAGGCCAACGCCATCAGCAGATCCGATTGTTGGGACGTCCATACCAGTCTTCCTTGGGGCGTGACTACCAGCATGGCACTGTCGTGTACCACGCTGTCCTGCGCGTCCAGCTCGCCCGGTTGCAGAATCCGCGCCAGCCACGGCTCCATCCGTCCAAACATCGCCACGTCGTCCACGTTAAAGCGTGACGAGGCGGCGCTGCGATACAGCTTGAGCGCACCCAAGCCAGCACCCTGCGGCGTGCGCAACACGAGGCTCAGGCAGTCAAACACCTCGGCGGGCCGCAACGCCAAGTTGTAGAAATCGCTGCGCAACAGCTCGCTGATGGGCACCGCCAGAAGTTGCTCCAGCACTTGCGGCCCATGGTCAAAGCGCACCGCCTCGGCAAAGTGGTGAGCGCTGCGGCGAATCACCTTGCGTTCGCTGGCTATTACCTGTGGCTCGAAGTAGGTGTGCATGGTGTCCCTCGTGATCGACGGCTCGACATACGCATCCAGCCCAACGTCGCCGCCTGGATAGAAATAGCAACCCGAGTCAAAGCCAATGAGGTGATGCAACTCATGCAAAACGGGCTCGATGAGCTGGGGCCCGTTGAAGTCAAGGCCAGCCATCTGCTGCAAGCGCGCAATGGCCTGCTGCTGAGTTCGGGTGAGGGACATGAAGTGGTGTGTTTGTTTACTGCATCGCTTCAACGCAATGCGCGTGCCCCAACGTAGCACATCGAAAGTGTCGTTTCCCAACCCCTGGGGGTGGGGCGCTGCGCAGGGGGGCTCCATAAACTTCTTTTCAGCCCAACCCCTTCTATCGAACGCTTTCATGCTCTCGATTAGATAGCGCGCCTGAAAAGCGCATCCGCCCCGACCACGCCATGAAAAGAACGCACGTTGCCTGCCTGTCCCAGTTCCCGCACTGGCCGCCACCTGCTTGGGGGACCACCCTTTGCGGTGGTCTCCAATGCGCATCAAAAAATTGTTATCAGCGCTTTCCAGATGAGCGTCTGAGCCAGGCTTTTATTGAAATTTTCAGTGCGCCGCCGCACCCACTCCGTCTACGTTGCTGCCAATACCATGAAGAAATACCTTGCACTCCTGGCTGCGGTCTTTATCCAAACCAGCACCTGGGCGGCCACTTACACCTTTGCCGGCCCCACCTACGTCAGCCTGCTGGACTACACAACACCCTGCGCCGCCGGTACCTGCGTCAACTTCAGCACGGTCATTCGGCAAACGGGCCACTTCACCACCAACCAGCCGCTGCCCGCCAACCAGGTCAGTCTCGACATTGCACCCCTCATCACCTGGTACGACTTCAACGATGGCGTGACCAGCTACAGCATGAACGGCCTCAACACTCGTTTGGCCAAAGCCCGCGTTTCTACCAACGCAGCAGGCGAGATTGTTGATAACGACATTGTTTTTCTGTGGTGGCAAACCGGCAGCCATGGCGTGGGCGACCGATTGAGCTACATGTCGGTCAACTTTGCCAGCTACTTCAACCGCCCCTGCGTTTCCCTGAGCAGCCCCGACATCTGCCATAGCTACGCTGACGACGGCGCCACCAGCCACGGCTTTGCCCATGGCAGTGGTGGCTGGACGAGCGACGTCCCCGTGGTGGGGCCGGGTGGGGCGCAGTCCGTACCCGTGGACAACCCATTTGCCCTGGTGCTGACAGCCGTCGGCTTGCTGGGTCTGGCCATGCGTGGGTGTAAGAAATTGCTCCTAAAAATATAGCTAATAGCGCTTTCTCGATAAGCGGCGTGGTCTTTTTTATTGAAGATTTCAGCCTATCCACCACAGCCCCTCCTGACCTCACTCATATCGCTGACAACACCATGAAGAAAACTCTTGTAGTCCTGGCTGCGGCCCTTCTCCAGTCTGGTGCCTGGGCCACCACCTACACCTTCACCGGCCCCACCTACACCACCCTGACGCCGTTCACGCCTCCATGTGCCACACCCACCTGCGGCAACTTCACCGCAGCGATGAGGCAAACGGGCAGCTTTACCACTGCCGCACCCTTGGCCCCCAATTTAAATGCGGCGGATGTTTCGGGCTTGATCCAATCGTATTCATTCAGCGACGGGCTCGTGCAATACAGCAGCGGGGACGCCGCGACTCGGCTGGCATTTGCCCTCGTCTCCACCGATGCGGCAGGCGACATCGTGGGCGAAACCATTGATATTCACCATTGGCAAACCGCGAGCCAGGGGGGAAATGACCGGCTGGACTTGTTCAGCGCCAACTTGGGCAGTTTCTCTAACGCGTACTGCCAAATCCTGAGCGGCCCAGGCACGTGTTCACTTCTCAACACAGACGCCTCTACCAGCCAGGGTTTTGCACATATTGGTGTGGGTGGTTGGGTGACTTCCTCGCCCCCGCTACAAGTGGCCCCCACCATCACCAGCGCACTACCGCCCGGTGGCGCGTTGGGCATGCCCTACCACTTCACGGTGGTTGCCACGGGCACAGTCCCCATGAACTTCACGGACGCGGGCACCCTGCCACCGGGGTTGGCTATCAACGCTAATACGGGCGCCATCACCGGAACGCCCACCAGCGCGGTGAGCCAGAGTGTGACCATCACAGCCAATAACGGCGTGGTGCCCAGCGCGGTGCAGACATTCACGATGACCATCGCATCCGCCGCAGGGGTGGTGGCAGTGCCCACGCTGGGCGAATGGGGCCTGCTGTTGCTGGTCTCTTTGATGGCTGGCGTGGGCTGGATGACGGCGGGGCGCCGACGCGTGTGAGGGCATAGTCTGTGCGCGTTGGGCAAGCAGAACCCAGCCCAACAGGGTAGCCCCACGCGCGCCGTCCTGGGTCTGTGGGTGCTGCCCGAGAGGGCATAGTTCTTTCGAACGATGCGCCCAAGCCGCGCACTAGTCCTTCTGCCGCCCCCCGTGCTGGTCGAGCGAAGGATGTGCAAAGGCCGCTGCAAACGCGACCATTCCTCTCATGCAAAAAGAGAGGAACCGCGCAATGGCACATACCCCTTTGCCCCCGGGCGACAGCCCACAGCGCACCCGCCAGGCCTGGTCGGTGCTGATCGTCAGCACCTTCGCTTTCACGGTCTGTTTCATGGTGTGGATGATGTTCGGCGTCATCGGCATCCCTATCAAGAAAATGCTGAACCTGAACTCCACGCAGTTCGGGTTGCTCATGTCCATGCCTGTGCTCACGGGCTCGCTGGTGCGGGTGCCGCTGGGCATCTGGACCGACAAGTTCGGCGGCCGCATCGTGATGGCCGCCGTGATGGCCACCACCGTGCCCGCCATCTGGCTGATGGGCTACGCCACGGAATACTGGCACTTCCTCACCATCGGCCTGTTTGTGGGCTTGGCGGGGGGCTCGTTCTCGGTGGGCACGCCCTATGTGGCGCGCTGGTTCCCCAAGCACCGCCAGGGTACGGCCATGGGGGTGTATGGCGCTGGCAACTCGGGCGCGGCGGTGAACAAGTTCGTGGCCCCGGTGTTGCTGGTGGCCTTTGGCTGGACCATGGTGCCGCAGGTGTATGCGGCCATCATGCTCGGCACGCTGGTGCTGTTCTGGTTGTTCAGCTACAGCGACCCGGCCCACCTGGTGCCCAGCAACGTCAAGTTCACCGACCAGCTCAAGGCGCTGAAGGACCCCAAGGTGCTCAAGTACTGCCAGTACTACAGCATCGTGTTTGGCGGCTATGTGGCGCTGTCGCTGTGGATGGTGCAGTACTACGTGGGCGAATTTGGCCTCGACATTCGCGTGGCGGCACTGCTGGCCGCGTGCTTCTCGCTGCCCGGCGGTGTGCTGCGCGCCATCGGCGGCATGCTGTCTGACAAGTACGGCGCCCACAGCGTGACCTGGTGGGTGATGTGGGTGAGCTGGATCTGCCTGTTTTTGCTGAGCTATCCGCAGACCGACTTCACCATCGTCACCGTCAACGGCCCCAAGACCTTTCACATCGGCCTGAATGTGTACCTGTTCACGGGCCTCATGTTCCTGCTGGGCATTGCCTGGGCCTTTGGCAAGGCCAGTGTCTTCAAGTACATCAGCGACGACTACCCCCAGAACATCGGCGCCATCAGCGGCATCGTGGGCCTGGCCGGTGGCATGGGCGGCTTCATCCTGCCCATCCTGTTCGGCGCGCTGATGGACCTCACCGGCATCCGCTCCAGCGCTTTCATGCTGATGTATGGCGTGGTGTGGGTCTCGCTCATCTGGATGTACTTCACCGAAGTGCGCCGCACCGATCTGATGGCCACGCAGGCAGCACCGGCTGCTGCGGCTGGCCGCTGAACTTTCACTTTCCAAGGAAACACCATGTCTGCCACACCCGCCAGTAGGCGCCAGGGGCGTCTGCTCACCCTCTGGGCTCCTGAGGACAAATCGTTCTGGGAGCGCGAAGGCGAAGCCATCGCCAAGCTCAACCTGTGGATCTCGGTGCCCGCGCTGTTCCTGGCCTTTGCCATCTGGCAGGTGTGGAGCGTGGTCGCCGTGAGCCTGCCCGGCCTGGGCTTCAAGTATTCGACCAACCAGCTGTTCTGGCTGGCCGCAGCGCCCGCGCTTTCGGGCGCCACGCTGCGCATCTTCTATTCATTCATGGTGCCGCTGGTGGGTGGACGCCGCTGGACGGCGATCTCCACTGCCAGCTTGCTGATCCCTGCGATTGGCATCGGCTTTGCGGTGCAAGACAACACCACGACCTATCCCACCATGCTCATCCTGGCGCTGCTGTGCGGCCTGGGCGGCGGCAACTTCAGCTCCAGCATGGCCAACATCAGTTTCTTCTTTCCGAAGGAGCGCAAGGGCTCAGCGTTGGGCGTGAATGCAGGTCTGGGTAACCTGGGCGTTTCGGTGGTGCAGTTTCTGAGCCCGCTGGTCGTCACGGCCGGCATCTTCGGCATCTTTGGTGGCGAAGGCCAGACCATCGTCAAGAACGGCCAGACCGTGCAGGTGTGGACGCAGAACGCCGCTTTCATCTGGGTGCCATGGATTGCGCTGACGGCGCTGGCCGCCTGGTTCGGCATGAACGACATTGCCGATGCCAAGGCCTCCTTTGCCGCGCAGGCCGCCATCTTCAAGCGCAAGCACAACTGGCTGATGTGCGTGTTGTACCTCGGCACCTTCGGCTCGTTCATCGGCTATGCAGCGGGCTTTCCGCTGCTCATCAAGAGCCAGTTCCCTGGCATCAACCCGCTGGCCTACGCCTGGCTGGGCCCGCTGGTGGGCGCCGTGATCCGCCCCTTTGGTGGCTGGCTGGCCGACAAGCTCGGTGGTGCGCGTGTCACGCTGTGGAATTTCATCGTCATGGCCGTGGCCGTGATGGGTGTGACGTTCTTCCTGCCCTCCGGTGGCCCTGGCGGCAACGAAGGCCAGTTTGCAGGTTTCTTCGTGTGCTTCCTGGTGCTGTTCCTCACCACCGGCATCGGCAACGGCTCGACCTTCCGCATGATCCCCGTGATCTTCCTGACCGAAGCCATGCGCGGCGTGGACAAGCACAACGCCGCCGCTGTGGCCAGCGCCAACAAGGAGGGCAACACCCTGGGCGCGGCTACGCTGGGCTTCACCGCCGCCATGGCCGCCTACGGCGGGTTCTTTATCCCCAAGAGCTATGGCAGCTCCATCGCGCTGACCGGCAGCCCCCACGCTGCACTGTGGACGTTCTTCGCCTTCTATCTCGTTTGCATCGTGATCACCTGGTGGACCTACGCACGCAAGCACGCCGAGATGCCTTGCTAGTCAACCCCAGAACAGAAATCAGAAAAGGAGCCCTTCGATGAGCCATTTCCTCGATCGCCTTTCGTACTTCTCGCAGCCCCGCGAGACCTTTGCCCAAGGCCATGGCGAAACCAACGGTGAAGACCGCACCTGGGAAGACGCCTACCGCGACCGCTGGGCGCACGACAAGATCGTGCGCAGCACCCACGGCGTGAACTGCACGGGCTCCTGTTCGTGGAAGATCTATGTCAAAGGCGGCATCGTGACCTGGGAAACCCAGCAAACCGACTACCCCCGCACCCGCCCTGATCTGCCCAACCATGAGCCTCGTGGCTGCGCACGCGGCGCCAGCTACAGCTGGTACCTGTACAGCGCCAACCGCGTGAAGTACCCCATGGTGCGTGGCCGCCTGCTCAAGCACTGGCGCGCCGCCATCGCCCTGGCCAAGAGCCCGGTGGACGCCTGGGCCAGCATCGTCGAGAACGATGCCTCCAAGCGCGAATGGCAAAAGCAGCGCGGCCTGGGCGGCTTCGTGCGCAGCACCTGGGAAGAGGTCAACCAGATGATCGCTGCGGCCAACGTGTACACCATCAAGAAGCACGGGCCCGACCGCATCATCGGCTTCTCGCCCATCCCGGCGATGTCGATGATTTCGTACGCTGCAGGCAGCCGCTACCTCAGCCTGATGGGCGGCGTGTGCATGAGTTTTTACGACTGGTACTGCGACCTGCCTCCCAGCAGCCCGCAGACCTGGGGCGAGCAGACCGACGTGCCCGAGTCGGCCGACTGGTACAACAGCTCGTACATCATTGCCTGGGGCTCCAATGTGCCCCAGACGCGCACGCCCGATGCGCACTTTTTGACCGAGGTGCGCTACAAGGGCACCAAGGTGGTGTCCATCACGCCCGACTACTCCGAAGTCGCCAAGCTGGGCGATCTGTGGATGCACCCCAAGCAGGGCACCGACGCCGCCGTAGCCATGGCCATGGGTCATGTGATCCTCAACGAGTTCTACTTCAAGGACGGTGGCAAGGGCCGCAGTGCGTACTTTGACGACTACGCGCGCCGCTACACCGACCTGCCGCTGCTGGTGGTGCTCAAGGAAAAAACGCTGCCCGATGGCCGCACGGTGATGGTGCCCGACCGTTATGTGCGCGCCAGCGATTTCCCAGGCCAGCTTGACCAGTCCAATAACCCCGACTGGAAGACTGTGGGCTACGACGAGCTGGGCCAGGTCACGCTACCCAATGGTTCCATCGGCTTTCGCTGGGGGGCGGACGGCCGCCCCGACCAGGGCCTGTGGAACCTGGAGAACAAGGAAGCACGCACCGGCAACACCGTCCAGCTCAAGCTGTCGGTGATCGAAGATGGCGAGCAGGCCCACGACATTGCCGATGTCGCCTTCCCGTACTTTGGCGGCGTGGCAACGCCCAACTTCACGGCCAACGAACAAGGTGGCGACGTGATGGTGCGCCGCGTGCCGGTGTCACACCTGGAGCTGGCCGGGCACGAAGCCCAGGGCCGCGTGATGGTGGCTACCGTGTTCGACCTGCTGGCGGGCAACTACGGCATTGACCGAGGCCTACCGGGCGAAGAGGCCGGTGGCGGTTACGACGCCGACCGCCCCTACACCCCCGCCTGGCAAGAGGCCATCACCGGCGTGCCGCGCGAGCAGATCATCACCGTGGCGCGCCAGTTTGCCGACAACGCGCACAAGACCCAGGGCAAGTCCATGGTGATCATCGGCGCGGCCATGAACCACTGGTACCACAGTGACATGAACTACCGGGGCATCATCAACATGCTGATGCTGTGCGGCTGTATTGGCCAAAGCGGTGGCGGCTGGGCGCACTATGTGGGCCAGGAAAAGCTGCGCCCACAGACAGGCTGGACGGCGCTGGCCTTTGCGCTGGACTGGATCCGTCCACCCCGCCAGATGAACAGCACCAGCTTCTTCTACGCCCACACCGACCAGTGGCGCTACGAGAAGCTGGGCATGGAGGAAATCCTCTCGCCCCTGGCTGACAAGAAGGCCTACCACGGCGCACAGATCGACTACAACGTGCGCGCCGAGCGCATGGGCTGGCTGCCATCAGCGCCCCAGCTCAAGACCAACCCCATGCAGGTGGCCAAGGATGCAGCTGCAGCGGGTATGGACGCGAAGGATTACGTCGTCAAGTCTCTGAAGGACGGCACGCTCACGATGAGCTGCGAGGACCCGGACCATCCGTCCAACTGGCCGCGCAACATGTTCGTGTGGCGCTCCAACATCCTGGGCTCGTCGGGCAAGGGGCATGAATACTTCCTCAAGCACCTGCTGGGCACCACCCACGGCGTGCAGGGCAAGGACCTGGGCAAAGACGAGGCCAAGCCTGAGGAAGTGCAGTGGCACACCAACGCACCCGAAGGCAAGCTGGACCTGCTGGTCACGCTCGACTTCCGCATGAGCACGACCTGCCTGTATTCGGACATCGTGCTGCCCACGGCCACCTGGTATGAGAAGAACGACCTCAACACCAGCGACATGCACCCCTTCATCCACCCGCTGTCCACGGCGGTGGACCCTGCCTGGCAGGCCAAGAGCGACTGGGAAATCTACAAGGGTTTCGCCAAGGCTGTGAGCGAGGTCAGCGTGGGCCACCTGGGCGTGGAAAAGGACGTGGTGCTTACACCCATCATGCACGACACGGCGGGTGAAATGGCCCAGCCCTACGGCGTGCGCGACTGGAAGCGGGGCGAGTGCGAACTGATCCCCGGCAAGACGGCGCCGCAGGTCACCGTTGTCGAGCGCGACTACCCCAACCTCTACAAGCGCTTCACCGCCCTGGGCCCCTTGATGGACAAGGCAGGCAACGGCGGCAAGGGCATCGGCTGGAACACGCAGACCGAAGTCGGCCAACTGGGCGACCTGAACGGCCGCGTGAAGGAAGAGGGCGTGACGCAGGGCATGCCCCGCATCGTGACCGACATCGACGCCACCGAAGTGGTGATGATGCTGGCGCCCGAAACCAACGGCCACGTGGCCTGCAAGGCCTGGGAAGCCCTGGGCAAGCAGACTGGGCGCGACCACGTGCACCTCGCGCTGCACCGCGAAGACGAGAAGATCCGCTTCCGCGATATCCAGGCGCAGCCGCGCAAGATCATCAGCTCGCCCACCTGGTCTGGCCTGGAAAGCGAAAAGGTCAGCTACAACGCCGGCTACACCAACGTGCACGAGTACATCCCATGGCGCACCCTCACGGGCCGCCAGCAGTTCTACCAAGATCACCCGTGGATGCGTGACTTTGGCGAAGGCTTCGTGAGCTACCGCCCACCCGTGCACCTCAAGACGCTGGAAGAAGTGGAAGGCAAGAAGCCCAACGGCAACCGCGAGATCGCGCTCAATTTCATCACGCCGCACCAGAAGTGGGGCATCCACAGCACGTACAGCGACAACCTGATGATGCTGACGCTGAACCGGGGCGGCTCCGTGGTGTGGCTGAGCGAGGACGACGCGAAGGTCGCTGGCATCGTGGACAACGACTGGGTCGAACTCTTCAACGCCAACGGTGCCATTGCAGCCCGTGCGGTGGTGAGCCAGCGTGTAAACCCCGGCATGGTGATGATGTACCACTCGCAAGAGAAGATCATCAACACGCCCGGCTCCGAGATCACCGGAACGCGCGGCGGCATCCACAACTCGGTCACGCGCATTGTGCTCAAGCCCACCCACATGATTGGCGGCTATGCGCAGTTGAGCTACGGCTTCAACTACTACGGAACCATTGGTACCAACCGCGACGAGTTCGTGCTGGTGCGCAAGATGGACCGCGTGGACTGGCTCGACGATGAGCCCGTGTCCAGCACGGCAGCCCACGCCTGAAGCCGAAGACAAGGAGAAACACGATGAAAATTCGCGCACAAATCGGCATGGTGCTGAACCTGGACAAGTGCATTGGTTGCCACACCTGTTCCGTCACCTGCAAGAACGTCTGGACGAGCCGCCCCGGGGTGGAATACGCCTGGTTCAACAACGTCGAAACCAAGCCTGGCATCGGCTACCCCAAGGAATGGGAAAACCAGGACAAGTGGAACGGCGGCTGGGTGCGCAACCCTGACGGCTCCATCGCCCCCCGTCAGGGCGGCAAGTGGAAGCTGCTCATGCGCATCTTCGCCAACCCCAACCTGCCCCAGATCGACGACTACTACGAGCCCTTCACGTTCGACTACGACCACCTGCAGTCGGCGCCTGAAACGAAGGCCGCACCCACGGCCCGCCCGCGCAGCCTGATCACCGGCAAGCGCATGGAGAAGATCGAGTGGGGCCCGAACTGGGAGGAAATCCTGGGCGGCGAGTTCAGCAAGCGCAGCAAGGACAAGAACTTCGACGATGTGCAAAAGGACATGTACGGCCAGTTCGAGAACACCTTCATGATGTACCTGCCACGCCTGTGCGAGCACTGCCTGAACCCGGCGTGCGTGGCATCGTGCCCCAGCGGCTCGATCTACAAGCGCGAGGAAGACGGCATCGTGCTGATCGACCAGGACAAGTGCCGTGGCTGGCGCATGTGCGTCTCGGGCTGCCCCTACAAGAAGATCTACTACAACTGGCAATCGGGCAAGGCCGAGAAGTGCATCTTCTGCTATCCCCGCATCGAAGCGGGTCAGCCGACCGTGTGCTCCGAGACCTGCGTGGGCCGCATCCGCTACCTGGGTGTGCTGCTGTATGACGCAGACCGCATCCAGGAAGCCGCCAGCGTGGAACGCGACCGCGACCTGTACCAGGCGCAGCTCGACATCTTCCTCGACCCGAACGACCCGGACGTGATCAAGCAGGCCCGCATCGACGGCATCCCGGACAGTTGGATGGACGCTGCCCGCAACAGCCCCGTCTACAAGATGGCTGTGCAATGGAAGGTGGCCCTGCCGCTGCACCCCGAGTACCGCACGCTGCCCATGGTCTGGTATGTGCCGCCGCTCTCGCCCATCACGGCCGCCGCCAACGCGGGCCATGTGGGCGTGAATGGCGATATCCCCGATGTGTCGCAGCTGCGCATCCCCGTGCAGTACCTGGCCAACCTGCTCACCGCTGGCGATACCGGCCCCGTGGTGCGGGCGCTGGAGCGCATGCTGGCCATGCGCACCTACCAGCGCGACAAGCACGTGGAGCAGCGCCAGAACCTGGCCGTGCTCAAGCAGGCCGGCCTGTCGATGGCCGAGGTCGAGGAGATGTACCACGTGATGGCAATTGCCAATTACGAGGACCGCTTCGTCATCCCATCGGCCCACCGCGAATACGCCGAAAACGCGTTCGACATCCGGGGCGGCTGCGGCTTCTCGTTTGGCAACGGGTGCTCGGATGGCGCCACCGAGACCAGCATGTTCGGTGGCAAGAAGCCCCGCACGATCCCGATCAAGGCCACGGTCTGATTGCACACAGGAAGGAATCACCATGTTCAAGAAGAACCCGACCTCTGTGCGCCTGACCCTGCGCGCCCTGGGCTACCTGCTGAGCTACCCCGATGCGCAGTTGCGCAGCGTGATGCCGCAGCTCATCGACGCGCTGCAGGCCGAGCAAGCCCTTACGGCTGATCGCATGGATGAGCTGAAGGCAGTGTGCGAGCACCTGGCTGCACTCGATCCGCTGGAAGCCGAGGCCCGCTACGTGGACAACTTCGACCGGGGCCGCCAGACCTCGCTGCACCTGTTCGAGCATGTGCATGGCGACTCGCGCGACCGGGGGCCTGCGCTCATCGATCTGCTGCAGACCTACGACAAAGCAGGTCTGAAGTTTGAAGCCGAAGAGCTGCCCGACCACCTGCCGGTGGTGCTGGAGTTCGCCTCCACCCAGCCGCCCGAAGTGGCCAAGGAGTTCCTGGGCGAAATGGCCCACATCCTGAACGCGCTGTTCAGTGCGCTGGTGGCAAGAAGCAGCCCCTATGCCAGCGTGATTGCTGCGGTGCTCGAAGTGTCGGGCCAGCGCGTGCAGTCGGTGGCGCTCACGCCCGAGCCGCCCATGGACGAGGTCTGGGCCGAGCCCGAAGCGTTTGGCGGTTGCAGCACCCAGGGCCAGGCCAAGCCTGACCAGCCGCAACCTCTGCATTTTGTTCGTACCCCCCGCGCCGAGCGGGCACCAGAAGGAGTCTCCGTATGACCGCCTGGCTTGACACCCTGTTGTTTGGCATCTATCCGTATATTTGCCTCGCTGTCTTTTTCATTGGCAGCTGGGCGCGGTTCGACCGCGACCAGTACACCTGGAAAAGCGATTCGTCGCAGCTGCTGCGCACCGGCAGCCTGCGCTGGGGCAGCAACCTGTTCCATATCGGTGTGCTGTTCCTGTTCTTTGGCCATACCGTGGGCATGCTCACGCCGCACTTCCTGTACGAAGGCTTTATCACTGCAGGTGCCAAGCAGATCATGGCGATGGTGACGGGCGGTATCGCGGGCGTGCTGGGCTTCATTGGCCTGTCCATCCTGCTGCACCGGCGCCTGTCGGATGACCGCATCCGCGCCACGTCCAAGACCAGCGACATCCTGATCCTGGTGCTGCTGTGGCTGCAACTGGCGCTGGGCTTGGCCACCATTCCGCTGTCGGCGCAGCATCTGGATGGCTCCATGATGATGAAGCTGGCCGAGTGGGGTCAGCGCGTGGTGACCTTCCGCAGCGGCGGCGTCGAGCTGCTGGCCGAAGCGGGTTGGATCTTCAAGGCCCACATGTTCCTGGGCATGACGATCTTCCTGGTCTTCCCGTTCACCCGCCTGGTGCATGTGTGGAGCGGCTTTGGCGCGCTGGCCTATGTGCTGCGCCCCTACCAGGTGGTGCGTGCGCGCCGCCTGAACCTGCCACCCGGCCACACGCAGTCGCAAGACCGCCGTGGTGTTTGAGTTCGTACCGCATAAGGAGCACACCATGAGCGGATGTGGAACCGGTAGCTGCGGTTGCAGCACCAGTGTAACCAGTCAGAGCGCCCCCCAAAGGGTGCTTTCCCCCGAGCAAACGGCCGCTTACGAGGCGCTGTCTGCCACGGTAGGGGCGACTGTCATGACAGACACGCCCGCCATGGCGGCCCCTCAGCCCACGGGGCTGGCCCCGGTGGCGCGCATTAACGGCGTGGCGTTGAACTCAACGGCCGACTGGCTGGATGACGAAGCCTTGCGCCAGCGTGCCTGCACCGAACTGCTGCGCCAAGCGGCCCAGCAGGCGGGTTTGCTCTCAGCAGACGATGTGCCCGGCGTCGGGGGAGCCATCAGCACTGAGGCCTCCAACGCCATCGAGCAGCTGCTGGAGCGTGAGCTACCCATCCTCGACCCATCGGAAGAAGCCTGCCGTCGCTACCACGACGCCCACCCTGCGGCACACGCTCAGGGCGAGCGCGCCCAGCTGCGCCACGTGCTGTTTGCCGTGACGCCGGGCGTGGATGTGAAGCAGCTGCGCCTGCGTGCCGAGGCCATGTTGATTGACTTGCGCTGTGCGGACGATGGTGGTGCCAAGTTTGCCGAGGCGGCTGCGCAGTGGTCCAACTGCCCCAGCGGCCAGCAAGGCGGCGACCTGGGCTGGCTCACCCGCGCCGACTGTGCCCCCGAGTTCGCCCGCGAGGTGTTTGGCAGCGCCGAGATCGGTGTGCTGGCACGCCTGGTCCACAGCCGGTTTGGCCTGCATGTGGTGGAGGTGGTGGCGCGCGATCCGGGGCAGCAGCCTTCGTTCGAAGAGGTGCGCCAGGCCATCGCCCTCACGCTGCGCCAGCAGGCCTGGGTGAACGCATTGAGGCAGTACCTGCAATTGCTGGCGGGCGCTGCCGTGGTGGAGGGCGTGGCACTGGACGCGGCCGATTCTCCGCTTGTACAGTAGTTGCATTGCACGCCATCTGATCGCACCATGCCCGACGAGCTGCTTGATCGCCTGCGTCGTTTTCACGACGACGCCTTTCCCCAGTACCGCGAACAGTTCCAGACGCTGGTGGACGAGGGGCAGCACCCCACCACTTTGTTCATCGGCTGTTCCGACTCGCGCCTGGTGCCCTACCTGTTGACCGGCGCGGGCCCGGGGGAGCTTTTCCTGGTGCGCAACGTAGGTGCGTTCATCCCGCCGTATGACGGATCTCACGGCCACCATGGCACGACGGCTGCCATTGAGTTTGCAGTGCTCAACCTGCACGTGCGCCGCATCGTGGTGTGCGGCCACAGTCACTGTGGGGCTATCAAGGCGATGTATGGTGAGGTTTCGCCCGAAGCGCCCAACCTGAACCGCTGGCTGGACCTGGGGCGCGAGGCCCTGTTGCCCATGCAGGCGGGCCCCGAGGTGCTGCGCCGCACTGAGCAACGCGCCGTGGTGCTGCAGCTCGAACGCCTCATGGAGTACCCGATGGTGCGCAGCCGTGTGCAGTCAGGGCAGATCAGCCTGCACGGCTGGCACTACGTGATCGAGGAAGGAGAAGTCCATGTGTTTGATGTCAAGACGGGCGGTTTTGTGCCGGCCTCGCTGGCGGACAACAGCGGCACCGGCCCCTACCACCCTTACGTGGAGCATGATGGGCAAGTTCTTCTGGACGAGCTTTGACCTTGTCCGGCATTCTCGCGGCAGATCCGTGAGGAATGAGGCCCTCTTGATGGAACGCAAGACCTCACTGGCGTGAAACCCAAATCATCGGCCCCCATGAAACGCGAACCTCAGCCCCCCCTCAAGCCCACCTCGTCCCTGCAGCCCATCAGCCTGGATGTGCTGCGCGAGAAATACCTCAAACCTGGCGAAACCACCGCCGACGAGCTGTACCAGCGTGTGGCGCGGGCTCTGGCCTCGGTCGAAAAACCGGAGCTGCGCGATAAGTACGAAGCCTTGTTCCTCGCCAACCTGAAGGCAGGCGCCATCGGTGCGGGCCGCATCATGAGCGCGGCAGGCACCGACATACAGGCCACCCTTATCAACTGCTTTGTGCAGCCCGTGGGTGACTGCATCCAGGGCGTGGATGACGAAGGCTTTCCGGGCATCTACGAAGCGTTGCGTGAGGCGGCCGAGACCATGCGCCGTGGCGGGGGCGTGGGCTATGACTTCTCCCGCATCCGTCCCAAGGGCGCACAGGTGAAGGCCACCGCCTCCATGGCTTCGGGGCCGTGCAGCTACATGAACGTGTTCGATCAGTCCTGCTCCACCGTGGAGAGCGCGGGCGCGCGGCGGGGGGCGCAGATGGGCGTGCTGCGCATCGACCATCCCGATGTGCACGAGTTCATCACGGCCAAGCGCACGCCAGGGCGCTGGAATAACTTCAACGTGTCGGTGGGCGTGTCGGACGAGTTCATTGCAGCCGTGCAGAACAACGCACAGTGGGAGCTGGTGCACAAGGCTCGCCCCGGCGCTGCGTTGCTCGCCCAGGGCGCCCGCCAGCGTGAAGACGGCCAGTGGGTGTATGCCACCGTGCCCGCACGCGAGCTGTGGGACACCATCATGAAGTCGGCCTACGACTTTGCCGAGCCCGGTATCCTGTTCCTGGGGCGCATCAACGAAGACAACAACCTGCACTATTGCGAAAACATCGCGGCGACCAATCCCTGTGGTGAGCAACCGCTGCCGTCGTACGGTTGTTGTGACCTGGGCCCCATCATCCTCACCCGCTTTGTGCGCCACCCCTTTGGTTTTGGCGGCGTGGCGGCGTTTGACTTTGACGCGTTCACCAAGGCCGTGGCGCTGCAGGTGCGCGCGCTCGACAACGTGCTCGATGTGACCTACTGGCCGCTGCCGCAGCAGCGCGACGAGGCCATGGCCAAGCGCCGCATTGGTGTGGGCTTTACCGGCATGGGCAACACACTGGCCATGCTGTGCCTGCGCTACGACCTGCCCGAGGGCCGCACCATGGCTGCGCGGATTGCCGAGTACATGCGCGACGCAGCGTATGCCGCATCGGTGGACCTGGCGCGTGAGAAAGGAGTGTTTCCGAAGTTCGATGCCAACGGCTATCTGGCCGAAGGCACGTTTGCCAGCCGCCTGCCGGAGTCGCTCCAGGCTGCCATCCGCCAGCATGGCATCCGCAATAGCCATCTGCTCTCCATCGCACCCACGGGCACCGTGAGCCTGGCCTTTGCCGACAACGCTTCCAACGGCATCGAGCCGCCGTTTTCGTGGATGTACAAGCGCAAGAAGCGCGAGTCCGACGGCAGCACGACCGAATACGCGGTGGAAGACCATGCCTGGCGCCTGTACCGCGAGCTGGGCGGGGATGTGGAGGCGTTGCCAGACTACTTCGTCTCGGCCCTCGCCATGCCCGCCGAAGGCCACATCGCCATGATGGAGGCCGTGCAGCCCTTTGTGGACACGGCCATCTCCAAGACCGTCAACATCCCTGCCGACTACCCCTACGAAGGGTTCAAGGACCTGTACCTCCAGGCCTGGCGCGCCAAGCTCAAGGGCCTGGCCACCTACCGGCCCAACAGCATTCTGGGTTCCGTGCTCGAAACCCATGCGGAACCTGCGCCCGCGGCCGCTGCCGCGCCTGTGGCTCCACCCGCACCGCCGGTGGACCCCATGCGCACCGTGATCGAAAGCCGTCCGCAAGGGGGCCTTTCGGCGGTGGCTGAGAAGCTTGAATACTGGACGCAGGAAGGTCACAAGACCCTGTACCTCATCGTGTCCTTCCTGCCCGTGCCCACGGGCGTGGGCAACGGTACGGTGGACCGCGCCATCGAGTTCTTCATGCCCGTGGGCCAGAGCGGCGAGTCGCAGCAGTGGATCACGTCCAGCATGCGCATGTTGTCGCTCGCAGCGCGTGGCGGCTTTTTGGAGCGGGCGCTGTCGGACATGCGCAAGGTCGCCTGGGACCGCGGCCCCGTGCGCCTGGGCACCCATCGCAAGGACGACGGCACGCTGGTGCCCATGTGGCACGACTCCGAGGTGGCGGCAATGGCCTATGCCATCCAGAACATCCTGGCGCGCCGCGTGGCCGACCCGGTACAGCAGCAGCTGCCGCTGGATGAGCCTGCACCGCCCCCGGTGGCAGTGCCCCAGGCCATGGCGGGCAAGAAATGCAGCGAGTGTGGCGCCCACGCCGTGATCCGCAAGGATGGTTGCGACTACTGCACGCAGTGCGGGCATCTGGGGACCTGCGGGTGACCTCTCGCCCCGTCATCCCCCTGCGCACCGCGTCGGGAAAACCGTCGCCGGAGATGCTGGCGTCGCTGGACAGGCAATGGCGCTGGCGCTATCTGATGCTGGCACCGCACCGGTTGGGGTTTTTCCTGGCCATGGTGGTGCTGGTGGTGTCAGGGGGGTGGTGGGCGTTGGTGCAGGTGGCGCGGTCCAGCGGTGGGTGGGGGCTTTATTACGCGGTGTCTCCCACACTGGTGCACTCGGCCGTGATGGCGTTCGGATTCATTCCCCTGTTCTTTTCCGGCTTCCTGTTCACAGCAGGCCCTAAATGGCTCGGGGTGGAGCCTTTGCCAGTGGAGGCGATTCGCGCACCGCTGGTGGCGCAGGCGGTGGGGTGGCTGTTGTGGCTGGTGGGCGCGCACCTGTGGGTGGGCGTGGCGCTGGTCGGGTTGGCGGTGGCGACGGCGGGCCTCGTCTGGATGACCGCGCAGTTCTGGGGGCGTGTGCGGCGCAGCCAGGCCGAGGACCAGTTGCATGCTCGCACCATCGCCTGGGCTTGTACGCTGGGATGCATCAGCCTTGTTGGGCTGTGGCTGGGGCTGGCCGTGGGCACCCATGCGCTCGCACGTGCCTGGGTCTTCACCGGCCTGTGGGGGTTTGTAGTGGTGGTGTATGTCACGGTGGCGCACCGCATGATTCCATTTTTCACCTCCAGTGCCATGCCCATGGTGCAGGCTTGGCGGCCTTTCTGGGTGCTGTGGCTGATGCTGGCGGCCGCCGTGCTGCAGGTGCTGGCGGTGTGGCTGGATTGGCTCGGGTTGCCTGCCAGCGCTGCGGGGCCGGCCTGGGGGGTGGTACACGGCACGCTGCAGTTGGTGATCGGGTGCGTGCTGGTCTGGCTGGCCTGTGTCTGGGGGCTGGTACAAAGCCTCAAGAACAGGTTGCTGGCCATGCTGCATATCGGTTTCCTGTGGCTCGGCCTTGCCTTTCTGCTCGGAGGGCTTTCGCGGTGGCTGGCGTGGGGCTATGGCATGGGAGCCCTGGGCCTGGGAGCGCTGCATGCCCTGACCATGGGCTGCCTGGCATCGCTGATGCTGGCCATGGTGACGCGGGTGTCGTGTGGGCACAGTGGCCGTGCGCTGGTTGCTGACCACACGGCGTGGACATTGTTCTGGCTGCTGCAGGTGGCTACCGTGTTGCGCATTGCGGCAGAAGTGCCGGGCGTTTTTGGCATGGCGTGGGTGTGGGTGCTGCCGGTGGCGGCTTTCCTGTGGGCCGCCACCATGGGCGTATGGGGTGTGCGGCTGGGCCGGTGGTACGGTTGCCTGCGGGCCGACGGCCGGCCGGGCTGAAGAAGCTTCTTTCAAGGACCTGTGATGGCTGTCATTCCCTGGCCTTTGCACCATGCCCCCCGGCAGGTGCCAACTGCTGCGCTCCCGCCAGACGATACCGCCGCCATGGCCGCCGCGCTGATCCACTCGCGCCAGACCATCCTGCCTAAACGCCTGACTGCTCCCGGACCCAGTGCGGGGGAACTGGCCCAGATTCTCAGCGCTGCGGCCCACGCGCCGGACCACGGCCAATTGACGCCCTGGCGTTTTGTGCTGGTGCCCGCCGCCGCGCGGCCGGCGTTGGCCGACGTGTTTGCGCAGGCTCTGTGCGAACGAGATCCTGCCGCCACGCCCGAGCAGGCCGAGCAGGCCCGCGAAAAGGCCTACCGTGCCCCGGTACTCATGCTGGTGGTGGTAGATAGCCAGTGCGGCGACCCCGCCATCGACCTGTCAGAGCGCTTGGTGTCCGCTGGCTGCGCAGTGCAGAACATGTTGCTCATGGCCACTGCACAGGGCTTCGGATCGGCCCTCACCAGCGGCAAGGCCCTCAAGTCCCCCGGATTGCGCGGCTTGTTCCAGCTGGACGCCTGGGAGCAGGCGCTGTGTTTTGTCAGCATTGGCACTGTGCAATCGCGCAAGGCGGCGCGTGCTCGACCTGTAGTAGACAGCTATGTGAGCACGCTAGATCCGCAAAAGGGCGTGGTGCCAGGCTTCTGAGAAGACCGAGCCTTCCTCGCAGCATTTTTAATTCATCGAAATTTTTTATGAACATTTCCAGCTTCGACGATCTACTTGAGGCGGCACGCATGCAGCCTGAACCCCAGCGGCTCCTGTTCGTGTTTGCTGCCGTTGAATTGCCCGACGATGCCACCCCCGCGCAGCGGGCCCGGTTTGAAGCCGGGCAGGGCGGCGCGCTGGTGCCACTGATGTGCGTGGACAAGGCGCCACAGGAGCTGCCGTCGTTCGACGCGCTGGTCGGTGAGGCCAGCCAGTTCACGGCCCCTGGCCACGACTGGGCCATGGTGTTCGCAGCCGCCATGTCGGGCACCCTGAACAAGGCGCCCACGAGCGCCGATGCCGAGGCGCCTTTGCAGCGCATGGTGGATGCGATCAAGGGCGGTGCGCATGGTGCCTACATCCCCTTCGACCGCCAGGGCCAGCCCGTGCGCTTTGGGTGAGGCGAGGATGGCGTCCATTTCTGCACCTGCTCGCCACGTTCCTGGCTTCAGCGCACCTGCAGTCGGGTTCGAAGAGCCCTTCGCCATGCTGGAGGCCTGCCACGAGCGCGTGCAGCGCACGCTGACACTGCTGGACCGCCTGCGTGAACATGTCCGCCAGCAAGGTGCCGATGAGAGCGCGCGCCAGGCCGCGCGCGATGTGTTGCGCTACTTTGATGTCGCTGCGCCATTGCACCATGAGGATGAGGAGCTCCATGTCTTCCCGCTGTTGCTGGCCCAGGCTGCACCGGAGATGAGGACTCTGGTGCAGCGGCTGCAACAGGACCATGTCGACATGGTGGCTGACTGGGCGGCGGCGCGAGTTCCGCTACAAGCGTTGGCGCAGGCGGAAATCGAAGGCTTCTCGGAATCAGCAGAGGCGCTTTTTGATCGATTTGCGGCGCGCTATGCGAGCCATATCCACCACGAGGAGTGCCAGGCCTACCCCGCGGCGCTGCATCTTTTGGAGCCCGCTGTGCTGGGCAGGATGGGACAAGAAATGGCACACCGGCGGGGCGCGCCTGAGCGCTGAAAAGCTCCGCCAGTGCGCTCTGCGCGCCCAGAAAGAGGAGGCCACAGTACCCGCTTCCCATGGCGGGTTGCTTTGCGGTGGACTTGGCTGTTGTCCCTGGAGCCGCCCGGCTGGCGCTGGACGGCGGTTCGGTGCCGCGCAGGTGTTTACCATGGCGGGATGTCAATCTCTCATCTGTATCGGGAAGCATCTTGACCGACACAAAGAAACCCCATTTCGGCCAGTCCTTCAAACCTGGTGCCATACCAGCCAGCCAGCCCAGTTTTAAATTCGGAATCAACTATGGAACGGGCTTGGTTGCGGGCGTTAGATCTGTGGAGTCGCCCCTCCCCGATGATGCGACGGCGTGCAACACCCGGGGCAATGAATGGCTGATGGCCAACCGGCCCGCAGACGCTATTCGCGCCTACGACCGAGCCATCGCTCTCAAGCCCGACTACGTTGACCCCTACTTCAATCGTGGCAACGCGCTGCTACGCCTGCAGCGCAATCAGGACGCGCTGGCTTCGTTCGATCAGGCCATTGCACTCTCGCCTGGGTTGGGGCTCGCACATTACAACCGGGGAACGGTCCTGCAAACCTTGGATCGGTTGCCGGAGGCCATGGAAAGCTACCGCAAGGTGCTGGTGATAGATCCTGCGAATGTGCAGGCGCGTTTCAATCTGGGCTGCATTCACCTGCAGATGAAGCAGTTTGATGAAACCCTGGAGTGCATGGACCAGGTGATCGAACGCGCACCCGAGATACCGGAGCCGCACAACAACCGGGGCACGGCTTTGCTGAGGCTGGGCCGGTATGCAGAAGCGGTTGCTGCCTTCAGCCGGGCGCTGGAGATCAACCCGCAGTCCGCCGAGGCGTACAGCAACCGTGGCGAGGCGCAACTGCAACTGAGAAATCTGGAAAGCGCACTGGCGGACGTCAGCCGCGCGATCGAGCTTCGGCCCCAGCAGGGGGAGTCCAGATTCCTCATGGGTCGGCTTTTGCGGGAGATGAAGCGGTACGACGAGGCTTTGCAGCAGTTCTATCTGGCCCAGCGGCTGCCCGCTCCTTTGGCGATGCTGCAAAGCGAGATCGTTACCGCCAAGGTCCATGGCTGTATTTGGCAAAACCTGGAGGAAGAACTGCTTCAGCTCCAACAGGACATCCGGGCTAGGCAGCCTGTCCTTGAGCCATTCTCTGCCCTGTCCGTGTTCGACCAGCCTGCCCTCCACAAAGAGATTGCAAGCCGTCTTGTAGAACGCGATATGCCTGGCTCTGCAGCGTTGGGCGCGATTCCTGTTCGTGCGAGGGGCGAGAAGATTCGCATCGGTTACTACTCTGCAGATTTTCGCAATCACCCCTCGGCGTACTTGATTGCAGAGCTGATTGAAGTGCATGACCGCGAGCGATTTGAATTGTTCGCGTTTTCGGTCAGTCCCCAGGTGCACGACAGCATGCGCGAGCGACTGGTGGTGGCCTTTGACCATTTTCTGGATGTGCGTGAGCGTACCGATCTTGATATTGCACAGCTTTCACGAGAGCTTGGTATCGACATCGCTGTGGATCTGATGGGCTTTACGCAAGCGACGCGTTTGAGATGTTTTTCCTACCGGTGTGCACCCGTTCAGGTCAGCTACCTGGCGTACCCTGGCACCATCGGCGCCAGTTACATGGACTATGTGATCGCCGACAAGGTGGTGATTCCTCCCCATGCCCAGGCCGACTTCACTGAAAAAGTGGTCTATCTGCCGCACAGCTACCAGGTCAACGATTCCCAGCGGAAAGTAGCTGACCGGACATTTTCCCGCGACGAACTGGGTTTGCCCGCCACTGGCTTTGTGTTTTGCTGCTTCAACAACAACTTCAAGATCCTCCCACCCACGTTTGACGGCTGGATGCGCATCCTCCATGCCGTTGAAGGCAGCGTCTTGTGGCTGCTGGAAGACAACCCGATTGCGGCTCGGAATCTGCGCCGAGAGGCGCAGGCCCGGGGGATTTCTGCAGACCGCCTCGTGTTTGCCAGCCGCGTGCCCATGGACCAGCATCTCGCTCGCCAGCGGATGGCCGACCTCTTCCTTGATACGCTGCCCTACAACGCGCACACCACCGCGAGCGATGCCTTGTGGGTAGGGCTGCCGGTTCTGACGTGTTCAGGACAATCGTTTGCGAGCCGAGTGGCGGCGAGCCTGTTGCATGCCGTGGGGTTGCCCGAGCTTGTCACCCAGACGCAGTCTGCATTTGAGGCCCGAGCCATAGAGCTTGCCCGCGATGTGGTGCAACTCAGGAGCATTCGGGACAAGCTGGAGGAACAGGGGCCCCAGTCGCCCTTGTTCAATGCCCGGCTCTTTGCGCGGCATATCGAGTCGGCATACACCACAATGGTCGAACGCGCGCACCAGGGGCTGCCTCCCGATGTGATTGAGGTGTGAAACTTCACGGCGCCCTTCGCGTGGGCGCGAGCCCCATGCCTTGGATTTTTCAGTTTTTTTGCCCCCTTCCATGAATCTCACCTTGTTCGGAACCGGTTATGTGGGGCTCGTTACCGGCGTATGCCTTGCGGAGCTGGGCAATGATGTCCTGTGCATCGACACGGATGCCGAAAAAATTGCCACACTGCAGCGCGCAGAGATTCCAATCTACGAGCCAGGGCTGCAGGAGTTGATCGTCGGCAATGTCCGCGCCGGCAGGCTGGCGTTTTCCACCGACATGGCGCGCGGTGTTGCCCACGGTGACGTGCAGTTCATCGCGGTGGGCACGCCCTCTGCGGACGATGGCAGTGCGGACCTGAGTCATGTGTTCGAGGTGGCGGGTGCCATCGCGACCCACATGACCAGCTTCAAGGTGATCGTCAACAAATCTACCGTGCCTGTGGGCGCGGGCGAAGCGGTGCACAAGGCCGTCGCTACTGT
Source organism: Acidovorax sp. LjRoot38 (assembly GCF_964252975.1). Lineage (NCBI taxonomy): Bacteria > Pseudomonadati > Pseudomonadota > Betaproteobacteria > Burkholderiales > Comamonadaceae > Acidovorax > Acidovorax sp. LjRoot38. The sequence goes on along the minus strand of NZ_CAXUPT020000005.1, from coordinate 446,021 downwards.
GCTTGCCCAGCGCTGGCCCGGTGCCCATCCAGCACCTGGCTTTGCGGTGGTCTCGAACCCGGAGTTCCTCAAAGAGGGCAGTGCGATCAACGACTTCATGCGGCCTGACCGGATCATCGTTGGATTGGGTGAGTCGCCTGAAGAGCAGCGCGCTGGTGATCTCATGCGTGCGTTGTACCGCCCGTTCGGGCATGGCCATGATCGCGTTATCTGCATGGACCGCCGCAGCGCAGAGTTCACAAAGTACGCCGCCAACGCCATGCTCGCCACGCGCATCAGTTTCATGAATGAAATGGCCAATCTGGCAGATCGTCTGGGGGTGGATATCGAACCTGTGCGGGTGGGTATTGGCGCTGATCCGCGCATTGGTGACAGCTTTCTTTATCCTGGCGTTGGTTACGGTGGCAGTTGTTTTCCCAAGGACGTGACAGCGTTGCAGCGCATGGGCGATGACGTCGGGCTCCCGCTGCGGTTGTTGGCGGCGGTGGCGCAGGTCAATGAAGGACAGAAGCGGCAGCTGGTGGATAGGCTGGTGCAGCGGCTCGGCCCGGATTTTTCGGGCCAACGGTTTGCGTTGTGGGGGCTGGCCTTCAAACCCAATACCGACGACATGCGCGAGGCTCCCAGCAGGGTGCTGGTGCGTGAACTGCTGGAGCGCGGTGCGGTGCTGCAGGTGTTCGACCCGGTGGCCATGCAGGAAGCTCGCCGATGCCTGCAAGACGATTTGCAGGATCGGCCCGACCTGCTGGAGCGTATCCGTTATGCCCAAAGTCCTATGGATGCGGCGCGCGATGCCGACGCATTGTTGATCGTGACCGAATGGCAGGTGTTTCGCAGTCCCGACTTCGATGCCCTGCGGGCAGTCCTGCGGCAGCCGCTGGTCGTGGATGGGCGCAACCTCTACGAGCCTCGGTCCATGCGTGCTTTGGGGTTTGACTATCTGACGGTGGGGCGGAACGCGGCGGATGCACCTGGGGCCACCACACCATGAAGAAGGCTAAGTCAATCCTGGTGACCGGGGGCGCGGGCTTCCTCGGCTCTCATTTGTGCGAGCGTTTGTTGCAAGATGGTCATGGGGTGCTGTGCGTGGATGACTTTTCCACGGGCTCCGAAAAGAACATTGCCCACCTCCAGACTTCGCCGCGTTTTCGTTGGCTTCGGCACGATGTCACCCAGCCGCTGGCCGCTGAGGTGGACGAAATCTACAACCTCGCCTGCCCCGCATCGCCCGTGCACTACCAGGCCGACCCCGTGCGGACCCTGCGTACCAGCGTGATGGGGGCGCTGAACCTGCTGGAGCTGGCCCGCCAGTGCAGGGCCGTCATTCTTCAGGCTTCCACCAGCGAGGTGTATGGCGACCCCAGCGTGCACCCACAGCCGGAGTCCTACTGGGGCAACGTCAATCCCATTGGCGTGCGGGCCTGCTATGACGAGGGAAAGCGGTGTGCGGAGACCCTGTTTTTCGATTACCGGCGCCAGCATGGCGTGCGCACGAAGGTGGTGCGGCTGTTCAATACCTATGGCCCCCGCATGCGCCCGGACGATGGCAGGGTGGTCTCCAACTTCATCGTGCAGGCATTGTGCGGCGCAGACCTGACCGTATACGGCTCAGGGGACCAGACCCGCAGCTTCTGCTACGTGGACGACATGGTGGAAGCACTGGTGCGCATGATGGCAACGCCGGACGAAGTGGCGGGGCCTGTCAACTTGGGGAATCCTGGGGAATTCACCATCCTGGAACTCGCCCAGAAGGTCCTTGCTCACACGGGGGCCGCCGCCCGGATCACCCACCACCCACTGCCGGGAGATGACCCCCGGCAGCGGCAGCCCGACATCATGCTGGCGCACCAACTGCTGGGCGGCTGGGAGCCCCGTATGGATCTTGATGCTGGATTGCGCCAGACCATTGCTTACTTCAGAGGCGCTGGTGCCCCCTGAACCTGAAAGGCAAATGGGTGCGGCTTTTCACGTTGTCTCCCTTTCCCATTTGGACTGGTCGCCAGGTCGAAAGTGTCGGTATGGTGGCTGTAGGGTGTACTGGCCATCGACTGATGCCGTCTCACTTTCACCATGCCTGTGAATTCTCTCTTTCGCGTTCTTGCAACACTTGTTCTGGCCCTTGCCGCCGCAGTCGGCTGCGTGGCTCTGCACACGCCCTTGCCCTGGATGATCGGCCCGTTGCTGGCGACTTCCGTCGTGTCGATCGCTGGCGGCCCTACGCAGAGCTGGGGGCCACTGCGCAATGCCGGGCAGTGGACCATTGGCGCAGCGCTGGGCCTTTATTTCACACCCCAGGTGGCGGCGCTGATCAGCGGGCTGTGGTGGGCCATCGTGCTGGGCATCGTGTGGGCGCTTTTTCTCGGCTGGCTGTTCGGTGCCTGGCTGTACAGGCTGCATGCACCGCGCATGCACGGTGTGCCTGCACCCATGCTGCGCGCCACCAGTTACTTCGCCGGTGCAATTGGTGCTGCGTCCGAGATGACCTTGCTGTCCGAGCGCGAGAACGCACGCACCGACTTGGTTGCAGCGAGCCACAGCCTGCGCTTGCTGATCGTCACCGTGACGATTCCCTTTGCCTTGCAGTGGAGCGGTCTGCATGGCCTGGACATTCTGCCGCCCACCGTGCGGGCGGTGGACTGGCCCGGCTTGGCGCTGATGGCGCTGCTGACGGGTGCTGGTGCCCTGGTGATGGACCGGCTGGGCCGTGCCAACCCCTGGTTCATGGGCGCCATGCTCGTGTCCATGGCGCTCACGATGGCGGGCATCAGCCTGTCCGCCGTGCCGGCGGCCATGGTGAACGCAGCGCAACTGGTGATCGGTGTGAGTCTCGGAGTGCGCTTTCGGGCTGATTTCCTGCGCACGGCTCCCCGCTGGCTCGTATCCGTAGCCGCCGGTACGCTGGTGTTGATGGGGGCGTGCACGTTGTTCGCGGGCCTGCTGGCCTGGGCCACGGGGTTGCCCTGGGTCACCTTGCTGCTGGGTACTTCGCCGGGCGGTATCACGGAGATGGCGATTACCGCCAAGGTGCTGCAATTGGGCGTGCCCGTGGTCACAGCGTTTCAGGTATGCCGGTTGATGGCGGTGCTGATGCTGGTAGGCCCGCTGTACCGGCGCATCTATCCGGCAGCGGCGATCTGACCGAGGGGGCGCTCGCGTCACAATCTCCCTTTTATTGGCGCTGGAGGGTTGTCCTGGTGACGGCCGTTCCGCGTTTCTATCCGCTGCACACCCTGGATCATGAGCATTCACTACAACTTCGGAATACGCCCTCCCCAAGTGACAAAAGCCCAACTGGCTGCGTGGTTGGACCAGGCCATGCGAGCACACCGGGAGGGCGCTATTGCGCAGGCCAACCAGCTCTACAACACCATTTTGAAGAATGACCCCAAAAACGTTGGCGCCCTGCACATGCAAGGCGTTTTGGCGTACCAGGCGGGTCACTTGCAAATTGCGGTGGACCTGATCGGCCAGGCCATCAAGCTGGCTCCGGACGATGCTGCGCCCCACATCAATCGTGGGCTGGCTTTGAGCGCTTTGAAGCGCCATGACGAAGCACTGGCGCATTTTGAGCGTGCCACCAGCCTGCGCCCAGATTTCGCAGAAGCCTACGTCAACCAGGGGATCACGCTCAAGGAGTTGTCGCGGCCCGAAGACGCCATTGCAAGCTACGACCGGGCCATCGCCCTTCAGCCCAGACTGGCTGCCGCCCATAACAACAAGGGTAATGCCCTGCGCCAGATGGAGCGGCTGGACGAGGCGCTGAAATGTTATGAACAGGCCTTTGCCCTGGACGGCCAGGACGTGGACGCGTGCCAGAACATGGGCATGCTGCACGCCGATGCCGGCCGTTCGGACGAGGCCCTGAAATGTTTCGATCAGGTTATTGCACTGAGGCCTCAGCACGCCGAAGCCCATAACGGCAAGGGGGCGATCCTGGCGCAAAAGGAGCAGTGGACGCAGGCCATTGCGCACTTCGAGGCCGCCATTCAGGGCAATGACAAACTGGTTCAAGCCCACAAGAACCTGGGGATCGCGCAGCGCAGCCTTTTCCAACTGTCCAATGCGGTACAGGCTTTTCAGAAGGCTGCCCAACTGAGCCCACTCGACGTGGAGATCCTGGCGTTTCTAGCCCTTTCGTTGCTGGAGGCGGGGCGGTATGCAGAAGCACTTGCCGTCTACGACCAAGCGATTCGGCTGGCGCCTGAAAGGCCAGACCTGTACTACAACCGCGCCAATTTGCACATCCGGTTCAACCGGCATCAGGACGCCGTGGCCGACTACACGCAGGTGTATCGCCTCAAGCCAGATGCGAAGTATCTGCTCGGGTATCTTGCGAGCTGCAGGCTCAAGACCGGCGATTGGGGGCACTTGGCAGACGACATGGCGCAATGTGAGCGGAGCATCCGGGCCGGTGAGCTGGGTGTGAAACCCTTCATCGCGCTTTCGTTGTTCGACTCGCCCGAGTTGCACAAGCAGGCGGCACAAGCTTCCGTACAGCAGGATTTTCCTGAATCCACCGTCCTGGGGCCCATCCTTGCGCGTGCTGGCGCAGGCAAGATCCGGGTCGGTTACTACTCTGCGGATTTCCACGGCCACGCCACTTCGTATCTGATAGCGCAGCTTTTCGAAGTCCATGACCGTGAACGCTTCGAGTGGTTTGCGTTTTCGTTCGGACCTCCCGCGACGGATGCCATGCGCGCGCGTCTGGTTGCAGGTTTCGACCATTTCATTGACGTGCGCGAGCGCAGCGAGATCGATATCGCCCGCTTGTCGCGGGAGCTGGGCATCGACATCGCCATTGACCTGATGGGTTTCACCACGGGCTGCCGCTTTGGCATTTTTGCCCACCGCTGCGCCCCCATCCAGGCCGGTTATCTGGGCTACCCGGGGACGACCGGGGCAGACTATATGGACTACGTGATTGCCGACAAGGTGGTTGTGCCCCCCGACGCGCGGCGCCATTTCACCGAAAAACTCGTCTACCTGCCGCACAGCTACCAGGTCAACGACTCGCAGCGCGCGATCAGTGACCGGATGTTTACCAGGGAAGATGCGCGGCTGCCTGCCACGGGGAGCGTGTTCTGCTGTTTCAACAACAACCAGAAGATCCTCCCGCAGGTATTCGACAGCTGGATGCGCATTCTGCAAGGGGTGCCTGACAGCGTTCTGTGGCTTCTGGCAGACAACCCTGCTGTGGAGGACAGCCTGCGGCGTGAGGCGCAGGCGCGCGGCGTGGCGGCCGAGAGGCTGGTGTTTGCACAGCGCCTGCCTCTGGGCGAGCATCTGGCGCGCCACCGGTTGGCCGACCTGTTTCTGGATACCTTGCCCTACAACGCTCACACCACGGCCAGCGATGCGTTGTGGGCGGGTCTGCCGGTGCTCACGCGGCTGGGAGAATCGTTTGCGGCGCGAGTGGCGGCCAGCCTGCTACATGCTGTGGGCCTGCCGGAGCTTGTGACCCACAGCGCTGCCGAATACGAAGCCCTGGCGATCTCGCTCGCCCAGGACCCTGCGCGCCTGAAGGCGCTGCGCGACAAACTCCAAGCGGAAAAAGCCCAGTCCCCCTTGTTCAACACCCACCAGTTTGCGCGTGATATCGAGGCTGCCTATCTGGCGATGCATGATCGGCACCTGCAGGGGCTGCCGCCCGAGGTGATTGAGGTGTGACAACTGGGGGCGCTGCCCCAGTCTGCCGAGAATGGAGGAGACCGATCTGGGCCTCCTGGGCCATCCAGGGATGGCTGCTGTGGAGGATGCGGTCAGTGCACCACGACCGGGTTCTGTGCCAGGCCCGCATAGCGGTCCAGCGCGTCTTCCACTTCTTCCTGTGTGGGGGTGTCGCGCTGCCAGGCCAGGATCTGCTCCTGGAACATCTCGGCCCAGGAACCGTCCAGGTACACCTCTTTGCCGGAGCGCTTGTCCACGATTTCAAAGCCGTGGCGCGCGAGCTGGGGAACGGCGGGGGCGGTGTCGTTGAGCACCTGGGCGCTCTTTTTCTCCACGGCGTCGGGCAGCATGTGGACCACCACGAAAGATTCTGAGTCGTAGAGCATGTGCATCGTGTTCCCCTTGTCGATATAGATGTCAGATGACAGCGGGTGCGCAGAGTTCAAGTGGCACAGGCAAAGCCCGTGGCTTTTGTTCCCTTGCCGATGCAGTATTTCATGAAAACCCGGTGCTTCCGGTTTCGCGGGTCTATTTTGGTGGGATGGCGCTCCTGCGCAACACTTTTTAACAAGACCCCTCCAGACCATCAAGGCGGGCCGCTGCGGCTCAGTTGCAGGTCGGCGAAGTCGCCGTTGGCTTGGGTCAGCTTGATGCGTACTGGCAGATAACCCAGTGCGGGGGCCACCCACAGTTCGGCCTTCTGGTCGTAGTCCTTGCGGGGCAGGCGCTGCAACTTGAGGGTGGGCGTGGCGCCTGCGGGCAGGTCCAGTGTTTCTGCACCCTCGATGGTGAAGGTCCAGCGGTCGGCGCTGCGCGCGCTCACCGTGGTGAGCGTGATCTGGGTGCCGGTCACAAACCGGGCGGGATCGGCGGCGAGCAGGGCACCGAGTTGGATGAACACACTCAGCCGGTCCTGCACCCCCGGGCCCACGGTGGCGTCCGGCGTGTTGGCGCTGAAGGTGACCCGGCTCTTGGTGTAGTCGAAGTGCGCTGCCTGCTCGCTGCGCGACCGGTCCGAGAACCGCTCCGGCAGCAGCCCCTGGGCCGTGATCGCACCCACACTGCGCTGCGCCCGGGTGCCAACCAAAAACGCGCTGATCTCCTGCCGCGCCTCGTAGCGGCTGCCATCGTGCTGCCACAGCAGCTCGGCGCGGGCGCTGTAGGCAAATTTCTTGGCCTGCCCACTCACGTCAAACGCCAGCCGTGTAGGCGGGGGCAGGCGCACAGGCGGTGGTGCCGTGTTGGGCGTGTGGTCCGTGCCAGCCCCGGGCGGGGCGATGTCCACGCCTGTTGTGGCTTCAGAGGGGAGAGGCGCTGATGATGCCTGGGCTGGTGCCGATGCAGGGGAGGCTGCCGTTGTGGGGAGCGTTTCCTCCACAACGGTCGAGACAGCTTCGGCGGGGGCGGCCAGCGCGACGTCTGCACCCGCCTCGGTGCTGGGGGCCGTGGCCTCGGTGGAGGGGGATGCAGGGGGTGGCGCCAGGGCGGCCGGGGGCTGGGGTGTTGCCCGTGCCTGTGGTTTGGGGCGCGCGGGCGGCTTGGGCGCGACCGCAGGTTTCGCCGCAATTGGGGCAACGGCTGCCACAGCTGCCACAGCGGCAGCGGGTGGCGGGGGGGCCGCAATGCTGCGCGTGCTGAACACTTTGCCGACAGGCGACCGGGGGCTGTCCCAAGCCAGCGGCACGCCGCTCAGCACCAGCCAGTGCAGGGCCAGCACCAGGACTGTGATGAGAAACAGCGCGCGCCGTGGCATCTACCTGCGTGCCGGGGCCGTCAGGCGCTGCCCGCGCCCAGATCACTGGAGAGCTGGGCCGCAGCCGCGCGCAGCGGCGCGTCGATGGCGCCGCCCCACTCGGGGTCGAAGGTGGCAATCGAGCCCAGCGTGGTGATGCCCAACTCCAGGTGGCCGTCCGCGTCAAACACGGGTGCGCAGAACGCCACGATGCCGGGCAGCAAGGTATCTACCACCCGCGCGGCACCGCGTTCGCGTACCTCGGCGAGCAGGGTATTGACCTCGGTCATGGTCGAGGGCAGGTCGGTGCGGCGCATCTTCACGGCGCGGGCCAGCTCCTCCTTGAGCAGCGGCGCCACCACATCAGGCGCCATGTGCGCCGCAAAGCAGCGGCCGGTGGCCGACGACAACAGCGGCATCACGTCACCCAGGCGCAGGTTGGCAGTGACAGCCTGGGGCGATTCCTCCCAGTGCACGATGGTGGGGCCGTGGTTGCCCCACACCGCCAGCGCCAGCGTGTGACCGATGGTTTCCATCAACGCGGGCATGCGTTCGCGGGCCAGGCGCACGCCATCGAGCCGTGTGAGCGAGGCCAGCCCCAGCTTGAGTGCGGCCGGGCCCAGGTCATAGCGCGCGGTGCGGGGGTCTTGCGTGACCAGGCCCAGGCGCTGAAAGCTCACCAGATAACGGTGCGCCTTGGCCGCGCTCATGCCCGCCGAGGCGGCCACATCCTTGAGCATCAGCGGTCCGCGCGAGCGTGTCAGCCCCTCCAGCAGGGCAAAACCCACCTCGACCGATTGAATTCCTGCACGTTCTTTGTCCATGTGCACTAAAATTTGCGAGTTTTGTTTAGTTAAATCAATTTACCCAAGCGTAATTCGTGTTGGGTGAAACCTTCAACCCCTTGAGACAAAGGTCCTGCCACCATGAAACTCGCTACCTACAAAGACGGCTCGCGCGACGGCCAACTGGTTGTCGTCTCCCGCGACCTTGGAACGGCCCATTATGCGACCGGCATTGCCGGCAAGATGCAGCAGGTGCTGGACGACTGGGGCTTCATCTCGCCCCAGCTGCAGGACCTGTACGACCAGCTCAACAGCGGCCGCGCGCGCCACGCCTTTCCGTTTGACCCCGCCCAGTGCATGGCCCCGTTGCCCCGCGCGTACCAGTGGGCGGACGGCTCGGCCTACATCAACCACGTTGAACTGGTGCGAAAAGCGCGCAACTCCGAAGTGCCCGAAAGCTTCTACACCGACCCCCTGATGTACCAGGGCGGCAGCGACGACTTCATCGGCCCCTGCGACGATGTCGTGGTGCCCAGCGAAGCCATGGGCATCGACTTCGAGGCCGAGATCGCCGTCATCACTGGCGACGTGAAGATGGGCACCAACGCCGACCAGGCGCTGGACGGCATCCGCCTGGTGATGATTGCCAACGACGTGAGCCTGCGCAACCTGATCCCGGCCGAGCTGGCCAAGGGTTTCGGTTTCTTCCAGAGCAAGCCCGCCACCGCTTTCGGCCCCGTCGCCGTCACACTGGACGAGCTGGGCGACGCCTGGGACCACGGCCGCGTCAACCTCACCGTGCAGTCCACCTGGAACGGCCGCAAGGTCGGCATGTGCGACGCGGGTCCTGAAATGACCTTCCACTTCGGCCAGCTCATTGCCCACATCGCCAAGACGCGCAACGTGCGCGCCGGCTCCATCGTGGGCAGCGGCACCGTGAGCAACAAGGGCGTGGAGCAGAACGGCCGCATGGAATGGCCCAAGGGCTACAGCTGCATCGCCGAAAAGCGCTGCATCGAAACCATCCAGGACGGCAAGCCCAGTACCGACTTCATGAAGTTTGGCGACACCATCCGCATCGAGGTGAAAGGCAAGGACGGCGCCAGCATTTTTGGCGCCATCGACCAGACCATTGCCTCACCGGCCGCCTGAGGCCCGGCAGAGCAAAATCTGAATAAAAACGGCTGCATGCGCTAGAGGAACATGCGCTTGCAGCTATCAAATTCATAGTATCAAGGAGACAACCCCATGCAACGCCGTACCCTCTTGTCCGCCCTGGCCGCCGCAGGCGCTACTACCGCCGCGCCCTGGGCCGCCGCCCAGTCCGCCTGGCCCGACCAGCCCCTGCGCTGGGTGGTGCCGTACCCCGCCGGTGGCGGCACCGACGTGCTGGCCCGCACCGTGGCCGAGGCCATGCGCCAGACGCTGGGCCAGCAGATCGTGGTGGACAACCGCCCTGGCGCCTCCACCAACATCGGCGGCCAGATGGTGGCCACGGCCAAGCCCGACGGCAACACCTTCATGTCGGCCGACAACGCCATCCTGGCTTACAACGAACACCTGTTCACCAAGCTGCCGTTCAACCCTGAAAAGGACTTCACCTACGTGGGCGGCATCAGCCGCTTTCCGCTGGCGCTGGTGGTGCACCCGGCGTTTGAAGCCAAGACGGTGAAGGAATTCCTCGCCTACGCGCGCGCCAACCCCGGCAAGCTCAACTACGCATCGCCCGGCAATGGTTCGCCACACCACTTGGCGATGGAGATGTTCAAGAACCGCACCAAGACCTTCCTCACCCACATTCCCTACCGCGGCGCCGCGCCCGCGCTGCAGGACGTGATGGGCGGCCAGGTGCCCTGCATGTTCCTGGACCTGGCCGCTGGCCTGCCCGTCATCACCTCGGGCAAGGTGCGTGCGCTGGCCATTGGCTCGGCCAAGCGCGTGGCCGCGCTGCCCGACGTGCCCACGCTGGCCGAGGCGGGCGTGCCCAACACCGAAGTGTTTGCGTTCCAGGGCATCCTGGCGCCCGCCGGTCTGCCCGCTGCGATCACGGCGCGCCTGAACGGCGACCTGAACAAGGCCCTGCTCAACCCCGCCGTGGTCAAGCGCATGGCCGACTTCGGCATGGAAGCCCTGCCCGGCACGCCGGAGCAGTTCCGCGCCATGGCACGCTCCGAGTCCAAGCGCTGGGGCGAGATCATCAAAGCGGCAGGCGTGAAACTCGACTGACCCCCCTGAGCGGCTGCGCCGCTTCCCCCCAGGGGGACGCACCCGGTGGCCTGGCAAAGCCAGTTCCACGGGTGCACTCGCTTGGCGACGCGCCCTCTGCGGAGGGTGCAGCGGTGTTTCTTACTCCGGCAGGTGGCACACCGCCTCGATGTTGTTGCCCTCGGGGTCGATGACAAATGCGCCGTAATAGTGGGGGTGGTAGTCGGGCCGCAGGCCCGGGGCGCCGTTGTCTTGGCCCCCGGCTTCGATGGCGGCGCGGTAGAAGGCATCGACCTGGGCCCGCGTGGTGGCCCGCCACGCCAGGTGGCAACCCGTGGTGGCGGGCGGGCCGCCGTAGGGCGAGGGGCCATCGATGAACCACACATCCGCCTTCTTGCCGTCGGGCTCGGACGGCGCCGGGTAGGAAAAGCCCAGCATGTTCGAGCCGTAGTTGCCCTCAAAACACAGGCTGTAGCCCAAAGGCGCAAGGGCGGCGGTGTAGAACGCCTTGGTGCGTGCGATGTCGGTGACGCGGAAGGTCATGTGGTCCAGCATGGGAGGTCTCCTCGGGTTGTGGTTGCCCTGATTTATACCTGAAAGACTGTTTATAAATACAGTATTTTTCAGTCCGACACACAATCTGCCGCGCGGGTGGTGCTACGCCCCCTGCATGGCCCGCAGTTCTTCAGGCCCACCCCTCCAGCACCAGCTTGCCCCGCGCCTTGCCGCTCTCGATCAGCGCATGCGCGCGTTTCAAATTCTCGGCATTGATGGTGCCAAAGCGCTGGTCCAGCGTGGTGCGAATCAGCCCCGCATCCACCAACTGAGCCACCTCGGTCAGCAGGCGGTGCTGGCCGATCATGTCGGCGGTGCCGAACAGTGCGCGGGTGAACATCAGCTCCCAGTGCAGCGACACCGACTTGCGTTTGAACTTCGTCACGTCGAGCGACACCGGGTCGTCGATCAGCGCGAACTGGCCTTGGGGCGCAATGGCCTCGACGATCTGATCGAAGTGTGCGTCGGTCTGCGTGAGGCTCACGACGATGTCCACCGTGGGGTGGCCGATGCGGGCCAGCTCTTGAGTGAGCGGCTGGCTGTGGTCGATGACGTGGTGGGCGCCCAGGTCGCGCACCCACTGCTGCGTTTCGGGGCGCGATGCGGTGCCGATGATCGTGAGGCTGGTGAGCCGCGCCGCCAGCTGCGTGAGGATGGAGCCCACGCCGCCGCTCGCGCCAATGACGAGCAGGGTCTTGTGGGTGGGCTGCTTGCCAGGGGCCACACCCAGGCGGTCAAACAGCAGCTCCCACGCGGTGATGGTGGTCAGCGGCAGCGCGGCGGCTTCGGCAAAGTCCAGCGATTGGGGGGCATGGCCCACGATGCGTTCATCCACCAGGTGCAGTTCGCTGTTGGTGCCCTGGCGTGCGATGGAGCCCGCGTACCAGACGCGGTCGCCGGGCTGGAACAGTGTCACCTCCGGGCCCACGGCGCGGACGATGCCGCTGGCGTCCCAGCCCAGCACCTTGTAGTCGGGCCCGTCGCCGCTGCGTGAGCTGCTTTTGCGCACTTTCGTGTCCACGGGGTTGACCGAAACGGCGTGCACTTCCACCAGCAGATCGCGGCCCGTGGCCACCGGGTCGGGCAGGGTGATGTCGAGCAGCGACTCGGGGTGGTCGATGGGGTGGGCGGTTTGGTAGCCGATGGCTTTCATGGCGGGTCCTTGTGTGTCGGTGGATTGGTGATCGGGAAAAAGTGCGATGGCGGAGGGGCTACGCCAGAGCGGCGGTTGCCGCATCCTCAGCGGCTGCGCGGGCAGGGGCGTAGTCGCTGTAGCCCTGCTCGGCGCCGCCGAACAAGGTCGCAGGGTCAAATGCGGCCAGGGGCAGCCCGGCGGCGTAGCGCGCCGGCAGGTCGGGGTTGGCAATGAAGGGGCGGCCAAAGGCCACGAGGTCTGCCATGCCGGATGACAGGATCTGCTGCGCGCGCTCGGGCGTGTATTTGCCCGCCACGATCACGCGGCCGCTGTAGGCATTGCGCAAGGCCTGGCGGAAGTCATCGGGGATGCTGGGGGCATCGTCCCAGTCGGCCTCAGCCAGGTGGATGTAGGCCAGGCCCAGCGTGTCCAGCTGGCGCGCAAGGTGCAGCATGGTCGGAATGATCTCGGGGCAGTTCATGTTGCGCTGGGTGATGAACGGGGCCAGGCGCATGCCGGTGCGCTCGGCGCCCGCCTCACTGGCCACGGCGGCGGCCACTTCGCGGGCGAAGCGGGTGCGGTTGTCCATGGTGCCGCCGTAGGCATCTGTGCGATGGTTGGACGTGGTGCGCAGGAACTGGTCGATGAGGTAACCGTTGGCCCCGTGGATTTCCACCCCGTCAAAGCCTGCCCGCATGGCGTTGGCAGCGGCGCGCCGAAAGTCGTCGATCACACCCGCGATCTCCGCGGTGCCCAGCGCCCGCGGCACCGGGCAATCGACCATACGGCCCACGCCGTCGTCGCCCACCACCCAGACTTTGGCCTCGGGCGACAAGGCGGACGGCGCCACGGGCAGGCCATCGGCGTGAAAGCTGGGGTGCGACATGCGGCCCACGTGCCACAACTGCAGCACCATGCGGCCGCCAGCGGTGTGCACGGCATCCGTCACCCGGCGCCAGCCTTGCACCTGGGCTTCGGTGTAGATGCCTGGCGTAAAGCTGTAGCCCTGGCCCTGGCGCGAAATCTGGGTGGCCTCGCTCACGATGAGCCCGGCGCTGGCCCGCTGGGCATAGTAGGTGGCCATCATCGCGTTGGGCACGTCACCGGGCTGGGTGCTGCGAGCCCGGGTCATGGGCGCCATCACCATGCGGTTGGGCAAGGTGAGGGGGCCAAGCGCCAAAGGGGCAAAAAGGGGAGCTGTGGCAGGGCGGGTCATGGTCAAAGCTTGTGGAGTGGGCTGGACAGGCTTGTATGGTCGCTTTGTCTTGTTTATTTTTTAATAGGCTGCCTATTGAATGAATATTCAAAGAAAATTTGAAGATGGCCAGCTCAACGCCACGACCAAGACATGAAAAGCCTGCAAGACCTTGACATCTTTGTGCGCACTGTGGACAGCGGCAGCCTGTCGGCCACGGCCCGGGCGCTGGACCTGACCCCGGCAGCGGCCAGCGCGGCACTCAAGCGGCTGGAGGCCGAGCTGGGCGTGCTGCTGTTCGTGCGCTCCACGCGCAGCCTGCGGCTCACGCCCGAGGGCTCGCTGTTTCTGGAGCACTGCCGCCCCGCGCTGGCTGCGCTGCAGCAGGTGCAGGGGCAGCTGGCCAGCGGCAGGGCGGGTGCGCTGAGTGGCACGCTGCAGCTGGCGGCGCCGTCGGACCTGGGGCGCAATGTGCTGCTGCCCTGGCTGGATGCGTTCCAGACCCAGCACCCCGGCATCACCGTGCGTTTGCAACTGTCGGACCGCATGGCCAACGTGTACAGCGAGCCGGTGGACGCCGCCTTTCGCTATGGCAAGCCCCAGGATTCGGGCCTGGTGGCGCTGCCGCTGGCGGCCGAGCACCGGCGCGTGCTGTGTGCGGCGCCGGCCTACCTGGCGGCCCACGGCGCGCCCCCCACCCCGCATGCGCTGGTGGACCATGACTGCCTGTGCTTCATGCTGGGCGAGGATGTGCACGACCGCTGGCGGTTCTGGGATGCGGCGGGCCAGGAGGCGCAGGTGCGCGTGCGCAGCCACAACGTGGCCAATGACGGCGATGCCGTGCGCCGCTGGGCCGTGCTGGGCCGGGGCATTGCCTACAAGTCGTACTTTGACGTGGCGCACGACCTGGCCGCCGGCCGTCTGGTGCCACTGTGCACCGACTGGACCACGGAGGCGGTCCCGCTGTTTCTGGTGGCCCCCAGCCGCAGGCAGCTCACGCCGCTGGTGCGCGCGCTGCGTGACTTCATGGCCACGCGGCTGCAGGCGCAGCAGCCGCAGCAAGAGGTCGCCTTCTGATCTTGGTGGGTCGCGGGAGAGGGAGGAGAGGGAGGGGGCGTGCCGCCGGCCGCCAATCGGTGGTCCGGATTCAGCGAGTGCCTGGGGCGGGGCGGTTTTACGCTCCGGTCGGAGTGGGGCGCCAAGCCATCGCTCGCCCGCCTGGCGGCGCAACTGGCGCCCAGCATTTCTCCCCAAGACCCAAAGGCATCTTCATGAATATCGTTCTTTTGCACGGCAGCTGGCATGGCGCCTGGTGCTGGCACAAAGTGGTCCCGCTGCTGCAGGCCCGGGGGCACCAGGTGCATGTGCCTAACCTGCCCGCCCATGGCCGCCACTGGCGGGTGGCGCGGGGGCGCACCACGCTCTCGGCCATGGCGGCGCATGTGTGCCGGGTGCTCGATGCGCTGGATGGCCCGGCGCTCATCGTGGCGCACAGCCGGGGCGGCATTGTGGCGTCCACAGTGGCCGAGTTGCGGCACCACAAGCTGGTGGGTGTGACCTACCTGGCCGCCTACATGCTGCGCCATGGCGAGCGGGTGACGGACTTCTTCCGCCAGGACAAGACCTCGCTGGTGGCGCGCCACATCCATGTCAGCCGCAGCACCTTGACCGACCAGCTGGCGCCCGAGGCCTACCGCCCCGCGCTGTACGCCGATTGCTCGGATGCCGACGTGGCGCTGGCCCAGGCGCTGCTCACGCCCGAGCCCTCGCTGCCCGCACTCACCCGGCTTGCGCTGACGGCGCCGCGCTACGGCAGCGTGCCCCGGCACTACATCGAGCTGACGCAGGACCGGGCCGTGACCATCGAGCTGCAGCGCAAGATGATCGCGGCCTCGCCTTGCGCCACGGTGTCATCCATCGAGGCGAGCCACTCTGCGTATTTCTCGCAACCCCAGCGGCTGGCGGACACCGTGCACCAGATTGCCGGTTTTCGCTGACGGGCCCGGGATGAGCGCGGCGGCCGCAGGGCTATCGCCCACGCGACGCCGCCGGGGCGCGGGTGCGCCGCACAATGCGACCCCCAACGGCGCATGCGCCGGCCTCGCCCAGAAAGACCCCCATGCTGAATTTCGACTTCCACAACCCCACCCACATCGCCTTCGGCCAGGGCCGCATTGCCGACCTGGCCAAGCTCGTGCCCGCTGCCGCCAAGGTGCTGATCCTGGCGGGCGGTGCCAGCGCCGAAAAGACCGGCACCCTGGCCGAGGTGCGCGCCGCGCTGGGCGAGCGCCAGCACGCCACCTTCAGCGGCATCGAACCCAACCCGAGCTACGAGACCTCCATGAAGGCCGTGGCGCAGATCCGCGAAGGCGGGTTTGACTTCTTGCTGGCCGTGGGTGGCGGTTCGGTGATCGACGCCACCAAGTTCATCGCGGCCGCTGTCCGTTTTGAAGGCGATGACCCCTGGGCCATCCTCGAAAAGCACGGCCGCAACATCAAGGGCGCCATGCCGTTTGGTTCCGTGCTCACGCTGCCCGCCACGGGCTCGGAGATGAACAACGGCGGCGTCATCACCCACCGCGCCAAGGGCGCCAAGCTGTCGTTTGGCAGCGTGCACACCTACCCGGTGTTCTCGGTGCTCGACCCCACCAAGACCTACACCCTGCCACCCCAGCAACTGGCCAATGGCGTGGTGGATGCGTTTGTGCACACGGTCGAGCAGTACCTGACCTACCCGGTCAACGCACCCGTGCAGGACCGGTTTGCAGAAAGCATCCTGCAGACGCTGATCGAGATCGGCCCGCGCCTGCTGACCGCCCCCGAGCCTGTGTACGACGACCGCGCCAACCTGATGTGGGCCGCCACCATGGCGCTCAACGGCCTGATCGGTGCGGGCGTGCCGCAGGACTGGGCCACGCACATGATCGGCCACGAGCTGACGGCGCTGCACGGCATCGACCACGCGCGCACCCTGGCCATCGTGCTGCCCGCGCTGCTGAACGAGCGCCGGGTGGCCAAGCGCGCCAAGCTGCTGCAGTACGGCGAGCGCGTGTGGGGCATCACCACCGGCAGCGAGGACGAACGAATCACCGCCGCCATCGAGCGCACGCGCGATTTCTTTGAAAGCATGGGCATCGCCACGCGCCTGTCGGGCTACGGCCTGGGCGCCGACATCGTGGGCGCCGTGGTGGCGCAGCTCGAAGCGCATGGCATGGTGACCCTGGGCGAGCAGCGCGAGATCACCCCGGCTGTGAGCCGCCGCATCCTCGAAGCTGCGCTGTAAATGCTAGTGGGCGGGGAGGGAGGGGGTCTCGGCCCTCTCTCCTGCTCGCCCCGCCTGCGCTGCATTTCGCGCCGCGCAGCAGCGTTTCGTCGCAGGGCGCTGGAGCCCGCCGGTTGTGCCACCTACAGTGCCGTCAAGCCACCTCTCTGGGTGGCATCTGACGAAAGGCGCACCGTGACCCTCATCCTCATCCTGGCCCTCCGCTCCGCGTGGCGCAACGCCCGTGCCCCGCTGCTGGCAGCTTTTGTGGCAATGCTGGCCTGGGCCACACCGGCATCGGCCCAGTACGCCGGTCTGCGCACCCTGGTGGTACCGGGCGCAGAGCCCGTGACCGTGGCGCTGTTCTACCCCACCCCGGTGGTGGCGCGCACCCAGCCCATGGGGCCCTGGCGGCCCGTGGTCACGCCGGGCGCCCCGGTGGCAACCGCGCCCCTCAAGGGCCTGATCCTCATCTCGCACGGCACGGGCGGCCATGAACTGGGCCACCACAACCTGGCCACGCGCCTGGCGGCCGACGGCTATCTGGTGGCAGCGCTGCGCCATCCGGGCGACAACTGGGAAGACCGGTCGATGATCACCTCGGGCCGCTATTTCAGCGAGCGCCCCCGCCAGGTAAGCCGCGTGCTGGACGCACTGCTGGCCAGCCCCGAATGGGGCCCCCGCATTCCGGCCGGGCGCATTGGCGCCGTGGGCCATTCGGCAGGCGGCTACACCGTGCTGGCCCTGGCCGGTGCGCAGGCCGAACCGGCCCGTGCGGCGCAGCACTGCCGCAGCGTGTCGGACGACCCCGGCTTTTGTAGCCTGGGCAAGCTGCCCGCCCGTGGCCAGACCACCCAGACTACCAAGGAGGCCCCTGCGGCCGCCACCGCGGTATCCACACAGGCCGGCGCCCCCGCGCTCGATGGTCCGCTGGTCTCGGTGGCAGACCCCCGCATCCGCGCCGTGGTGGCCATGGCGCCCATGGGGGTGGTGTTCACGCCCCACAGCCTGAAGGCTATCAGCGTACCCGTGCGGCTGATGTTGGCCGAGCGCGATGTCGTGCTTGTGGGCCTCTACCACGGCGGCTATGTGGCGGCGAATTTGCCGTCTGCACAGGCCAACACCGTGCCGGGTGCAGGCCACTTCGCCTTCATGGCCCAGTCTGTCTGGCCGCTGGCGTCCGAGGCGGGAGACGCCGCCGCCAACCCCGAAGGCTTTGACCGCGTGGCGTACCACGCCGCGCTGGAGAACGAGGTGGCGGAGTTCCTGGCCAGGCAGCTGCGCTGAGATGCTGGGGGGCTTACAGCGCGGTAGTACCGTCCTGTAAGCCAATGCCGCAAACCTGCCTGCATCGCGGGACAACGGGCCCTATGGCTGGTACGGTGGTGGTTTGCTTTTTCCGATCAATCCCCACAACGAAAGCGACCTCC
Organism: Acidovorax sp. LjRoot38; assembly: GCF_964252975.1. Classification (NCBI taxonomy): domain Bacteria; kingdom Pseudomonadati; phylum Pseudomonadota; class Betaproteobacteria; order Burkholderiales; family Comamonadaceae; genus Acidovorax; species Acidovorax sp. LjRoot38. The sequence goes on along the minus strand of NZ_CAXUPT020000005.1, from coordinate 428,055 downwards.
ATGGCACACATCCTCATGGTTCTGACGTCCCACGACCAACTGGGCGACACCGGCAAAAAGACGGGCTTCTGGCTGGAAGAGTTTGCGGCACCGTACTACGTGTTCAAGGATGCAGGCGTGCAGATCACGCTCGCATCGCCTCACGGTGGCCAGCCGCCCCTGGACCCCAAAAGCGACGACGAAAACGCCCAGACCGATGCCACGCGCCGCTTCAAGGCCGATGCTTCAGCGAAGCAGCAGCTGGCCAGCACCGTGCTCCTGTCCAGCGTGAAGGCCGAGGACTTTGACGCCGTGTTCTACCCCGGCGGCCACGGCCCCCTGTGGGACCTGGCCGAAGACGCGCAGTCCATTGCCCTCATCGAAAAGACCTTTGCGGCCGGCAAGCCGCTGGCGCTGGTGTGCCACGCACCCGGCGTGTTGCGCCACACCAAGGCGCCCGACGGGTCGCCCCTGGTGAAGGGCAAGAAGGTCACGGGTTTCACCAACACCGAAGAAGACGCTGTGCAGCTGACCCAGATCGTGCCCTTCCTGGTGGAAGACATGCTCAAGGCCAACGGTGGTGTGTATTCCAAAGGCCCTGACTGGGCACCCTATGTGCTGACCGATGGCACGCTGATCACAGGGCAGAACCCGGCATCGTCCGAGCAGGGCGCCCATGCCTTGCTCAAGCAATTGGGTTGATGAGGAAAAGGGGCTTCGGCCCCATATTTGCGCCGGGTGGACGCACCGGGTTATCCGTGTTCCACATTGGAAGCAAAAAGGGCAGCCAGCGCTTTATCCATCAGCGCAAGCAGCTATCCAATTGAAAGTGATCGTGTGGTGATGCCTGTCGCCAGCCCACGCAACGCTCTCGCTTCATTCAATACGGCAGGATGCCTGGCAACAGCGGGCGGTCCAGCCGGTGGCGCCACCACTTGAGTGCCTCGCCCATGTGCTCGGGTCGCCAGGCCAGCCAGAAGGTTTCGTCCGGGCGGGGCTCCTCCACCTGCAACTCCACCAGAATGCCGGTCTCCAGCTCCACGCGCACACAGGCGCGGGGCACAAAACCGTGGCCCAGACCTGCGGCCTGGCAAGCGATCTTGGCCTGCATCGATGGCACGGTGATACGGCGCTGGCCTGACAGTAACCCCACCGTGCGGTCGTTCAGCGAGCGCGCCCCGTCGCCCACCACCACGGCCGTGTGTTCCAGCAAGTCGCTGCGCGTGAGCGGCCGCTGCAGCTTGGCCAGCGGGTGTGTGGCCGTCACGCAAAAAGCGAAGGCCAGGCTGCCCACGGCCACCGCCTTGTAGCCACCCCCCGCTGGGCCTTCGCCTGCGGCCACGACGATGTCTGCGCGCCCTTCGCGCAGCGCCTCCCAGGTGCCTGTCAAGGCTTCGCTGCTGATGCGCAGTCGGGTGCCGCAGTGCAGGTCTTCAAACGCGCAGATGTCCTGGTTGAACGCGTGCGTGGGGATGAGCGAGTCGTGCATCAGCCGCAGCTCGGACTCGAAGCCCGTGGCGATCTGCCGCATCCGCGATTCGAGCTGCTGCGCGGCGGCCAGCAGCCAGCGCCCCTCCTTGAGCATCTCTTGGCCGGCAGGGGTGAGCGTGACGCGCGGGCCGTTGCGGGTGAACAGGGCCAGGCCCAGCTGGTCTTCCAGCTTGCTCACGGCGTACGAGATGGTGGACGGCACCTTGTGCAGCCGCTCGGAGGCACCTGCAAACGAGCCGTGGCGGGCAATGGCGTCGATGGTTTCAATGGCTTCCAGCGTGAGTTTCAACATGGCCCAATTCCTTGATCTGCATCATCGAAATTATCGATGATGAGTTGGAAAACCTTTCAGCATACGCCCCGGAACGGCGCGAGATACTTTCTTCACCGCAGCACTGAAGCCTTGATGAATAGGGCGGTGAGGCAAAAACCTCCCAGTGTGAATCACATCGACGAAGAAAGGACCTGCACCATGCTCGACATCCGCAAAGCCCAACACCGCGGCAACGCCAACCACGGCTGGCTCCATTCGCGCCACACCTTCTCGTTCGGCCACTACCACGACGCCAACCAGCAAGGCTTCTCCGACCTGCTGGTCATCAACGACGACCGCGTGGCCCCGGGCAAGGGCTTTGGCACCCACCCGCACCGCGACATGGAAATCTTCTCGTACGTGCTGGAAGGCGCGCTGGAGCACAAGGACTCCATGGGCACGGGCTCGGTCATCCGCCCCGGTGACGTGCAGATGATGAGCGCCGGCACCGGCGTGCGCCACAGCGAGTTCAACCACTCAGGCGTTGAGCCCGTGCATTTCCTGCAGATCTGGATCGTGCCCGGTGCCCGCGGCGCCGCACCCCGCTACCAGCAGGTGCATTTCAGCGAGGCCGACAAGCGCGGCCGCCTGCGCCAGATCATCTCGCCCGAGGGGGCCGACGGATCGCTGGCCGTGCACCAGGACGCCCGGGTGTACGCCGGCTTGTTCGACGGCAGCGAAGAGGCGGCCGATCTGGACGTGGGCCCGGGCCGCAACGTGTATGTCCACGTGGCCCGCGGCAGCCTGGACGTGAACGGCGAGCGTCTGTCCGAAGGCGACGGCGCCCGCATCCGCGACGCTGGGGCCCTGCGCTTTGCCAACGGCGAAGGCGCCGAGGTGCTGGTGTTCGACCTGCGGCCCAACGAGCTGCCCACGATGCCGCACTGAGCGAATGGAGGGCCCTGAGGAGTGGGTGGGTGGGCGATGCCGCCCATCACCTGCGCTCCGGCCCGCCGCATTGCCTTGTCTATTTTTTGTTTTTCTCGACGTCCTTCATCTTCAATTTCCAGGCAGTTCACCATGACCAACGCCAACACGACCGCCGCAGCCAACGCCACCGCCCGCCCCGTCGCCTACGCCAAGCCCGGCGCCACGCTGCTCAACGCCGGCGACCACACCCTGGTCATGATCGACTTCCAGTCGCAGATGGCCTTTGCCACGCACTCCATCGATGCGATCACGCTGCGCTCCAACGCCGGCCTGGTGGCCAGCGCGGCCGCCGGGTTTGGCGTGGACACCATCCTCACCACCGTGGCTGAGAAGAGCTTCAGCGGCCCCATGTTCGAGGAAGTGACCGCACCGTTCCCCGGCCAGGCGCTGCTGGACCGCACCTCCATGAACACCTGGGAAGACGAGGCCGTGATCGCACGGGTCAACGCCATCGGCAAGCCGCGCATCGTGCTGGCCGGCCTGTGGACCAGCGTGTGCATCGTGGGCCCGGCACTGTCGGCGCTGGACCAGGGCTTCGAGGTGTATGTGATCGCCGACGCCAGCGGCGACATCTCGGCCGAAGCCCACAACCGCGCCATGGAGCGCATGGTGCAGGCCGGCGCGCGGCCCATCACGGCCCTGCAGTACCTGCTGGAGCTGCAGCGCGACTGGGCGCGGGGCGAGACGTACGACATGACGACGGGCATCGCCAAGAAGTTCGGCGGCGGCTATGGCCTGGGCATCACCTATGCCAAAAGCATGTTCAACGCCCAAGAAGCCTAAAAAATGGGTGCATTGGCCTACTGCGCGACCCGATCCCGCACCTGCGGTTCTCGCCGTACGCTTGTACGGCTGCTGTCCTCGATGCAGGCTAGGGCCGCTCGCTACGGCCAATGCACCCTTTTTGCGCTCTGCCATTGCTGAATTTTCGAAGCCCGAAGACCATGACACAACCTGCCATCACCCCCGACCTCATCCTGCGCAACGGCCGCTTCACCACGCTGGACCGCGCCCATCCCACGGCCAGTGCGGTCGCCATTGCGCAAGGGCGCTTCACCAAAGTCGGCGACGACCGCGAGGTGATGGCCCTGGCCGGTGCGGGCACGCGGGTCATCGACCTGGGTGGGCGCAGCGTGCTGCCGGGGCTCATCGACAACCACCTGCACATCATCCGCGGCGGCCTCAACTTCAACATGGAACTGCGGTGGGACGGGGTGCGCAGCCTGGCCGACGCCATGGCCATGCTCAAAGCGCAGGTGGCGGTGACGCCCGCGCCGCAGTGGGTGCGCGTGGTGGGCGGTTTCACCGAACACCAGTTTGCGGAAAAGCGCCTGCCCACGCTGGCCGAGCTGAACGCGGTGGCGCCGGACACACCCGTGTTCATCCTGCATTTGTACGATCGCGCGCTGCTCAACGGCGCCGCGCTGCGCGCCGTGGGCTATGGCAAGGACACGCCCGCGCCGCCCGGTGGAGAGATCGTGAGCGACAGCGCGGGCAACCCCACGGGCCTGCTGCTGGCCAAGCCCAATGCGGCCATCCTGTATGCCACGCTGGCCAAGGGCCCCAAGCTGCCGCACGACTACCAGGTCAACTCCACGCGCCACTTCATGCGCGAGCTCAACCGCCTGGGCGTGACCGGCGCCATCGACGCAGGCGGCGGCATGCAGAACTACCCGGATGACTACGACGTGATCCAGGAACTGGCCGATGCCGACCAGCTCACCATTCGCCTGGCCTACAACCTGTTTACACAAAAGCCCCAGCACGAGAAGGAAGACTTCCTGAACTGGACGGCCACCTCGCAGTACAAGCAGGGCACGGACTACTTTCGCCACAACGGCGCGGGCGAGATGCTGGTGTTCTCCGCCGCCGACTTCGAGGACTTCCGCCAGCCCCAGCCCGAGCTCACGCCCGGCATGGAAGGCGAGCTGGAAGAGGTGGTGCGCATCCTGGCGCAGAACCGCTGGCCCTGGCGCATGCACGCCACCTACGACGAGACCATCGAGCGCGCGCTCAATGTGTTCGAAAAGGTCAACCAGGACACGCCGCTGGCCGGCCTGAACTGGTTCTTCGACCACGCCGAGACCATCTCGGAAAAGTCCATCGACCGCATCGCCGCCCTGGGCGGCGGCGTGGCCGTGCAGCACCGCATGGCCTACCAGGGCGAGTACTTCGTGGAGCGCTACGGCGCCGCGGCGGCCGAGGCCACGCCCCCGGTCAAGCGCATGCTGGAGAAGGGCGTCAATGTGTCCGCCGGCACCGACGCCACCCGCGTGGCCAGCTACAACCCCTGGGTGTCGCTGTCCTGGCTCGTCACCGGTAAGACGGTGGGCGGCCTGCAGCTCATGCCGCAGCGCAACTGCCTCACGCGCGACCAGGCCCTGCGCATGTGGACCGAGAACGTCACCTGGTTCAGCAACGAGCAGGGCAAGAAGGGCCGCATCGAGGCGGGCCAGCTGGCCGACCTCGTCGTGCCCGATCGCGACTTCTTTGCCTGCCCCGAGTCCGATATCGCCGACACCACGGCCCTGCTCACCGTGGTGGGCGGCAAGGTGGTCTATTGCGTGGGCGACTTCGCGCGCTTCGACGACGCGGCCCCGCCGCCCGCCATGCCCGACTGGTCGCCCGTGCGCACCTTCGGCGGCTACGGCGCCTGGGGCGCTCAGGGAGGGCCAGACGGCGCGCCGCTGCAGGCCGTGCTGCGCAACGCGGCGGCGAACTGCGGCTGTGCGAGCAACTGCAACCTGCACGGCCACGCCCATGCCACGGCCTGGAGCAGCAAGCTCCCCGTGTCCGACCTGCAGGGCTTTTGGGGTGCGCTCGGCTGCGCCTGCTGGGCGGTGTGACGGTGCAGAACGCATTGCAAACCGCCGCCACCGCGCCCTGGGTGCAGACGCTGGCGCTGCTGTGCCTGTGCGCCGCCTACCTGCAGGGCGGCATCGGCAAGGCCCGCGACTTTGCGGGTGCCGTGGCCGAGGTGCGCTCGCTCGGCCTGGCGCCCGCGGCGCCCATCGCCGCCGCCACGCTGGTGCTGCAGCTCTCGGCCTCGGCGCTCATCCTGTCGGGCTGGTACCGCTGGCTGGGGGCGCTCGCCCTGGCAGGCTTCACGGCGCTGGCCGCCTTGCTGGCAGACCGCTTCTGGGCCGCGCCGCCCGCCGAGCGGCAGCGCAGTGCCAACGCATTTTTTGAACACTGGGGCCTGGTGGGCGGCATGCTGCTCGTCGCCTGGCACGACCTCGGAGGCCGCCATGTCTGATCACCGCCCAACCAAACCCGACACCACCACCGCACCGGGCAGCTTTGCGCCGCTGGCCATCCCCGTCTTTGCGGTGCTGTGGACCGCCACCGTGCTGGGCAACATCGGCAGCTTCATGCGCGACGTGGCCAGCGCCTGGATGGTGACCGAACTTTCGTCCAGCCCCACCGCGGTCGCCCTGATCCAGACCGCCGCCACCCTGCCGGTCTTTCTGCTCGCCATCCCTGCGGGCGTGCTGTCGGACATCTTGGACCGCCGCCGCTTCCTCATCGGGGTGCAGGTGCTGCTGGCGGCCGTCAGCGGAACGCTTCTCATCCTGGCCAACACCCACACGCTGACGGTGGAGTGGCTGGTGGCCCTGACCTTTGTGGGCGGTATCGGTGCCGCGCTCATGGGGCCCACCTGGCAGTCCATCGTGCCCGAGCTGGTGCCGCGCAGCGAGCTCAGGAGCGCCGTGGCGCTCAACTCGCTTGGCATCAACATCGCACGCGCCATCGGCCCGGCGGCGGGCGGCCTGCTGCTGGCCAGCTTCGGCGCGGCCATGGCCTACGGCCTGGACGTGCTGAGCTATGTGTTCGTGATCGCCGCGCTGCTGTGGTGGAAGCGCCCCAAGGCCGAGGCCTCAGGCCTGAACGAGCAGTTCTTCGGCGCCTTCCGCGCCGGCGTGCGCTACGCCCGCGCCAGCCGCGAGCTGCATGTGGTGCTGCTGCGCGCAGCCGTGTTCTTCCTGTTCGCCAGCTCCGTCTGGGCGCTGCTGCCGCTGGTGGCGCGCCGCATGCTGGGCGGCTCGGCAGGCTTTTACGGCGTGATGCTGGGCGCCGTGGGCGCGGGCGCCATCCTGGGCGCCGTGCTGCTGCCGCGCCTGCGCCAGCGGCTCAACACCGACGGCCTGGTGCTGCTGGCCTCGCTGCTGACCGCGGCCGTCATGGGCGTGCTGACCGTGGCCCCGCCCCAGTGGGCCGCCGTGGCGCTGATGCTGGTGCTGGGCCTGGGCTGGATCATCGCGCTGACCACCCTCAACGGCGTGGCCCAGGCCGTGCTGCCCAACTGGGTGCGCGGCCGGGGCCTGGCCATCTACCTCATGGTCTTCAACGGTGCGATGGCAGCCGGCAGCCTGGGCTGGGGCCTCATCGCAGGGCAGGCCGGCTTGCCGGTTACGCTGCTGATGGGCGCGGCCGGCCTGGTCGTGGCGTCGCTCATCTTTCACCGCGTGAAGCTGCCCACCGGCGAGGCCGACCTGCAGCCCTCGAACCACTGGCCCGAGCCCCTGCTGGCGGAGCCCGTGGCGCACGACCGGGGCCCGGTGATGGTGCAGATCGAATACCGCATCGCCAAGCCCGACCTGCCCGCCTTCCTGCAGGCCATGCAGCACCTGTCTGCCGAGCGCCGCCGCGACGGCGCCTACGCCTGGGGCGTGGCCGAACACACGGGCGAGCCGGGCCGGGTCATCGAATGGTTCCTCGTCGAATCGTGGGCCGAGCATCTGCGCCAACACCACCGCGTGTCCAAGGCCGATGCCGACCTGCAAGCGGAGGCGCTGCGTTTCCATGTCGGTCCGAAGCGGCCCGTGGTGCACCACTTTCTGGCACTGACGGCTGGCGGATCGGATGGGCAGGGCGCAGCCCCTTCAACCACGGCCTTGCACACGCATTGACGAAGAATGTGATTGAAAATGGCCTCTAGCGCTTATTGGATAAGCGCTGGCAGCTATCAAATTGATATTGCGTCTGGTTAGCAGGTGACGCCCGCGATCAGGCGGATGCCAACGCCAGGGTGTCCGCCGAACTGGCCTCCACCTCCACCAGGCAGTCATAAAACGTCGGCGCGCGGCCCAAGTCCGTGAGGGCCTGGCTGGTGACCTCGTTCACGTTGGTACCGTTCAGCCCCAACTTGCGCCACCAGATGCCCAGGCCATTCACAACCCCGGGCCGTGCGCGGCGCGACACGGTGGCGTGGCACAGGTAGCTGCCCCGGTCGTTGAACACGCGCACCACGGCGTCGTTGGCAATGCCGCGTGCTTCGGCATCGTCGGGGTGGATCTCCAGCACCGGGCGGCCCTCGATGTTGCGCAGGCTCTGCACGTTCACGAAGGTGGAGTTCAAGAAGTTGCGCGCGGGCGGCGAGATCATGGCCAGCGGGTAGCGGGCGTCCGTGCCCTGCAGTTCGTAGTTGGGCAGGTGGTCGGGCAGGCCGTCCAGGCCCTGGGCGGCCAGGCGGGCGCTGTAGAACTCGCACTTTCCAGAGGGTGATGGGAAGTTGCCTTCGGCGAACGGCGCATCGGGCAGCGCCAGCGTGGCAAAGCCTTGGCTTTCGAGCAGTGCGTAGTCCACTGCGTCGCCAAACGCCTGGCGGCACAGGGCCTCGTCGCTCTCGGCAAAACAGGGCTCGGCAAAGCCCATGCGCGCTGCCAGGTCGCGGAAGATCTGTGCGTTGCTGCGCGCCTGGCCCTGCGGCGCGATGGCGGGGCGGTTGAGCAGCACGTCGGTGTGGCCGTAGCTCAGGTGCACGTCCCAATGCTCCAGCTGCGTGGTCGCGGGCAGGATGTAGTCGGCGTAGTCGGCCGTGTCGGTCTGGAAGTGCTCCAGCACCACCGTGAACAGGTCTTCGCGTGCAAAGCCTTGCACTACCTTGCCCGAGTCGGGGGCCACGGCCACGGGATTGCTGTTGTAGACCACGACGGCCTCCACCTTCGGGCCGAACGCGGGCGAGGCCTCGCGCAGCAGGTCGTCGCCAATGGTGGACATGTTGATGGTGCGCGGTGTCTGGGCGGGCATCAGGTCGGGTCGCTGCAGCACGGCGCGCTGCGCGGGGAACTGGCCCGAGCTGGACAGCAGCACGCCGCCCGCGCGGTGGCGCCAGGCGCCCGTGAGCGCAGGCAGGCAGGCCACGGCGCGCACCGCATTGCCGCCGCCACGCACACGCTGCATGCCGTAGTTCAGGCGGATGGCGGCGGGCTTCGTCGTACCGTAGTCCTTGGCCAGCTGGCGGATCTGCTCCACCGGAATGCCGCACACCTCGGCCGCGCGTTCGGGCGGCCACTGCAGTGCGCGCTCGCGCAGCTGGTCCCAGCCCAGCGTGTGGCGGGCGATGTAGTTGTGGTCCAGCCAGTCGTTCGCGATCAGCTCGTGCATCAGCGCCAGTGCCAGCGCGGCGTCGGTGCCGGGGCGCAGGGCAATGTGCTCGTGGCATTTGTCGGCCGTCTCGCTCTTGCGGGGGTCAATGCACACCAGCTTGGCGCCATTGCGCTTGGCCTGCTGGGCATAGCGCCAGAAGTGCAGGTTGCTGCCGATGGAGTTGCTGCCCCAGATGATGATGAGCTGCGATTCGGCAAAAAACTCCACCTTCATGCCCACCTTGCCGCCCAGGGTCTGCACCAGAGCCTCGGCCCCGGCCGATGCGCAGATGGTGCGGTCCAGCTGCGAGGCGCCCAGCTTGTGGAAAAAGCGTCGGTCCATGCTCTCGCCCTGCACCATGCCCATGGTGCCCGCGTAGCTGTAGGGCAGGATGGCTTCGGGCGCGCGCGCGGCGATAGCCTGCAGGCGCTGGGCGATGTCGCTCAAGGCTTCGTCCCAGGTCACGGGCACGAACTGGCCGGCCCCCTTGGCGCCCGCGCGTTTGAGCGGCGTGAGCACGCGCTCGGGATGGTAGCTGCGCTCGGTGTACTTGCTCACCTTGGCGCACAGCACGCCGTCGGTGTGCGGGTGAGCGGGGTTGCCCTGTACGCGGGTGGCCACGCCGTTCTCTATGGTCGTCAACAGGGCGCAGGTGTCCGGGCAGTCGTGGGGGCAGGTGCCGCGCACCTGAGTCGGTACAGATAGAGGGGGATTTGCAGCAGAAGACGTGGGCATTTGGTAGGTTGATCGTTAAACTGGCAATCAGGGTTGGAACGGTTGTGCATATCTAGCCACCCTTCCAAGGAGGCTGCCTACCGGCAGCGCAGAGGGATCGCCCTCGATTCACAAGAGCAGAGATTTCACCATGAACCAACCGGTATTGGGTCGTAGACAGTTTTCCGTGGGCCTGGGCGCTGCAGCGCTGGGGGGCTTCCAGCTGGCACACGCGCAAAGTGAAGGCCGGATTGTGCTGGGCCAGTCTGCTGCCTTCACGGGCCCCGCCGCGCAGCTGGGCGTGCAGTTCAACCTGGGTGCCAAGCTCTTTTTCGACCAGCTCAATGCGCAGGGTGGCGTGGGCAAGCGCACGGTGGAAATCCGCACAATGGACGATGGCTACGAGCCCGACCGCTGCGCCGAGAACACCCGCAAGCTCATTGCCGAAGACGTGTTCGCCCTGTTTGGTTACATCGGCACGCCCACCAGCCTGGCGGCGATGCCCATCTTCACCAAGGAAAAAGTGCCATTCTTTGGCCCCTTCACGGGGGCCGAGGCGCTGCGCCAGCCGTTCAATCGGCTGATCTTCCATGTGCGTGCCTCGTACTATGACGAAACCGCACTCATCGTGCGCCAGCTCACCAACCTCGGCCTCAAGAAGATTGCGGTGTTCTACCAGAACGACGCCTACGGCAAGGCCGGGCTCGATGGCGTGACGAAGGCGCTGACCGAACTCAAGCTCTCGCCTGTGGCCACTGCCACGGTGGAGCGCAATTCGACCGACGTGAAAGCGGCTGTGGACAAGCTGGTGCCGGCCAAGCCGGATGCCGTGGTGCAGATCACTGCCTATGCCTCGGCCGCATCCTTCGTGCGCGCAGCGCGCAAGGCGGGCTTTGGCGGCACGTTCTACAACGTATCTTTCGTGGGCACGCAGGCGCTGGCCGACGAGCTGGGCAAGGATGGCGCCGGTGTGGTGGTGTCGCAGGTCGTACCTTCGCCCTATCAGCCGTCGCGCCAGATTACCCGCGAGTTTCTGGAAGCCATCAAGAAGGGCGGCGACAAGGTGCAGGCCAACTACTCCAGCATGGAGGGTTTTCTGGCCGCCCGCATCTTCACTGAAGGCCTGCGCCAGGCCCAGGGCAGCGGAAGGCCCACCCGCGAGAGCCTGATCACCGGCATTGAGTCGCTGGGCAGCCAGGTGATTTCGGGCTTTCCGGTCACCTACAGCGCTACGAGCCATGCGGCATCGAAGTTTGTCGAGATGTCCATGCTGACGGGCGACGGCCGCGTGAGGACCTGACTGCAGCGCCGCAGGCCTCGGCGGAGGGCTCTGCGGCATCTGCAAGGCGATCAGCCCAGTGTGCGTGTGCGCACCAGTCCTTGCATGAAGGCCTCGCAGCGCGCCAGCTGCTCCAGGCTCACGTATTCGTCGGGCTGGTGGGCCTGCTGGATGCTGCCGGGGCCACACACCACGGTGGAGATGCCCGCGTTCTTGAACAGGCCCGCTTCGGTGCCAAAGGCCACCAGCGTGGTGTTCTTTTCGCCGCTCAGCTCCTGCGCCAGGCGCGTGACTGGGTCGTCCTTGCTGCCCAGAAAACTCGGAATCTCGCAGATGGTCTCGAATTCAAAGCCTGCTGCGGGCGCCACCTTCTTCATCGCAGGCTCCAGCGACTTGGCATAGGCCACCACCTCGGACTGCATCTGCGCCGCATTGGCCGTGGGCAGGTCGCGAAACTCGTAGCGGAACTCGGCGTCGCGCGGCACCACGTTGTCGGCAATGCCGCCGTGGAACTGGCCCACGCTGGTGGTCGAAAACGGCACGTCGAAGCCCTCAAAGCGGGGCTCATTCTTTTCAAAGTCTTCCGCCATGTCACGCACCCGGCCCACCACGCGGGCGGCCATCTCGATGGCGTTGACCGAATGCGGCGTGAGGGACGAATGCGCCTCCTTGCCGCGCACGCAGCACTTGTAGCGGTACACGCCCTTGTGTGCGATGGCGGGCACCATGCTGGTGGGCTCGCCCACGATGCAGGCCAGGGGCTTGATGTTGGCATCGCGCAGGTCGGCGATGAGCTCTTTTACGCCAAAGCAGCCGATCTCTTCCTCATAACTGAAGGCCAGGTGGATGGCGAAGGGCGCGTCGCTGTTCAGGAATTGCTCGGCGTGCGAGACCGCAATGCCAATGAAGGCCTTCATGTCGGCACTGCCGCGCCCGTACAGATTGCCGTCCTTGACCAGAGCGCTCAGTGGGTCCATGGTCCAGTCCTGCCCGTCCCACGGCACCGTGTCGGTGTGGCCCGAGAGGATCACGCCAGCGGGTTTGCCCTCGCCCAGCGTGGCGAACAGGTTGGCCTTGGTCTTGTCGTCGTTGTAGGTCAATCGGCTTTTCACGCCCAGCTTGGCCAGGTGGTCGCGGATGAAATGGATCAGCTCCAGGTTGGAGTGGTGGCTGACGGTGTTCATGCGCACCAGGGTTTGCGCGAGTTCGAGGGCGTGGGGGGAGAGTGTCATGTTGCAGTGCAAATAAACCCGGGGTGGCGCAAGGGACGGCCAGCGGGCTAGACTGTGAGATCGTAAGGACACATATCATGAACGTTATTGACTCCATCGTCACCCAGGCGGCCAGTATTGCAGCGGTGCGCCGGGACATTCACGCCCACCCCGAGCTGTGCTTTGAAGAGGTGCGCACCGCCGACGTGGTGGCCCAAAAGCTCACCGAATGGGGCATTCCCATCCACCGGGGGCTGGGCAAGACGGGCGTGGTGGGCATCGTCAAGGGGCGCGACGGTGGCGCCAGTGGCCGGGCGATTGGCCTGCGCGCCGACATGGACGCCCTGCCCATGCAGGAGTTCAACACCTTCGCCCACGCCAGCAAACACCAGGGCAAGATGCACGCCTGCGGCCACGACGGCCACGTGGCCATGCTGCTGGCGGCGGCCCAGCACTTTGCCAAGCACCGCAACTTTGACGGCACTGTGTACCTGATCTTCCAGCCCGCCGAAGAAGGCGGCGGCGGCGCCCGCGTGATGATCGAAGACGGCCTGTTCGAGCAGTTCCCCATGGAGGCCGTGTACGGCATGCACAACTGGCCCGGCATGCCGGTGGGCACTTTTGCCGTCAGCCCCGGCCCGGTCATGGCATCGACCAGCGAATTCAAGATCACCCTGCGCGGCAAAGGCGGCCATGCGGCCCTGCCGCACACAGGCATCGACCCGGTGCCGATCGCCTGCGGCATGGTACAGACCTTCCAGACCATCATCAGCCGCAACAAGAAGCCGGTGGACGCGGGCGTGATCTCGGTCACCATGATCCATGCGGGCGAGGCCACCAATGTGGTGCCCGACAGCGTCGAACTGCAGGGCACGGTGCGCACCTTCACCGTGGAAGTGCTGGACCTGATCGAAAAGCGCATGCGCCAGATTGCCGAGCACACCTGCGCCGCACACGACGCCACCTGCGAGTTCGAGTTTGTGCGCAACTACCCGCCCACCATCAACTCGCCCGCCGAGGCCGAATTTGCCCGCAAGGTGATGGCGGGCATCGTGGGGGAGGAGCGTGTGCTGCCCCAGGAGCCCACCATGGGCGCCGAAGACTTCGCCTACATGCTGCAGGCCAAGCCCGGTGCGTACTGCTTTATCGCCAACGGCGACGGCGCGCACCGCGAGATGGGCCACGGCGGCGGGCCTTGCATGCTGCACAACCCGAGCTATGACTTCAACGACGACCTGATCCCGCTGGGCGCCACCTACTGGGTCAAGCTGGCCGAGGAGTGGCTGGCCCAGCCCGCTGACGCCGCCTGACGAACAGATCCGAGCCATGCCCGCCCTGGCGCCCATCGCGCGCGCCGGGGTGTTTTGTTTCCACCCCCGTCTGAAAGTCCCTGTCCATGATCGGTCTCGTTGACGCGTTTTCGCCCAGTTACGCAAAGGCGCGCACAAAGTTTCTGGAGGCGGCCGCCACCGCAGGCCTGCCCATCGAGTCACATGCCCACCCCCTGAAGGGCCGCGATGGTGAAGACCTGGCCATGGACGTGGTGCGCGACGGCCCGGCCGATGCCAAGAAGCTGCTCATCGTGAGCAGTGCCTGCCATGGCGTCGAAGGCTATTGCGGCAGCGGCGTGCAGGTGTTTGCACTGCACGACGCCGAGTGGCGTGCGAAGGCGCGCGACGCCGGTGTGGCCACGCTCTATATCCATGCGCTCAACCCGTATGGCTTTTCGCACGTGCGCCGCTTCACCCACGAAAACGTGGACCTGAACCGCAACTTCCAGAACTTTTCAAGGCCCTTGCCCGTGAACACTGCCTACCGAGAGGTGCAGCCCCTGCTGCTGCCCGAGCAGTGGCCACCTGGCCCCGACAACGTGGCCGCCGTGGAGCAGTACATCGCCACCAAGGGCGAAGCGGCATGGCAGGCCGCCATCTCGCAAGGCCAGCATGAGTTTCCGCAAGGGGTCTTCTTTGGCGGCACCGAGCCCACGTGGAGCAACCGCACGCTGCGCCAGGTGCTGCGCCAGCACGGCGCGGGTGCGTCGCACATTGCCTGGATCGACCTGCACACCGGCCTGGGCCCCAGCGGCCATGGCGAGCGCATCTATGCAGGCAATGACGACGATGTGGCCGTGGCCCGCGCGCGCGCCTGGTGGGACGGCGGCGGCGCCACGCCGGTCACGTCCATTTATGACGGCTCGTCCACCTCGGCCTTCCTCACCGGCCTGATGTGGACCTCGATCTACGACGAATGCCCGCATGCCGAGTACACCGGCATCGCCATGGAGTACGGCACGGTGCCCGTGCTCGATGTGATGAACGCCATCCGTGCCGAGCAGTGGCTCAACCTGCACCCCGACACGCCCGCCGACAAGGCTGCCCAGATCAAGGCACAAATGCTGGCGGCCTTCTACACCGACACCGATGCCTGGAAGGGGCAGATCATCAGCCAGGCGCGGCAGTCGATGTTCCAGGCGGTGGAGGGGCTGGTTTCTTGAATACTTGGTGAAAAATGCACCTGGCGCTTATCCAGCAAGCGCAAGTAGCTATAAAAAATATAGTATTTCAGGTCCATGGGGCCTGGTTCTTACGAGGGAGCCGCTGGCGCATGGCGGCTACCATCGTTCCCAAAAACCAGGAGACCCCATGGCGCCACGCCCCCGCACACCCCCCATCCCGCACGCAGCAGAACACGCTGGCCCATGAGGCCGCCCAGCGTGGCACACGTGGCAGCGCAAGCGCAGCAAGCAGATCCCCTGCGCGCGCTCAGCCGCAGCCTGCTCCAGCTGGCTGAACAGGCCCAGCACGCACCGCCGCAGGACCTGCTGCACCAGGCGCTGCAGACGCTGCGCGGGCTGGTGCCTTTTGATTCGGCGTGGTGGGGCGAGGTGTCGGCAGGCGAGTCTGGCGCAGGGGGCGGCGCGCAGGAGGTGCAGGCCGCGCCGCGCAACTGGCTGCACGGCAGCATCGGCCTGGCCCGGGGTTTTGCCGACGAGTGGAACGCCTTGTCCGCTGCGGACGATTTTGCGAAGCATTCCATGCGACACTTGGGCGAGGTGATCCGCGAGCGCGACCTGGTCGGCGCGCCACCCGAAGACCCGCAAGTGATGGCCTTCGCAGAGCGGCATGGCCTGTACCACTGCATGGCCCTCACGGCCGAACTGCCGCACAGCGGGCTGCTGTTTTTTGTCTCGGTCTACCGGACGCCCACACGCAGCGAATTCACCGACGCCGAAACCGTGCTGTTTGGCGAGTTTGTGCTGCACCTGCTGCAGCACTGGCACCACCGGCTGCAGCGGTTGCAAAGCGATTCGCCCCGCCGGCCCTGGGACAGCTTTGCGCTGGCACAGCCCACGGGCGAGCTGCTGTTTGCAGGTCTGCGCATCAGCCAGGCCCTGCGTGCGGCCCACCCGGAATGGGCGGGCACCCACCTGCCCCCGGCCGTGGTGCAGGCGCTGCCCGGCGCTCCTTGCAACCTGGTGCTGGGCAAGGCCTGCCGCCTGCGGCTGGAGCCCTGCGGCCCGCTGGTGGCGCTGAGCATCGCATCGCGCCAGCACAAGCAGGCGCTGGCCCCGCGCGAGCTGAGCGTGGCCATGCTGTACGCCCAGGGGCAGTCGCACAAGGACATTGCCGCCACGCTGGGCCTCACGCCCGCCACGGTGCGAACTTACCTGCGCACTGCCTACGCAGCGCTGGGTGTGCGCAACAAGCTGGAACTGGTGGCGGCGCTGCGCAACGCGTAGGGCGGTGGCCCGCCGCTGTGCGGGCTCGGTAGTTTCCCGCTCCCTCTGCATTTGCAGAGGCCGCAGCGGCAGCTTATTTTCCTATCGTCCGCACCGGAGTCCCAGAGACTGCGGTGGCGCTGCCGCCGCAAGCTGGGCTCCTGAGAACAACACACCACAGGAGACTTTCCGCATGTTCCCGAACCCCACCCGCGCCGCCGTGGCGCACCCCCGTCGCACAGCACTCGCGGCGCTCGAAGGCCGATGGCCCGCGCGCGCCCTGGGCGGCCTGGGCGCCGCAGCCACCCTGGCGCTGACGGCCTGCGGCGGTGGCAGCGATGCCCCTGCGCCCCTGGCCAGCAAGCCCTTGGCAGAAGCTTGCGCTGCCTACACGTCAACCACCTTGCCCCATGGCGCCAAGCTCACGCGCACCGAGCTGCGCAAGGCCGAGGGCACGTTGCCCGACGTGTGCATCGTGCGCGGGCAGATCGTGTCCTCGCCCGACTCCACCATCAACTGGGCGGTGGAACTGCCCACGCTGGCGCAATGGAACAGCAAGACGCTGACCATCGGCGGTGGCGGCTTCGACGGGTTTATCCCCACGGACGACCCGTGGTACCAGCAGCTGGTGGGCCCATCGGCCAATCCGTATGTGAAGATCAGCTCCGACTCCGGCCACCAGATCCAGGGTTTTGCCTGGGGCAAGAGCGATGTGGCGCTGCGCAACCATGCGTTCGACGCCAACCATTTTGTGCTGGAGGTGGGCACCGCCATCGCCACCGAGTTCTACGGCAAGCGCCCTGTGCGGCGCTACCACATGGGCCATTCCAACGGCGGGCGCTCAGGTCTGATCTCCACGCAGAAGTACCCCAAGGACTACGACGGCGTGGTGGCCATGGAGCCCGCCATCGCCCAGCAGGCGCACCAGGTCAACCTCGGCCCCACGGTGTTGCGCCACATCTTCAAGAGCCGCGAGAACTGGATGAGCCCCGCCAAGATCGCGCTCTACGCCAAGGCCGAGACGGCCGCGTGCGACGGGCTGGACGGTCTGAAGGACGGCATCATCGGCAACGTCGAGGCCTGCAACTACGTGCCCACCGAGCTGCTGTGCCAGGGCGCGGACAGCGACAGCTGCCTCACGGCCGGTCAGATCGAATCCATCCGCCTCATCTACAGCGACCACAAGACGCCCGTGACCCTGTCGCGCGGCGCAGTGGGCTACCCACGCTTTGGCCGGGGCGGCGCGTCCACGTCCGATTGGCAGTCGTACATGTTCGGCACCAGCTTCGATGCCCCCGATTCGTTCAACCACATGGCCGTGACGGCGGCTGCGCGCCTGGTGGAGGGCAACCCCAACGCCAACATCCTGAGCCACGACCCCACGCAGTACCAGGCGCAGTACAGCCGCCTGGCCGAGATGATCGACGGCACCGACCCGGACATTGCTGCCTTTGCCGACAACGGCGGCAAGCTGCTGATCTGGTACGGCGCGGGCGACACCTGCGTGTCGATGTACCGCACGGTGGAGTACCTCGACACGGTGAAGCAGCGCCTGGGCGCCAGCAAGGTGCAGAGCTTTGCGCGCATGGTCACCTCGCCCTCCAACGGGCACGACCTGGACGGCGCGGGCACCGAGCCCCGCTCCATCGACCTGCTGGCCGCCATGGACGCCTGGGTGGAAAAAGGCACGGCGCCCGACAAACTGGTGGCCACCAAGTTCGCACCCGGCACCACCACGCCAGTGGCCCAGCGCCCGGTGTGCGAGTACCCCAAGTTCCCGCGCTACAACGGCACGGGTGACCCGGCCAAGGCTGAGAGCTTCACCTGCTCTGCGACCTGAGCGCGGTGGGTGGTGCAAAGGCGCGCCCCACCGGGGGGCGCCCTTTGGCCGCTGCATGGGGCCTTGGCGGTTTCACAGCCCCAGGTCGCTCAACCCCGGATGGTCGTCCGGCCGGCGCCCCAGTGGCCACAAGAACAGCCGGTCCGCCGCGTTGATGGGCCGGTCGTTGATGCTCGCGTGGCGCACGGCCATCAGGCCCGCATCGTTGAACTCCCAGTTTTCGTTGCCATAGCTGCGGTACCACTGGCCTGCGTCGTCATGCCATTCGTAGGCGAAGCGCACGGCGATGCGGTGGCCGCTGAACGCCCAGAGCTCTTTGATGAGGCGGTAGTCCAGCTCGCGCGCCCACTTGCGCTCCAGCAGCTGCCGGGCGGCCTCGCGGCCCACGGGAAACTCAGCCCGGTTGCGCCAGCGGGTGTCCTCGGTGTAAGCCAGGGCCACACGCGCCGGGTCGCGCGAGTTCCAGCCGTCTTCGGCCAAGCGCACTTTCTGGATGGCGGTTTGCAGGGAGAAGGGGGGGGAAGGCGGACGGGTTTCCATGGGCAGCACCTTGGGGTTTGTGGGTCAAGAGGAATTGGTAGACAAGTCTGTCTACATCGCATCATAGCGAAATGTAGACAGACTTGTCTACAATGCCCACATGTTTCCCCTGCCGCCTTCTGACTGGAAAGACCTGCCTGCCCGCGACCGCCTGCTGCAGACTGCGCACGCGCTGTTTTACCGCGACGGTATCCGTGCCACGGGCATCGACCGAGTGATCGCCGAGTCGGGCGTCACCAAGGTCACGTTCTACCGGCATTTCCCCAGCAAAAACGATCTCATCTGCGCCTACCTTGACTACCGCCATGCAGGCTGGATCGCATGGTTTGCTGCGGCCCTGGAGCGCCATGGAGGTGCAAAGCGTGGTGGTGCGTCTGGCCTGAATGCGCTGGTGGCCACGCTGGCCGAATGGTTTGGCCGCGATGACTTCCGGGGCTGCGCCTTCATCAACAGCGTGGGCGAGCTGGGCAGCACGGTGCCGGAGGTGATGGAGATTGCACAGCGCCACAAGCATGAGATGACGGACCTTTTGGCCACCCTGCTGCCGCCTGGCGCACAGCGGGCGCGCGACGCGCAGGCCGTGACGCTGGTGGTGGAGGGCGCCATCGTGCGTGTGCAAATGGGCGAGCCAGTCAAGGCGGTGCTGGGCAGCGTGGAGCGCCTGCTGGCGGGCCTGGCCGCATAGCCTGCCTGCCCGGAGCTGCGCATCACCTCATGCGTACTGCGCCAGGCCGTGGCCGAAGGACCAGTTCTCCTTGTCCACCTCGACGATGTTGATGAACACGTCCTCGGGCCGGAGGCCCGGGCTCTCGCCCAGCAGCTGCGCGATGCGCGCAAACAGCGCCTTCTTCTGCTCCAGGCCGCGCGTGTTGTTGGCGGTGATCTGGATGAACACCACGTCGTCGCTGCGGGCCACGCCCAGGTACGTGGGGCTGTAGCGGAAGTTGGCGGCGTCGTGCTCGGTGATGGTCATGAACTGGTCGTCCTCGGGCACGTTGAAGGTCTCGCGCAAGGCGCGGTACAGCGTGTCAAAGATCGCCTGCCGGTAGGCCGCAGGCTTGCCGCCGCGCATGGCAATGTGGATGAGGGGCATCGCAAGATCCTTTCTGAACAAGATGCTGGCGAAATCCTATCCATATGAATATGCTATGGATATCTATTTCAGAAATATCAAATTCAAATGGTTGAGCGATCCCTGGATCTGGATGCCGTCGAAGCCTTTGTGCGCATTGCCGAGCTGGGCAGCTTCACGCGCGCAGCTGAGGCCATGGGCACGGCGCAGGCCGCGATGAGCCTGAAGCTCAAGCGGCTGGAGGACCGGCTGGGCTGCCGCCTCATCGAGCGCACGCCGCGCCACGTGCAGTTGTCGGCCCGGGGCGCGGCATTTCTGGAGCATGCGCGTGAACTGCTGGTCGCGCACGACCGGGCGCTGGCCACGTTCGCTCAGGCCCGCCAGCGCCTGACCATCGGCATCAGCGACCATGTGGCCGGGCCGGAGCTGCCCGCGCTGATCGCCCGCATGAACCAGCAAGACCCACAGCTGCTCATCGAGATCCGCATCGGCTCGTCGGGCGACCTGCTGCAAAGCTACGACCGGCGTGAGCTGGATGCCGTGCTGGCCCGCATGCACGTGGGCCGCAGCGATGGCGAGCTGCTGGCCGAGGAGCCCTTCGGGTGGTTCGCCGCCCCCGGCTGGCAGCACCGTGCGGGCGAGCCCTTGCCCCTGGCCACGCTGGCCGAGCCCTGCGGTGTGCGGGCGATGGCGGGGCAGGCGCTGGACACTGCGGGCATCGCCTGGGCCGAGGTGTTTGTGGGTGGAGGCGTTGCGGCCGTGGCGGCGGCCGTGATGGCCGGGCTGGGCGTGGCGGCACTGGCGCCGCGCATGCTGCCGCTGGGGGCGGTGGATGTGGGTGCCCGCCTGGGGCTGCCTGAGCTGCCGCGTCTGCCGGTGTTGCTGCACACACGCAACCAGGAAGGTCGCCCGCGCGATGCGCTGGCAGCGTTGTCGGCGGCCTTTCGCAGCGCGGTGCGGGGATAGCGCACACGCCTGTACGCTTGTTGATGGACCCGGCCTTTCACTCCAGCCTGGCGCCTTGCGATGCGCCGTGCCGCGTGCCGCGGTCGTACTGTTTTTCGCGCTCCGCGTGTTCGCGCAGCAGGCGGTGGCCCAGCGTGTTGGCCCGGCGCTCCAGCGCCGCGCAGTCGGGGGCAGCAGGCAGTGCGGCAATGCCCTCGTCAATGGCCTGCGCCGCATCGCGCCCGAACTGGACATGGCCCTGTTCGTGGCGGGACAAGGCGCTCAGGTACCGGTCGAAAACCGCCTGCTGGGCGGGCGTGCCACTGCGCAATTCGGGCAATTGCACCTGAGTGCGCAGTCGGGTGGTGACCTCGGTGATGGTGCAGCGGCCCGATGCCTCGCGCCACCAGCGAAAGGTCCAGCGCACGTTCCAGCGGGTGTAGCCGTGAAAGCGCTGGCCATCGACGGTGATGGGAGTGGCAGCGTTCAGCGCTTTCCGCAGGGTCTCGCCGGGCTGGGCGCGCACGGGGTAGGGCTGCTGGATATGTTCTTCCGTGACGGCGGCATGGGCGGCGCCCGCGCAGACCAGGGCCACCAGCACCCCGGCAAGGTCCACCAAGCGCGCCCTCAGCACCACCGAGACTCCCCGGTTCACTCGCCCCAGGGCAGCATCAGCGTGAGCAGCGACAGCTGGTCAAACTCGGGCGCAAACGCGTCGATGATCTGCTGTGGCTCGGGGCAGAGCGTGGTGTCGGTGATCACGCCAAACTGCACACCGCCACCGTAGCTCAGGATGGAGACACCGAGGCCGATGTCGCCCGACTGCGGCACCCAGAACATGCACTGGGTGACGCGTGAGCCGCACAGTGTCAGCTGCTCCTTGGGCCCGGGCACGTTGGTCATCACCGCCGTGGTCTTGCGGCCGAACAGATTGAGCAGCGCGTCCTGCGCGGGCTTGATCATCAGGCCCGCCACGGCCAGCATCGCAAAGGCCAGGATGGGCTGGGTGCTGCCCTTGAGCGCGTTCATGCGCTTGCGCACCTCGTACACGCGCTCGACGGGGTTGGCCACGCCAATCGGCAGCACCAGCGGCACCAGCCCAAAGCGGTTGCCCAGCTTCCACGCCTCTTCCATGGGGCGCAGGTTGACCGGGATCATGGCGCGGATCTCCTGCCCCGTGGGGTCGTCGCCCTGGCTGCGCAGGTAGCCGCCGATGGCGCCCGCCACGCACGACAGCAGCACATCGTTGATGGAGCAGTTGAGCGCCTTGCCGATGGCCTTGACCTCTTCCAGCGGGATGGGCTGGCACCAGGCCACACGTTTGGCGCTGCCAGGCTGGCCCTTCAGGCGCGTGGGTGAGTCGTCGGGCATCAGCGCCAGGGCAGCGGCATCGCTCACCAGCTGGTAGGCCACGCGTGCCATGTCCATGGTGCCAGCCAGCCCATGGTGCATGGTCTTCTCGGGGTCGCTCAGCATCTTGAACGACTTGGCTGCGCCGTCACCGGCCAGATCCAGCGCCTTCACCGTCATGTCGGTAAAGGGCTTGATGAGCGCGTCCGCAATCCAGTCCTCGGCCGTGGCGGCCTGCTCGCGCTCCTTGCGGGTGCGCTTGGGCGGTTCGGAGCCGCCGTCCACGATGGACATGGTCACCGAGATCAGCGCAATGCCGTCCGCAATGCAGTGGTGGATGCGCACGATGAGCGCGCTGCCGGGCTGGCCGTCGTCACCCACAAAATCTTCGATCAGGTGCATTTGCCACAGCGGCCGCCGGGTATCGAGCGGCTGCATGGCGAGTTCACCCACACGGTCTTGCAGGGCGCGCTGCATGCTGTGGCCTTGTCGGTGGGGCAGCTTCTCGCGCAGCACATGCGCGGCGATGTCGAAGTTGCGGTCCTCCACCCAGGTGGCGCCCGCCGCGTCTTCCACCACGCGCTGGCGAAAGCGCGGGTACTGCAGCAGGCGCTGCTGCACGCGATCGCGAAGGGCGTCCCAGGTGATGCCGGGCGACAAGGTCCATACCCCGTTGATCATCATCAGGTTGCTGTGCGAATCCATGCGCAGCCAGGCGGTGTCTACCTTGGTCATGCGTTCGCCCGACAGGCCCAGCATGCCAGTGGCTGCGCGGCGCACGTTCTTCTGTACCACGGTGGCAGCTTTTCGGGCGGCTGGGGGCAGTGCCTGTGCTGCCTTGCGCGCCACCTCGGGGGCCTGGTTGCGCATCGTGCGCAGGGGGCTGGAGCCTTTGCCCGGAGTGGCTTTGCTGGGGGCTGGAATGCGGGTCACCATCGGATGTACACCTGTTGTTTGATTTTTGGGGACTTGCCTCTATGGATTGAGCGGTCCCAGACTGTGCTCAGCCCGTAAGATACAACGCAGCAAACCCTTGCCGACACCGTTCTTTCCCTCCCCCCAAAGATCTCAAGGAGCACACCGACATGGCCGACCTCAACGCCACCTTCGAAGCCGCCGTGGCCAATTCCAAGAACCTGAGTGAGCGTCCCGACAACGCCACGCTGCTCAAGATCTACGCGCTGTACAAGCAAGCCACCGCCGGCGACAACACCGAGAAGAAGCCCAGCTTCTCCGACATGGTGGGCCGTGCCAAGTGGGACGCCTGGGAAAAGCTCAAGGGCACGGGTGCCGACGAGGCCAAGCAACAGTATGTGGACCTGATCACCTCGCTGAGCTGATACGGCGGTACCCAAAGCAAAAGGCGACTTCGGTCGCCTTTTGCTTTGGGGGCAAAGGTGCCTAACGCCGGACCCACCCCTTGGGCAGTCCCGCTTCCGGCGTCATGCCGTAGACCGGCTCTCCCGGCAGCCCCGCCTGCAGCGGCGCGCGTGCGGCCATCAGGCGCTCCAGGTCTACCCCCGTGGCAATGCCCATGGCTTCGAACATGAACACCAGGTCTTCCGTCACCACGTTGCCCGACGCGCCTGGCGCATAGGGGCAGCCGCCCAGGCCGCCCAGCGACGCATCAAAGGTTCGCACCCCCACGTCGTAGGCCGCCAGGCAATTGGCCAGGCCCAGGCCGCGGGTGTTGTGCATGTGGGCCGCCCCGGCCTTGGCGCCCAGCTCGGCGCGCAGGCGCATGAAGAGGCGGCGCACCTGAGCCGGGTTGGCCATGCCGGTGGTGTCCGACAGGCCCACCTCGTCGGCCCCGGCCTCAGCGCACAGGCTCGCGAGCCAGATCACGTCGTCCTCGGGCACCTCGCCCTGCAGGGTGCAACCAAAGGCGGTGGACAACCCCACCTCCACCAGCATGCCGGGGGCCTGCGCGTCGCGCAGGTGGGCCACGGCGCGTACTTCCTCGACCATGGCCTCGCGCGTCTTGCGCACATTGGCCAGCGAATGGGCGGCGCTGGCCGACACCGGCAGCGTGACCTTGTGCACACCTGCCGCGAGGGCCGCCTCGGCGCCGCGCAGGTTGGGGGCCAGCGCCATCACAGTGATGCCAGGGTGGGTCAGCGCGTGGCGCACCACCTCGGCCACATCGGCCATCTGGGGCAGCAGGCGGGCAGGCACGAACGAGCCCACTTCAATCTCGCGCAGCCCGGCGGCCACCAGGGCGTCGATCCAGCGCAGCTTGTCGGCCGTGGGCATGGTGGCTTTGACGGACTGCAGGCCATCGCGCGGGCCGACTTCGCTGATGAGGACTTGGGGTTGCGTCATGGTGCGGAATGTTGTCGGACGTGCGTGGAATGTGCCGGATGCGGGAGGATAGCGCCCCCATGCCCCCATGCCCCCATGCCCCCATGGCGCGGGGCCGACGATTGTGCAAAGTGGCAATTTGTTCTGCCATACCGGCAAACCACTCCACAACATGCGGCAGTTTGGGCAATTCCCATTGCTGCGTTGCTCCGGGACACTGCTTGTATCCCACCCGGAGACAAGCACCATGCCTTCCAAGAACCACTTTTCCACCCTCTACCTCAGTGCGCCCGATGTCATCGAGTTGGTGCAGCGCAAAGGCGTCGAGGCTTGCCTGCGCGGCATGGCCGACTATCTGCATGCCGACTACTTGCGCTGGAACGCCTTCGACAAATCGGCGCGTGTGGCCAGCCACTCGCGCGATGGCGTGATCGAACTCATGCCGATTGCCGACAACCAGACCTATGCGTTCAAGTACGTCAACGGCCATCCCAAGAACACGCGCTGGGGCTTGCCGACCGTGATGGCGTTTGGCGTGCTGGCCGATGTAGCCACCGGCGCGCCGCTGCTGCTGAGTGAACTCACCCTCACCACCGCCCTGCGCACCGCCGCCATGTCGGCCGTGGCCGCCCGGGCCCTGGCGCGGCCTGGCAGCCGCACCATGGCGCTGATCGGTAACGGCGCCCAAAGCGAGTTCCAGGCACTGGCCTTCCACCACCTGCTGGGCGTCACCACGCTGCGGCTGTTTGATACGGACCCGGCCGCCACCGCCAAGCTGCAGGCCAACCTGCAAGGCACGGGCCTGCGTACCGTGGCCTGCAGCAGCACGGCCGAGGCCGTGCGTGGTGCCAACGTTGTGACCACGGTCACGGCCGACAAGTCCAATGCCACCATTCTCACGCCCGACATGCTGGTGCCCGGCATGCACATCAACGCTGTGGGCGGCGACTGCCCTGGCAAGACCGAACTGCACGCCGACGTGCTGCGCCAGGCCCAGGTGTTTGTGGAATACACCCCGCAGACACGCATCGAAGGCGACATCCAGCAGTTGCCTGCCGACTGTGTGGTGACCGAGCTGTGGGAAGTGCTGGCAGGTCAGCACACCGGCCGGGCCAGCGATGCGGCGGTGACGGTGTTCGACTCCGTGGGTTTTGCGCTGGAGGACTTTTCTGCACTGCGGTTCTTGCGCGATGCAGCCACCGAGCTGGGCGTGGGCCAGCCCATTGAACTCATCCCCCAGCTGTCAGACCCCAAGAACCTGTTTGGGCTGTTGCGCACGCACAACCCCCTGCTGCGCGCTGTGGCCTGACGCCCGTCCGGTCACGCACTCTCAGTCTCGCCACACCACACTGCTGGCCGGATCGGCGCGAGTGGTGCGGAAATGGTTGGCCGCGTGAGCAGGGTCTGCCATGCCCAACGAGATGCCGCAGACGATGCTGCGGTCCTCGCCAATGCCCAGCACCTCGCGCAGCACGCCGGGGTAGGACGCGAGCGCGGCCTGTGCAATGGAGCCCACGCCCAGGCTGTGCGCGGCCAGCATGAAGTTGTTCACATACGCGCCACAATCCACCGCACCATAGACGCCCAGTGCCTCGTCGCTGGTGACGATGGCCACATGCGGCGCGCCAAACATCGTGAAGTTCTGCGCCGACTGTTGCGCGGAGGCTTCGCGGTCGCCCTTGGCAATGCCCAGGGCTTCGTACAGGCCCCAGCCACATTCGCGCCGCCGCTCCTGGTACACGCCCCGGTATTCGCGCGGCCAGGGCAGGTCGGGCGCAGGGGCTGCGTTGGCCATGTTCGATTGCAGCGCGACGCGCAGGCGCTCCAGCGTGGCGCCACTGGCGATGGTGAGCTGCCAGGGCTGCGCGTTGCACCACGATGCCGTGCGCTGCGCGGTGACCAGGATGGCTTCGATGGTGGCGCGCGGTAGGGGTTCGGGCAGAAACGCGCGGCAGCTGTAGCGGGTGTGGAGCAGCGTGGAGAGGGTGTCGAATGCCGTGCTGTGGGTGGCAGAGTCCGTGGCGGTGGATGTCATGGTGATGGCATCGGTAGCTATGCCTTCTTGGCTTTGGCGGCAGGTTTGGCCGCTGCCTTGGTACCCTGCTTGTCTGCCCCTGCCTCGGCTGCGTGCTTCTTCTTGTCGACAGCGGGCTTCTTGGCGCCGGGGTGGGGCGCATTGAGCAGGGCATCCAGTTGTTCGCCAATTTCGGCCTCGATGCGGTCCTTGAACGCGCCGAACAAAAAGCCCAGCTGCGCCTTCATCTCGAACTGGTGCGCATCCACCAGCAGCGTGCCCTTGACGCCCGAGCGGGTGAATGTCAGCAGGTCTTCCGTCTCGCCCTCTTCGTAGGTGCACTCCATGTCGAATTTTTCTTCTGCCTTTTCGGCCCAGGAGAAGGCGACCTTGCGGGCCTCCTTGAAGCCCAGGTGGTGGTCGCGGTGGATATGGATGTCAGGCACCGGGTGTCTCCTTGAGGTGTTGGGTATCAGATAGAAGGGCGCGCAGTGCCTCGTGCCGTTGTGGCTGGGGCTGTTGCGTCAGTTGCCGTACGGCATCATAAAACCGGGGCCAGTCGCGGCCCTCGCGTTCGAACAGGGCTTCGAACGCGGGCACCAGTTCATCGTAGGCAGCCTGGGCGGCAAAGCTGGCGTTGTTGGCCTTGGCCACCCAGCGGTCGTAGCCCGCCACCTGGGCGGTGGTGGCTTGGGGTGCCCCCCCGCTGGATGTGTCCAGCCATTGCGTGCGCAGGGCTGCATAACCGGTGCGAAAAGCCTCCATTGCTTCATTTTTCATAGCTGCTAGCGCTTTATCATCCAGCGCTAGAGCCTCTTTTTGTTCATAAATGGCTGC
Source organism: Acidovorax sp. LjRoot38 (assembly GCF_964252975.1). NCBI lineage: Bacteria > Pseudomonadati > Pseudomonadota > Betaproteobacteria > Burkholderiales > Comamonadaceae > Acidovorax > Acidovorax sp. LjRoot38. The sequence continues at coordinate 401,152 of NZ_CAXUPT020000005.1, read as the reverse complement.
CAGCCGAGCGCGCGTGGCACGGGTCAGCGCGCGGAAGGCGCTGCGCCGTGCCTCGCTGGTGGCAAAGGCCTTGCGGGCTTCCGGGGTGGACTGGGTTGCCAGCCACTGTGCAACGCCGATGCGCTCCACCGCCGTGGCAAAGGACTCGTTGAACAAGGTGTCGTTCTTGGCATAGACCACCTGGTGCGCCAGCTCGTGGAACAGCAGGCGCACAAAGTCGGCCTCGGGCCAGGCGACAAAGGTGGAGAGCAACGGGTCGCCGCCCGCCCAGTTCATATAGCCCAACGTGGAATACGCGGGCACGCCATACACCTCCACTTCCAGCCCCTGGGCGGCCAGCTCCGCTGCCTCGGCTTGCGCGGCAGCCTCGGTGAAGTAGCCCCGGTAGCCAATGCAACCCGTCACAGGGAAGCACCAGGTGTGCAGCGTAAGGGAGTACGGCGGCGCGGCCACCACGTTCCAGACTGCGGCGGGGCGTTTGAGGTCCGCATAGCGGCGGTAGCTGGCGTTGTCAGGCAGGCCCAGCTCGGCCACGGCAAAGGCGCGGGCGCGCTGCGCCAGTTGCAGCCGCTCGCGCAGGGCGGGGGGGATGTCGGTGCGGGCGATCCAGCGGTCGATGGGTTCGGCCGCCTGCATGATCTGCATGTGCCCCTGCACCGACTGCCAGTAGTAGCCCAGCATGCTGGTGGGGCCGGTGGTGCTGGCGCAGCCCGCCAAGGCAAGGCTGATCATGAGGGGAGATACGGCTCGCAGATGGGGGAGAAGCTGGCGCATGCGGGCAGTTTATGGCCAGATCGCGCGGGGCGTTTGAAGGGGTGTCAGCAGTGTGGCCGGTGCAGTTTCTAGAATGCAGCGCATGACCGCTGAATCCGCCCCTGACCTGCCTGCCGGCCTGTTTGCCGACGAGGCCGATTGCCCACGCTGCATCTGGTGCCAGGCCACGCCTTTCTATCGCGATTACCACGACCACGAGTGGGGTTTCCCTGTGGCGGACGACCGGCGGCTGTTCGAGAAGATCTGCCTGGAGGGTTTTCAGTCAGGCCTGAGCTGGCTCACCATCCTGAACAAGCGCGAGGGTTTTCGCGCCGCGTTCGCGAACTTCGATGCCGAGCAGGTTGCGGCCTTCGGCCCCGCCGAGATCGAGCGCCTGGTGCAGGACGCGGCCATCGTGCGCCACCGGGGCAAGATCGAGTCCACCATCAACAACGCGCGCCGCGCGCTGGAGCTCAAGCGCGAGTTCGGCTCGCTGGCGCACTACGCCTGGCGCTACGAGCCTGCCGCTGCCGACCGGCCCGAGCGGCTCACGCGCGAAGTGGCGCGCACCCTGTCCACTTCGCCCGCATCCATTGCCATGTCCAAGGACCTGAAAAAGCGCGGCTGGAGCTTTGTGGGACCCACCACGGTGTACGCCTTCATGCAGGCGATGGGTCTGGTCAACGACCACTTGGAAGGCTGCCACTCGCGCCCCGCAGCGCTCGCGGCGCGGAAGGCGTTTGAGGTGCCGCGCGGCTGACCGATGGATTGATAGCTCGTTCAGGCCCGCGCCACGGGCCGCAGCAGCCACAGCGCTCCTAACGCGGCCAGGCCCAGCAGTGTGGTGAGCCACAGGGCCGCTGCCCCGGCGCGGTCCAGCAGCATGCCAAACAGCACCGGCGCAAATGCCTGCGCCACCCGGGCGGGCACCATCATCAGGCCCTGGCGGGCGCCGTAGCCTGCTGGCCCAAACAGCACCAGTGGCAGCGTGCCCTTGGCAATGGTCAGTATCCCGTTGCCTGCCCCGTGCAGCACGGTGAACACCGCTGCCGCAGGCCCGCCCAGCACCATCAGCAGGCCCGCGCCCACGGGGTGTGCGGCGGCAGCCAGCTGGGCCGACAGAAGCGGGTGCAGGCGGCGCAGAAAACCAAACTCCAGCAGGCGTGCCGCCACCTGTGCAGGGCCCACCAGCGCCGCCAGGGCCACTGCCGCCTGCAGCGACGTACCGCTGGCCTGCAGCAGGCGCGGCAGGTGGGCCGCCATGGCGGTGCTGGTGAACCAGGTGACCGCAAACACAAAGGACAGCAGCACGGTGGTGCGCAGCGGGTGTGCTGGGGTGGGCGGTGCGGATACGGCCGGTTCCGTGGTGGGCGCTGCGATGGCGTCCGTGGATGGTTCGGTGGCCTTTTCGACGGCGTCGGCGCGCGGCAGCCAGCCATTGAGCGGCACGCCCACCAGCAAGTGCAATGCGGCCCAGCTCGCGCACGCTCCGCGCCAACCCCACTGCGTCTCCATCCAGGCCGACAGCGGCCAGCCCACGGTGCTGGCAAACCCCGCGATCAGCGTGATGCCGGTGATGGCGCTGCGCGCGCCTTGGCCGTACAGCCGCACCAGCGTGGCAAACGCCGCCTCGTACAGGCCCGACCCCATCGCCACGCCCATCAGCACCCAGGCGGCAAACAGGCCCACGGGGCCTTGCGCCAGGGCCATGCCCGCCAGCGCAGCTGCAAACAACAGGTTGGTGCCCACCAGCACCGGGCGGCCGCCATGGCGGTCGATGGTTCGGCCCGCGAAAGGCCCGAGCAGCGCCGACACGATGAGCGCCACGGAAAACGCGGCGAACACCGTGGGAGTGGCCACGCCCAGGTCGCGCGCCATGGGCGCGGCCAGCATGGCAGGCAGGTAGTAGGACGAGGCCCAGGCCAGCGTCTGGGCCGTGCCCAGGCGCGCCACGGTCCAGCGGTGTGACGCGGCGCTCATGCCGCGCGGTGGGCCATGGCGGGGGCGCGCGAGGTTGCCTCAGACACGCTGGCCCTGCGCATTGATGACGACTTCGCCATCCTCCTTGGTGAAGGCACCTTGCTGCGGCGCGGGCAGGATGTCCAGCACCTTCTCGGACGGGCGGCACAACCGCGTGCCCAGGGGCGTGACCACGATGGGGCGGTTGATGAGGATGGGGTGCTGCAGCATCGCGTCGATGAGCTGTGCGTCGGTCACGCTCGGTGCGTCCAGTTGCAGCTCGGTGAAGATCGCTTCCTTGGTGCGCACGGCGTTGATCACCGGCTCGCCCGTGGCAGCAATCAGCGCCACCAGCGTGGCACGGTCGGGCGGGGTCTTGAGGTATTCGATGACCTCGGGCTCCACGCCGCTGTTGCGGATCATGGCGAGGGTGTTGCGGGACGTGCCGCACTTGGGGTTGTGATAGATCGTGATGGTGGTCATGGCGTGCTGGAAGGTATGGAAACAATGGGCGAAAGTTTGCCACTGCGCTGGGGCCAGCCCGGTAAATTTTCCAACGCGTTCAGCAGCCGCTGGCCCGCATCGCCCAGCGCTCCGTCGTTGTGCACCTCCAGGCTGGCCGCGCCCGGCGGCGGGCTGTAGGCCAGCGCACGCTGGACCCGGGCCTCCACCTCTTCGCGCGTCTCGCGGCCCCGCGCCAGCAGACGTTCGCGCAGCACCTGCGGGCTGGCAGTGATGTGCACAGCCACCAGGTCCGGGAACCGCGCCAGGGCCTCGGGCAAGTAGGCGCGCGAGCCATTGAGCAGCACCCAGTGGCCCTGCGCCAGCGGCGCCAGTTGCGCATGCCGCACGCCGTAGCCGAGGCCGTTGGCTTCCCAGTGCAGAGCTAAGGCCAGTTCGTGGCGCAAAGCAACAAACATTTCGGGCGACACACTTTCATGGGCTTCGCCGCCCGGCATGGCGGAGCGGCTGATGGTGCGCTGCGCCCAGTGCACGGGGCACGGGGTGGGCAGGTGTGCCCGCAACCAGTCCAGCAAGCTGTCCTTGCCCGCACCCGAGGGGCCCATGCAGTAGATCAGGCGGCCTGGTGTCATGCGCCCATCTCCAGGTGGTCCAGCAGCACAAAGTCGGCGCCGGGCGTGGGCTCTGCGAACAGGGCCAGGCTGTTGAATTTGAGGGTTGGCAGGTCCGAGAAGAACTCTTGCGCGGCATCCAGCACCAGGGCTTGTGTCTGTGCGTCCACCTGCGCCAGGCTGCCGGTGAGCGACATGTGAAAGCGGAACTCGTCCAGCACAAAGGGGTAGCCCCATTGCTGCAGCAGCGCGTCCTGCCGGGCAGTGAGCCCCGCCGAGCGGCGCCGGGCGAGGTCGGCGTCGGACAAGGGTGCGGCCAGGGGCTGCAGCGCCGTCACGCAGGTGGCGGCGGTCTCCTGGATCTGCGCATTGGCGGGGTGCAACGCCGGGGGCACCAGCGCCAGAAAGTCGTCGATGCGTTGCACCTGCAGGGGCGGCAGCACAAAGGGTTGCAGCCCGCGCGCCACGGACTGCACGGCCTGGTGCAGCGTGATCCAGTCGGTGCCGGGCGCCATTGCAAACGGCGCCTTGAGCGTGGCGTGCCAGCCGTAGCGGCGGGGCGCTGCGGTCAGGCGGTGCAGGTCGTCCGCCGCCACGCCGTCGATGGCGAGCTGCTGCAGCGGCTGCAGCAGCGCAGCGCAGCGCCCCAGCCAGTGGCTGCCGGCCAGCCAGCCCAGGCTGCCCGGGTTGGGTGCGAAATAGACCGCATAGCGGTGGTGGGTGGGTGGCATGTCAGGCGTGTTCATCGTGGTCAATGGTCAGTTTCACGCGGTCGCCCGCAAACCAGGCGCGGGCCCATTCGATGGGCGTGCCCGCCAGGTCCACGTTCAGGCTCTCTACCTGCAGCACGGGGCGTGAGGTGGGCTGGCGCAACTGGGCGGCTACTTCGGCGCTGGGCAGCTCGGCGGTGATGCGGCTTTCGCGGCGCGTGTAGTCGGCCACGCCGTGGGCGGTGAAGCCGGCGGTGATGGAGCCCGTTTCGCGCACCACGGCCGCCAGGTTTTCAAATCGGGGCAGGGGAAAGTAGCGCTCGCTGATGTGCAGGGGCTGGCCTTCGGCGTCGCCCCGCACGCGCAGCGCCAGCAGCGGGCTGCGCGCTGGCACCTGCAGCGCCTTGGCCAGCGCCGCCGTGGCGCGCGTGGTCTGGGCCTGCAGCACCACCAGGCTGCCGCGCAGACCGGCCTGTGCCAGGCCCTGCTGGTGGCGCGTGCGCTTCCCTAGCACCAGGTCCACCGCAAAGTCTTCCACATAGGTGCCGCTGCCCTGCGTGATGCGCACCAGCCCCTGGCTGCACAGGCTGGCGAGCGAACGGCGGATGGTGTGGCGGTTCACGCCGAACTGCTCGGCCAGCGCGTGTTCCGAGGGCAGTCGCTGGCCGGGCGGATAGACGCCGCTGCCGATGGCCTCGGCCAACTCGGCGGCAATGCGCGTCCAGAAGCTGTCGCGCGCAGGGCGCAATGGTGGTGCTTGCGGGACCTGCAACGGGGTCGTGAGAGAGGTGGTGCTGGCTGTCATGAAACCTACATGCGCGCTCTTTAAGCTGGCGCCAGTTGTTCAATTTGTCTATACAACTTTCAGGGTACCACTTCCATGTTTCAAGCCTTTGACAACCCGGGGCCGGGCCGCCCCCTGGGCCGCGCGCAGTGGATGGCGCTGCTGGCCCGGGCGCCGCTGGGGCTGCTCGAATCTGCGTTGCACGAGCACGCCACGCGCCCCGCGCGCTGGCTGCGTGCACCAGAGACCGGCCTGATGATGGTGCAGGGCCGCGCCGGTGGCACGGGCGAGCGCTTCAACCTGGGCGAGGTCACCGTCACCCGCTGCGCGCTGCGCGTCGCCGACGCATCGGACGCCGCCGAGGCCACTGTGGGCGTGGCCTACGTGCTGGGCCGGTCGCACCGCCAGGTGCAGCTGGCGGCCTTGGCCGATGCGCTGCTGCAAGACCCTGTTCAGCAACCGGTGCTGGACGCACAACTGCTCGAACCCATCCGCAACCACCTGCGCAATACGCAGGCCGAGCGCCAGGCGCGGGCTGCCAGCACCAAGGTGGACTTCTTTACCGTGGCGCGCGAGAGCGGTGCCGACAACGACGAGGACACCGAATGAGCACGACCCCTTTGGCATCACTGGGTGCCGGATTTTCGAATGAAGCCTTTGGCAGCCAGGCCGTGTTCCGCGCCGTGCTGCAGGCGCTGTCGCTCCCAGGCCGCACTGTGGCGGTAGAGCACGACGCGCAGACCCCGGCTGTGGGGCATGCCGCATCGGCTGCCGTGCTGCTGGCGCTGCTCGACAGCGACTGCACCTTGTGGCTCTCGCCCCGCCTGGCGGCCAGCGATGCGGGGGCGTGGCTGCGCTTTCACACGGGCTGCACCTTGGTGGCCGACGCTGCGCTGGCCCGATTTGTGTGGGTGGCGCAGGGCGACGCCCTGCCTGCGCTGCACTGCCTGGCCCAGGGCAGTGACATCTACCCCGACCAGTCGGCGACCTGCGTGGTGGACGTGGCACGTACCGCTGCAACCACGGTAGACGCCCCTGGGGCATGGCAGTTGCGCGGACCAGGCATTCAGGGCGTGGCCGCTTTGCAGGTGGACGACTTGCCCGACGACTTCGAGACCCAGTGGGCGGCCAACCACGCAGTGTTTCCGTGCGGTGTGGATGTGTTGTTGGGCACGGCGGGCCACATCGTGGGATTGCCGCGCACAACGCGGGCGACGCGCGGTGCCGCCGCCCTTCAGGAGGTCTGAGCATGTACGTTGCCGTCAAGGGCGGAGAAGCCGCCATTCTCAACAGTTACCAGTTGCTGGCCCGCCAGCGCCGGGGCGATACCGCACAGCCTGAACTGTCGGTGGCGCAGATCCGCCAGCAGCTCAAGCTGGCGGTGGACCGCGTCATGACCGAGGGTTCGGTGTACGACCCCGAACTCGCAGCCCTGGCCATCAAGCAGGCGGCGGGCGACCTGGTGGAAGCCATCTTTTTGCTGCGCGCCTACCGCGCCACGCTGCCACGCCTGGGCACCACCTGCCCGCTGGACACCAGCCGCATGGCGCTGGACCGGCGCATTTCCGCCACGTTCAAGGACCTGCCGGGTGGCCAGGTGCTGGGCCCCACGTACGACTACACACAGCGCCTGCTGGACTTCAAACTGCTGGCCGAGGGCCCGGTGGCGCCGCCTGCCGCTGCGGCAGCTGCGGTGCCACCCGGCCCCACGCCGCGCGTAGTGGACCTGCTCAACCAGGAAGGCTTGATCGAAACCCGCCCCGTGCCCCCGGGCGACCCCGCGCCCACAGACCTGACCCGTGAGCCACTGCGCTTCCCTGCCAACCGCGCCACCCGCTTACAGAACCTGGCGCGCGGTGATGAGGGCTTCCTGCTTGCCATGGCGTATTCCACGCAGCGCGGTTACTCGCACTCGCACCCGTTTGTGGGTGAGGTGCGCCTGGGCACGGTGGCAGTGGAGATCGAACCCGAAGAGCTGGGCTTTGCCATCGACATCGGTGATATCGAGATCACCGAATGCGAAATGGTGAACCAGTTTGCGGGCAGCAAGAGCCAGCCCCCGCAGTTCACGCGCGGCTACGGCCTGGCGTTTGGCCACAGCGAGCGCAAGGCCATGGCGATGAGCCTGGTGGACCGAGCCCTGCGTGCCGATGAGCTGGGTGAACCGGTGGAGTCGCCCGCGCAGATGCAGGAGTTTGTGCTGGGCCACAGCGACAGCCTCGAAGCCTCGGGCTTTGTGCAGCACCTGAAGCTGCCGCACTACGTGGACTTTCAGTCCGAACTGGAGCTGGTGCGCAAGATGCGCGCCGCTGCCGCCCACCCCACCACCCCCGCTGAGGAGGATGCCGCATGAACGCGCCCATGGAACCCGCCGTGATGGGCTTGCCCGCCGACGCCGCACCGGTGGACGGCCACTTCAACTTTGCCTACCTGGACGAGCGCACCAAGCGCATGATCCGCCGCGCCATCCTCAAGGCCGTGGCCATCCCCGGCTACCAGGTGCCGTTTGGCTCCCGCGAAATGCCGCTGCCCTATGGCTGGGGCACGGGCGGCATCCAGGTCACCGCGTCCATCATCGGCCCGCAGGACTGCCTCAAGGTCATCGACCAGGGATCGGACGACACGGTCAACGCGGTCAACATCCGCCGCTTCTTCGAGCGCACCACGGCCGTGGCGACCACCACCCGCACGCGCGAGGCCACGCTGATCCAGACGCGCCACCGCATCCCCGAGACACCGCTGGCCGAAGGCCAGGTCATCGTCTACCAGGTGCCAGTGCCCGAGCCCATGCAGCGCCTGGAGCCGCGGGAGACCGAAACGCGCACTCTGCATGGCCTGGCCGAGTACGGGCTCATGCACGTCAAGCTCTACGAAGACATCGCGCGCTACGGCCACATTGCCACCACCTACGACTACCCCGTGCTGGTCAACGGCCGCTATGTGATGGCGCCGTCGCCCATCCCCAAGTTCGACAACCCCAAGATGCACATGAACCCCGCGCTGCAGCTGTTTGGCGCGGGCCGCGAAAAGCGCATCTACGCCGTGCCGCCCTATACACCGGTGGAGAGCCTGGGTTTTGAGGACCACCCGTTCGAGGTGCAGCGCTGGGATGCTGCCTGCGCGCTGTGCGGCGCCACCGACAGCTTTCTCGACGAGGTCATCACCGACGACCAGGGCGGGCGCATGCATGTCTGTTCCGATTCGGACTACTGCCACGAGCGCCAGGCGCAGCAGGCCGATGCGGCGGAAGCACAGGGAACCGCATGAGCACCGTGCACATCCGCGAGGCTACGCCGGCCGACCTGGAGAGCGTGCTGGCCCTGTACGCCGCCATTGAAGACAGCCCGACCGATGTGCTGTCGCTGGAAGACGCCCAGGCCGTGTGGGCCCAGTTTGCGCGCTACCCCAGCTACCGCCTGTGGGTCGCTTGCGACCCCGCGCAGCACGGTGCCGTGGTGGGCACCTATGCGCTGCTCGTCATGCACAACCTGGCGCACCGGGGCGCGCCCTCGGCCATTGTCGAAGACGTGGTGGTGGCGCCAGACCAGCAAGGGCGCGGCGTGGGCCGCCAGATGATGGCCCATGCGATGCAGCAGGCCCGCGAGGCGGGCTGCTACAAGCTCGCGCTCTCGTCCAACGCCCGCCGTGCGGGCGCACATGCCTTTTATGAATCCCTGGGCTTTGCGCAGCATGGCCTGAGCTTTGTTGTCGAGACCCTCACATGAACCACCCCGAACCTTCTGCGCCGCTGCTGAGCGTGCGCAACGTCAGCAAGCGCTATGGCGACCGCGTGGCGCTGCAAGGCGCGTCCTTTGACCTGTGGCCCGGCGAGGTGCTGGCCGTGGTGGGTGAGTCAGGCTCCGGCAAGTCCACGCTGCTCAACGCCATTGCAGCACGCAGCGCCCCGGACGAAGGCACGGTGCAGTTCCGCCAGCGCAGCGGCGAGCTGCAGGACATCTACGCCATGACAGAAGCGCAGCAGCGCCTGCTGGCGCGCACCGACTGGGGCTTTGTGCACCAGAACGCGGCGGACGGCCTGCGCATGGATGTATCTGCCGGCGCCAACGTGGGCGAGCGCCTCATGGGTCTGGGCGAGCGTCATTACGGCCGCCTGCGCGCCACGGCCACGGAATGGCTGCAGCGCGTGGAGATCGATGCGGCGCGCATCGACGACGCACCACGCACGTTTTCGGGCGGCATGCGCCAGCGCCTGCAGATTGCCCGCAACCTGGTCACGCAGCCCCGCCTGGTGTTCATGGACGAACCCACCTCGGGCCTGGATGTGTCGGTGCAGGCGCGCCTGCTGGACCTGCTGCGCCAGCTCACGCGGCAGATGCAGTTGGCGGCCATTGTGGTCACGCACGACCTGGCCGTGGCACGCCTGCTGGCCCACCGCATGGTGGTCATGCAACGCGGCCGCGTGGTGGAGGCGGGCCTGACCGACCAGGTGCTCGACGACCCGCAACACCCCTACACCCAGCTCCTCGTTTCTTCGGTACTGCAGCCATGAACCAGCCCCCTTCCATTGCGCCCATTCTCCAGATGCAAGGGGTGGCCAAGCGCTTCACCCTGCACCACCAGAACGGCATCGAACTGCCCGTGCTCGCCCACCTGGACCTGGCCGTGCAGCCCGGTGAATGTGTGGTGCTGGACGGACCCTCGGGCATGGGCAAGAGCACGCTGCTCAAGATGATCTACGCCAATTACCGGGTCAATGCAGGGAGCATCACCGTGCGCTCGGCCGATGGCGCCGTGGTGGATGTGACACAGGCCACGCCGCGTGCGCTGGTGCAGCTGCGGCGCGACACCGTGGGCTATGTGAGCCAGTTCCTGCGGGTCATTCCGCGCGTGTCGGCGCTGGACGTGGTGGCCGAACCACTGGCGGAAGACGCCGGAGACGACCCTGCGGGCATCGAGGCCGCGCGCGAGGCCGCCCGCCAGTGGCTGACCCGCCTGCGCATTCCCGAGCGGCTGTGGCACCTGCCGCCCGCCACCTTCTCGGGCGGGGAGCAGCAGCGCATCAACATTGCCCGCAACATGATCAAGCCCAAGCCGTTGCTGTTGCTGGACGAGCCCACCGCATCGCTCGATGCAGCCAACACCGAGACCGTGATCGCCATGATCCACGAGGCGGTGGCGCGCGGGGCGGCCCTGGTGGGCATTTTTCACGACGCGCAGGTGGGCGCCGCCGTGGCCACGCGCCGCGTGAATGTGGGCGACTTTCGGGGAGCATCGTCATGACCGCGACCGTGTTCAAGAACGCCCGCATGGTGCTGCCGGGCGAAGTGTTGTTGGGCAGCCTGCAGGTGGATGGCGGGCGCATTGCGTCGCTGGATAGTGGGGGCACTGCGGCCCTGCAAGGCATCGACCTGGGGGGCGACTACCTGCTGCCGGGCTTGGTCGAAATCCACACCGACAACTTCGAGCGCCACCTGATGCCGCGACCCAAGGTGCAATGGGCCGAGATGCCCGCACTGCTGGCGCACGACGCCGAGATTGCGGCCGCAGGCATCACCACGGTGCTGGACGCGCTGGGCGTGGGCGAGGCCGATGTGGACAGCCTGCGCGGCAGCGCCTGGAACCGTGTGCTCGACACCATCGACACCTGCACCGAGCGCAACCTGCTGCGGGCCGACCACCACCTGCATGTGCGCTGCGAGCTGCCTGCGCCCAACACCATCGACCTGTTCGAGCCCTTCCACGGGCACCCGCGCCTGTCACTGATCTCGCTGATGGACCACACCCCGGGCCAGCGCCAGTGGGAGAACATCGAGCAGGCGCGCACCTACTACACCGGCAAGAAGGGCTGGAGCGCCGAGAAATTCGAGCGCCAGGTGGCGCACGCTGCCACGCTGCAGGCGCAGTACGCCGAGCCACACCGTGCGTACTTTGTGGATTACAGCCGCACGCACGGCATCTCGCTGGCCAGCCACGACGACACCACGGTGGCCCATGTGGAGCAGGCCCATGCCGAAGGGGCCGCGATGTCGGAGTTTCCGACCACACTGGCCGCAGCCCAGGCTGCGCACGAACGTGGCTTGCTCACCGTGATGGGCGGGCCCAACGTGGTGCGCGGTGGTTCGCATTCGGGCAACGTGGCGGCGGCCGACCTGGCGCGCAGGGGGCTGCTGGACATCCTCTCGTCCGACTATGTGCCCGGCAGCCTGCTGAGCGCGGTGATGCGGCTGGTGCAGGACGACATCCTGCCCCTGCCACAGGCCGTGGCCACCGTCACCCACAACCCGGCCAAGGCGGCGGGCATGCTGGACCGGGGCGCGCTGGCGCCCGGCCTGCGCGCCGACCTGGTGCAGGTGCACATGGCTGAGCTGCCTGATGGCGGTCGCCAGGCCGTGGTGCGTGGGGTGTGGCGCGAAGGGCAGCGCGTCCTGTAGAGCGCGTGCAGGTCGTTTCCTGACATCCAAACTTCTCCCAACTGTCAAAGCACTGTCACGCCCGACCACCACACTCCGGTTGTCTAGACGACTTATTCCGTTTCCAAATCATCCGTGTCGTTGTTGCTTCGCCTTGCCGTGCTACAGCACTGTCTGCGGCTTCGCGCCTAGACACGAATGATTTGAAAACGGAATTAACCCCCCCAAGGAGGCTGCCATGACCGCCGCACTGCACATCCACCAACTGAACAAGCATTTCGCCAACGGCAAACACGCCCTGCGCGACATCAACCTCACCGTGCAGCGCGGCGAGATGGTGGCGTTGATTGGTGCATCGGGCTCGGGCAAGTCCACCCTGCTGCGCCACGTGGCGGGTCTGGTGGTGGCCGATGCGTCCAGCGATTCGCTGATCGAGGTGGACGGCCGCTGCGTGCAGCAGGGCGGGCGCATCCACAGCGACATCCGCAAGGTGCGTTCGCAGGTGGGTTTTGTATTCCAACAGTTCAACCTGGTGGACCGCTTGCCGGTGTTGATGAACGTGCTGGTGGGCCTGCTGCACCGCACGCCCTGGTGGCGCGGCTGGCTGCGCATGTTCAAGCCGCAGGAGCGCGCACTGGCGCTGGAAGCGCTCCACCGCGTGGGCATTGCCGAATGCCATGCACAACGTGCTTCCACCCTGTCCGGCGGGCAGCAGCAGCGCGCGGCCATTGCCCGCACGCTGGTGCAGGGCGCCAAGGTGGTGCTGGCCGACGAACCCATCGCGTCGCTCGACCCGGAGTCCTCGCGCAAGGTCATGGACATCCTGGCGCGCATCAACCGCGAGGACCGCTGCACTGTCATCGTGTCGCTGCACCAGGTGGATGTGGCCATCAAATACTGCCCCCGCGTGGTGGCCTTGCACCACGGCCAGGTGGTGTACGACGGCCCTTCGGCGGCCCTCACGCCCGCACTGCTGCGCAGCCTGTATGGCGTGCACGCCGACGAAATTCTGTCGGATGCAGCGGGTGCCCCCACAGCACCCGTGCATGCCCCAACACCCGTCCCGCAGTGGGCGCCCGCCATGGTCCAGGCCGCCTGAACGGTCTTTTGTTTCTTTTCAATTCCTTTCTCTGGAGTTTTCAACATGTTCAAGAAACTGTGTGCCGCCCTGACGATCGGGCTGGGCTTGACCACGGGCGCGTTGGCCCAGGACATCAACTTCGGCATGATCTCGACCGAGGCCTCGCAAAACCTCAAGGCCGACTGGCAGCCGCTGCTGGACGACATGGCCAAGCAGACCGGTCTGAAGATCAATGCCTTCTTTGCATCCGACTACGCGGGCCTCATCGAAGCCATGCGCTTCAACAAGATGCAGGTGGCCTGGCTGGGCAACAAGTCGGCCATGGAAGCCGTGGACCGCGCCAACGGCGAAGTCTTTGCGCAGATGGTGAACGCCGACGGCACGCAGGGCTACTACTCGCACCTCATCGTGCACAAGGACAGCCCCCTGGCCACCCTGGATGACGTGCTCAAGAACGGCAAGTCGCTGAGCTTTGGCAACGGCGACCCCAACTCCACCTCGGGTTTCCTGGTGCCCGGCTACTACGCCTTTGCACAGAACAAGATCGACGCGAAGACGCACTTCAAGATCACGCGCAGTGCCAACCACGAGACCAACGCGCTGGCCGTGGCCAACAAGCAGGTGGATGTGGCCACCAACAACAGCGAGAACCTGGAGAAGATCAAGGAGCGCCAGCCCGAGAAGTTCAAGGACATCAAGATCGTCTGGACCTCGCCCCTGATTCCGCTGGACCCGCTGGTGATGCGCAAGGACTTGCCCGAGGCCACCAAGACCAAGATCCGCGACTTCTTCTACAACTACGCCAAGACCGACGCGCGCGAGAAGGAGATCGTGATGAAGATCTCCAAGCTCTCGGGCTTCAAGCCATCGACGAACGCACAGCTCACCCCCATCCGCCAGCTGGACCTGTTCGGCAAGCGCAACAAGATCGAGGCCGACGCGACGCTGGCTGATTCTGACAAGAAGACCCGCCTGGCCGAGATCGACCAGCAGCTGGCGTCGTTGAAGTAATCCGTAGGTTTCTTGTTGCGACCCGGGTGTCTCCATGTCCTCTGCTTTGAATCCCTCGCTGGCCACCCTGGCCGGCACCTCGTCGCCCAAGCGCAGCCTGGCCTGGTACCTGTCGTGGGGCATCCTGCTGGTGTTGCTGGCGGCGTCCTGGAAGGGCGCCGACATGCGCCCGTTCGATCTGTGGAACGACTCGGGCAACATGGTCAGCTATGCGGCGGAGTTCTTTCCGCCCAATTTTGCGCAGTGGCAGATCTATGTGCAGGAGATGCTGGTCACGCTGCAGATCGCGCTGTGGGGCACGGCGCTGGCGGTGGTCACCGCCGTGCCGCTGGCACTGCTGGCCTCGTCCAACATCGTGCCCTGGTGGGTCTACCAGCCAGTGCGCCGTGTGCTGGATGCGTGCCGCGCCATCAACGAAATGGTGTTTGCCATGCTGTTTGTGGTGGCTGTCGGGCTGGGGCCGTTTGCCGGGGTGCTGGCGCTGTGGATCCACACCTCGGGCACCTTGGCCAAGCTGTTCTCCGAAGCCGTGGAGGCGATTGACCCACAGCCGGTGGAAGGCATCCGTTCCACCGGTGCGAGCGCACTGCACGAAATCATCTACGGCGTGATTCCGCAGGTCATGCCGCTGTGGATCTCGTACACGCTGTACCGCTTCGAGGCCAACGTGCGTTCGGCTTCGGTGGTGGGCATGGTGGGCGCCGGGGGCATTGGGGTGGTGCTGTGGGAAATCATCCGGGGCTTCCAGTACGCCGAGACCTGCGCGGTCATGCTCATCATCGTGGTCACGGTGAGTGTGATCGACCTGGTGTCGGCCCGCATCCGCAAGGCACTGGTCTGACAAGGAGCACACCATGGCATTGAGCCTTGAAGACATTGCCCACCTGCTTGCCACACGGGGCGTGAACCAGTACGGCCGCGAGGCGGTCAGCCAGCTGGAGCACGCACTGCAGTGCGCGCAGTTGGCCGAAAAATCAGGTGAAACCCCGGCCACTGTCGTCGCGGCCCTGCTGCACGACCTGGGCCACCTGCTGGCGCCCGGGGGCGACACGGCCGAGCAAGACGACCTGCACCAGTACATGGCCATCCCGTTCTTGCGGGGCCTGATGCCCGACGCGGTGCTGGAGCCCATCCGCCTGCATGTGGATGCCAAGCGCTACCTGTGCACCATGGAGCCGGGGTACTGGGAGACGCTGTCGCCCGCATCGCAGCACAGCCTGGTGCTGCAGGGCGGTCCCTTCACGCCCAAAGAGGCGATGCAGTTTGCGGCCCAGCCCTTTGCGCAGGAGGCCATCCGCCTGCGCCGCTATGACGACCATGCCAAGGTGCCGGGGTTGGTCACGCCCCCGCTGGGCTACTACATGGCGCTGGTGCAGCGTCTGGTGCCAGTTCCGGCAGCTGTTGCCGCTGCGGCTGAACTCGCCCCGGTGGCAGCGTAAAAAGCCGCGCGGCCAAGCCGAGGCCGCCCCTGCGCGTCAACCTCCCTTGTCGCCATTCACCCAGCCCAGGTCCAGCGGGCGGTCCTCGAACTCGGTATTCAGGACCACCGTGCTGGTGGTGCGGGCCACGCCCGCGATGGCCTTGATCTCGTAGATCACGTCCTCCAGCGCGCGGGCATGTGTGGTGCGGACCTTGGCCAGAAAATCGTATTCACCCGCCACGCTGTGCAGCTCTTCGACCTGGGGCATGGCGCGCAGGCGGGGTGCCACGTCGCGGCAGTGGATGCCGCCATCGTTGCGGATGGCCACGAAGGCGGTGAAGTTCAGCCCCACGCGTTCCGGGTCCACGCTGATCGAAAACCGGCGAATCACGCCCTTGTCCAGCAGCTTCTTCACCCGCTCGTGCACGGCGGCGGTGGACAGTCCCACTTCGGCCCCCACATCGGCATAGGAACGTCGGCCATCGGCGCCTAGCGCCGAAATAATTCTGGCGTCCATGTCATCTGTCTGAATATTTGCTTGCATAGCCGCTCGATTTTGGTAAAAATTCCGAAAACCTTGCGGTTTCCATAAATTATTCGGTCAGGTGAAGAATATGCCGGCAATTTTCAATGCGCAAGCCCGCACACAGCGCAAAGGGGCGGTGGCCATGGCACTGCTGTTGGTCTACATCGTCTGGGGCACTACCTATTTCGCCATTGGTATTGCGCTGCAGAGCATGCCGCCGCTGCTGATGAATGCGATCCGCTTTCTGTGTGCAGGGGGGGTGATGCTGCTGATTGCGCTGTGGCAAGGCCATGCATTGCCCACGTGGGTGCAATGGCGCAACTCGGCGGTGGTGGGCGGCTGCATGGTGTTTCTGGCCATGAACCTGATGGGTTTTGCGCAAAAGCTGGGCATTGGCTCGGGCCTGATGGCCACGGTGGTCACCACCATGCCGATGTGGCTGGCGCTGTGGTCGCGCTGGGGCGGCGAGCGCGTGCCCTTCACCAGCTGGATTGGCCTGGCGCTGGGCGTGGTAGGCGCGCTGCTGCTGGCGCTGGAGGGCGATTTCTCGGCCACCTGGCTCGGGGCGCTGCTGGCCTTTGGTGCTCCGCTGTGCTGGAGCGTGGGCTCGTATGCATCGCGCAAGCTGTCGCTACCCGCGCCCGCCATGGCATCGGCCGCGCAGTGGTTTGCGGGGGGCGCCATGGGGCTGGTGGTGGCGTTGTGGTTTGAGCCTTTGAGCGCCCTGGGTCAGGTCACCGCCAAGTCGTGGGCGGCGTGGGTCTACCTGCTGGTGTTTGGCACCTTGGTGGCGCTCAATGCGTACCTGTGGCTGCTGCAGAACACGTCGGCCGCGCTGGCGGGCAGCTATTCGTTCGTTAACCCTGCGGTGGCTTTGCTGGTGGGCGTGGCGCTGGGGGGCGAGCTGCTCACGGGCTGGGTGTTTGCCGCGCTGCCGTTGATTGGGGCGGCGCTGGCGTTCATTCTGTACGGGCAAGCGCTGCAGCGGTGGCTGGAAAAGCTCAGTCCGGGACTACAGCGGTTGCTTCAATCTCGATCTTCGCGCGCTCTTCCATAAGCCCAGCCACCTGCACGCAGGCCATGGCCGGAAAGTTCTTGCCCAGCACCTCGCGGTAGACCGCGCCCAGCTCCTTCAGGCGGCTGTTGTATTCGTTGCGGTCGGTCACGTACCAGGTCAGCCGCACCAGGTGCTCGGGGCCCGCGCCACCAGCCTCCAGCACCGCTCGCACATTCAGCAGCGTTTGCCTCGTCTGGGCGATGAAGTCGTCGCTCTCGAACTGCTGCTGCGCGTTCCAGCCGATCTGGCCGCCGGTGAAGACCATGGTGCCGCGCGCGGCCACGCCGTTGGCGTAGCCCTTGGGGGTGACCCAGCCTTCGGGCTGCAAAAGGGTGTTTTTCATCGTCATGTTGTTTTTGTGGAAGTGGGCGACGCGGCGGAGGGTGATGCGGCCGCACCCTGGCGCAGCTTGAAACGCTGCAGCTTGCCGGTTTCGGTGCGGGGCAGGGACGTGACGAACTCCACCACGCGCGGGTATTTGAACGGGGCGATGGTGGCTTTCACATGGTCCTGCAGCGTCTTGACCATGGCGGCATCGCCCGTGTGGCCGGGCTTCAATACGCAGATGGCCTTCACCACCATGCCGCGCTCCTCGTCGGGCACGCCGATCACGCCGCACTCGGCCACGGCCGGGTGGCGCAGCAGGGCGTCTTCCACCTCGGGGCCGCCCACGTTGTAGCCGGCGGTGATGATCATGTCGTCGTCGCGCGCCTGGTAGAAAAAATAACCGTCAGCGTCTTGCGTGAACGCGTCGCCCGGGTAGTTCCAGCCATCCTTCACGTACTTGGCCTGGCGCGGGTCGTCGAGGTACTTGCAGCCCGTGGGGCCGATCACCGCGAGCTTGCCCACGGTGCCGCGCGGCAGTTCGTTGCCATCGTCGTCCACCACCTTGGCGGTATAGCCGGGCACCACCTTGCCGATGGCGCCGCGCCGGCTCTCACCGCCGGGCGAGGAAATGAAGATGTGGAACATCTCGGTGGCGCCAATGCCGTCCGTCATGTCGAGGCCGGTCGCGTCTTTCCACAGCTGGCGCGTCGCGTCCGGCAGGCCTTCGCCCGCGCTCACGCTGGTGCGCAGCTGGGGCAGGCCGATCTGCTTGGCAAAGGGGGCCATCTGCCGGTAGAAAGTGGGCGCGGTGTAGCAGATGGTCACGCCCGCATCGCGCATCAGCCGCACCATGGTTTCGGGTGTATAGGGCTGGTCGGGGAAGTACACGCTGGCCCCGGCCCACATCGGAAACACCAGCAAGCCGCCCAGGCCAAACGTGAACGCCAGCGGCGGCGAGCCCGCCACGATGTCATCGGGCGTGGCCTTGAGTACATGGCGCGGCCAGGCCTCGCAGCCTGCCAGTACATCGCGGTGCGTGTGCACGGCCGCCTTGGGGGAACCTGTGGTGCCCGAGGTGAAGGCCATCAGCGCGATGTCGTCCGCCGACGTGGGGCACGGCGGTGTGGTGCCGGGCTTGCCCTGGGCACGCTGCAGCAGGTCGGCCGCATCGGGCGCGGTGTGGAAGGGCACGATGGTGGCGAGCACGGGGTGCTGCGTCTGCGCGGCCTGCAGCTCGGCCAACAGGCGGCCGTCGCACAGTGCCAGCGTGGGCTGGGCGCGGTCGATGATGCTGCCCAGCTCGCCCGCGCGCAGCAGTGGCATGGTGGCCACCGCCACCAGCCCCGCACAGACGGTACCCAGCCAGGCCAGCGCCATCTCCACCGTGTTGCCACCGCGCAGCAGCACGCGGTTGCCGGGCACCAGGCCGTGGTCCTGCGTCAGCACCTCGGCAATGCGCGCGGCCTCGGTGCGGGCGTCGCGGTAGGTGTACGTGCGGTGCGGGCCGCGCAATAGGGGGCGGTCGATGTGGCCCGCACGTTCGGCCTGGTCGAACAGGGCCTGCACCAGGTTGGCCTGGTTGGCGATCTGCAGCTCGGGCAGGTCGTAGCGCAGTGTGGGCCAGGCCTCGGGCGGCGGCAAGCGGTCGTGCACGAAGTGGTCGGGCTGGGCGGAGGGGGCTTTCATGCGATTACTCCTGCAGAACGGCCTTGCCGATGATGAGCTGCTGCACTTCGGTCGCGCCTTCGTAAATGCGCAGCGAGCGGATGTCGCGGTACAGCGACTCGACCTTGCTGCCCACCTCCACACCGCGCCCGCCGTGCAGCTGCAGCGCCATGTCGATCACGCGCTGGGCGTTTTCAGTGGCGGTCATCTTGGCCATCGCGGCTTCGGCAGTCACGCGCGCCTTGCCCGTGTCGCGCAGCCAGGCCGCGCGGTAGGTGAGCAGCGCGGCGCTGTCCACCAGCGCGGCCATCTCGCCGATCTTGGCCTGCGTGAGCTGAAAGTCCGCCAGCGTCTGGCCGAACATGCGGCGCTGGCGGGCGTGGTGCACGGCCTCGGCCAGTGCGCGGCGCGCCATGCCCAGGGCCGCGGCGGCCACCGACGCACGAAAAATGTCCAGCGTGCGCATGGCCAGCTTGAAGCCGCCGTTCTCGTCGCCCAGCAGCGCGGTGGCGGGCACGTTGCAGTTGGTGAACTGCAGCGTGGCCAGCGGGTGGGGCGCCATCACATGGATATGGCGCGAGGCGTCCAGGCCCGGCGTGTTCGCATCGACGATGAAGGCGCTGATGCCGCGCGTGCCGCCGCTCGGGTTGGTCTTGGCGAACACGCAGTAGAAGTCGGCGATGCCGCCGTTGCTGATCCAGGTCTTGGTGCCGTTCAAGCAAAAAGTGCCTGTAGCGCCAGTCGAATCTGTGCTGGCAGCTATGGTTTGCATAGCGCCCACATCCGACCCCGCCTCGGGTTCGCTCAGCGCGAACGCAGCAATCAGTTCGCCACGCGCCACGCCTTGCAGGTAGTGCGCCTGCTGCGCGGGGCTGCCCGCCAGCGTGATGGCGCCGCTGCCCAGCCCCTGCATGGCAAACGCAAAGTCCGCCAACGGCGAGTGGTAGGCCAGCGTCTCGCGCAGCAGCACCAGCGCGCGCGAGTCGAGCGCCGGCAGCGCGCCGCCGTGCGCGGCGGGCACGCAGTAGCGCAGCCAGCCGCCCGCGCCCAGGCGCTGCACCCAGTCGCGGCAGGCGGCGCGGTCGTCGGTTTCATCGACCTGCTGTGCGGCAGCCCAGGGCACCAGGCCCTCGGCCAGCGCGCGGTGGGCGTCGTCGAAGAAGGGCAGGGCCAGGTGCGCCGTCGAGGGCGGGTGGGGGGCCGGGGGCGTTGCAACGTGCATGGGTTCAATCTCCCTGGAACACGGGCTTTTGCTTGGCGGCGAACGCTTCGTAGGCGCGGCGGAAGTCTTCGGTCTGCATGCAGATGGCCTGGGCCTGCGCTTCGGCTTCGATGGCCTGCTCGATGGTCATGCTCCACTCCTGGCTCAGCATGGTCTTGGTCATGCCGTGGGCGAAGGTGGGACCATCGGCCAGCGCGCGCGCGGTGGCCTGCACGTTGGCCAGCAGGTCAGCGCTTTCATACAAATCGTTGAAGAAGCCCCAGGCCAAGCCTTCGTGCGCTGTCATCGCGCGGCCGGTGAACAGCAGTTCGCTGGCGCGGCCCTGGCCGATCATGCGCGGCAGCAGTGCGCAGGCGCCCATGTCGGCGCCGGCCAGGCCCACGCGGGTGAACAAGAACGCGGTCTTGGTGGCCTCGGTGCCGTAGCGCATGTCGCAGGCCAGCGCCATCATCGCGCCCGCACCGGCACAGATGCCGTCGATGGCGCCCAGCACGGGCTGCGGGCAGGCGCGCATGGCTTTCACCAGGTCACCCGTCATGCGCGTGAACTCGAGCAGCTCGGGCATGGTCATGGTGGTCAGCGGGCCGATGATCTCGTGCACGTCGCCGCCCGAGCAGAAGTTGCCGCCCGCACCCGTGACTACGATGGCCTTCACGTCGGTGGCAAAGCGCAGCGCGTAGAAGAAGTCGCGCAGCTCGGCATAGCTCTGGAAGGTGAGCGGGTTCTTGCGGTCGGGCCGGTTGAGCGTGACGGTGCCCACGCCAGCATCGAAGCTCCACGCGAAATGCTCGGCCACGTAGCGGGCCTCTGGGTTGAACTGCTCGCGCATGGGGTTGCTCGCCCCGATGTAATGCTTCATTCGGCTGTCTCCAAAGAATTGTTTTGTGTGTGTTCTTTCACCTTGCCCAGCAGGCGGTACAAGGTGCTGATGTCGCGCTCGCCCAACGAGGCGAAGGCTTCGACGATCCATTGCTCGTGCTGGCGCGCCATGGTGTTGAACTGCTCGCGGCCTTGCGGCGTGAGGCGCACGAGGTACGCGCGGCGGTCGCCTTCCACGTCCATGCGCTCGACCAGCCCCTCGGCCACGAGCTGGTCGGTGATGCCGGTGATGTTGCCGCTGGTCACCATCATGCGGCGCGAGAGCTCTTTCATCTTCATGCCGTCCGGTGCGCGCTCCAGCTGTGCCATCAGGTCGAAGCGTGGCAGCGTGGTGTCGAACTGCGCGCGCAGGTGGCTGCGCACCTGCTTTTCGATGAGCTGGGTGCAGGTGAGCAGGCGCAGCCACAGGCGCAGGGCCTCGGGATGTTCGCTGGGGGCGGCGCCGTGCAGGCGGGCTTCGAGGTCCATGGTGGCTTACTCGATGGCTGCGGGTTTGCTGGATTCCTGCGCCGGTGCGGTCAGCGCGGCCATCTGCTTTTGCTTGGCAATCTCGCGCAGCATCTGGTCGCGGCCGCTGTGGTATTGCACAGGCCAGTCGGTGTGCGTTGCGGCCTGGGGGCTCAACTGCGCGGCGGCATGCAATGTCCAGGCCGGGTCGGCCAGGTGGGGGCGCGCAATGGCACACAGGTCGGCGCGGCCGGCCGCGACGATGCTGTTGGCATGGTCGGCTTCGGTGATAGCGCCCACCGCCATGGTGGCAATGCCCACCTCGTTGCGGATGCGGTCGGCAAACGGTGTCTGGTACATGCGGCCGTACACGGGGCGCGAGTCGCGCGTGGTCTGGCCGGAGGACACGTCGATCAGGTCCGCGCCTGCGGCCTTGAACAAGCGCGCGATGGCAATGGCGTCGTCGGCGGTGTTGCCATCGGGGAGCCAGTCGTGCGCGGAGATGCGCACGCTCATCGGCTTGTCGGCGGGCCACACGGCGCGCAAAGCAGTGAACACTTCCAGCGGGTAGCGGCAGCGGTTGTCCAGGCTGCCGCCGTATTCGTCCGTGCGGTGGTTGGTGGCGGGACTGATAAAGCTGGCCAGCAGGTAGCCGTGCGCGCAGTGCAGTTCCAGCCAGTCAAAGCCGCAGGCCACGGCCCGGCGGGCGCTGTCCACAAACGCGGCGGTCACGCGGTCCATGTCGGCGCGGGTCATGGCGGCAGGCGTCTGGTTCTGCGCGCCGTAGGCGAGGGGGCTCGCGGCCAGCAGGGGCCAGTTGCCCGCGTCCAGCGGCTCATCCGTGCCTTCCCAGCCGACGCGGGTCGAGCCCTTGGGGCCGCTGTGGCCCAGCTGCAGGCCGATCCTGGCCGTGCTGCTGCCGTGCACAAAGTTCACGATGCGCGCAAAGGCGGCTTGCTGTGCGTCGTTCCACAGGCCGGGGCAGGCGGGGGTGATGCGGCCCTCGGGCGTGGGGCTGGTCATCTCCACCATCACCAGCGCGGCGCCGCCCAGGGCCCTAGCGCCCAGGTGCACCAGGTGGAAGTCCTGCGGCACGCCCTCGACCGCGCTGTAGGTGGCCATGGGCGAGACAACGATGCGGTTCTTGAGCGTGAGGCCTTTGAGCGTGAAGGGCGTGAGCATGGGCGGAATCGCGGCCTTGCCACCCGCGAGCCAGGCCTCATAGCCCTCCAGCCACGCGGCATCGCGCAGCCGCAGGTTCTCGTGGCTGATGCGCTGGCTGCGCGTGAGCAGCGAGTACGTGAACTGCTCTACGGGCATGCCGGCGTAGCGCGCCACGTTCTCAAACCACTCGGTGCTGTTGCGCGCGGCGTTCTGGATCTTCAGCACCTCCACGCTGCGGCGCGCTTCATAGTGCTGCAGCACCTCGTCAATCGGCAAACCCGTGGCGAATTCGTTGGCGAGGTCAATGGCGTCTTCGAGCGCGAGCTTGGTGCCGCTGCCAATCGAGAAATGTGCGGTGTGCGCCGCGTCACCCATCAGCACGATGGGCACCTGCTTCCCGCCGATGGTCTCGCGGTGCACCCAGGTGTTGCAGATCACGCGCGGAAAGCGGATCCAGTTGGCCGAGCCGCGCAGGTGTGTGGCGTTGCTGATGAGCGCGTTGCCGTCCAGGTATTTGGCAAACAGCTTTTCGCAGAATGCAATGGCCTCGGGCTGCTCCATCTGGTCGAGGCCGTGCGCCTTCCACACCGCTTCGGGTGTCTCGATGATGAAGGTGGAGGTATCGGCATCGAACTGGTAGGCATGCGCCTGGAACCAGCCATGCTCCGTTTGCTCGAAAGCAAACGTAAAAGCATCAAGCTCTTTGTGTGTACCCAGCCAGACAAAACGGCACTCGCGCAGGTCGATATCGGGCTGGTAGGTGGTGGCGTAGCGGGTGCGGATGCGGCTGTTGAGGCCGTCGCTGGCGATCACCAGGTCGGCGTTGTACTCGGTGGCCAGCGCCTGGTCGTCGGCCACGTCGGTCTCGAACACCAGCTCCACGCCCACCGCCAGGCACCGGTCCTGCAGGATGTTGAGCAGCCGCTTGCGGCCAATGCCGCAGAAGCCGTGGCCTGTGGAGCGCACGCTGCGCCCCTTGAAGAACACTTCGATATCGTCCCAGTGGTTGAACGCGTCGCCGATCAGGGCTGCCGTTGGCGCGTCGGCCGCCTGCAGGTTGGCCAGCGTCTGGTCCGACAGCACCACCCCCCATCCGAAGGTGTCGAACGGCCGGTTGCGTTCGACCACCGTGACGCGGTGCGCGGGGTTTTGCTGCTTCATGAGCAGGGCGAAGTAGAGACCGGCGGGCCCACCGCCAATGCAGAGGATGTTCATGTCAAAATAGTTTAGGCTTAAACAAAATACTGTCAATGGGGCCTTCCCGGCGAAACCCCTGATGCCATCGCGGGGTGTTGACGCAGTGCAGCAAATTTCTCAAGATGCGCCGCATGAAGCACTTGCTGCATACCCTGGAGGGGCGGCTGGCGGCCTTGCCGGTGCCGATGGCCGTCCAGTTGCCTGCGGGCCAGCAACTGGGCGCGCCCGAGCCTGCGGTCACCTTGCGCTTTCGTGACCGCATGGCACTGGTGGCGCTGGCCACGGGCGAGATCGGCAATGTGGGGGCTGCCATCGTCGAGGGGCGCGTGGCGCTGGAAGGCGGCATGCGCGACCTGATGGCCGCCGCTGCGGGCCTGTTGACCCGCGACCCGGCCCGCGACCAGCACCACGGCTGGTGGCAGCGGGTGCTGGCACGCGCGCGGTCGATGGCGGTACACACGCTGGCGCATGACGCGCGCCATGTGCAGTTCCATTACGACCTGTCGGATGACTTCTACGCGCTGTGGCTCGATCCGCGCCGCGTGTATTCGTGTGCCTACTACCGGTCACCCGACATGACGCTGGCCCAGGCGCAGGAGGCCAAGCTCGACCACATTTGCCGCAAGCTGCAGCTGCAACCGGGGGACCGGTTTCTGGACATTGGCGCGGGCTGGGGTGGCCTGCTGCTGTGGGCGGCCGAGCACTACGGTGTGGATGCCACAGGCATCACGCTGTCGCGCAACCAGCACGCCCATTTGCAGCGGCGCATTGAAGAGCGTGGGCTGCAGGGGCGCGTGCGCATGCAACTCGTGGATTACCGCGAGCTGCAGGTGGAGCAGCCCTTCGACAAGATCGCCTCGGTGGGCATGTTTGAGCATGTAGGCCGCGCGCAGATGCAGCGCTACTTTGAGGCGGTGGCGCGCCTGCTGCGGCCCGGAGGGCTGGTGCTGAACCACGGCATCACGGCGGGTGGCGCAGACAACGCGCAACTGGGCGCGGGCATGGGTGACTTTATTGAGCAGTACATCTTCCCGGGCGGCGAGCTGCTGCATGTGAGCGCGGTGCTGCACGACATGGCCCGCGCAGGCCTGGAGATGGTGGACACCGAGAACCTGCGCCCACACTATGCGCGTACGCTGTGGGCGTGGTCCGACGGGCTCGAAGCCCAATTGCCTGCGGCCCGTGAGGTGCTGGCCGCACAGGGTGGGGCGCAGCAGGGTGATAAGGTCTTGCGTGCATACCGCCTGTATCTTGCGGGCAGTGCCCTGGGGTTTGAGCGCGGCTGGATGGCACTGCACCAGATGCTGGCCATCAAGCCTGACGGAGATGTGGCCACCGGGGCCATGCCCGGCGCACAATCAGGCTATCCGTTCATTCGCGATTACATCTACCGCAGCTGAGTCTGCTTCTTCCTGGAAAACGCTTCACCATGCTCTACAAATTCAAATCCCGCGCCGCAGCCGATCTGATCATGCTGGAGCCGCAGGGCCGCCAGGTGGTGACCATCATGGGCAAGACGCCCGGTGCCAGCGGCATCGTGACGGCCGCCCAGATCCCCGCCGCCATCGCTGCACTGGAGTCCGCCGTGGCGTCCGAGGAGGCCCAGCAGGCGTCCGCAGACGCAGGTGGAGAGGACGAGGCCAGTACGGAAGACCGCGCTGAGGCCGTGCGCCTGCGGCAGCGGGTGGCACCGCTGATCGACATGCTCAAGCGCAGTGCGGCGGCGGATGTGGACGTGGTCTGGGGCGTGTAGCGCCTCGTCTTTTGGGCCCCTGGGCTGCGGGCAGCTTCGTTCGCGGCGCATCTTCACGGCAGCCCCCTGCAGGTTTCTTCTTTCTCGTGCAACCCTCCAATGACCCGCGACCTTTCTCCTCTGGCCGTCGTCCAGGCTCAGCTGGACGCCTACAACGCCAAGAACATCGACGCCCTGTTGGCGACCTACGCCGAAGACGCGCAGCAGTTTGTCCTCCACGGAGAACGGCTTGCGCAAGGGCATGCCGAAATGCGTCCACGCTTTCTGGCGCGCTTTGCCGAGCCCGACCTGCATGCACGGCTACTGTCGCGCACGGTGATGGCGAATGTGGTGGTGGACTGCGAATTGATCACGCGCAATTTTCCCGAGGGTCTGGGGACGCTGGAGATGCTGTGCGTGTATGAAGTCTCGAACGGGCGCATCCAGCGCGCCTCGTTTGCCACGGGTGAAAAGCGCCTGCAGCCCGCGCAGGCAGCCATCACGGGCTGACCCGCAGGCCCGCCACCACGGCAAGAGGTCAGTCCACCTTCGCCCCCGACGCCTTCACCACCTGCGCCCACTTCTTGTGTTCGTTGTCGATGTGCTTGGCAAACTCGGCGGGTGTGTTGCCACCCGGAATAGCGCCTTGCGCCACCAGCCGTTCTTTCATCGCCGGGGTGGCCAATGACTTGGCCACTTCCTGCTGGATGCGGTTCACGATGTCCTGGGGCGTACCCGCCGGGGCAAGCAGGCCGAACCAGGAGCTGGCCTCGTAGCCCTTGAGGGCCGGGCCTCCGGCCTGCTCCACTGTGGGAACGTCGGGCAGGGCGCTGGAGCGCTCTGAACTGGTCACGGCCAGAGCCGTGAGCTTGCCCGCTTTGATCTGCGCCATCGACGAAGGCAGGTTGTCAAACATCACGTCGGCGTTGCCCGCCACCATGTCCATGAGCGCGGGGCCGGAACCCCGATAGGGCAAGTGCAGCATGAAGGTGCCCGTCATGCTCTTGAACAGCTCGCCTGCCAGATGGATCGATGTGCCGTTGCCGCTGGAGGCCATGTTCATCTTGCCGGGGTTGGCCTTGGCGACGCGGATGAAGTCCTGCACGTTGGCGATGCCCTGGGCCTTGGCCTTGTCGGCATTCATCACCATCACATTGGGCACCGCAGCCACCAGCGTGACGGGGACAAAGTCCTTGATGGGGTCGTAGGGCAGCTTGGCGTACAGCGCGCGGTTGATGCCGTGCGTGCCCACGGTGCCCATCAGCAGCGTGTAGCCGTCCCCCGGCGACTTGGCGACGATGTCGGCGCCCACATTGCCGCCAGCACCGGCGCGGTTGTCCACAATGAACTGCTGGCCAAACGCGCGCGAGAGTTCGGGCGCCATGGCGCGCGCCAGGATGTCGGTGGTGCCACCGGGGGCAAAGGGCACCACGATGCGCACGGGCTTGGTGGGCCAGGTGCTGGCTTGTTGTTGGCCGTGCGCAAGGGGCAGCAGGGCAGCGCAACCCAGGGCGGCGCAGGCCAGTGCCGCAACGGTGCGGCGGCGTGGATGGGGGCGTGTTGTCATGGCGGGGGCGTCCTTTCGCAGGTGTTTCGTATGCATGCAAAGCTTTTTACGCGGCGCGGCGCGATCCGTGCAGATGGATTACCCCAAGGTGGTGGCGCCGAGCTCGATGGCAGGCACAAAAAAGCCGCCTCGGCCAAGGCCGAGGCGGCTTTTCCATCAATGGCTGGAAGGGAAAAACTGATCAGTCTGCGTAGGTGCCTGCAGCCTTGATCACAGCGCCCCACTTGTCGATTTCGGCCTGTACAAACTTCTTGTGCTCGGCGGGCTCCATGCGCTTGTCGGTGACGACCACCGCGCCCAGGCCTTCTTGCTTCTTAATGAACTCGGGGTCCTTCAGTGCAAGCTTGAGGGCTTCGTTGATCTTGGTCACGACGGGAGCTGGCGTGCCCTTGGGCGCGTACAGGCCGTGCCAGATGCTGACGTTGAAGTCCTTCAGGCCCGACTCCGCCAGGGTGGGCAGGTCCTTCAGAGCCGGGGTGGTCAGGCGCTTGGGCGTGGTCACGGCGTAGGCCTTGACCTTCTTGCCTTCGATCTGTGGCGTGGTGTTCGTGGTCTGGTCGCACAGCAGGTCGATCTGGCCGCCAATCAGGTCGGTGATGGCGGGGGCCGTGCCCTTGTACGGCACGGGGGTCATGTCCACCTGCATGGCGCTCTGGAACATCAGGCCACACAGGTGCGACGCTGCGCCCAGGCCGGCATTGCCCAGGTTGATCTTGCCCTTGTTCTGCTGGATCCAGGCGGTGAGTTCCTTGAAGTTGTTCGCAGGCATGGTGGGCCGAGCGATCAGCGTCATGGGCACATCGTTGACCATGCCCAGGTATTCAAAGTCGTTGGGCACGCTGAACGACAGCTTGCGGTACAGCGCGGGCATGGTGGACATGCCAATGTGGTTGAGCAGCAGCGTGTAGCCGTCCGGCGCGGCGCGGGCTACGCGGGCTGCACCGATGGAGCTGCCGGCGCCGGCCGTGTTGTCCACCACCACAGTAGCACCCAGGGGCTTGCGCAGTGCTTCGGCCAGGTCGCGCGCCACGCGGTCGGTAGGGCCGCCCGCAGCAAAGGGAACCACGATGGTGACGGTCTTGTCCTTGGCGGGATAGTCTTGGGCGCTGGCGCCAAAAGCGGTGGCTGCGGCCGCAGCGATCAATGCAAGTTTCAGCGTTGTTTTCATGGGTCTCTCCTGTGAATGACGGGCCATGATAGCGAGGGGGGTTTGCGGGAACATTGCGGATATTACGTAGCACACAGGGGGCATGGTCTTTAACAAAAAGACGTCTGTAGCGCTTGTCTATAAAGCGCTGAATGCTACTGAATTGTGAGCAATGCTAGGGTAAACACTGCGCTATGACACCGCGCAAAGCGGGCACTTTTTGCGCTGACGCAAACCTTTGGGCGGAGCGGGAAGGGCCCACGTTTGCGCATTGACAGCACGCCCATGCCGCTCATCACCGAGACAGGCACGACCCGATGCCAGCGCCACCGTGGAACGCTTTGCCAAGCCACGGGCGGCGTTTCCGTTGGGGATAGAGGAGCTGCAGCCCCTGGCAGCTGCGGCTAGGCGCCGCAGGGCGCCATGGCGGAGGCTACTTATAGCTCCGCGCGTCCTCGATCACCTTGCCATCGTTGGGCAGCGTGCCAGGGGCCACCATCTGCACGTCGCCCCGCAGCTTGGTCACTTCGCGGATAGCGTCCGAGAGCTGGTGTGCCAGGCCCTCGGCGGTCTCCACGGTTTCCACCTGCAGCACCATCTGGTCGTTGGCCATCTCGCCGCTGACCACCAGGCGTGCGCGCAGCACCTGCGGAAAACGCTGTGCAATCGTGGCCACCTGGCCGGGGTGCACGAACATGCCGCGGACCTTGGTGGTCTGGTCGGCCCGGCCCATCCAGCCCTTGATGCGGGTGTTGGTGCGGCCCGTGGGGCACTGGCCTGGCAGCACGGCCGACAGATCGCCCGTGCCAAAGCGGATCAGCGGGTAATCGGGGTTGAGCGTGGTCACCACCAGCTCGCCCACCTCGCCCTCGGGCACCGGGTCGCCGGTGCCGGGGCGCACGATCTCGACGATCACGCCTTCATCGAGCACCAGGCCTTCGCGGGCCGAGGTTTCATAAGCAATCAGCCCCAGGTCGGCCGTGGCGTAGCACTGGTAGCCCGCGATGCCGCGCTCGGCAAACCACTCGCGCAGTGAGGGCGGAAAGGCCTCGCCCGACACCAGCGCCTTGGTCACCGTGGGCAGCGTTACACCCATCTCGGCGGCTTTTTCGACAATGATCTTGAGAAAGCTGGGCGTGCCGATGTAGCCCGCAGGTTGCAGTTCGGCCATGGCCTGCACCTGCTGCTCGGTCTGCCCCGTGCCGCCTGCAAACACCGTGCAGCCCAGAGCGTGTGCGCCGGTTTCCATCATCGAGCCCGCGGGCACGAAGTGGTAGCTGAAGCTGTTGTGGATCAGCTCACCGGGCCGAAAGCCTGCGGAATGGATGGCGCGCGCCATGCGCCAGTAGTCGCGGCGCGTGCCTTCGGGTTCGTAGATGGTGCCGGGGCTGGCAAACACACGCGGCATGGCCGCGCCAAAACCCAGCGCGCTGAAGCCACCAAACACGTTGGTGGCGCGGCCTGCCTGCTGGCGCTCCAGCAACTCGTACTTGCGGGTGACGGGCAGCGTTGCCAGGGCCGCGCGGCCGGTGATGGTGGTTGCATCCACGCCAGCCAGGATGCCGGCAAATGCGGGCGATGCCTTCTGGGCATGGGCGATCTGCTGCGGCAGCGCAGCCATCAGCGCCGCTTCGCGCTCTGCGGGGCTGCGCGTTTCCAGGGCGTCATAAAACGTGCTCATGCCTGGGGTTCCTTGTGAGGTGGTTTGAAGTGAAATTGGCCTCTGGCGCTTATCCATAAAGCGCAAGCAGCTATGAAAATAGGAGTTATCCGTTCAGCGTTTGAAAAGGTGCGGAGCCTGGAATACCGGCGCTGACGAAAGCCAGCGCCACCGCGCAAGGGCCGCCCCGCCGCGCTGGTGGCGTCCCCCTGAGGGGGAAGGCGCGCAGCGCCACAGGGAGCTCCTCAAGCCAACCAGCGCTTGCGCCGCTTGTAGCTTTTGACATCCTTGAAACTCTTGCGCTCGCCGCCGCCCACGCCCAGGTAGAACTCCTTGACGTCCTCGTTGTTGGCCAGGTCGCTCGCTGCGCCGTCCATCACCACGCGGCCGCTTTCCATGATGTAGCCGTAGTCGGAATACTTGAGCGCCATGTTGGTGTTCTGCTCGGCCAGCAGGAAGGTGACCTTTTCTTTGGTGTTCAGGTCCTTCACGATGTTGAACACCTCCTCCACGATCTGCGGCGCCAGGCCCATCGAGGGCTCGTCCAGCAACACCATGCTGGGGTTGGCCATCAACGCGCGGCCGATGGCGCACATCTGCTGCTCGCCGCCCGAGGTGTAGGCGGCCTGCGAGGTGCGGCGCGTCTTGAGGCGCGGAAAATAGTTGTAGACCTTCTCCAGGTTGGCTGCGATCTCGGCCTTGCTGGTGCGGGTGTAGCTGCCCGTCATCAGGTTCTCTTCAATGGTCAGGTGGGCAAAACAGTGGCGCCCCTCCATCACCTGCACCACGCCACGCTGCACCAGGTCCGCGGGCGAGAGGTTTTCGATGCGCTCGCCGCGCAGCTCGATGCTGCCCTTGGTCACCTCGCCCCGCTCGCCCTGCAGCAGGTTGGAGATGGCGCGGAGCGTGGTCGTCTTGCCCGCCCCGTTCCCCCCCAGGATGGCCACGATGGAGCCCTGCGGCACCTGCAGTGACACGCCCTTGAGCACCAGGATCACATGGTTGTAGATGACCTCGATGCCGTTGACGTTGAGAACGATATTGCTGTTGGAGTCCATGGTGTTGCCTTCCTGTACCAATCCAAAGAGCTGTTGCACAACCCTTTGGATTGGCGGCTGCCAGAAAGCAGCCGTTACGTCACGGGCCCTTGATACGGTCGCAGCCTGAAATACCAGTGCCACCGCGCAAGGGCCGCCCCGCCGCGCTGGTGGCGTCCCCCTTCCCGCAGCGCGAAGCGCTAAGAGAGAAGGGGGAAGCGGCAAAGCCGCTCAGGGGGATGTGCTTAGCTCTGGCAGTCCGCAGCGTCGCGTCGCGTCATCTTCTTGTCGGCCAGGTACTTGTCCGCACCGGCCTTGACCATGGGCTTCAAGATCTGCTCATCGGCCTGGTACCAGTCGGACGAGAAGTTGAACTTCTTGCCGTCCCAGGTGTGCACGCGCGCCCAGGTGGAGCCCATGTGGTCGGCGCAGCTGGTGGACAGGGGCCGCATCACGTCCTTGAAGCCCAGCGCATCGAGCTTCTTCTGGTCCAGGGCCAGGTTTTCCATGCCCCAGCGCACTTGTTCGCCGGTCATGACCTTGCCCTTGCCAAAACGCTCCTGTGCGCGGCGCACCGATTCGACGGCCAGCATCTGGATGATCACGCCGCGCGTGTACAGCACCGAGCCCACTTCGTCCTTGGGCCCTGTGCCCTGGCCCTTGTCGTGAACGTTCTTCAGGATGTCCTGGATCACCTTGGGCTGCTGGCCCGAGGTGTTCAGTGCCAGCGCGTTGTAGCCCTTCGCGCCTTCGCCCACGTCACGCACATCGGGCTCGGCACCCGCCCACCACACGCCATACATCTTTTCGCGGGGGTAGCCGGTGGCTTGGGCTTCCTTGAGGGCGGTGGAGTTCATCACACCCCAGCCCCACAGCAGCACGTAGTCAGGGCGGCTCTGGCGCACTTGCAGCCAGGTGGCTTTTTGTTCCACGCCGGGCGCGGTCACGGGCAGCATCTGCAGCTCAAAGCCGTGCATCTTGGCGCGTTCTTGCAGCAGCGGGATGGGCTCCTTGCCGAACGGGCTGTCGTGGTACACCAGCGCAATCTTCTTGCCCTTGAGCTTGTCCAGGCCGCCATTGGCCTTGCCGATGTGCTGGATCAGGATGTCGGCGCCGGTCCAGTAGCTGCCCATGAACGGAAAATTCCACTTGAACGCCTGGCCGTCCTGCGCCACCGACAGGCCGTAGCCCAGCGTCATCAGCGGAATCTTGTCCACAGGGGCTTTTTCGGTCAGTGCAAACGTGATGCCGGTGGCCTGGGGGTCGAACAGCGACACGCCGGGGCGGCTCTTGAGGCGCTCGTAGCATTCGACGCCACGGTCGGTGGCGTAGCCCGTTTCACATTCTTCAAAAGTCAGCTTCACACCATTGATGCCGCCGTCGCGGGCGTTGATCATCTTGATGTAGTCCTGCTTTCCGTTGGCCCATGGCACACCGTTGGGTGCGTAGGGTCCTGTGCGGTAGGACAGCAGCGGGAAGAACTGCTCCTTGGCTTGTGCGAGGGCGCTCGTCGCAACGGACGAGGCACCGGCAGCAACCACCGCAGCGGCGATCACGAGTTTCGAAAGCTTCATGGATGTCTCCTTTGGATGAATGTGTTGAAGCACGGGGAAAACTGGCAGGGGATCAGTGGGGGAAAGGCCAGAGGCGGAGTTTTTGTTTGGCGGTGGACCACAGCTTGGCCAGACCATGGGGCTCCACGATGAGGAACCACACGATCAGTGCGCCGAAGATCATCAGCTCGGCATGCGAGACACCGGCGGTGGACACCTCGATGCCAAAGATCCCCATGAAGGCCGGCAGGAACTGGTTGAGCACGATGGGCAGCACCACGATGAAGGCCGCACCAAAGAAGCCACCCATGATCGAGCCGAGCCCGCCGATGATCACCATGAACAGCAGGCGGAACGAAATTTCCACCGAGAAGGCCGCAGGCTCCCACGCGCCCAGGTGCACAAAGGCCCACAGCGCACCGGCCATGCCCACGATGAACGAGCTGACCGCAAACGCGCTGAGCTTGGCGTACATGGGGCGGATGCCGATCACGGCCGCAGCCACGTCCATGTCACGGATGGCCATCCACTCACGCCCGATGGCGCCGCGCACCAGGTTCTTGGCCAGCAGGGCCACCACCACCAGGATGGCCAGGCAGAAGATGTACTTGCTGGTGGCGCTTTCGATCGGCATGCCCAGCACCTGCAGGTTGGTGACCGACACCGAGCCAGAGTCGGAGTTGTTGGTGAACCACTTGATGCGCAGGAACATCCAGTCGCTGAAGAACTGCGCGGCCAGCGTCGCCACGGCCAGGTACAGCCCCTTGACGCGCAGGCTGGGCAGCCCGAACAGGATGCCGAAGAACGTGGCGCACAGCCCGCCGAGGATCAGTGCCGGGATCAGCGGCATGCCGGGGAAACGCACGAAGAAGTTGTAGGCCCCGTAGGCGCCCACGGCCATGAAGGCGCCCGAGCCCAGCGAGATCTGTCCGCAGTAGCCCACCAGAATGTTCACCCCCAGGGCCGCCAGCGCCATGATGACGAAGGGGATCAGGATGGCACGGAAGATGTAGTCGCTGGCCAGCATGGGCACGGCGATGAAGGCAATGGCCAGGATGATGCCGATGGCAATGCGGTCCTGCGCGATCGGGAAGATCTGCTGGTCGGCGCGGTAGCTCGTCTTGAACTGGCCGTTTTCGCGGTAGAGCATGGAAGTCTCCTGTTCTTGTTGTTATGGGTTACACGCGGTCGATGATCTTCTCTCCGAACAAACCTTGCGGTCTGAACAGGAGGAACACCAGCGCCAGCACATACGCAAACCAGATCTCGATGCCCCCGCCCACGAACGGGCCCAGGTACACCTCGGAGAGCTTTTCGCCCACGCCGATGATCAGGCCGCCGATGATGGCGCCGGGTACCGAAGTCAGGCCGCCCAGGATCACCACCGGCAGCGCACGCAGGGCCACCGTGGTGAGCGAGAACTGCACCCCGAGCTTGCTGCCCCAGATCATCCCGGCCACCAGGGCCACCACACCTGCCACGCACCACACGATCACCCAGATGCGGTTCAAAGGGATGCCGATGGATTGGGCCGCCTGGTGGTCGTCGGCCACGGCGCGCAGTGCGCGGCCGGTAGAGGTTTTCTGAAAGAACACCGACAGCAGGGCCACCAGCGCGGCGGCAATGGCCGCAGCAATCACGTCTTCCTTGTTGATCAGGATGCCGCCCTGGAACACCGTATCAAAGGCAAAAATGGGTTCCTTGGGCATGCCCACGTCGATTTTGTAGATGTCGCTACCAAACAGCGTCTGGCCCAGGCCTTCAAGAAAGTACGTGATGCCCAATGTGGCCATCAGCAGCGTGGCACCTTCCTGGTTGACCAAGTGGCGCAGCACCAGCTTTTCAATCAGCCAGGCCACCACGAACATGATGGCGCCCGCAATCACGAAGGCGGCCAGGTTGGCCACGATGGGGTTGTCGATGCCGGTCCACTTGGGGATCCATTCGGCAAAGCGGGCCATGGCCAGCGCTGCAAACAGCACCATCGCGCCCTGCGCGAAGTTGAACACGCCCGAAGCCTTGTAGATCAGCACAAAGCCCAGCGCCACCAGCGAATACAGCATGCCGGCCATGAGGCCGCCGATGAGGGTTTCCAAAAAGAATGCCATGAGTTGTTCTCCCGATCAGTGGCTTGTGCCCAGATAGGCACTGATCACGTCTTCGTTGTTGCGCACTTCGTCGGGG
Source organism: Acidovorax sp. LjRoot38 (assembly GCF_964252975.1). Lineage (NCBI taxonomy): Bacteria > Pseudomonadati > Pseudomonadota > Betaproteobacteria > Burkholderiales > Comamonadaceae > Acidovorax > Acidovorax sp. LjRoot38. Next base: position 366,626 of record NZ_CAXUPT020000005.1, on the reverse strand, counting down.
CTGCCGTCGCCGATCTTCTTGCCGTAGTCGAGCACCACCACGCGGTCGCTGATGTCCATCACCACGCCCATGTCGTGCTCGATCAGCACGATGGTCGTGCCGAACTCGTCGTTCACATCGAGGATGAAGCGGCACATGTCCTGTTTTTCTTCCACGTTCATGCCGGCCATGGGCTCGTCCAGCAGCAGCACCTGCGGCTCCATGGCCAGGGCGCGGCCCAGGTCCACGCGCTTTTGCAGGCCATAGGGCAGCTGGCCCACGGGCGTCTTGCGAAACGCCTGGATTTCCAAGAAGTCGATGATGTGCTCGACGTACTCGCGGTGGCGGATCTCCTCGCGCTCGGCCGGGCCGATACGCAGCGCCTGCATCAGCAGGTTGCTTTTGATCTTGAGGTTGCGGCCGGTCATGATGTTGTCGATCACGCTCATGCCCTTGAACAGCGCCAGGTTCTGGAACGTGCGCGCCACGCCCATCTCGGCCACCTGGCGCGAGTTCATGTGCGAGAACGTCTTGCCCCGGAAGGTGATCGAGCCGTCCTGCGGCGTGTACACGCCGTTGATGCAGTTGAGCATGGAGCTTTTGCCCGCGCCGTTGGGGCCGATGATGGCGCGGATCTCGTGCTCTTTCACGTTGAACGAGATGTCGGTCAGCGCCTTCACGCCGCCAAACCGCAGGCTGATGTTCTTGACGTCCAGGATGACGTCGCCGATCTTCTTTTTGGTCATGGTGGGGTGTTGCTGCTCGGGCGGGTAGAGAGCGGGTTTCATGCTGCAGCCTTGACGGGCGCGAAGGTCTTTGTGTCCGACAGCTTCAGGGTGGCGCTCACGCTGCCTGTGCGGCCGTCCTCGAACTTGACCTGGGTCTCGATGTACTGCTCGGTGCGGCCTGCGTACAGCGCATCCACCAGCACCGCGTACTTTTCGGCAATGAATCCCCGGCGGACCTTGTTGGTGCGCGTGAGTTCGCCGTCGTCCGCGTCCAGCTCCTTGTGCAGCACCAGGAAGCGGCTGACCTGGCTGCCCGCCAGCATGGTGTCGGTGGCGAGGTCGGCGTTGACTTTCTCGATGCACTCGCGGATCAGCTCGTACACCTCGGGCTTTTGCGCCAGGTCGGTGTAGCCCGCGTAGGGCAGGTTGCGGCGTTCGGCCCAGTTGCCCACGGCGTCGAAATCGATGTTGACCATTACACACACCTTCTCGCGGCCGTCGCCCAGCGCGACCACTTCCTTGATGTGCGGGAAGAACTTGAGCTTGTTCTCCACATACTTGGGCGCAAACATGGCGCCATCGTTGGCGCCGCCCTTGATGCGGCCCACGTCCTTCACGCGGTCAATGATCTTGAGGTGGCCGTGCGCGTCGAGGAATCCTGCATCGCTGGTGTGGTACCAGCCATCGGCGGTGAGCACCTCGGCTGTGGCCTTGGGGTTCTTGTAGTACTCCTTGAGCAGGCCGGCGGACTTGACGAGGATCTCGCCGTTGTCGGCCACCTTGATCTCCACACCGCGAATCGGCACGCCCACCGTGTCGGCGCGCGCCTGGTTGTCGGGCTGCAGGCAGACGAACACGGCGGTCTCGGTGGAGCCATACAGCTGCTTGAGGTTGATGCCGATGGAGCGGTAGAACGTGAACAGATCCGGGCCAATGGCCTCGCCTGCCGTGTACGCCACGCGCACGCGGCTAAAGCCCAGGTTGTTGCGCAGCGGGCCGTACACCAGCAGGTTGCCCAGCGCGTACTTGATGCGGTCCAGGGTGCTCACGGGTTCGCCGTCCATGAGGGCGGGGCCCACCCGCTTGGCCACGCTCATGCAGGCGTGGAACATGGCGCGCTTGATGGTGCCTGCGTCTTCCATGCGGATCATCACGCTGGTCAGCAGGCCTTCAAAAATGCGCGGCGGCGCAAAGTAGTAGGTGGGGCCGACTTCCTTCAGGTCGATGGTCACCGTGCTGGCCGACTCGGGGCAATTGACCACGTAGCCGCAGGCCAGCCACTGGGCGTAGCTGAAGATGTTCTGGCCGATCCAGGCCGGGGGCAGGTAGGCCAGCACTTCTTCGCTGCTTGTGAGCTTGTCGAACTCGGCACCTGCGCTGGCGCGGTCCAGCAGGGTGCTGTGGGTGTGCACCACGCCCTTGGGGTTGCCCGTGGTGCCCGAGGTGAAGAACATCGCCGCCACATCGTCGGGCTGGGCCTTGGCGACCTCGCTCTGGAACCACTGGGGGTTCTTGGCGACGTGCGCCTTGCCTGCTTCGATCAGCGAGTCCAGCGACGCCAGGCCCTGTTCCTCGTAGTTGCGCAGGCCCCGCGGGTCGTCAAAGTAGATGTTCGAAATCTGGGGGCACTGCTCGCGGATCTCCAGCAGCTTGTCCACCTGCTCCTGATCTTCCACCAGGCAAAAGCGCACTTCGGCATTGTTGAGCGGGAACACGCATTCGGCCCCCACGGCGTCCTGGTACAGCGGAACAGGAATCGCGCCCAGCGACTGCGCGGCCAGCATGGTGGCGTACAGGCGGGGGCGGTTGGCGCCGATCACCACCATGTGTTCATGGCGCTGCAGCCCGGCCAGGTGCAGGCCGGCGGCCACCTGCTCCACCAGCCGCACCAGGTCAGCCCAGCTGTGGGTTTGCCAGATGCCATATTCTTTTTCGCGCAGGGCCGGGGCCGTGGGGCGCTCGGCGGCATGCTTGAGCAGCAATTGCGGGAACGTGGTCAACATTGCAGGTTCCTGAAAGTAAGAGGTGTCCGTCCGGTGACTGCCGGGAGCGCGGCCTTGTGGCTGCGTATCTGTGTATGGGATGGATGCTAGGACTGACTTTGACGTCATCTTGTCTTGCCGACGACAATTTACGGGAAACTACTCCTCGGGTAAAACCCTGACGCACGGCGAACGGCCGATTGGCGAGGGTGGCGGACGGGGTATCGCGGAACGCTTCACAGGGGGGCGGTATCCTCACGGGCTATGTACGCCCCGTTCTTCGGCCTTCAGCACCCGCCGTTCTCCATCGCCCCCGACCCCCGCTACCTGTTCATGAGCGAGCGGCACCGCGAGGCGCTGGCCCACCTGCTCTATGGACTGGATGCGGGGGGGGGCTTTGTGCTGCTCACGGGCGAGGTGGGGGCGGGCAAGACCACCGTGTGCCGTTGCTTTCTGGAGCAGATCCCGTCGCACTGCAACGTGGCCTACATCTTCAATCCCAAGCTCACGGTGCGTGAGCTGCTGCGTTCCATCTGCGACGAGTTCGGGGTGCCGCACAAGCCCACCGTGCCGGGTGGTGTGGAAACGGTCAAGGATTACATTGACCCGCTCAACGCCTCGCTGCTGGCGGCGCACGCCGCCGGGCGCAACACCGTGCTCATCATCGACGAGGCACAGAACCTCTCGGCCGACGTGCTGGAGCAGCTGCGGCTGTTGACCAACCTGGAGACCAGCGAGCGCAAGCTGCTGCAGATCATCCTCATCGGCCAGCCCGAGCTGCGCGCCATGGTGGCCAAGCCGTCGATGGAGCAACTGGCCCAGCGCGTGATTGCACGTTTTCACCTGGGCGCACTGAGCCCGCAGGAGACACAGCAGTACATCGCACACCGCCTGGCCGTGGCCGGGCTCACCGGGCCGCTGCCGTTTGACCGGGGTGCCCTGCGGCGTGTGCATGCGCTCTCGCACGGCGTGCCCCGGCGCATCAACCTGCTGTGCGACCGGGCGCTGCTCGGTGCCTATGCGGCTGGCGCGCGGCAGGTGAACCGGGCCATCGTCAACCGCGCTGCGCGCGAGGTCTTCGATGCGCCGGCCTCGGCCGCTGCAGCGCGCAGCGCCCGGCAGGCGGGACTGCCGCGCTGGGCTCTGGCGGGCCTGGGTGCCGTGGCGGGTGCTGCAGCGGTGGCGGCTGCGGGCTGGGGCATGGGGGTGTGGCCTGCGCACCGTGGCGGCCCGCAGGTGGCCAACACAGGCCCTGGTGCCGCCGTGGCGCAGGGTGCGGCGTCCAGCTTGGGCGCGAAACCCCCGGCGGCTGCGGCGCCTGCGGCAGTGCTGCCCGCATCCGCTGCGGCTGCCTCCGCCCTGGTTGCTGCCGCGCCCGCTGTACCGGCGTCATCGGCGGCACCGTCTTCTGCGCTGGACCAATTTATGCAGGCCCAGCCTGCCACCGATGCGCCGGCCTGGCAGGCGCTGGCCTCGGCCTGGGGGGCGGCTTTGCCTGCGGGCGCGGATGCCTGCACTACCCTGCCGCGCGAGGGCTTGCGCTGCTACCGCAACCGCCGTGCGGGCCTGAACCTGGTGCGCCAGATCGACCGGCCCGTCCTGCTTGCGCTGTATCCGTCGGAAGAGGCCGAGGCCCCTGTCTCGGTCTTGCTGCGTGGACTGGATGGCGACAACGCCACGCTCGAAGGCGGCGGCCGCAGCTTGCGCGTGCCCGTGGCCGAACTGGCCCAAGTCTGGCGCGGCGAGATTGCCACGTTGTGGCGCGCCCCGGTGGGCATGCCCGACCGGGGCGAGATCACCGATTCACAGGCGGGCGCGGCCTGGCTGGACCAACGGCTGGCGAGCAAGGCCGCCGGTGGCTCGGGCCCCGGCAGCAAGCCGGTGACACCCGCTCAGCGCCAGTCGCGCATCCACCGGTTCCAGCTGGCCCAGGGCGTGACGCCCGACGGCCGCGCCGGCCCCCTGACCCTCATGCTGCTCAACCGCGCCACGGGCGTGAACGAGCCACGTCTGCGGAACACGCCTTAACCATGTCCTACATCCTTGATGCCCTGCGGCGTGCCGATGCCGAACGCGGCCGGGGCGCCGTGCCGGGCCTGCACACGCAGGCTGCGCCCACTTCTGGCGCTTCCTCCATGCCGGGTCAGGCCGGGCCGATCAACCTGTGGTTTGTCGCAGCGGGCGTGGTCGGAGCCGCTGCGCTGGCGGCCGGCGGCACCTGGTGGGCCCTGCGGCCCCAGGCCCCGGCTGTGGTGGTGGCAGCGGCCCCGGCTGTGCCAACGCCCGCTGCCGTGGCGCCCCCCGTGGCAGCGCCAACCCCGCCGCCGCCCCCTGTGCCCGCGCCGGAGCCTGCCCCGGCACCCGCACCCGCACCGATGGCACCGCTTGAGCCCCGCAGCGCGGACAAGCGCCCGGCAGACAAACGCAGCGCAGCACCTCAGCCACCCCCGCGTGAACGTGAGCGGCCCGTGGCCTCCGTGGTGGTGGCGGCTCCTGCGGCGGCCCGCGCCCCCGCAGCCGAGCAGCCCGCGCGCCCGCGCAGCCCGGCAGCTGCGCCCGCCCCCCAGGCCCCCTCAGCGCCTGCGCCACGGCCGTCACCAGACGCCGGAGTGGCACCACCGCCCGCCAGCCCCGTGTTTGCGCAGGGAGACCTGCCCGAGGCCTTGCGCACGCAGTTGCCTGCGCTCAAGGTGACGGGCGCCACCCATTCGAACAATCCGGCCTACCGCATGGCCATCGTCAACGGTCAGGTGCTGCACGAAGGCGACCAGGCGGCACCCGGCCTGGTGCTGGAGAAGATCGAGCCGGGGCGTACCGTCTGGTCGTTCAAGGGCTATCGGTATGGGGTGGCGGCGCAGTAGAAAAAAACATGAGCTAAAACAGCCTCTAGCGCTTATCCTGTAAGCGCTAATAGCTATCTATTTGATAGTTGTTTTGTGAGGCGCTGTGCTTTCAACACCTGGCTCCACGCAAAGCGAGAGCTACGGTGGAGTCGGCGTCACCGGCCCACCAAAGTCCGGGAGACGGCGCAGCAACCCCGGGGATCAGCGGATAAACCTGCCGTCGCGCCCCACCAGCGTCAGCTCCACAAACCGCGATGCATTGCGGTCGGGGGTGCTGGCGTTGATCTCGAAGCCACCCAGGTCCCACTTCTTGAGGTTCCAGGTGGCGTCGATGAAAGCGGCTCGTGTGGGGTTGCGGCCCGCGCGCTGCAGGGCCTCGGCAAAGACGCGGGCGTTGATGTAGCCCTCCAGCGCCAGGTGCGAGGGCTCGGCTGCGGCGCCCGAGGCCTTCCAGGCGGCCTGGAAGTCGCGCACCACCGGCATGACCACGTTGGAGGGCAAGGGCACGACCTGCGAAATGGCCATGCCCGTGGCATCTGCGCCCAGGGCCTTCACGGTAGCGGGGGTGCCCATCACCGACAGTGCATACAGCGTCACGCCGCGCTTGATGGCGCGAAACGCCTTCACGAATTCCAGCGTTGGCTTGCCTGCCAGGCCGATCACGATGGCTTCGAGGTTGCCGCTTGCCAGTTTGGTGGCTGCGGCGCCGGCATCCGACGCGTTGTTTTCGACCGTCACCGTCAGCGCCTCGGGCAGCTTGAGGCGGTCCATCGACTGTTTGGCGGCGGTAAAGATCTCTTTGCCGAACGCGTTGTTCTGGTAGACGATGCCGATGCGCTGGATGCCGATGGTAGACAGGTGTTGCACCAGCTTTTCGGCCTCGTCGGCGTAGCTGGCGCGGATGTTGAAAACACTGCGAGCCTTGGTGCGGCTCAGTTGCGCGCCGGTGAAGGGGGCGAAAAACGGAATGCCGCTCTCGATCACCTTGGGCAGCATGGCGTCGATCATGGGGGTGCCCATGCAGTTGAACAGCGCAAAGTACCCAGGGTCTGCCAGGAACTGCTCCACATTGGCCAGCGCCTTGGGCACATCGTAGGTGTCGTCCTGCGTGACCAGTTCAATGGTCTTGCCGTGGATGCCACCCCGTGCATTGATGCCCGCAAACGCTGCCTTGGCACCCTGGTGCATGGCCGACCCGAGATCGCCCAGCGGGCCGGTGAGGGCGGTGGACTGTGCAATACGGATGGTCCCTTCCTGTGCGCGGGCGCTGCCCAGCCCCAGCCAGGGCAGGCTGATGGTGGCGGTCGCGGCAGCCAGCAACTGGCGCCGGGCGATGTGGGACGGTGGGCGGGCGGTGGTCGGGGGCAGGTCGGCGGGCATGTGTGTCTCCTCAAAAGGCCCGGGCCTGCGCAGCGGCGGCCGGGGGAGGCGACATCATCCAATCACGATTGGCATTTTTTTGTCGGTCTGGCGACAATTGGGGTCGTGGTATTCCCGCACTTCCCCATCGCGGCAGACTGCCCTTTTTCATGAGAACCTTCGCGCCATGGACTCACGCATGAACCAGGATCTGTCTTTGCACCAGCGTCGTCGGCCACCCACGGCGGATGAGCTGGACGGCATTCCCTGGCTGCGACTGCTGCTGCCCGCCGAGCGCGAGCGCGCTGTGGCCTCGTTGCTGGTGGGGGATGCCAAGGCGGGCGACTATGTGTGCCGCGTGGGGCGCCCGGTGACCTACTGGTTTGGTGTGGTCGAGGGCCTGCTCAAGATGAGCACGGACAACGCCCAGGGCCAGACCATGACGTACGCGGGCCTGCCGCCGGGCGGCTGGTTTGGCGAGGGCACCACCATCAAGCGCGAGCCCTACCGCTACAACATCCAGGCGCTGCGCAAGAGTGTGGTGGCGGGGTTGCCGATTGACAGCTTTCACTGGCTGCTGGACCACTCCATCGGCTTCAACCGCTTTGTGATGAACCAGCTCAACGAGCGCCTGGGCCAGTTCATCGCCGCGCGCGAGATCGACCGCCTGAACAACCCCGATGTGCGTGTGGCCCGCAGCCTGGCGTCGCTGTTCAACCCGGTGCTGTACCCGGGCGTGGGCGAGGTGCTGCGCATCACGCAGCAGGAGCTGGCCTATCTGGTGGGTCTGTCGCGCCAGCGCGTGAACGAGGCGCTGGCTGCGCTGGAAGCGCAGGGCGCCATCCGTGTGGAATACGGCGGCCTGCGCGTGCTGGACTTGGCCGCGCTGCGGTCGAGTGTGTTTCCCCCCTGAGGCGATCGGCGCCTGGGGACGACGCCCTTGCTGCGGGGCGGCCCTTGCTGGGCGTCCCTGGCGTGGGGCGCGCCGGTTTCAAAGTCCGGTTAGCTGCGCGGCAGGGCGCGGGGGCGGGAAGGTGGCGAGGACAGGGGGCGGCTGCCGGTGGTGCGGGCAGGGGCGGGCACAGCCATTGGCGATGCAGAGGGGCTGCCTGCCCCCCAGCTGTTGTCATCGCCGCCGTCGCGCGTGAGGCGGAAGGTGCCCACCATTTGTGTGAGGCGCCCGGCCTGGTCTTTGAGGCTGTCGGCGGCGGCGGCGCCTTCTTCCACCAGCGCCGCGTTCTGCTGGGTCATTTCTTCCAGCGCACCCACCGAGTGGCTCACGTGGCCAATACGCTGGCTTTGCTCCTGTGTGGCGGCGGTGATCTCGCCCATGATGTCCGACACACGGCGCACCGAAAGCACCAGTTCTTCAATGGTCTTGCCGGCGTGGTTCACCAGGGTGCTGCCTTCCTGCACCTGGTCTACGCTGGTACCGATCAGCGCCTTGATCTCGCGCGCGGCATTGGCCGAGCGGCCCGCCAGGTTGCGCACCTCGCCGGCCACCACGGCAAAGCCCCGGCCTTGTTCGCCTGCACGGGCTGCTTCTACTGCCGCATTCAGCGCGAGGATGTTGGTCTGGAACGCAATGCCGTCGATCACGCTGATGATGTCGGCGATCTTGCGCGAGCTGGCGCTGATGGTGTCCATGGTGCGCACCACCTGCGACACCACCTCGCCGCCGCGCGTGGCGGCATCCGATGCGGTGGAGGCCAGCTGGTTGGCCTGGCGGGCCGAGTCGGCGCTCTGCGACACCGTGCCGGTCAGGTCCACCAGCGAGCTGGCCGCGCTTTGCAGGTTGTGCGAGGTCTGTTCGGTGCGCTGGCTCAGGTCCAGGTTGCCCGAGGCCACTTCCGAGCTGGCGACCAGGATGGAATCTGCCGTCTGGCCAATCTCACCCACCAGGGTGCGCAGGCGTTCCTGCATGGCGGCGATGGCTTCGAGCAGGCGGCCGGTTTCGTCGTGGATGCGCACTTCGACCTGCGAGGTGAGGTCGCCGCGCGCAATGCGTTCGGCCACCACCACGGCGCGGCCAATGGGGGCCGTGATGCTGGTGGTGATGCGCCAGGCAATCAGCGCGCCCAACCCAATGGCCAGCAGCACCAGCAGCCCGCCCACCACGCGGGCCTGGCTCTGCGTGTGCTCGGCCGATGCAGTGGCTTCGGCATTCAGCGTGTTTTGCAGGTCGATGAGTTCGCCCAGTTTGGTGCGCCAGGCGGTTTCGGCGGGCGCCACGCGGGTCATCAGCGCCAGGGTGGCGCTCACGGTATCGCCGTCGTCGGCGGCCTTGATGGCTGTGTCCAGTTCGGGGCGGGTCTTCTTGCCCAGGGCCTGCACTTCGCCCAGCAGTTTGATCTCGGTGGGGGTGGCGTTGGCGGGGGTCAGCAACTCCGCCAGCGCGGCTTCCTGGGTCGCATACAGCTTGAGCGTCTTGGCCACAGCATCAATCTGTTCGCGGGCCTGTTTGGGGTCGATGTCGTTGAGCATGGCCGCCGACCGGCTCTGAATGCCTATGGCGCTCACACTCTCCAGCATGCCATTGACCAGCTTGGCCTTGTTGGCGCCGATGCCCGTGATCTGGCGCATCTGCTCGTGCACCTTGCCCACCGAGAGCTGGCCCACGGCGGCCACCGCCACCAGCAGCACCAGCATGCAGCCAAAGCCCAGGCTCAGTCGGCTGGAAATCGACAGGGATTTGAGTGACGTTGCGGCCTGCATGGTGTTCCTTGGAGTCTCTGGGGACAATGAATCGTGTGGGGAGAACGAAGCAATAAGGGTGCCCGTGTCAGCCACCTGCTGAATGGCCTTGGTCTGCGTCCGGGTTCAAGGCAGTGTAGGCACAAATTACAAAATGTGTCATGACGCTTGCGGATAGTGGTATGCCCAATGTGCATGGGCTCGTTGTTACAAATTTGCGGGCAATTTTTTGCCATTTGTGAAAGCGTATGGCGGTATTGTTGCTTCGCAAGATTGCAGATAGAACTGGTGTTTACGCCTGTATTTAAAGCATCAAATGCTATACAAAATATAGCAATCCACTTTCCCTGGATTGCTCTGTGGCCACGCGGGAGTGGCCCATCAGGTATAAATCCGTTACAGATGCGAGGCCCCACGATGAAAGCTCTTTCCTTCCCCTTGGTGCGCCACATGGCTGCTGCAGCGCTGGTAGGCGCCGCGCTGGCGGGTTGCGCCACCGCACCCGCGCCAGAATCCAGCCAGCGCGAACTGGTCGTTGCGATCACGGCCTCGCACGAACTCATCACCTTCCACGCCGGCCAGCCAGACCGCATCCTGGAGCGGCGCCCCGTCACGGGTCTGCCCACAGGTGAGCGGCTGGTGGGTATCGACTTTCGGGTGGCGCGTGGCGTGCTCTATGCACTCTCTCAGGCGGGCCGCCTGTACACGCTCGACATTCCCACTGGCGCGCTGCGCCCCGTGGGGCCAGCACCAGCGGTCCTGGGCTTGCGGGGCACGGCCTTCGGCTTCGATTTCAACCCTGCGGCCGACCGGATCCGTGTGGTGTCGAACACGGGCCAGAACCTGCGCCTGCACCCCGACACCGGGGCTGCCGTGGATGGCGACCCGGCCGTCGAGGGTGTGCAACCCGACCCGGCCCTGCGCTATGCGTGGAGCGACACCCACGCCGGCCGCAATCCCGACATCGCAGGCGCCGCCTATACCTACAACGCCCAGGACAGCAAGATCACCACCAACTACGCCATCGACCGGACCCTCGGCGTGCTGGTGATGCAGGGCTCACGCGAAGGCACCACGCCTGTGGTGTCGCCCAACACCGGCCAGCTGCGCACCGTGGGGTCGCTGGGGCTGCCACGGCTCACCGACGTGGCGTTCGATATTTCGGACGTCGGCAATACCGCGCTGATTGCGGTGCGCACTTCGGTGGACAGCCACACGCGGCTGCACCTCGTAGACCTGCGCACAGGGGCCACCCGGCCGCTGGGCACCGTGGGTGAAGGCGCCCCCCTGCTGGGCATGGCCATCGAACCATGACCACCAGCTGCCATGCCCAGCGCACCAGGGCTTTGTCTGCGCTGACCGGCGTGGTTGTGGTGTTTGTGGCGTGTCTGGCAGGCCTGCCCACCGCTGCCCAGGCTGCCACAGTGCAGGTGGAGGTGCTGGATGCGGCGGGCAGGCCGCTGCCAGACGCCGTGGTGTTTCTCGAATCCGCCGATGCCCGCAAGGCGGTCAGGCCGCTGTCCGGTGCGGAGATGGCGCAGGAAAAGCGGCAGTTTGTGCCCGGCGTGCTCGTGGTGCCCGTAGGCACCGAGGTGCGGTTCCCCAACCATGATTCGGTGCGCCACCACGTCTATTCGTTCTCGCCGGCCAAGAAGTTCGAACTCAAGCTCTATACAGGCACGCCTTCCAACCCTGTGCTGTTCGACCGCCCTGGTGTGGCCGTGCTGGGCTGCAATATCCACGACCAGATGGTCGGCTGGATTGTGGTGGTGGACACCCCGTACTACGCCCGCACACCTGCCGCACCGGGCCGGGCGCAGATCGACAACGTGCCGCCCGGCACCTACACCTTGCGCACCTGGCACACGCGGTTGCCCGTGGGCGCGCCCGCGCAGGAGCAGGCGCTCACGGTGCCCGCCACGGGTGCTGCGGCGGCATCGGTGCGTTTGGCAGGGCTGCAGCCTTGAACCGGAAGAAGCTGTGCGAACTGGGGCGCAGCCTGATCTTGCGGCTGATTGGGCTCACGTTGCTGCTGCTGCTCATCGTGCAGGCTGCAGGTTTTGCCGTGGTGCGCGCCACCATCGAGCGCAATGCCCGTGCGCAGATTGCCCAGGCCCTGGACCTGGATGAAAACGTCTGGCGCCGTCTGTTGGAGCAGAACGCCGACAAGCTGCGCCAGGGTTCGGCCTTGCTGGCCGCCGACTACGGTTTTCGCTCGGCCGTGAATTCGGGCGACGAGGAGACCATCCAGTCGGTGCTCGAAAACCACGGCAACCGCATTGGCGCGGCGGTCACCGCGCTGCTGGGCACCGACCTGGAACTGCGCGCGGTCAGCCTGGCGGGCAACATGGAGGCGTTTCCGGCCACCTTGCGCGCGCTGGTGCCGCCGCTGGCCGCCCAGCCGCAGGGCAGCCAGATCGCGGTGATGGGCGGCGTGCCCTACCAGTTCGTGATGGTGCCGCTGCGCGCACCGGTGGTCATTGGCTGGGTACTGATGGGGTTCCCGGTCAACCAGCCGCTGGCCGATGAGATGCGGCAGCTGCTGGCGGTGCACGTGGCGCTGGTCGTGAAGGGCGAGGACGGCAGGGCCAAGGTGCCCGTCAGCACGCTGCCACCAGGCTCGCTGGCGCTGCTGCAGCGCGAGGGTGTGCCCTCTGGCGAGCTGCAGACGCCCGAGGGCATCCTGCTGGCGAGGGCCATTCGCCTGGACAGCGTGGGGGGCGAGGTGCAGGCGCTGCTGCTGCGGTCGGTGGACGAAGTGCTCGCCCCCTACCGGCAGCTGCAGGTGCTGCTGGCCATCATCACCGTGGCGGGGGTGATGCTGTTTGCGGTGGGCACGGGGCTGGTCGCACAACGCCTGACCACGCCGCTGCGCTCGCTGCTGGCCGCCACGCAGCGGCTGTCGCGCGGTGAATACGATGTGCCGCTGGAACACACCGACCGCAGCGACGAGATTGGCAACCTCGCACGTTCATTCGATCACATGCGCAGGGACATTGCTGCGCAGCAAACCGAGGTCCGCCGCCTGGCCTATTGGGATCGCCTCACGGGCCTGCCCAACCGGGAGCGCTTTCGCGAGGCGGTGGTGTTGGCCATTGCACGCAGCACCGGCGGTGCGGTGCCCCCGCACCCGCTGGCCGTGCTCACGCTCGACCTGGACCGCTTCAAACACGTGAACGACGTGCTCGGCTATTCCTTTGGTGACCGCCTGCTGCAGGCGGTGGCCGAGCGGCTGCGCCAGCAGGTGCCATCGCCCGACAACATGGTCGCCCGCCTGGGCGGCAACGAATTCGCCGTGCTGCTGCGGGGCGCCGATGCGGCCACCGCCCATGCCACGGCGTTGCGCATCACCCAGTCGTTCGAAGAGCCGCTGGCCTTCGAGGACCAGACGGTGGACCTGAGCGCTGGCATTGGCATTGCCTGCTGGCCTGGCGATGCCGACGATGCCGACACGCTGCTGAGCCGCTCCGAGATCGCCATGTATGCCGCCAAGCGCAGGCTCAGCGGGGCACAGCAGTACGACGCCTCATTTGATTCGGCCAGCGCGCAGACCCTGTCGCTGCTGACCGAGCTGCGCCACGCGGTGGAGCACCACGAGCTGCGCCTGTACCTGCAGCCCAAGGTGCCGCTGCACGGGCAGCCCGGCCGGGCTGCCGAGGCCCTGGTGCGCTGGCAGCACCCGCAGCGCGGCCTGGTGCCGCCCATGCAGTTCATTCCGTTTGCCGAACAGACGGGGTTCGTGCGGCAGCTCACGCTGTGGATGTTCGAAGAGGTGGCGCGCCTGCTGGCCGACCCGCGCACCCAGGGCCTGGCGCTGCGGGTGTCGGTCAACCTGTCCACACGCGATCTGCTCGACCCGGAACTCAGCACCCGCCTTGCCGACATTCTGGTGCGCCATGGCGTGCCGGCCAGTGCCTTCTGCCTGGAGATCACCGAAAGCGCCATCATGGACGACCCCCAGCGCGCCGAGGCCATGCTCAACCGGCTGTCGGAGCAGGGCTTCAAGCTGTCGATTGACGACTTCGGCACCGGCTATTCCTCGCTGGCCTACCTCAAGCGCCTGCCGGTCCATGAGCTCAAGATCGACAAATCGTTTGTGATGGGCATGGAGACGGGCGAGGACGACGCGATGATCGTGCGCTCGACCATCGACCTGGCGCACAACCTGGGGCTCACCGTGGTGGCCGAGGGGGTGGAAACCGCCGCCATTCTGGAGCGCTTGCGCACCTTGGCGTGCGATGAGGCGCAGGGCTATCACATTGCACGACCACTGCCGGTCGATGATTTCCTGGCCTGGCAAGAGGGGCAGGCGCATCAGGTGCGCCAGGGGTAAGTTTCTTTAGTTCTTGGTCTGCCAGGCCCCGCAGGCGAAAATACGCGCAATGTCTTCTCCTTCCAGTTCCCGCCCGCCTGCCGGCCCCGCTGCTGCCCCCGCCCCCGCGCCGGCTGCAGGCGCCAGCGCACCAGCGGCACCCGCAACCCGTCCTGTTCTCCGCCGTCCCGCCGTGGCCGCCAAAGCGGCTCCCGTCCGGCCCGCGCCGCCGCCGCGCGCTGCCAGGGCGCCCGCGCCCCCCAACTACCGCACGGCGTCGGGCTCGTTTGTTGCGCCCATCAAGCAAGCGCCCGAACGGGCGTCCGCGACGATCACCGTGAACGGCATGGTCAGCTCCCGCCTGAACAAGCGCATGGCCGAGCTGGGCCTGTGCTCGCGGCGCGAGGCGGACGACTGGATCGCCCAGGGCTGGGTGAAGGTCAATGGCCAGGTGGCCGAGATGGGCGTGCAGGTGTTGCCTACCGACCGCATCGACGTAGACAAGGTTGCCCAGGGTTTCCAGGAGCAGCGCGTCACCATCCTGCTGAACAAGCCCATCGGCTATGTGAGCGGCCAGGCCGAGGATGGCCACACGCCCGCGGTGGCATTGATCAACCCCCGCACGCACTGGCGTGACGACCCCAGCCGCAACCGATTTTCTCCGCCGCAGCTGCGTGGCCTGGCGCCTGCGGGGCGGCTCGATATCGACTCGGTGGGCCTCTTGGTGCTGACCCAGGATGGTCGGGTGGCCCGGCAGATCATTGGTGAGGACTCCGAGATGGAAAAGGAGTACCTGGTGCGCGTCGTTTACCAGGCACCGGGTCAGGTGGTGCCACGCCATCCCAGTGAGCGCTCCGCGCCGCTGCAGGAGATTGACGAGCGCGATCCTGTCAGCACCAATGTGCAGGCGGTGTTCCCCCCCGCGTTGCTGGCCCGGCTGCGCCATGGCCTGAGCCTGGACGGCGAGCCGCTCAAGCCCGCCAAGGTCGATTGGCAGAACCCCGAGCAACTGCGGTTTGTGCTGACGGAGGGCAAGAAGCGCCAGATCCGCCGCATGTGCGAGCTGGTGGGTCTCAAGGTGGTGGGGCTCAAGCGCATTCGCATCGGCCGCGTCATCCTGGGCAATCTGCCGGTGGGGCAGTGGCGCTACCTGTCTCCCAGCGAGCGGTTCTGAGTACCACCAGGCTCCCCGCGTCACCGCACTGCATCCCTTGAACGGAGCCTTCTCCATGCCTACCCCACTGCGACCTCGCGCTGATGTTGCCAACGCCGCCAAACCCCATCCGCTGCGCCAGTTGCGTGCGTCCGACTTGCGGGGAGTGGCGCGGTTGGCCACACAGGCCACCACGGGCATCAGCCGCGTGGCCGAGGGGGTGCACCAGTCGGTGCTGGGCACGCTGGGCCTGCCTGGAGGGGCGCAGCCGGGCCAGGCGCGCGGCCTGACCGGGCTGGTCTACCAGAGCATTCGGGGCGTGACACGCCTGGTGGACGCGGGCCTGCAGGCAGGTCTGGCGCGGCTGGAGCCGTTTTTTGAACCCGATGCGCCGCCCACCGCAGTGCAGTGGGAGCGCGAGGCCGTGCTCGCCGCCCTCAACGGCGTGATGGGCGACCGCCTGCAGCGCGACGACAACCCACTGTGCACCCGCATGGGGTTCTACCGGGATGGGCTGCCTTTGGACCTGCCCGCCCTGGCCGCCAGCGGCCGGGCCACGGGCAAGCTCTTGGTGCTGGTCCATGGCCTGTGCATGAACGATCTGCAGTGGCTGCACCAGGGCCATGACCATGGCGCCCACCTTGCGCAGGCGCTGGGCTATACGCCGGTCTACCTGCGCTACAACACGGGCCTGCACACGTCCGCCAACGGTGCCGAGCTGGCCGCCCAGCTGGAATCCCTGGTGGCGGCCTGGCCCGTGCCCGTGAAGGAGGTAGCGGTGCTGGCCCACAGCATGGGCGGCCTGGTGGCCCGCAGTGCCTGCCACCAAGCGGCGGCTGCGGGGCAGGGCTGGCTGGCGCTGCTGCGCCACCTCGTATTTTTGGGAACGCCCCACCATGGCGCACCGCTGGAGCGCGCAGGGCACTGGGTGGACACCCTGCTGGGCAGCACGCCGTATTCCCGGCCGTTTGCCCGGCTGGCGCAGCTGCGCAGCGCGGGCATTACCGACTTGCGCCATGGCCATGTGCTGGAGGCCGACTGGCAGGGGCGTGACCGCTTCGTGCGGCACCCTGACCGGCGCACCCCCGTGCCCCTGCCCGATGGGGTGGCCTGCCATGCTGTTGCCGCCACGCTGGCGGCGCGGCGCAGTCCGGCGGCCGAGCGGCTGGTGGGGGACGGGTTGGTGCCATTGCACAGTGCCCTGGGCATCCATGATGATGCGAAACGAACCCTGGGTTTTGCCAAGAGTCGGCAGGCCGTGTTCCACCGGATGGGCCATCTGGCGTTGCTGGGGGATGCGGGTGTGGCGCAGCAGCTGGAGCAATGGCTGCAGCCTGCGTGAAGACAAGCAAAAAACAGGCAACACGGCAGAACCGGAAAAGCGGTTCGGATGGCCTGTTTTTCCCCGCCAGCGGTCTTGCCGGGTGTGAGGCCACCGCTACCATGTGGCCACGAGATATGTAACAAGGAGAAGCTAGTGAGTGACGTGAAATACCGCCTGGTAACCCGCAGCGACTTTGACGGCCTGGTGTGCGCCGTGCTGCTCAATGAGCTCAACCTCATCGACGAGATCACCTTCGTCCACCCCAAGGACATGCAGGACGGCAAGATTGCCATCACCAGCCGTGACATCACCACCAACCTGCCCTATGTGCCCGGGGCCCATTTGGTGTTCGACCACCACGAGTCCGAAACGGTACGCAATTCGGGGCGGCGCTCCGAAAATCACATCATCGAAGCCCATGCCCCCTCGGCAGCCCGTGTGGTCTACAACCACTACGGCGGCAAGGCGGCCTTTCCGCGCATCACCGACGAGATGATGGCGGCGGTGGACCAGGCCGACTCGGCCCAGTATTCGCGCGAAGACATCCTCGACCCCCAGGGCTGGGTGCTGCTGAACTACATGATGGATTCGCGCACGGGCCTGGGGCGCTTTCGCGAATTCCGCATCAGCAACTACGCACTGATGATGGATCTCATCCAGTACTGCCGCGACCACACCATCGAAGAGATCCTGGCCCTGCCCGATGTGCAGGAGCGCGTGCAGCTTTACCGCGAACACGCCCCCAAGGCCCAGGAGCAGTTGCAGCGCTGCGCCATCCGCATCGGCAAGCTGGTCGTGCTCGATCTGCGCGAGGAGGACACCATCTGGGCCACCAACCGTTTCATGATCTATGCGCTGTTCCCTGACTGCAACATCTCCATCCACGTGATGTGGGGGTTGCAAAAACAGAACACGGTGCTGGCCACCGGCAAGTCCATCCTGGACCGCAGCAGCCAGGTTCACATCGGCAACCTCATGCTGGAGTTTGGGGGCGGTGGGCATGCGGCAGCGGGCACCTGCCAGGTGGCCAATGACAAGGCCGACCAGATCCTGCAGTCGCTGGTGCAGCGCATCACGCTGGAAGGCTGACGGGGGCAGGCCGCCACAAGGCCCGCATGGTTTGCATTCAACCGGGTTGCCGGGCTGGAAGCCGCCGACAGTGCTGTAGCGCGGCAGGCACGTCGCACCAGTGATACCTTGCGCTTCGCGCCACCCACGGGCGCACGAAGCTGGCGCGGCCCAGGCCAGTGCTCCCGCGCAAGGGCCGCCCCGCCGCGCTGGGAGCGTCCCCCTCCCGGCTCGCGCAGCGAGGCGAGAGAGGGGGAAGGCGTGAAGCGACTCAGGGGGTGTTTCACTTCAGTCGTCGCTCAGCAGCGCGCGGTAGATGGCGGCGCCCAGCAGTGCGCCTGCAATGGGCGCGGCCCAGAAGACCCACAGTTCCGACAGCGCATAGGCTGGGCCAAACAGCGCCGGACCGGTGCTGCGGGCCGGGTTGACCGAGGTGTTGGTCACCGGGATGGAGATCAGGTGAATGAGCGTGAGGCACATGCCGATGGCCAGCCCGCCAAAGCCGCTGGCCGCGCGTTTGGCCGTGGCGCCCAGGATCACGATGAGGAAGATGGCTGTCAGCACGACCTCCGTCACCACGGCGGCCATCAGCCCATAGCCGCCTGGGGAGTGTTCGCCATAGCCGTTGGTGGCAAAGCCCCCGATGTCTGCGCCCGGCTTGCCCGTGGCAATGAGGTACAGCACGGCCGCTGCAGCAATGGCGCCCAGCACCTGGGCCACCACGTAGCCCGGCAGCTCGGACGCCTTGAACCGGCCCCCCAACGCCAACCCTACCGACACGGCAGGGTTGAAATGCCCGCCCGAGATCGGCCCCAGCGCATAGGCCCCGGTCAGCACTGTGAGGCCAAAGGCCAGGGACACGCCGACAAAACCGATACCCAGCTGCGGGAAGGCGGCAGCCAGTACGGCGCTGCCGCAACCGCCAAATGTCAGCCAGAACGTGCCGAGGAACTCGGCGGACCATTTTTTCAGGGATGTGGGCATGGCAAGAGGGCTCCGGAGGAAAAGGGGGCAGAGGATGGGAAGGCGGCCTCGCACCGAGCGCCTTCGGTGGCGTGCATCTTATGGGGTCTAAATGACAGAAATTGCTGTCAAATGCCTGCAAATTGTCAACAATCTTCAGCGCCGAAATGGCTGTGCGGGATGGCTTCGGTGCGGGCCGCAGGTGGTGAGGGGTGTGCGCCGCACAGTGCAACCCTTGAAATCACCGAGTCCGCCCCGAGGTGAACACGCGCGAATGCCTTTCCTGGCCTCCTGGGCGTGAAACGCGTTCTTTTTGCACCTTACACAGCAACCTCCAAGACACCATGAGCACAAAACAAACCCTGTCTTTCCAGGCCGAAGTAGCGCAACTGCTGCACCTGGTCACCCATTCGCTGTATTCCAATCAGGAGATCTTCCTGCGCGAGCTGATCTCCAACGCGTCGGACGCCTGCGACAAGCTGCGTTTTGAAGGCCTGAACAACTCCGCGCTGTTTGAAGACGCCCCCAACCTCGAAGTGCGCGTGACCTTCGACAAGGCCGCCAAGACGCTGACCATCACCGACAACGGCATCGGCATGAGCCAGCAAGAAGCCATCGACCACCTGGGCACCATCGCCAAAAGCGGCACCAAGGACTTCATGGGCCGTCTCTCAGGCGACCAGAAGGCGGATGCCCAGCTCATCGGCCAGTTTGGCGTGGGCTTTTACTCCGGCTTCATCGTGGCCGACAAGATCACCGTGGAATCGCGCCGCGCGGGCCTGAAGGCCGACGAAGGCGTGCGCTGGATCAGTGGCGGCACGGGCGACTTCGAGGTGGAGACCATCACCCGCGCCCAGCGCGGCACCAGCATCATCCTGCACCTGCGCGACGACGCCGAGGAATACCTCAACGCCTGGAAGCTCAAGCAGGTCATCGCCAAGTATTCCGACCACATCAGCCTGCCCATCCTGATGGAAAAGGAAGAGTGGAAAGACGGCGAGCTGATCAACCCCAATGACGAAAACGGCGGCCGCCAGCCCGGCGGCATGGTCAAGACCGGCGAGTGGGAAACCATCAACAAGGCCAGCGCCCTGTGGACGCGCCCCAAGAAGGACATCACCGAAGAGCAGTACGCCGAGTTCTACAAAACCATCAGCCACGACCACGAGGCCCCGCTGACCTGGGCGCACAACCGAGTGGAAGGCAACACCGAGTACACGCAGCTGCTGTACATCCCCGCCAAGGCGCCGTTTGACCTGTGGAACCGCGACAAGAAGGCCGGCGTGAAGCTGTACGTGAAGCGTGTGTTCATCATGGACGACGCCGAGGCGCTGATGCCCACCTACCTGCGCTTCGTCAAGGGCGTGATCGACTCCGCCGACCTGCCGCTGAACGTGAGCCGCGAGCTGCTGCAGGAAAGCCGCGACGTGCGTGCCATCCGCGAAGGCTCGACCAAGCGCGTGCTCTCGATGCTGGAAGATCTGGCCAAACACGACAAGCATGACACCGCAGCGGGCGCCGACGGCGTGACCGATGTGGTGGATGCCGACGACAAGGCCAAGGAAGGCAAGTACACCGCGTTCTACGCCGAGTTTGGCGCCGTGCTGAAGGAAGGCCTGGGCGAAGACTTTGGCAACCGCGAGCGCCTGGCCAAGCTGCTGCGTTTTGCATCCACCTCCAGCGACGCCGTGACGGTCGGTTTTGCCGATTACAAGGCCCGCATGAAGGAAGGCCAGGAGGCGATCTACTACATCACCGCCGACACCCTGGCCGCTGCCAAGAACAGCCCGCAGCTCGAAGTCTTCAAGAAGAAGGGCATCGAAGTGCTGCTGATGACCGACCGCGTGGACGAGTGGGCGCTGAACTACCTGCACGAGTTTGACGGCACGCCGCTGCAAAGCGTGGCCAAGGGCGCCGTGGACCTGGGCACGCTGCAGGACGAGGCCGAGAAGAAAGCCGCCGAAGAAGCTGCCGAAGCCTTCAAGCCTGTGCTGGCCAAGCTGAAAGAAGCGCTCAAGGACAAGGCCGAAGACGTGCGCGTGACCACGCGCCTGGTCGATTCACCCGCCTGCCTGGTGGTGCAGGACGATGGCATGAGCACCCAGCTGGCGCGCATGCTCAAGCAGGCCGGCCAGCAGGCGCCCGAGACCAAGCCTGTGCTGGAGGTGAATGCCGAGCACGCGCTGGTCAAGAAGCTCGATGGCAGTGTGCACTTCCACGACCTGGCGCACATCCTGTTCGACCAGGCGCTGCTGGCCGAGGGCGGCTTGCCTGAAGACCCCGCCGCGTATGTGAAGCGCGTGAACGCCTTGCTGGTGTAAAAATTTAGGCAAAATCGGCCTCTGGCGCTTGTCCATCAAGCGCTAAGTGCTATAAAAATAGTAGTAAAAACCGGTGGTGCCTGGCACCACCGGTTTTTTCATGGGGCTTTACAAAGCCGCTCAATCTTCGGGCTGGGCCTGCTCCAGGATGCGGCTGTGTGCCTGGTTGCGTTCCTGCGAGGGGGTGTCGATCAGCTCCTTGAGCGCCCCCTCTGGCAAACGCAGTCCCTTGCGCCGGTCGTTCTTGACCGGCAGGTTGCGCCAGCCCGACAGCACCAGCCAGTCCCACAGTTCCCTGGGCAGCGGATGGGTGACGGCCATCTTGACCTGCCCCCGCAGGATCACGGTGCCCACGGCGGGCAAAGGCCCCACGGGGGCGGGCTTGCGCTTCTGGCGAATGGAGAGGAGCGTGCGAAACATGTCCTTCATGGGTGGGCCAACTCGCGGTAGATCGAAGATGGCGCAGCATAGCCCAGGGCCCCCCAGCCGGTCCACCACCCGTGTTGCCCACCGGGGTGGCGTGCACCCGTGGTGCAAACAATACGCAATACCGTTCGCAACCGTTAACGATTGTTGCCGGGCGGATTGCGCCCCCGTCCGTCGATAAATTCCAACCCAGCCTTGGTCCGTGGCGGCCACGGTACATCCACGCACTCCCTGCATTTTTTGCCAGCCCCTCGGGGCCTGGTGAGGTTGCGGCGTGGCCGGAAGTCGGAGCCATTCACCTCAGGAGTATTTTTGATGCTTTATCGATTGACGCGATCTTGGGAGGGCGCATGCGCCTTCTGGCGCGCGCGCACATCCAGTGGGCCCGCGCAGCCTGCTACAAGCCCTGCGCACAGCGCGGTACGCCGCTTCCGCTGGCTCTTGCTGGCGGGTGGCCTGTTTGCGGGTGCAGCCATGGCGCAGTCTGCCGACCTGGTGGTCAACCATGCGGATTCGCCGGACCCCGGGCCCGCAGGCGGCATCTTCACGTACACGCTGCGCATCGACAACAACGGCCCCAACGGCGCCACCGGCGTCACGCTGACGGACACACTCCCGGTGGGCTCCACGTTCGTGGATGTGGCCACCACAGCAGGCACCTGCAGCCAGGCGGCGGGTGTCGTCGATTGCACGTTGGGCAATATCCCGTTCAACAGCAACCAGACCGTGACCATCCGGGTGCGGCTGCCTTCCGCCGGGGTCTGGACCAACACCGCCACGGCTGGCAGCGCCACGTCCGACCCGAACACCAGCAACAACGTCAACAGCGTGCAGGACACCACTGCCACGCAGGCGGCCGACCTTGCGCTGGTGGCTACGCCCTCCACGGCCAACGTGGTGGCCGGCCAGGCCTACAGCTACGCGCTGCAGGCTGCCAACAACGGCCCGAACGCGGCCGATGGCAGCCAGCGGATTACCTTCACAGTGCCAGCCGGCGCGTCGATTACCTCTGTTCCGACAGGCACGGGCTGGTCCTGCACGCCATCGGGCGGCTATCCGCTGAGCAGCGGCAATGTGACCTGCACGCGCACGGGCACCCTGGCCAGTGGAGCGTCCGCCTCGGTGCTGACGGTTCCCGCCGTGTCCAACGTCAATGGCACGGTGACGGCGGCTTTTGCCATCGATGGCATCAAGCCCGACAACTCCGCCATGCCCGATGGCAACACCTCCAACAACACCACCTCGGCGGACGTAACGTCCACCTCGGGTGCCGACGTGTCCATCACCAAGACAGCCGCCAGCTCCAACGTGGCCCAGGGTGCCAACGTGGTGTACACGCTCACGCCGCGCCTCAACGGCGGGGTGTCGCTGGCGGGTCAGCCGGTCACCGTGACCGATACGCTGGGCGCCGGACTTAGCTTCGTATCTGCCGTCGGCACGGGCTGGGTCTGTGACGCCACGATCACCTGCACGCGCACCGAATACACCGGTGCCAACTTCAGCAACATGCCCACGATCACCGTGACCGCCACGGCCAACAGCGCAGGCACGCTGGGCAACACGGCCGGTATCAGCACGGCGCTGCCAGACCCGGTGCCCGCCAACAATTCGGCTTCGGTCAACGTGACGGCCAGCAACGACGCCGACATGCAGCTGACCAAGACGGCCAGCATCAACCCCGTGGTGCCGAACCAGGCGTTCAATTACACGCTGACCGCGCGCAACACCGGGCCGCTGGCCGTGCCCAATGGCCAGACCATCACCATCACCGACCAGGTGCCGGCGGGCGTGAGGCTCGACAGCCTGGTCAGCGCGACGGGCTGGACTTGCGACGCTTTGCCGTTCACCGGCCCCGGCAACTGGGCCTGCTCGCGCTCTACCGGCCTGAACGCCAATACCAATGCCCCTGCCGTCACGGTGTCGGCCGTGCTGACGGGCACTGGCACCGCCACCAACAACGCCTGCGTGGCGCTGGGGGCGGGTGTGCGCGTGGACAGCAACGGTGCGAACAACTGCGTGGGTGTGGGCGTGACCTCCACGGCCACCGAGGCCGACCTGCGCGTCGTGTCCAAGACCGCTGCGCCCGACCCTGTGGTCGCGGGCCAGAACCTGACCTATGTCATCACCGTGGACAACGTCGGCCCGGCCGCTGCCACGAACGTGGTGGTGTCGGATACGCTGGGCAGTCTTGTGAACACAGGGGGGTTTCAATCTGCCGTGGCCTCGCAAGGTAGCTGCACGCCCAACGCTGTCACCAACGGCACCTCGCAGAACCTGAGCTGTAACCTGGGCACGCTGAACTCCGGCGCGCAGGCCACCGTGACCGTGGTGGTGCGCCCCAGCATTGCCGTCAGTGGCCCGCGCACCAACACCGCGACCGTGCGCTCTACCGACGTGGGCGACCCCAACCAGGCCAACAACAGTGGCAGCGTGACCAGCCAAGTCACGGCCATCGTGGATGTGACGGCTGCCAAGACGGCCACTCCGTCCACCGTTGCGGCCGGGGCTCCCATCACCTTCGTGGCGACGATTGGCAACACAGGGCCTTCCACGGCACAGACCGTGCAGATGGTGGACACCCTGCCGTCCAACGCCGCCTTTATCGACGTGGTGAGCGTGAGCGGGGGCGGCAGCTGCGCGCCCATCACCGCGGGCACGGTGGGCGGAACGCTCACCTGTAATTGGGCCAGCATCAATTCCGGATCGCAGCAGACGGTGAACTACCGCATGCGCCCCCTGGGCAGTGCAACGGGCAGCACGGTGGTCAACAGCGTGGCCGCAACCACGGCCACCGCCGAGTCGAACGCCGCCAACAACAGCGCCACGACCAGCACCCCGGTCACTGCCGCGCAGCTGGACATCCTGGTGAACAAGGTGGACAGCGCTGATCCGGTCGACCTCGGACAAAACACGACCTACACGATCACGGTGAATAACAGCGGCCCGTCGTTTGGCACCAACGTGGTGATGACCGACATCTTCCCCGCACCGGGCTCCTCGCCCACGGCCACCTTCAGCTACCAGGGCGCGCTCACGGTGAATGCAGGCGGCGCGTGTACCGAACCCACGATGGGGGCGACCAGCGGCACGCTGACCTGTAGCTTTCCGGGGCTGAGCAGCGGCCAGAGCGCCACCATCACCTACGTCATGCGCGCGGAGACCCTTACCGTCAATGGCGCCACCAGCGGCACGGCCTTCAACCAGGCGAGTGTGGTGGTGGACGAAACCGAGACCACGCTGGCCAACAACGTGGTGACCCATGACACCACCGCGCGCCGCTTTACCGTGGCCACGGATCTGGCACTGAACAAAACAGCGCCGGCAGGTCCTCTTACGCCCGGCGCTGCGCTCGCCTACACCTTGGTGGTCACCAACAATGGCCCGCTGGCCAGTGATGGAGCGCAGGTCGTGGACGTGCTGCCCGCCGGGGTGAACTTTGTTTCAGCGCCAGGTTGCGTCAACGCGGCCGGGACCGTCAGCTGTGGTGTCGGAGCGCTGGCGGTGGGGGCATCGCGCACCTTCACGATCAACACCACCCTGGCCACCCCTTACAGCGGTGCGCGTCCTCTGGTGAACTCTGCCACGGTGGATGCGCCGGGCGACACCAACCCTGGCAACAACACGTCCAGCGCCTCGACGACGGTGACGGGCAACGCCAGCAACATTCCGACGCTGTCGGAATGGGGCCTGATCCTGCTGGCTGCATTGCTGGGCCTAATGGCCTGGCAGCACCCTGCCATGGGCCGCCGCCGGTAGCCCGGCAGCCACCACCGCCGCGATCACTTCGCGGCGGCGGGCGGAACGCCAAAAGGCCAGCACGCTGCAAAGCGTGCTGGCCTTTTTTTGTTGTTCAGGGAAGGAGCACGTGGCGGCTTGTGCGCCGTCCTGCGCGCGGCGTGTCAGCCGCGTGGGTCCGCCAGGGCCACCGTGTCTACCGTGTCCAGCCGGTACCCCATGCCATAGATGGCCGTGATCGCATAGCCGTGGGCCTGCTGCGTCAACTGCAGCTTGGTGCGCAGGCGCGAAACGTGGGTGTCGAGCGAGCGTGAAGGTGCTTCGCTGCGCTCGCCCCACACCGCTTCGCGCAGGTGCGCGCGCGACAACAGGCGGCCCGCGTTGCGGAACATGAAAAGGGCGAGTTCGTATTCCAGGTTCTTCAGCGCCAGTGGCTCGCCGTGCAGGGATAACAACCGCTTCTCCGGATCGAACCGGTAGGGGCCGAAGACCAGCTGCTGGCCCATGGCCTGCGGATACGCCCGCCGCAGCAAGGCCGCAACGCGGGCGACCAGCTCCCCCACACGCAGGGGTTTGACCATGTAGTCGTCCGCGCCCCGGTTGAGCGCTTCGATCACGTCACGTTCTTCATTGCGGCGTGTGACCAGCAGGATGGGCAGTTGCTGGCCGGCCATCTCACGCAGGCGCTGGATGACCTCGATGCCGTCCATGTCCGGCAGGTGCCAGCCAGAGATCAGCAGGTCAAAGGTTTCGTGCCGGGTGTCCTTGAGCAGGCTCGCACCGCTGGTATAGAAATGGCACACATGGTGGTGGCGCTCAAGGGCGCCCCGGATCATGTCGGGCAAGAGGGGGTCGTCGTGCAGGACGGCAATGCGCATGGTGTCGGTCTTCGGGCGCAAGCGCCCTTCGCAAGTCAGAAAACGCCTTTCCAAGAAGGCGTCTCTGGATGTTGCGCGACATCGCGCCCCTGTGCACACGGGTTGACAATCGTTTGCAATGCCCGGGCGCCTCTGGCGCCTCTCCGGGGCGCCGCAGCGGCCTGCACCACAACACACCGCAGCGCAGGCGGCTCAGTGCGTTCATCTCACGCCGCCAGGGGCTCTTCCTGCATGGCCTCAATCTGCTCGATCAGCATGTCCACCTGCCCGCGCCAGTAGTCGCTGGTGCCAAACCACGGGAAGTTGACGGGAAAGATCGGGTCCTGCCAGCGGCGCGCGAGCCACGCGCTGTAGTGGATGAGGCGCAGCGTGCGCAGCGGCTCGATGAGCGCCAGCTCGCGGCGGTCGAAGCTGCGGAACTGCTCGTAGCCGTCGATCAGTGCGCCGAGCTGGTGGGTGCGCTGGCGCCGGTCTCCCGACAGCAGCATCCACAGGTCCTGCACGGCCGGGCCCATGCGCGCGTCGTCCAGGTCCACAAAATGCGGGCCGCCCCGGCCCCATTCATCCAGCGGGGTCCAGAGGATGTTGCCGGGGTGGCAGTCGCCATGCAGGCGGATTGCTGTTGCATTTTCTAAGCCAAATGAGACTCCAGCGCTTGATGGATAGGCGCTGGCAGCTATCAATTCAAGAGCTTTGTCGCATTGGGCCTTCCAGGTGGCCTGCATGTCGAGCGGAATGATCTCGTTCGTGAGCAGCCAGTCGCGCGATGCCGTGCCAAAGGTCTCCAGGTCCAGCAGCGGCCGGTGCACAAACGGTTGGGCCGCACCCACGGTGTGGATGCGCGCCAGAAAGCGGCCGATCCATTCCAGCACCTCGAAGTCGTCCAGCTCGGGCTGGCGCCCGCCGCGCCAGGGGCTGACGGAAAACGCAAAGCCATCGTGCTGGTGCAGGGTGGTGCCGTTCAGCACCAGCGGGCCCACGGCGGGCACCTCGGCGGCCATCAGCTCGGCGGCAAAGGCGTGTTCTTCGAGGATCTGAGCCTCGCTCCAGCGGCTTGGGCGGTAGAACTTGGCCACCACGCGCTCGCCGTCTTCCAGCGTGGCCTGGTACACCCGGTTTTCGTACGACGACAGGGCCATGAGGCGGCCGTCGCCATACAGGCCCACGCTGGCCAGCGCGTCCAGCACCTGGTCGGGGGTGAGGCGGGCGTAGGGGTGTTGGTCGTTGGCGGCGTTGGCAGCGGTGTCGGGGGGCAATGGGGTCATGCCCCATTGTCGCCGCCGCGCCCTTGACGGACCGGCATAGCGTTTCAGCCAGGCAGCATCGTCGCGATATGCCCGGCGCGCGGGTCGCCGCTGCCCGCCAGCACGCTCGCAAACAGCGCCTGCGTGGCCTGCGGCCCTGTATGGTGCTGCACCACCAGCCAGGGCTGCGGCCCGGCCGACACGGCGGTGCTGAACTGGTTCCAGGCCGCCACCAAGCGGTCGTTCAGGCCCTGGGCACCCCAGTCGGCGTGGCGCTTCTTGACCTGGGCGGGGGCGAAGAACATCACCGGGCGCGGGCCGGGCAACTGGCCTGCGCCGCCCAGGTCCTGCACGTGGCTGGCGCCCACCGAGCAGCTGTAGGCCAGGCCCGTGAAGTGGGCGTGGATGCGCTGGCGCAGGCCCACGCTGCCCGCAAAGTCGATGTACACGCTGGGTGTGGCACCGTCGATGCTGTCCAGTGCGTCGTAGGTAACCACGCGGCTGTAGCAGCCCAGGCTTTCGCAAAACGCCACATTGCCCGGCGAGGTGAGGCCAATGACCTCGATGCCCTCCCGCTGTGCAAGCTGGAAGGCGGTGCCGTAGGCCGTTTTGCTCGATGCGCTGGACAGCAGCATGCGCTTGGCGCCAAAGAACTGCTGGTCGGCCAGAAAATCGTCGATGAGCCACGAGGTGATGAACAGCGGCCGCAGCAGTGCCTGCACGTCCTCGTTGTCGGCGCGGTACAGCCCGTCGGTGCCGGTGCGCAGGTAGTGGTTGTAGACCGCATGCAGGCCCGCGCGGTGCGCGGCGCCGTCACTGAAGCCCGTGGGGTTGACGCGCTGGGGCGACAGCACGGCCTGACTGGCCATGGGCCAGTAGCCATAGAGGCGCTCGCCCACGGCCACCTCGGGGTGCTGTGACTCTGTCACCGTGCCAAAGCCCCACACGGGCACGATGCCCCAGCCTGCCTCGCCCGTGGGGAAGAACTGCCAGTAGTTCAGCATGTCGCCCAGCGCGGCGTAGGTGATGTTGTTGGCCGTGAGGGCAAACGACTCGACCCGCACGCGGACCTGGCCGCCTTCCAGCGGGGTGTCGTCGGCGGTCAACAGGCGGGTGCTGGCCAGGTTGTCCTGGCGCACGAGGAGGGTGGTGGTGCTCATGCCGCCACGCTAAACGAAAGCCCGGCGCGGCTCAAGCGGGCCGCGCCACCTCGGCGACAGCGGGGCCCACTCTTTGAACAGGCGCTTAGCCCGGGAACGTCTGGCCCAGTTGCTCGAACGGCAGCGCCTGCTTGACCAGGATGACGGTGCAGGGCGCCTCACGCGCCACGCGGATGGGCACGGTGTCGATGAAGCGCTGCATCTGCAGCCCGTGGGTGGCGGCGCCCAGGATCATCATGCTCACGTGGTTGCTGGCTGCATAGCGCACCAGCGCCTGGGCCACATCGCCCGCTTCGAGCACGTGGTAGCTCACGGCATGTCCGGTCAGGTCCAGCCCCTGGGCCCACTGGCGCAGACGGGCCATGTGCTGGCGGTGCAGCGTGGTTTCACTGCGCTCGCTGTCGCTGGTGCTGCTGGCGCTGGGTGAGATCACCGTCACGCAGGCCAGCCGCGCGCCGGGGCGGATGCCCAGCGAGCGGGCCACGGCCTGGCGCAGCGAGTACAGCGTGGCATCGCTCACATCGGCATGGGGCACGGCGACCATGAGGATGGGCGTGTCCTCGATCTGTTGCGAGGGCAGGGGGCTGGGCGTGTAGTGCATGCCCGCAGCACGCAACCAGCGCCGCACGTGCGTGCGCAGTGGAGTGCGCTCGGTGCGTTCGCCGCGTTCGGTAACCTGCACCTGTTCGGGGTTCGACAGGTCGAAGGCCAGGTGCGCGGCCGACGGGTAGCGGC
The DNA here is from genome assembly GCF_964252975.1 of Acidovorax sp. LjRoot38. Taxonomy (NCBI): domain Bacteria; kingdom Pseudomonadati; phylum Pseudomonadota; class Betaproteobacteria; order Burkholderiales; family Comamonadaceae; genus Acidovorax; species Acidovorax sp. LjRoot38. The sequence continues at coordinate 337,722 of NZ_CAXUPT020000005.1, read as the reverse complement.
TCCCTGCCTCAGGCTCCAGGCAGCGCAGGATGACTTCCTGCAGCCAGGGCGGGATGTCGGCGCGGTGTTTGCGCGGCGGGGCAGGCGTCATCCACAGGCGCTGTCGCATGCCGCCGCTGGTGGTGGGCGCGCCAAAGGGCAGCTCGCCCGTGGCCAGCTCGTACAGCATCACGCCGATGGCGAAGATGTCGCTGCGCGGGTCGCCGCGCACGCCCACCACCTGCTCGGGCGCAATCCAGGCGGGCGAGCCCACGGCCTGGCGCATTTCCTCGGCCAGCAGGTCGGGGTAGTGCGCGTGGCACGACAGGCCAAAGTCCAGCAGCACGGCCGTGCCATCTTCTTTGATGAGCACGTTGGCCGGCTTGAGGTCGAGGTGGCACACGTTCTGCTGGTGCAGGCTGTGCGCCGCGCGCGCGGTGGCCGCGCCCAGGCGTGCGATGGTTGCTGTGTCGCAGCGGCCAGGCCCTTCGTCCAGCCAGTGCTGCAGCGTCTGGCCGGGCATGTATTCCATGACCAGGTAGGGCAGACGCACCAGGTCGCCCGCCGCCACAAAACGCGGCACATGCGGGCCGCTGAGCACGGGCAGGATCTGCAGCTCGACCTCGAAGCTCACGATGTTCTCGGCCCCGTCGCCCGCCGTCATGCGCGGGATCTTCATCGCCATGGGAAAGCCGGGGCTGCGGTCGGCCTGCGCGTATTCCACGGCGTAGATGTGGGCCATGCCACCCGCGTGGATGCAGTCCACCACGCGAAAGCCGTCGATCTCGGTGCCGGGTTCGAGCAGTTTCATTGACCATGCTCCAGCCTGTCGGCATAAAACGCGGGCAGTCCTGCCGCGCGGATGGCGGCGGCGGCGGCCAGGTGGTCATACGGCACGCGGTAGAAGGTGATCTGCCTGGCGGTGTCGTCGAACAGTGCGTACATGGCGCGCGCATCGCCGTCGCGCGGCTGGCCCACCGAGCCCACGATGCCCAGCCACTGGCGGTGCGGTGGCACAGGCACGGGCACGCCGGGCTCGGGCGCAAAACGCATCAGCTTGGCGGTGGGCGTGAGGAAGTACAGCACCTGCTCATGCACATGGCCGCAGAACACGTAGCGGATGGCGGGGTCGAGGGCCTGGGCCGCCGTCATGCTGCGCTCGGCGGCGTTGGAGTCCTCCACGTAGCGCCATTGCTCCGGCATGTCGGCGCTGGCATGCACGAGCAGCGCGCTGCTGCCTAGACGCGCGGTGAGCGGCAGCGACTGCAAAAAAGCGATGTGGGTATTGCCGAGCTGGTCGTGCGTCCACTGCGCGCCCAGCTCGCTGCGGTTGCGGGGGTTGGCAGGCGGCGCCAGGGCCATGGCGTCGTGGTTGCCCAGCACGCACAGGGCGCCTTGCTGGGCGAGGTCGCGCACCTGCTCCACCACGGCCACGGGCTCGCCGCCGTAGCCCACCAGGTCGCCCAGCAGCGCAAACTGCTCGGCGCCCTGGGCGCGGGCGTGTTGCAGGCAGGCGGTGAGGGCCTGGCGGTTGGCGTGGATGTCGGACAGCAAGGCGATTTTCATGGTGTTGTCTCCAACCCCATCATCGCGCGCATGGCTGAATGGCAGCTTGCAGGCGGCAGTACCTGCGTGGATTCAAAGAAAAAATAGCTGCCAGCGCTTGTTGATCAAGCGCTGGCAGCTATGGTTTTGGTAGCTCAGAGGCTGCGCTGTACGGCGGGTTTTTTGTCCAGCGCCAGCACCAGGCCCAGCGCAATGATCGCGGGCAGCGCCTGGCTGAAGAAGATCTTGGGCGCTGCGGTGGCGGCGCCAAACACCCCGGCCACGATCACGCAGGCCAGGAAGAAGATCTTGAACACCCGGTTGCCGGTGAACAGACCCCAGAACAGGCCCGCCGCCAGAAAACCGTTGTACAGCCCCTGGTTGGCCGCCAGCGTGGTGGTGGCGTCGGCCAGCTCCTGGGTCAGGTTGAAGGTCTTCATGCCCAGGGGCTTGTTCCAGAAGAACATTTCGAGCACGAGGATGTACACATGCTCGATGGCCACCAGGGCCACCGCGATGCGGGGAAGCAACTGGCGGCCCATGGCTTACACCAGCGTGATGGTCACGTCGATGTTGCCGCGCGTGGCGTTGGAGTAGGGGCAGACCTGGTGGGCTGCGTCCACCAGCTTCTGGGCGGTTTCCTTGTCCAGGCCGGGCAGGCTGATGGCCAGGCGGGCGGCGATGCCGTAGGCGTTCGGGATGGGGCCCAGGTCCACTTCGGCGTCGATGGACACGTCCTGGGGCACGGGGATGCCGATCTTGCCACCCACAGCCTTCATCGCGCCGATGAAGCACGCTGCGTAGCCGGAGGCAAACAGTTGCTCGGGGTTGGTGCCGGTGCCGGCGGTGCCGGGCGAGGACAGCTTGACTTCCAGGCGGCCGTCATCGGTCTTGGCGGCGCCATCGCGGCCACCGGTCACGTGCGACTTGGCGGTGTACAGGACTTTTTCGAGCTTGGTCATGGTGTCTTCCTTGCGGTTGTTGCCCACTGGCGGGCGGTGGAGGGAATCGGTTCTTGCGCTGTCTGCAGACCGTCAGCGTTGCTCGCTGAGCCGGTCTCGCAGCTGCTTGAGTTCGGTGGTCAGGGCCGTCAGCTCGGCAATCGAGCACTGGCTGCTTTGCAGCACACAGGGCGGGATGGCCTCGGCCTGGTCGCGCAGTGCGCGGCCTTGCGACGTGAGGGTGATGCGCACGCGGCGCTCGTCCTGCACATCGCGCAGCCGGGCAATGTGGCCCTGCGCCTCCAGGCGCTTGAGCAGCGGCGTGAGCGTGCCGGAGTCGAGAAACAGGCGCTCGCCCAGCTCGGACACGGTCACGCCATCCTGCTCCCACAGCACCAGCATCACGAGGTACTGGGGGTAGGTCAGGCCGATCTGGTCGAGCAGCGGTTTGTACAGCTTGGTCATCGCCAGCGAGGCGGAATACAGCGCAAAGCAGACCTGGTTGTCCAGCCGCAGGATGGCGGGGCTGGGTGTGGAGGGGGTGCTGGGGCTGGGCATGGGGTGAATTGTGAGTTTGAATTCAATTGTGTGCAATTAAATTGTGAAAAACTTTGTTAATGGATGGGATTGTGCCGATGGGGGAGCGGCGCCGCGCCATCGGTGCTATTCGCGCGCTCCGCTGGCGCATGCGGGGGCGCCGCATCTATGTCGCCCTCAGGAGGTGCTATCAATAGTGAAGCTGCTAGCGCGTGATTTATCTGCGCTGGCGGTCAATTGGGCTTGAAATCTGGCGCGTGGTGGCACTGGCGGCGACGCACCACCAGGCCCTCAGCGCCCGCTGAACTGCGCGGGCCGGCGCTCGACAAACGCGCGCACGCCTTCGGCCGCATCCTCGCTGTTGGCCAGTTCCTTCTGCACCGGGATGAAGTCCGCCACCGCAGCCGCCTGGCCTTGCTCGATGGCCTTGAGCACATTCAGGCGCGTGGCGACCACCGCACGCGGCGCCTGTGCGGCAATGCGCTGGGCAATCGCCAAGGCCTCGTCCAGCTCCTGGCCAGCCGGCACGACTTTCTGCACAAAGTTCAGGCGGTACGCCTCGGCGCTGCCGAACTCGTCGGCCGTCAGCAGGTGCAGCAGGGCATTGCCCGTGCCCGCGCGCTCGGCCATGCGCAGCGTGGCGCCGCCTGTGGCCATGATGCCGCGCTGCACCTCCATCTGCGAGAAGCGGCAGTTGTCGGCCGCCACCACGATGTCGGCGCCCAGCATCAGCTCGATGCCCACCGTGAAGCAGATGCCCTTGACCGCCACCACCATGGGCTTGGTGCGGCGCCGGTAGCCGGGCAGGCCGTAGTCGTGCGGCTCCACCAGGCCTTCGGGGATGGCTTTTTCGCCGCGCTGCATGTAGGCGCTCACGGCGGGCAGGTCGAGCCCGGCGGTGAAGTGGTCGCCAAACGCATGCAGCACGCCCACACGCAGGGCAGGGTCGTCGTCGAGCCGGGTGTAGGCCTCGGCCAGCTGGCGGAACATGGGGGGCGTCCAGCCATTGCGCTTGGCGGGCCGGTTGATGCCGATCAGCAGCACATGGCCGACGACCTGGGTGTCGATACAGCCCTCGGGCGGGGGCGTGGTGGGGGTGATGTTTGTCATGGGCGCATGTCTCCTGGCTCATGATTGAAAACGCAATGGAAACTGCGCGCCGTCCCCCGAGGGACAGCGCGCTGAAGGCCGTCAGTAGGTGTAGACGCCTTGCCCGGTCTTGCGGCCCAAGCGGCCTGCGGCCACCATTTCCTTGAGCAGCGGGCAGGGGCGGTACTTGCTGTCGCCAAACTCGGTCAGGTACACGTCCATCACCGCCAGGCACACGTCCAGGCCGATCATGTCCGCCAGCGCCAGCGGGCCGATGGGCTGGTTGCAGCCCAGTTTCATGCCCGCGTCGATGTCCTCGGGCGTGGCCAGGCCTTCCGCCAGCACGAAGAAGGCCTCGTTGATCATGGGCACCAGAATGCGGTTGACCACAAATCCAGGCGCGTTCTTCACGGTGATGGGGCTCTTGCCCAGCGCTTCGGCCAGCGCCTTCACGGCGTCGTGGGTCGCGTCGCTGGTCTGCAGGCCGCGAATGATCTCCACCAGCGCCATCATGGGCACGGGGTTGAAGAAGTGCATGCCGATGAACTTGTCGGCGCGGCTGGTGGCGGCGGCCAGCTTGGTGATGGAGATCGAGGACGTGTTCGATGCGATCAGCACCTCGGGGCCCACGAGGGCATCCACCTGCTTGAGGATCTTGAGCTTGAGCTCGTAGTTTTCGGTGGCGGCCTCGATCACCAATTGCGCGGCTTTGAGGTCGTCGTAGCTGGTGGTGGTTTGGATGCGTGCCAGGGCCGCAGCCTTGTCGGCCTCGGTGATTTTTTCCTTCTTGATCAGGCGGTCCAGGCTGCTGGCCACGGTGGCCAGGCCTTTTTGCACTGCAGCATCGGAGATATCAACCATCACCACGTTGATGCCCGACACCGCACAGGCCTGTGCAATGCCGTTGCCCATGGTGCCTGCGCCGATGATGCCTACGGTCTGAATCGTCATATAGAGAGCCCTCTTCAAAGTGAAACGGATGGCCGGAATGGTAAGGGGAATCGCACGACCGTTCGGTTATCGTGCGTCAAACCTGAACCAACAAGCCGCTGCGCAGCACGGCGGAGGAGACACAAAACATGTTCGACTACATCGTGATCGGTGGCGGATCGGCGGGCTCCGTGCTGGCCGGTCGTCTGACTGAGAACCCCGCCGTGCGCGTCTGCCTGCTGGAGGCCGGGCCTGCCGACAAGAGCGTGCTCATCCACTGCCCGGCTGGGCTGGCCGTGATGGCCAAGTTCGAACTGAACGGCTGGGGCTTCAACACCACGCCGCAGGCCGCGCTGAATAACCGGCGCGGCTACCAGCCACGCGGCAAGGTGCTGGGGGGCTCCAGCTCCATCAACGCCATGGTCTACATCCGGGGCCAGCACGCCGACTACGACCACTGGGCTGCGCAGGGCAACCCGGGCTGGGGCTGGGAGGATGTGAAGCCCTACTTCCTGCGCGCCGAGCACAACGAGCGCGGCGCCGATGCCTGGCACGACCAGGGCGGGCCTTTCAACGTGGCCGACTTGCGCTCGACCAACCGCTTCAGCCACCACTTCACTGAAGCGGGTGTGCAGGCCGGGTACCCGCACAACACCGACTTCAACGGGGCCACCCAAGAGGGCGTGGGCCTGTACCAGGTCACGCACAAGAACGGCGAACGCCACAGCGCGGCCAAGGGCTACCTCACGCCCCACCTTGCGCGCTCCAACCTGCAGGTCATCACCGGTGCCCACGCCACGCGCATCCTGTTCGAGGGCACGCGCGCCGTGGGTGTCGAATACCGCCAGGGCGGTACGCTCCAGCAGGTGCGCGCGGCACGCGAGGTGCTGCTGAGTGCGGGCGCGCTGCTGTCACCGCAGCTGCTGATGCTGTCGGGCGTGGGGCCCGCCGCACACTTGCAACAACAAGGCATCCCGGTGCTGCACGACCTGCCGGGCGTGGGCCAGCACCTGCACGACCACCCCGACGTGGTGCAGGTGCTGGACGCACCCGAGCTCAAGGACCTGTTCGGCCTGTCACTGTCGGGCATGGCGCAGACGCTGCGCGGCATAGCCGAATGGCGCAAGCACCGCACGGGCATGTTGACCACGAACTTTGCCGAGGCGGGGGGCTTCATCAAGAGCGACCCATCCGAGCCAGCGCCCGACCTGCAGCTGCACTTTGTGATCGGCAAGCTGGTGGACCACGGGCGCAAGACCGTGTTCGGCCATGGCTACTCGGCCCACGTGTGCCTGCTGCAGCCCAAGAGCCGGGGCGCGGTCACGCTGGCCAGCCGCGACCCCATGGCCTTGCCTTTGGTGGACCCGAACTTCCTGGCCGATCCCGATGACATGGCACGCATGGTGCGTGGCTTCAAACGCACGCGGGAGATCCTCATGCAGCCGGCGCTCGCGAAGTTCGGCGCCAAGGAGCTGGCGGCCTCGGCCAGTGCGCGCAGCGATGCGGAGATCGAGCAGTTCATCCGCCAGTACGCCGACACCATCTACCACCCCGTGGGCACCTGCCGCATGGGGCCCGGGCCGCTGGATGTGGTGGATGCCGAACTGCGTGTGCATGGCCTCGCGGGCCTGCGTGTGGTGGACGCGTCCATCATGCCGCGCATTGTGAGCGGCAACACCAATGCGCCCACGGTGATGATTGCTGAAAAAGCGGTGGACCTGCTGCGCGCCGCGCCGTGAACGATTTCACGTTTGGCGCCCGGAACGCGATTTTTAAGGTTTTCAAAGGGTCTGTTTAAGGAGTTTTTAACAGGCAAAAGCGCGGCGAATTTCTAGACTTCTTTGCATGGAAACGGGTGCATGGTGCACCCGGCCCAGCGCCCAAAAAAAGGCGCTGAAAGAGCCCACCGGGGCCATGAAAGAACGTGATGAAGATTGATGCCCGCGAAATTGCCGCACTGACACAAGCCCAGCCCGCCGCCCCCCGCATGGACATGTACGCCAGCATCCACAAGGCGCTGCGCGCCTTCATGGCAGACACGCTGCTGGGCCTGGGCCGCATGGATGTCGAGGATGACCTGGAGTTTGCCCACACCTGCGACCGCGTGATGCAGCTGCTGGACCTGTGCCGCGCCCACCTGCACCACGAGAACCAGTTCGTGCACGCCGCCATGGAGGCGCGCCAGCCCGGATCCAGCCAGAGCATTGCCGGTGAACATGTGGAGCACGAAGAGGCCATCACGGCCCTGGCAGACGGCGTGAACCACCTGATGGCCTGTGCCAAGCCCGCACGCCCCGCAGCCACCCAGGCCCTGTACCGCCAGCTGGCACTGTTTGTGGCTCACAACTTCGAGCACATGCACGAGGAAGAGACTGCGCACAACCGCGTGCTCTGGCAGTGCTACACCGACGCGGAACTGGCGGGCGTGCACGATGCGCTGGTGGCCTCGATCCCGCCGCAGGAAATGATGGTGGTGGCCCGCTGGATGGTGCCCTACATGTCACCCGCCGAGCGCACGGCCATGCTGTCGGACATGAAGCAGCATGCGCCTGCCCCTGTACTGGCAGCGGTGCTGGCGCAAGTGCAGCCGCACCTCACGCAGCCTGAGTGGACCAAGCTGATGCGCAGCCTGGGCCTGCCGGTGGTGCCGGGTCTGGTGCACTGACTTTGAGAAATCAGTGGCGTGAAGGCGTCAAGCGTCTTCCAGCACCACGGGGCGCAGTACGCACAGCCGAAAGCGCCCGCGCCCTGTTTTTTCGATGTGGATGTGCGGGCAGTTCTCCTGCAGGCGGCGCTGCAGCAACAGCAGGCGGGCCTCCAGGTTGTCGGCCACATCGGGCAGGCGCAGGGCGGGGTCCAGCCGCAGTTCGCGGTTGGTGAAGTCCACGCGCCCGGTGTGCTGGTGGTCGCGCAGCAGCTTCCAGACAATGGCGCCCGCCACGCCCTTGATCAGGTAGTCGTCGTTGATGAAGACGCTGTCGTTGGCCGCAAAGTGGCGCACCCGCAGCGCGCTGCCGCTCACCGGCGGTGCCGCTGTTGGAGTAGGCAGCGGCTCGGGCGCATCGGGCGCGGCCTGCAGCAGGTCGATGGCGGCGGCCAGCTGGCCCGCAATGGCCACCAGCAGGTCTTCATCCTCGAAACCAAAGCGCATGTCCTCGGGGCTCTCGGCAAACAGCACTCCCAGCAGGCGTCCGGCCGACAGCAGCGGCACCGCCACCTGGCTGTGCGGCTCTGGCAGGCCGGGGTAAGGGATGTCCAGGCCGCGCAACGGGGGCGCATCGGGCGCGGCATGCGCGTCCATGCTTTCGCGGATGGCGTGGCTGTACAGGGCAGCGTGCGTCATGTGGCTGATGCGCACCGGCGTGCGCTCGCGCGCGGCCATGCCGATCACTCCCTGGCCCAGCCGGATTTCTGAACCCACGCCCGATGTGGCATAGCCGCAGCTGGCCACCGTGTAAAGCTGCTGGGCGCTGGCATCCAGCATCAGCACCATGGCGTGCTGGATGCCCAGCTTGTCCTGCAGGCCCTGCAGCGCGCCTTGCAGCAATTCATCCAGCCCCGAGCAGCGCGCGATGCTTTCGCTGCACAGGCGCAGCGTGTGCAGCAAGCCAGAACGTGGCGCCGGTGCCGGCAGGCCTTCGCCCGCCACCGATTCGATGCGCTCCACAGCGTAGATGTCGGCCCCCTTGAGTTCAAACACCTCGGCCATGCCCGCATGCGACGCAATGCCCGCCAGCTGCGCGCGCATGCTCTCGAACACCGGGCCACTGTCCTCGGTGCGTTCGTACAGCAGGTGCAGGCGGTAGAAATGGGCGGTGAGGGGGTTCAGCACCAGCACGGACGCGCGCGGATTGCGCAAGATGTTCTGGCGGGTCTTGTTGAAGAACTGGAACGACAGTGCCACATGCCCCGCATCCACATAGACCACCTGCGAGATGTAGGCCACGTTGGGGGTGCCGTCAGGGTCGCAGGTCGCCATGATGGCGGGAATCGCGCCCTCCAGGCAGGGGCGGATGCTGTGCAGGGACGGCGCTGCGGTGCTCATGGCTGCGGCGTAGGTGGTGAGGGTGATGTGGGTGGCGAACACAACTCCGCGCCGGCGCGCGGGCCCGGTGTCTGGTCGAACGCGCTGGTGGGCGTGAAGCTCACGGCCACCACATCCTGCAGCGGTGCCGCCAGCATGGCGCCCACATACTGCGGCCCGTAGCCGACCTGGCCCACCTCCTGCACCATGGACTGCAGGTAGGCCTGCAACACAGGCAGGTCACCGTCATGGGCCGGGCGCTGCGTGGCCCGGCGGGCCTTGAGCTGCAGCGTCTGGTGGGTGGACGGCACGCTGAACACCACGGCAATCTCGCCGGTGTGCGCAATGTCCTGCAGCAACTGTTCGGACTGGCTGCGCCGCAGGTACACCGTGACCTCCAGCCCATCGCCGCTGATGCGACTGCCCACGGCCCGCATGATGCTCGGCCGCAGGGCCGCATCGCGTGACGCCACGATGGCCGACACGCCCTTGGCCACCATGGCGATATGGCTGGGGCCGAGCAGGGCGGTCATGCCTTGAAGCGCTTGCGGGTCAGGGCCAGGGCCACCCAGAAGGCGACCACGGTGGTCACCACCAGCACCAGGCCGTGGCGCAGGGGGTGGGCAGGCCACTGGTCCATGAACAGCGGGCGCACCAGCTCGACCGCGTTGGTCAGCGGCAGCCAGTCGGAGATGGCGCGCACGATGGGGGGCAACTGCTCGCGCGGGAAGAACACACCCGAGAGAAACATCATGGGCGTGAGCACCAGCGTGAAGTAGTAGGTAAAAAAGTCATACCCCTTGGCGAGCGCATTGAAGATGAGCGCGATGCTGGAGAACATCACCCCCACGAACAGCAGCACCGGCCAGGCCACAAGCAGCTTCGGGCTGTGGCTGATGGAGAGGGCCAGCATGACGCCCAGGATGGCGGTGACGGTGAATAGCGCCTTGAACGCCGCCCACAGCATCTCGGCCAGCACCACGTCGTCCAGGCTCACCGGCGCGTTCATGATGCCGTCCCAGGTCTTTTGCACATGCATGCGCGAGAAGGCCGAGTACAGCGCCTCGAAGCTGGCCGCGTTCATGGCGCTCATGCAGATGGAGCCGCTGGCCAGGAACAGGATGTAGGGCACCTTGGTGTCGCCCGCCGCGCCGCCCACGTTCACCTGCCCCACCAGGGCCCCCATGCCGTAGCCAAAGGCCACCAGCCACATCAGCGGCTCGGCAATGTTGCCCACCAGGCTGGGGATGGCCAGCTTGCGCCAGACCAGCAGGTTGCGCATGAACACGGGCCACCAGCGCACGGACAGGCTGGGCGGGCGCCATACCGACGGCGGGGGCGGGGCCACAGTGGCCACAGAGGGCGGGTGAGCGGTTTGCATCCGCTTATTGTGCGATGTTGGCGGGCGGGCGCACAGTCCCCGATGTGTTCCTGGTCGCCACCTGGGCACGGCCATTGCTTGGGTACCCCTATGTCCACCCACGTCCTGAACCTGCCCGCCGGTGCCAGTGCCCTCTGGCAGAACCGCCTGGGGCTGCTGCTGGAGTCCACGGGCGAGGGGGTGTTTGGCATTGATCTGGCGGGCAACTGCGTGTTCATCAACCGGGCGGGCGCGCAGATGCTGGGCTTTGCGGCCGATGAGGTGATGGGGAGCAACATGCACGCGCTCACCCACCACAGCCACCCCGACGGCAGCCCGTATGCGGACGGCGACTGCCCCATCTTCAATGCGTTCCGCCAGGGCTTGCCCTGCCGGGTGGACTCCGAGGTGTTCTGGCGCCGCGATGGCTCGGCGTTTGCCGTGGAGTATTCGAGCCACCCCATTTTGGAAGGCGATCAGGTGCAGGGTGCCGTGATCGCTTTTGTGGACATTACCAGCCGCAAGCGTGCCGCCGATGAGCTGCAGCGCGCGCACGATGAGCTGGCCCGCGCCAACGACGAGCTGGAGCGCCGAGTGGCAGCACGCACACAAGAGCTGTCACAGGCGCTGGCGCAGCTGCGCGAGCTGTCGGCCTACTCGGAGCAGGTGCGCGAGGACGAGCGCACCCGCATCGCCCGTGAGGTGCATGACGAGCTGGGCAGCCTGCTGGTGGCGCTGAAGATGGATGTGAACTGGCTGCACAAGCGCCTGGGCGAGCAGGGCGAGCGCACGCCCGAGGCCGCGGGCGACATGCGCACCCAGATGCGCTGCAAGTGCCAGAACATGAGCCGCCTGATCGAAAACGCCGTGGACAACGTGGGCCGCATCATCACCGACCTGCGCCCCAGCATCCTGGACCACCAGGGCCTGTGGGCGGCGCTGGAGTGGCAGGCACAGGAGTTCGTGCAGTCGGCCGAGCTGGAGCTGGCGTGGCAGATGGACGTGCCTGCCACCCTGCACCTGCCCGAGCCTGCCGCCATCGCGGTGTTCCGCATCTTTCAGGAGATGCTGAGCAATGTGGGCCGCCACGCGCAGGCAAGTGCCATCGACATTGCCATCGACGTGCAGGACGAGATGCTGCAACTGCGCGTGCGCGACAACGGCGTGGGCGCCACTCGCCAGGCCCTTGAGGCGCCCACCGCCTATGGCGTGATGGGCATGCGCGAGCGGGCGCGGCAGCTTGGGGGCCGGTTGAGCATCACCAGCAAGCCGGGGCAGGGCTCGTGCCTGCAATTGCTGATTCCTCTGGAGCTGTCATGAATTCCGTGGTTCGAGTGTTGATCGGTGATGACCACCGCATCGTGCGGGAGGGGCTCAAGCAGGTGCTGGGCGACCCGGCCAATGGCGTGCCCGAGATCACTGTGGTCGCCGAGGCCACCCAGGGCAACGAGGTGCTGGAGCTGGTCGCCGCCTTGCAAGGGCCCACGGGAACACCGGGGCTGGACCTGGTGCTGCTGGACATCGCCATGCCGGGCATGGACGGCCTCGAAGTGCTGCAGGCGCTGCGCAAGGCCTGGCCTGCATTGCCGGTGCTGATGCTCAGCACCTACCCCGAGCGGCAATACGCGGTGCGCTGCATCCAGATGGGCGCGGCGGGCTACCTGCACAAAAGCGCCGATCCCGACGACATGGTGGCCGCCGTGCGCAAGGTGGCCGCTGGCGGGCGCTACCTGACGGAGGCGACCGCGCAAGCCCTGGCAGGTGCACTAGAACGCACCGGGGTGGTGCGCACCGCCCAGCAGGGCACGCCCGCCGGGGTGGACGCGCTCTCCTATCGGGAGCACCAGGTGTTCCGCCTGCTCACTGCCGGGCAGAGCGTGAGCGAAATTGGTGCGCAGCTCAAGCTCGCGCCCAACACGGTGAGCACCTACCGCGCCCGCATCCTCGAAAAGACCGGCGCGCGCAACGATGTGGAGCTTGCGCTGCTGGCACGTGGCGCACCGGCAGAGTGAATTCGGTGCGTTGCACGACCGATTTGTAGTGCTGGCCCTACACGCTGTAGACACCACACCCACGAATTCATGACAGCGGGCCGACACCGGCAAAAACTGGCCCGCGCTTTGCGTAACGCCTGGCACCAACTTCTTCGAGGTGTGCCATGTCCGAATTCTTCTCGCCCTACGATGCCGACCGCCCGTTGATGCTGAAATGCAGCTGTGGCCGCGACCACACGGTGGCCGACCACCACACCGAGGTGTCGGCCGATGCCGCCGCAGCCACCCTGCGCCAGCGCAGCGAGACCCGTGAGTTCGAGCTCTACAGCAACGAGTTCATCGAAGCCACGCTGGTCAAGGCGCTGTTTCCGCAAGACGCAGTGCGCCGCCGCTTCATCAAGGCGGTGGGCAAGGGAACGGCCATGGCGGCCATCGCCAGCGTGTTGCCCGTGGCCAGCATGCAGGCCATGGCGCAAGAGAAACAGGGCGCACTGGAGAAGACCAACCTCAAGATCGGCTTCATCCCGATCACCTGCGCCACCCCGCTGATCATGGCCCACCCGCTGGGCTTCTACAGCAAGCAGGGCCTGAGCGTCGAAGTCACCAAGACGGCCGGCTGGGCACTGATCCGCGACAAGATGATCAACAAGGAGTACGACGCCACGCACTTCCTGAGCCCCATGCCGCTGGCGATCTCCATGGGCCTGGGCTCCAACGCCACGCCGATGAACGTGGCCACCATCCAGAACGTGAACGGCCAGGCCATCACGCTCAGCCTCAAGCACAAGGACAACCGCGATCCCAAGAACTGGAAGGGCTTCAAGTTCGCGATCCCCTTCGAGTACAGCATGCACAACTTCCTGTTGCGCTACTACCTGGCCGAGGCGGGCTTGAACCCCGACACCGACGTGCAGCTGCGCGTGGTGCCACCCGCCGAGATGGTGGCCAATCTGCGTGCGGGCAACATCGACGGCTTCCTCGGCCCCGATCCTTTCAACCAGCGCGCCGTGTTCGAGGAAGTCGGCTTCATCCACCTGCTCACCAAGGACCTGTGGAACGGCCACCCCTGCTGCGCCTTCGGCACCAGCACCGAGTTCATCCAGAAGAACCCCAACACCTTTGCTGCGCTGTACCGCGCGGTGCTCACCTCGGCCGCGATGGCGCGCGACCCGGCCAACCGCGAGCTCATCGCCAAGGTGATTGCGCCCCAGGCCTACCTGAACCAGCCCGAGGCCGTGCTCAACCAGGTGCTCACCGGCAAGTTCGCCGACGGCCTGGGCAAGATCCAGAACGTGCCGGACCGCGCCGACTTCGACCCCATGCCGTGGCAGAGCATGGCCGTGTGGATGCTCACGCAGATGCAGCGCTGGGGCTACATCAAGGGCGATGTGGACTACAAGCAGATCGCCGAAAAGGTGTTCCTCATCACCGATGCAAAAAAGCAGATGAAGGCGCTGGACCAGAAGGTGCCCGAAGGCGCGTACCCCAAGTTCAAGATCATGGGGCGCGAGTTCGATGCGGCGAAGGCGGCCGAGTACGCCAAGAGCTTCCCCATCCGCAAGGCGGCATGACATGACTCCCGCCAAGAACCTCAACCTGCGCGCGGGCCTGTTGTCCGTGCTCATCTTCCTGGCCCTGCTGGGGATCTGGTACATCGCCACCGCTTCTTCGGGCGCGGGCAACAGCACGGCCGGCATGACCGCCGAGCAGATCGAGTACGCCAAGATGATGGGCAAGGACCCAGGCGCCAGCGCCAAGGGCAGCGGCTTCCCCTCACTGGCAGAGATGGGCCGTACCGTGTGGGGGCACGTGTCCAACCCGTTCTATGACAACGGCCCCAACGACAAGGGCATCGCCATCCAGCTCGCGCATTCGCTGGGCCGGGTCGCGCTAGGGTTCGGCCTGGCCTGCTTGGTGGCGATACCGCTCGGTTTCGTCATCGGCATGTCGCCGCTGCTGCGCCGTGCGTTCGACCCGTTCATCCAGGTGCTCAAGCCCATCAGCCCGCTGGCGTGGATGCCGCTCGCGCTCTACACCATCAAGGACTCATCCATCTCGGGCATCTTCGTGATCTTCATTTGTTCGGTGTGGCCCATGCTGGTGAACACGGCGTTTGGCGTGGCATCGGTCAAGCGCGAGTGGCTCAACGTGTCGGCCACGCTGCAGGTCAACCCGCTGCGCAAGGCCTTCCTGGTGATCTTGCCCGCCGCAGCGCCCACCATCCTCACGGGCATGCGCATCAGCATGGGCATCGCCTGGCTGGTGATCGTGGCGGCCGAGATGCTGGTGGGCGGCACGGGGATTGGCTACTTCGTGTGGAACGAGTGGAACAACCTGTCGCTCACCAACGTGATCTTTGCCATCCTGGTGATTGGCGTGGTGGGCATGTTGCTCGACCTGGCCTTCGGCCAGCTGCAGAAGGTGGTGACCTATGTGGAGTGATGTCGCCCAGCGCCCGGCTGTTCCAGCCCCTCTTGCCACTGACGCCCCGCAACGAAAGGCCTCTGCCGTGACCCAAGGCTTCCTCCAGATCGACCGGCTGAGCAAAGCCTTTGTGCCCGCCAAGCCCGTGTTTGCTGATGTGTCGTTCACGCTCGACAAGGGCGAATTCGTCTGCATCATCGGCCACTCGGGCTGCGGCAAGACCACCATCCTGAACGTGCTGGCGGGGCTGGACACCGCCACCTCGGGCACCGTCATCATGGACGGGCGCGAAGTGGCCGGCCCCAGTCTGGACCGGGGCGTGGTGTTCCAGAGCCACGCGCTCATGCCCTGGCTGACGGTGCGCCAGAACATCGCGTTCGCCGTGAAGTCGCGCTTGCCCGACTGGAAGAAGGCCCAGGTCGATGCGCATGTGGAGAAGTTCGTGGCGCTGGTGGGCCTGAGCCCTGCCATCGACAAGAAGCCATCGCAACTTTCGGGCGGCATGAAGCAGCGCGTGGGCATCGCGCGCGCGTTCTCCATCCAGCCCAAGATGTTGCTGCTGGATGAACCCTTTGGCGCACTGGATGCGCTCACGCGCGGCACCATCCAGGACGAGCTGATGGCCATCGTGCGCCAGACGCAGCAGACGGTTTTCATGATCACCCACGATGTGGACGAAGCCATCTTGCTGGCCGACCGCATCCTGCTCATGAGCAACGGCAACGAGACGCCCGAGGGCTACCGCTCCGGCGGCATCGCCGAGGTGGTGGTGAACCCGCTGCCACGCGAACGCACGCGCACCAGCCTGCACCACCTGGACGGCTACTACGCGCTGCGCAACCACATCGTGGACTTTCTCGTCACCCGAGCCAAAGCCCACTGATTTCCTGAATAACCCAGCACTGTCGTGTTGCCCCTTGGGGTGGCAGGGAGTGCTGCACCCTGAAGTTCCTGTTCCCTGTTCCAAAACCCATCCAACCGAAGGAGCCATCACCATGAACCGCTACGACGTTACCGAAAAGATCATCAGCACCAAGGTCGCCAAGGGCCTGCAATGGGAGGCCATTGCCAAGAAGGTCGGCCAGTCCAAGGAATGGACCACGGCCCTGTGCCTGGGCCAGATGACGGCCACGCCCGAGCAGGCCAAGATCGTCGGCAAGATCTTCGGCCTCACCGCCGAAGAGCAGAAGTGGCTGCAGGTGGTGCCCTACAAGGGCTCGCTGCCCACGCCCGTGCCCACCGATCCGCTGATCTACCGCTGGTACGAGGTGGTGAGTGTGTACGGCACCACCATCAAGGAGCTGATCCACGAAGA
Organism: Acidovorax sp. LjRoot38; assembly: GCF_964252975.1. Classification (NCBI taxonomy): domain Bacteria; kingdom Pseudomonadati; phylum Pseudomonadota; class Betaproteobacteria; order Burkholderiales; family Comamonadaceae; genus Acidovorax; species Acidovorax sp. LjRoot38. The sequence goes on along the minus strand of NZ_CAXUPT020000005.1, from coordinate 321,584 downwards.
GTTTGGCGACGGCATCATGAGCGCCATCGACTTCAGCATGGACATCCAGCGCGAGGCCAATCCCAATGGCGACCGCGTGAATGTGGTCCTGTCCGGCAAGTTCCTGCCGTATAAACAGTACTAACCCCCTGAGTCGCTTCGCGCCTTCCCCCTTTCTCTCGAATTGCTGCGCAATTCGGGAAGGGGGACACCGCCAGCGCCCGCCAGCGAAGCGCCGCCTGTGCGGCTTGGCGGCCCTTGCGCGGCGGTCGCTGGTATAGGCCGTGCTCGTTACACCGGCGTGGGCCTATGCATTGCACCGAGTGGGGTAACCAAGACGGTCAGAGCACCTTGACGGCGCGACCGATGAACTGGATGGGCCCCGTGGGCTTGCCAATCGGCGAGCCCGTGGGCGGTTCCAGCGTCAGCTCGAACAACTGGTTGGGCTGCAGCGGCGGCAGCTTGTCCAGCGGGATCTGGAGCGGCTGACCGGGCTGCACCAGGCCCAGCGATACGGGGCCGCTCCAGCCGTCGGCCTTGGTCCAGAACTCCAGGGCCTTGTCGGCCGGTACTTCGGCCATACCCAGCGGAATCAGGCTGATCTGCCGGGGCGAGCTGGCCTGCACCACCCAGCCCGGGGCCTTGTCATGCGGCGCGACCAGCACCACCATGAACTGCGGCGGCGCGGCCACTGGGGCGGTGCGGGTGACGAGCACTGCCGCGAGCACCGCCGCCATGGCAAAGCCCGAGCCGGCGAGGGCCCGCCACAGGCCCAGGTGGTCCCACCAGCGCACGGACGGTTTGCGTTTTGTTTCTGCGCGGGGCGGTGCAACGGGTGTCGCAGTCTGTTGAGGGCTCGCCGCTCGCAGCGACTGGTCGATGCGCGCCCACAAGACAGCGGGCGGCGCGATGGGCTCTGCCAGCTGGGTCAGCGGCAGCAGGCGGGCTTCCCATTCGGCAACCGCCTGTTGCAGTGCCTTGTCACCAGGCAGGCGTTGCTGCACACCCTGGCGTTCGGCAGCGGGCAGGGTGCCCAGCACGTACTCGCCGGCCAGCACGCTCAGGTCTTCCGGCGAGGGGGTGGACGGTGTGTTGCGCACGTCGGTCATGCCATGCACTCCCGCAGCGAAACCAGGCTGCGCCGGATCCACGCCTTGACGGTGCCCAGCGGCGCGCCGAGGCGCTCCGCAATTTCTCCGTGCGAGCAGCCGTCCACATAGGCGTGCAGCACGCAGTTGCGGCGCGCGGGGTCCAGGGCCTCCAGGCAATGCTGCAGGCGGCCCAGGCTGGCGTTCAGCGCAAAGGTTTCCTCGACCTCATGGTGGGCCTGCACAGACATGTCGGCCTCCAGGGCTTGGGTGGTGGTGTCGTCCACATCAACGTGGCGGCCCGCGTCGCGAACGGCGTTCAGGGCCAGGTTGCGCACCACGCTGTAGATCCAGCCGCGTGCGCTGCCCCGGCGCGGGTCATAGCTGGCGGCGCGGGTCCAGATGTTCACGCAGGCATCGTGCACGATGTCCTCGGCCAGGGCCCGCTGGCGCACGATGCGCAGCGCGACGCCCAGTAGCCGCGCGCCCTCCTGTTGGTACAGGCGGTGCATGGCCTGCCGGTCGCCCGCTGCGCAGGCGGCCAGAGCGGCTTCGTAGTCAAAATCGCCAGGGGTGTCGGGCACGGTGTGCAGGCAGCGGGGCCGCGGCTAAAGAGTGGGCGCATCGTAGCCGCAAACCCGCCACCGCCTGGCGGTAGCCCCCGCTGGGCAGGGGATTGCGTGTGCGTGGTTTACGCGGCCTTCCAGAAGATGTAGTCGGCCTGGTACTTCACGATCTGGCGCTCGCCCTTGTTAGCGGTGGTGCAGGCAGCAGCGGGTGCCACGCCACCCTTCAAGGCCACGCGCTGGATGAAGGTCACGCCGGTCATGGCGCCCGAACCCATGGCGGGGTTGGCCTTGACGAGCTGGTAGGGCAGGTTGCCCGTGCCCGATGGCGCCACGGCCAGCTGGGTGGCTGTCAGCTTGGACCCATCGCTCGACTCCCAGGTGGCCGGCGGGCCGTAGTAGGTGCCCACTTGTTTGCCGCTGCGGTCATTCAGCACGGCCTTGGGGCCCACGAACACCCATTCGGTCTGGCCGGGCATGTTGGCCTTGTCGCGGCATTCGTAGGTGATCTCGCCCACGCCCACGGTTTCCATCGCCACCTTGTTGCCAGCCGGCACCTTGATGCTGTCGGGCAGGCTGTCCTGCGAATACATGGATTTGGAGGACGACGACATCATCGAACCGCAGGCGCTCAGCAGCACGGCGGCGGCAATGGCGCCCGTCAGGGGGAGCAGGCGGGAGATGGGGGACGTGTGGATGGTCATGGCGTTTCTCTCTGGTCTGTGGGTTGATAGGACAGCAGCAACAAGATGCGCTGCTGTAGGTACTACCCACGAAAACGCCGTTTGGATGCAGTGGATGCCAAAAATTTTTTGCCGATGCCAGCCCGGTCAAGATTGCCGCCCGGGCCCGAGGCTGCCTCAATGCAGGGTCAGCGGCCGGGTGGTGGTCTTGACCCGCACCACGGCCGCCCGGTGCTCATAGGGGGCCACCGGTTGACCCAGGATGGCGGCCGCCAGCGTGCGCGCCTGCCGGGCAATCGGTTCGATGTAGCGGCTGCACTGCCCGTCGATGCTGATGCAATCGCCCAGTGCATGGATGCGGGATACGCTGGTTTGCAGCGTGCCTGCGTCCACCGCAATGCCATGGGTCCAGTCAAGCCCTGCACTCTGCGCCAGGCGGTGGGGGGGCAGCAGGCCTGCAGCCACCACCACTTCGTCCGCCGCAAAACGCCGCCCGCTGGTGGTGGAGACGCGGTAGCGCGAGCCCACGCGTTCCACCTGCTCCACCTGCAGACCGCCTTCAAAGCGGATGGACAGGTCTTTCCAGGCGTCCAGCAGCTGCGGGCCCGCCTGCTGGTCGTGCCAGCGCGCCAGCGGCTCGGTGGCCGTGTCCAGCAGCGTGATGTGGTGGCCGCCCAGGGCCAGGTCGTTGGCCAGCTCACTGCCGACCAGGCCCGCGCCGATGATGAGCACGTCCTTGGGCTGGTCGCCCAGGTGCTGGCGCAGGCGCTGGTAGGCGTCCAGGTGGTTGATGCGCCAGCACAGCCTGGCGGGCAAGCACGGAGGCAAGGCGGCCTGCGCACCGTGGGCCAGCACCAGGTGGCCGTAGCGCAGCACGCCCCGCGTGGTGCGCAATTGGCGGGTGTCGGCGCAGATGCGCACGGCATGGGTGTGGGCCAGCAGGGTGACGCCCAGGCGGTGCGCCGCATCGCGACCGGTTTCGGACACCAGGGCCAGCGGGTCCAGCTGGCGCGCCATGGCCACCGACAGCAAAGGCTTGTCGTACCGGTCGCCCGCGCAGGCCGTCACCAGGGTGATGGGCAGCGTGGCGCTGTGTTGGCGCAGGGTTTCAGCCAGTTGCCAGCCTGCACGGCCCGCGCCGACGATGAGCACGCCCGGCTCGCCACGCACGCGCAGGGAGGCGGCTGGCGCTGCGCTGGCCTGCGCCCGCAGCGCCTCCAGCGTGGGGGCTTCGTACGGCGAAAAATCGGCCTTGGTCACTCCACACAGCGGGCAGGCCCAGTCGTCGGGTATGTCCGCCAGCCGCGTGCCGGGCGGCAGGCCGCCATCGGGGTCGCCGTCGGCCTCGTGGTAGACGTAGCCGCAGGCGTTGCAGATGTAGCTTTGCCAGGGCGCCTGGGTGGCCGCGTCGGCAAACGCATCGCACAGCGCCTGCGATGCCGCGCTCAACACGAACTCGGAGGTAACCGACGGCGTGGTGGCGGTGGGGAGGGCGGGCGTCATGCAGGCATCTCCTCGGTGCTGAGCCGGGCGATCTCCTTGCGCAGGTGCTTGATGGCGGGCGTGACGATGGCCACAAAGTGCGACTCGCGCACGCGCCGCTGCACGTCCGAGCTCATCAGGTAGCCGCGCGCACCCTGGTGCATCAGGGCCGACTGGGCGGCGCGCAGGCACAGCTCCGCGCCATGGGCACGGGCGTCCAGCACGTCGATGAAGAAATCGGTGCTTGTGTCGAACGGAGTCTGGGCCAGTTGCATGACGCGTGCAGTCAGTGCATCCAGCTCGGCCTGCAGGGCATCGGGCCGGTCTTCCAGGAACTGGTTGACGTGGCCCAGTTGGGCCTCCACCGCCCACATCGAGTCGATGGCGCCCTGGGTGATGCCCACGGCCATGCCACATTGCAGCATCACGAACGCAGCGCGGATGCGGGCGATGAAAGGCCGGGTAGGGTCGGCCATGGTGTCGGCCGTGCCGATGAAATGGTCCTTGAGCCGCAGTGCATAGGTGCCCGTGCCCTCCATGGCGGAGAAGCTGGGGCATTCGCGCATCTCCACGCCCGGTGCGTCGCAGCGCAGCAGGAACATCACCTCGCGCTGGTTGGCCGCACCGTCGGCCTCCACCACCGCCGCAATCGCGCCGCAGTAGTGGTCGGGCCCCAGGTTGCTCACCCAGGGCAGGGTGCCGTTGATGAGGTAGCCCCCCTCCACTGGCGTGGCCTTGAGCAGCAGGCTTTCGATCTGCGCATAGCTCTTCATGGGGTTGGACAACGCCGTGCCGCCCATGCCTGCGCCGCTGGCGTGGCGCTGCAGCACATCGCCCATCAGCGCGGGGTTGCCCGACTGCTGCAGGTACAGCCCACACACCGCCTGGCACCACATCATGAAGCCCGTGGCGCCGCACACGCGCGAGGCCTCGGCCATGGCGCGGATGGCCAGGCCGTAGTCGGCCGGGCCGGCCGTGCTGTCCAGGTGCGCGCTCATCGCGCCCACGGCGGCCAGCTGCTGCAGCTCGGCGCAGGGGTAGTAGCCGGTGCGGTCAATCGCCTCCACCTGCGCGGCCAGCGGGCCCTGCGCAATCTGGCGCACGGCGGCCAGCAGCGCATCGCCCCGCAGGGCGCCGTCCAGGTGGAGTTGGGGAGGGAGGTCGGCGGGGTTCATGGGGCTCCTTGGGTGCGCAGGGCGGGCTCGGTTGCGGGGCTATTTAGTCCGCGAGGCTGATCTCGAAGGGGATGGGGTTGCGCATGCTGTTAGCCACGGGCGAGTAGAAGTTGGCGTGCTGCACGATCTCGTCCAGCACCTCGCGCGGCGCGTCGCCCTCCACCAGCACCTTCACGCGGATCGCCTGAAAGCCCATCTCGGGCGGCGTCTTCTGCAGTGCGCCACCCGCACCCCAGGCGGCGGGGTTACCGATGTCGCCTTCCATGAAGACCTCGATCTTGCTGAGCTTGACCTGCTTCCAGGTGGCCACGGCCGTGATGCCCACAGCCAGGCAGCCGCCCAGGCCCGACAGCACGATCTCGCCGGGAGCGGGTGCCGTGTCCTGCCCGAACAGGTGCAGGGGCTCGTCCACCACCACCGGCGCATGGTTGCCCACATAGCTCAGCGAGCGGTACTGGCCCTCCATCACCGTGTGGACCTTGTTGGTGCCCCGGCTCGCAGGGTTGTTGCGGCCCTTGTCGGCAAAGGCCATCAGGCCGTCGCGGTCGATGGGGCGCAGGTGTGTGTGCACGGTGGTGACGGGGGCAGAGGGTTCCAGCAGATCGGTGGACATGGTGTTCCTTGGAGAATTGTGGGAGTGGAAAAATGAAAGGGATGCCTTGCAGCGGGCTGCGCCTGCTGCAAAAACGGATGTGATCAGGCCGCCAGCGCCAGCGCAGGCTTTTTGGGGAACTTGACCAGCGGCAGCCCGCTTTCGATCGGCAACTTGTCGTCGCGCGACCATTCGTTCCACGAGCCGAAGTACATGCGCACATCGGCAAAGCCCGCCTGCTTGAGCGCCAGGAAGGTGTTGGACGCGCGTGCGCCCTTGAAGCAATACAGGTACACCGTGTCCGCCGGGCTGATGCCCGCCGTGGCGCATTCGGCGCGCACTTCGTCGGGCGACTTGAACACCGGACCCTGGGGCGAGGGCTTCATGAAGCGGTACCACTCCAGCCACTTGGCGCCCGGCAGGCGGCCCTTGCGTGGCGCAAAGTCCTTGCCATAAGGGCTGGAGCTGTCGCCAATCCACTCGTCCACATCGCGCACGTCCAGCAGCACGGTGTCGGTGCCCAGGGCCTCGATCACATCCTCCTTGGTCAGCATCACATCGGTGGTGGCCAGCTGGGTGGGGAAGATGGCGGGCGTGGGCACCACGGCCTCGGTGGAGACGGGCAGCTCTGCCGCCTTCCAGGCCGAGTAGCCGCCGTTCAATACCTTGACCTTGGGGTAGCCCAGCCAGGTCAGCAGGTAGTAGCCCCGGCACGACTGGCCGTAGCCGCTGTTGAGCGCATCTTCATAGAACACGGCCGTCTCGGCGCCCGACAGGCCGATGGCGCCCAGGTGCGCGGCGAAGGTGTCTTTCAGCTCCTGCAGGCCTTGGGGCGTGGAGGTGGCCAGGTACGTGAAGGTTTCGCGCAGGTTCACCGCGCCGGGGATGTGCCCCAGGGCATAGGTGTCGGCGTCGCGGGTGTCGATCAGCACCACAGGTTCTGCGGCTTGCAGGGCCAACAGCTGGGTGGGTGAGATGAGGACGGCGTCGGAGGCGGTGGCGGTCACGGTGCTCATGGAAAACCTTTCGGTGCGGTGGTGGGCGGGATGCCTGCCTTCCTTATCGCAACAGGTGTGCCAGAGCTTGGGAATGCAAAGAAATTTGAATGAAATAGGCTGCTAGCGCTGATTGGTAAAGCGCTGGCAGCTATTGATTTGATAGTATTTTGTGCCGACTATCACCAGAGCGCAGCCTGTCCAACGCGGACGCTGAACACTGTGTCTACAAATTGTTGACACAGTGTTGGGCGTCACTTCAAGCCTGCTTTGCGCAGCCGGTAAGCGAACTGCCGGAGCGTCAACCCCAGGCTCTGCGCCGCGCGCGACTGGTTGCCGTGGTGTTCGACCAGCGCGGCCTGCAGCACCTGAACGCTGTGGGACTGGGCCGAGGCGTAGTCGCGCACCAGCGGTGCTGCGGCGATAGGGGTAGACGGCATCTCGGCCTGAATCTGCTGAACGGGCGCCGGTGCGGGTGGCAAAACCACAGCCGCGGCGGGCAGAAACCGGTCCAGCTCGCCACGCGTTACCAGCGTGTCATTGGTCAGCAGCACCAGGCGTTCGATCACATTGCCCAGCTCGCGGATGTTGCCGGGCCAGGGGTGTTCTTCCAGCCGCGCCAGCGCGTCGGGCGAGAGGTTCACGTTGCGCTGGTGCGCCTGATTGGCGCGGCTCACAAAGTGCAGCGCCAGCGCGCGGATGTCCTCGCGCCGCTCGGCCAGCGAGGGCAGGCGGATGGGGATCACGTTCAGGCGGTAGTACAGATCCTGCCGGAAGTTTCCGGTCTCCACCTCCTGTGCCAGGTCGCGGTTGGTGGCTGCCACCAGGCGCACATTGACTTTGACCTCGCGCTGCCCACCCAGGCGCACCAGCGTGCCCTCCTGCAGCGTGCGCAGCAGCTTGGACTGCAGGGCCAGCGGCAGCTCGCCAATCTCATCCAGAAAGATGGTGCCGCTGTCGGCCTGCTCGAACCAGCCCGCGCGGGCTGTGCTGGCGCCGGTGAACGCGCCTTTTTCATAGCCAAACAGTTCGGATTCGAACAGCGCGTCCGGAATGGCCGAGCAGTTGACCTTGATGAAGGGCCGGTCGCGCCGCCCGCTGGCCAGGTGCACGGCGCGTGCGAACAGCTCCTTGCCCGTGCCCGACTGGCCCAGCAGCAGCACGGTGGCCTGGGTTTGCGACACGCGCTCCAGCTCGCTCAAGGCCTGCAGCAGCGGTGGCGAGCTGCCTATGAGCCCGTAGCGCGCGCTTTTGGTGTTGAGCGCGTTGGCCAGCACGGCATTGCGCGCCTCCAGCTGCCGCGTCTGGTCGGCCACCAGGGCTTCGAGCTGCAGCAGCTGCCCCACCAGCGTGGCCAGCACGCGCAGCACGGCCAGGTCGTCGTTCAGGTGGCGCTGGCGGCTGCGGATGCGGTGGCAGGCCAGCACGCCGATGGGCGCGTTGTTGACCTCGATCGGCAGGGCGATGAAGGCCACTGTCTCGGGCGGCAGCTGGTGGCGCGCCACCACGCGGCCCAGGAACAGCGGCTCGGCATCGATGTCCTGCACGATGGCCGGCTGCCCCGTGGCCAGCACGCGGCCTGTGATGCCCTCGCCCCAGGCGTACCGCCCGCGCTGCACCTCGGCCTGGGTGAGGCCGTAGGCGTGCTGGATGGAGGCGGTGCGCGGCGCGCCGGCTGGGGAGGACGGGGCGTTGTCCACCAGCACGATGCGCCCCCGGTTCAGGCCCAGCAGTTCGCTCATCAGGTGCAGCATCTCGCGCAGCACCAGGCCGGGCGCCAGGCTGCGGCCGATGAGGCGCATCACTTCGCGCATTAGCAGCAGCTCCTGCGCGTGCCAGTCGGTGGGGCTGTGCGAGCGGGCCGTGCTGGAAGGGGAGGGCATGGGCGGTGGGGGCATGTCAGGGCGATTGCAAGTTCTGCGCCCGGGTGCATTAAAGTCGCCTGCGTCCCGCCATTTACCGACTTTTTCACCTTCTCGAAAGCCCCCACCATGACCACCCTCGGAACCCCTCTGTCCCCCCATGCCACCAAAGTCATGCTGCTGGGCTCGGGCGAGCTGGGCAAGGAGGTGCTGATCGCGCTGCAGCGCCTGGGGGTGGAAACCATTGCCGTGGACCGCTACGACAACGCCCCCGGCCAGCAGGTGGCCCACCACGCGCGCACCATCACCATGAGCGACCCGGCCCAGCTCAAGGCGCTGATCGAAGCCGAACGGCCCCACCTGGTGGTGCCCGAGATCGAAGCCATCGCCACCCCCATGCTCGAAGAGCTGGAAGCCGCGGGCACCGTGCGCGTGATCCCTACGGCCCGCGCAGCGCGCCTGACCATGGACCGTGAAGGCATCCGCGTGCTGGCCGCCGAAACGCTGGGCCTGCCCACCAGCCCCTACAAGTTCTGCAATTCGCTGGAAGAACTGCAGGCTGCGATTGACGCAGGTATCGGCTACCCCTGCATCGTCAAGCCCGTGATGAGCAGCTCGGGCAAGGGCCAGAGCAAGATCGACGGCCCAGACGACGTGAAGAAGGCCTGGGACTACGCCATGGCCGGTGGCCGGGTGAGCCACGGCCGCGTGATCGTCGAGGGCTTCATCGACTTTGACTACGAAATCACCCAGCTCACCGTGCGTGCGGTGGGCGCGGACGGCCAAATCACCACCAGTTTCTGCGACCCCATCGGCCATGTGCAGGTGAGTGGCGATTATGTGGAAAGCTGGCAGCCCCACCCCATGCACCCGGCCGCGCTCGAAAAGTCGCGCCAAATCGCCAAGGCCGTGACCGACAACCTGGGCGGCCAGGGATTGTTTGGCGTGGAGCTGTTCGTCAAGGGCCAGGAGGTCTGGTTCAGCGAAGTGAGCCCCCGCCCGCACGACACGGGCCTGGTCACGCTGTGCACCCAGCACCAGAGCGAGTTCGAGCTGCACGCCCGCGCCATCCTGGGCCTGCCCGTGGACACCAGCCTGCGCAATCCCGGCGCCAGCGCCGTCATCTACGGCGGCGTGGAAGCCCAGGGCATCGTGTTCGATGGTGTGGAAGAAGCCCTGCGCGTGCCGGGCACCGATCTGCGCCTGTTCGGCAAGCCCGAGAGTTTTGTGAAGCGCCGTATGGGCGTGGCGCTGGCTCGGGCTCAGAATGTGGACACGGCGCGTGCGAACGCCAAGCTGGCGGCCAGCAAGGTCAGGCCCCGCGTGGCCTGATAGCCTGCGGCCGCAGTTGCGGCGGGCCGGTGCGACGACGGCGCTTCTGTGAAGGAGAACCCCTGTGAGCCTGAGTGCGCGGATCCTGTGGCTGGTGCTGGCAGCCTCTTTGTTGCCTGTGCCGGCCCTGGTGTGGCTGCTGCTGGAGTTCCGGGTGGCCACCACCGGACAGGCGCGCGACCGGCTGGTGGCCCGGGCAGGCATCATTGCCAGCGACCTGGACGACAAGATCGCTGGTACCGGGCAACTCTTGTTTGGCCTTGGGCGCGTACCCCTGCTGGCAGCGGGCGACAAGGGCGCCTGCTCTGATTTCCTGGCAGATGTCCTCAAGGAACATCCCCAGTACACCGGCATCCTCACCATTCAGCCCGATGGTTCCCTGTTCTGTGATTCGCTGCGCAGTGGCCGTACCCTGGACCTGCGGGACCGCAGTTACTTTCAGCGTGCGCTGACAGCCTCCGGGCCGGTGCTGGAAGCGGTCATAGGCCGCCTGACGGGCAAGGGGGTGCTGCAGGTGGCCTACCCGGTGCGCGATGCGGGAGGCGCGTTGCGCTTCATCCTGCTGGCCTCGCTCGACATGCAGGACTACGGGCAGGCCACGGTGCATGCACAGCGCTATGAGCGTATGCATCTGCAGGTATGGAATGCCGACGGTTCGGTGGTCATGGACTTCCGCCGGCCGGAGGTGGCGCCGCTGACCCTGGGGGACGCCGAACGCACTTTCATGTTGCAAGCGGTCGAAGGGCATGTCGTGATGGAGGGGGCCGATGGCGTGCGGCGCGTCTGGGTGCGCGCCCAGTTGCCGCGCGCACAGGGCTCGGATCTGCGTCTGGCCTTGGCCGTGCCCGAGGACGACCTGCGTGGCCCGGTGGAGCGCCAGTTCCGGCGCGCACTGCTGGGGGTGCTGGCACTGGCGGTCATCGTGTTTGTTGCTGCTTTTCTGTTGGTGGAATTTGCGGTGCGGCGCCATGCCATGCGCGCCATACGTGCCATTGGCCGCATGGATGCTGGCAACTACGCCGAACCCATTGGTACACCCTATCCACCGGGAGAGCTGGGGCAGGTGGCCCGGGCACTGGACCGGATGGCGGAGTCCCTGCTGCGCCAGCAGCAGTCCATCGCGCTGCACACGGAGACGCTGGAGCGCCAGGCGCGGCGAGACCCCCTGACCGACTTGGCCAACCGCTACAGCCTCACGGAGCGGCTGGACGCGGCGTTGGACCGGGCGCGGGAGCAGGGCCACTGCGTGGCCGTTCTGGCCATGGACCTGGACCGGTTCAAAGGGGTGAACGACAGCCTGGGCCATGCCCGGGGCGATGCCTTGCTCAAGGAGGTGGCGGCCAGGTTGCAGGGTTGTGTACGCCCTGGCGATGTAGTGGCCCGCCCGGGAGGGGATGAGTTTGTGGTGGTGCTGCCCGACCTGCTGGACCCGGCGGTGGTGGAGCCCATGGCGCGGCGCATTGTGCGGGCGCTGACCCTGCCTGTGGAGACCGGCACGTCCAGCTGGTTGCTGGGCACCAGCCTGGGCATTGCGGTCTTCCCGCAGGATGGGGACTCTGGCGACCTGTTGTTGCGCAATGCAGACGTGGCCATGTACGACGCCAAGGACCTGGGTGGGAATCGACTGGCTTTCTTCAGCCCGCACATGACGGAGGTGTTGACGGAGCGCCTGCGGGTGGAGGCGGGCCTGCGCCATGCCATCGAGCACGACGGGCTGCGCCTGCACTATCAGCCCATCATGGATGCGCGGACGGGGCGCTTGTCGTCGGTGGAGGCGCTGGTGCGGTGGGCGGACCCGGAGCGTGGGCTGGTGTCTCCGCTGCAGTTCATCGGCATTGCGGAAGAAACGGGGCTGATCGTGCCACTGGGCGAATGGGTGCTGAACGAGGCCTGCGCGCAGGCACGGCGGTGGCTGGATGCCGGGTGGGGGGAGATCCCGGTGGCGGTGAACCTCTCGGCCCGTCAGTTCCAGGAGCCTGAGCTGGACCAGGTGGTGGCCCGCGCCTTGCAAAGCACCGGATGCCCACCCCGGTTGCTGCAATTGGAAATCACTGAAAGCTCGATCATGGAGCCCGTGGAGGAGGCCCTGCAGACCATGCAGCGCCTCACCGCGCTGGGTGTGCAGCTGGCCATCGACGACTTCGGCACCGGCTATTCGTCACTCAGCCAGCTCAAGCGGTTTCCGGTGCGCAAGCTCAAAATCGACCGCTCTTTCGTCAACGACCTGGGGAGCAACGACCGGGGCGAAATGCTGGTGGACGCCATCGTGGCCCTGGCGCAAAGGCTGGGCCTGCGCACGGTGGCCGAGGGCGTGGAAACCGACCACCAAGCCCAGTGGCTGGCCCGGCTGGGCTGCGACGAACTGCAGGGTTACCTCTTTTCCCAGCCTTGCGCGCCACAAGACCTTGAAAACTGGTGGCAGGGCCGGGTGGCGGGCCCTCCCGCCGGCCCTATTCCCGGATCTGCCGCCCCGTGAGCTTGAGGAACAAATCTTCCAGATTCGCAGGCCGGTGCAGCGTGCGCAGGTGGCCATGCTGCCCCAGCGCCTGCAGCAGCGGCTGCGCGTTCTGTGTGTAGAAAAACACCGTCTCGCCGCTGATCTCCACGCGCGCGGCCAGGGCACGCAGCGCGGCGTCTTCGGCCATCTGGACGGCCCCCACGCCGAACACCTCCACCACATCCGGCTCCAGGTGCTGGGCGATTAGCTCGCGCGGGCGGCCTTCCGCAATCTTGCGGCCGTGGTCCAGCACCAGCAGGCGCGAGCACAGGCGCTCGGCCTCGTCCATGAAGTGGGTGGTCAGCAGGATCGACTTGCCTTGCTGCAGCAGCAGTTGCAGGCGTTCCCACATCAGGTGGCGGGCTTGCGGGTCCAGGCCGGTGGTGGGCTCGTCCAGCAGCAGCAGGCGCGGGTTGTTGACCAGGGCGCGCGCCAGCGACAGGCGCCGCTTCATGCCGCCCGACAGCTCGCCCGGCTTGGCGTCGGCCTTGTGGGTGAGGGCTGCGAACTCCAGCAACTGGGGTACACGCTCGTCCATCACTGCGCCCTTCAGCCCAAAGTAGCGGCCGAACACGCGCAGGTTTTCGGCGCAGGTGAAGTCCGGGTCGAGCGTGTCAAACTGCGTGACCACACCCAGCTGCGCCTTGATGGCCAGCGCATCGCGGGGCATGTGCAGCGGTGCGGTGCCGGGCTTGGAGGTGAAATGCACTTCGCCGCCATCCGGTGACGCCAGGCCCAGGCACATGCGAATGGTGGTGGTCTTTCCAGCACCGTTGGGGCCGATGACGCCCAGGCATTCGCCGGGAGCAATCGCGAAGGACACGTCGTCCACCACGGTGGTCTCGCCATAACGTTTGCGCAGGTGCAGAGCTTCAAAAAGTGCGGTCATGGAGAGATTGTGTGCGACGTGGGCATACCCGGTGTTGCGCGCAGTCGTTGTGGCAAAAATCAACACTTAGCGCAGGTGGATAGTGCACTGATTGCTATCAAAAGAGGACCAATTGGCTCAGTCCGCTGCGACCAGCCGCCCACGGCCCGCCGTCTTGGCTGCATAGAGGGCGCCGTCGGCACGGGCCATCAGTTCCGCCAGGGCGGCCTCGCCGGGCTGCAGGACGGCCATCCCGGCGCTGTAGTCCAGCGCAAAGCCCAGCTCGGCCACACTGGCTGCATGCAGGCGCCTGCGCAGTCGCCGGTCCAGGGCCAGTCCGGCGGGCTCGCTGTTGTGCAACAGCAGCACACCAAACTCCTCGCCACCCAGGCGGCCCACCAGGTCGCCGCTGCGGCAGGTGTCGCCCAGCAGACGGGCAAACAGTTGCAGGGCGCGGTCACCAGCCTCGTGGCCATGGGTGTCGTTGACCTGCTTGAAGTGGTCCAGGTCCAGCATCATTGCCGTCATGGGCAACTGGTGGCGTGCGGCGTGGGCCAGCAGGCTGCTGCCTTGGGTGGTGAAGCCGCGCCGGTTGAGCACGCCGGTGAGGCCGTCGGTCATCGCCAGCGTGCGCAGCTTGTGTTCAGCCTCCGACCGCCAGGCCACCAGCAGGGCGACCGTGCCCAGCACCAGGCTCACATTGGTGGCCACAGCAGCTGCCAGGTTGACGGGATGGGGCGTGCGAAAGCTGGGGTACTGGTCGGTGAAGGCGCCCAGCATGCCCCGCGCCAACGTGAACGCGGCCGACGTCAGCAGGCAGCCCAACAGCAGGCTGCGCCAGCGCAGGTTGGCCTCGACCACAGGCGCCAGGGTGGCGCGCGCAACGATGCACAGGATGGTGGCCAATACAAAGTTGGCCCAGCCCACGCGCCAGGCGTAGTGACCAAAGCCCAGGGTGTAGCCCAGCGGGGCGGCTATCACCAGCACCAGCAGCAGGCGGCGCAAGGGACGGGGGCCCAGCCATTCTTCGAGCGCCCGGTACAGCATCCACTGTGCGGCCGCGTTGCAGGCAATCGACACGGTGGAAAGGGCCTGGTCCCACAGGGTGGATGAGGCAATGATGGCCGCCCAGGCCACGGCCTGCAGCAGCATGCTGGCCTGCACATGGCGGGCCGCGCGGCTCACGTCCCGGCCCATGATCAGCGGCAGCGCGGCCGAGATCATGAACAGGTTGGCCGCCATGACCGTCATCAGCGTGAGGAAATCCAGTGGCATACGCAGCGGCCCCGGGGCCTGTGTTTACTGAAAAGCGACCTCGGCAAAGCTGCGCAGCTTGCGGCTGTGCAGGCGGTCCACGCCGCCGTTGCGCAGGATCTCGATGGCGCGCATGCCGATGCGCAGGTGCTGGTCCACCCGCTCGCGGTAGAAGTGGTTGGCCATGCCGGGCAGCTTGATTTCGCCGTGCAGGGGCTTGTCGCTCACGCACAGCAGGGTGCCGTAGGGCACGCGAAAGCGAAAGCCATTGGCGGCGATGGTGGCGCTTTCCATGTCCAGCGCCACTGCGCGGCTCTGGCTGAAACGGCGCTGGGGCGTGTTGTCGGGCAGCAGCTCCCAGTTGCGGTTGTCGGTGCTGGCCACGGTGCCGGTGCGCATCACGCGCTTCAGGTCGGCGCCGCTGATCTGCGTGACATCGGCCACGGCCTGCTGCAGCGCGAGCTGGATCTCGGCCAGCGCCGGGATGGGCACCCACAGCGGCAGGTCTTCGTCCAGCACATGGTCCTCACGCACATAGGCGTGGGCCAGCACGTAGTCGCCCAGCTGCTGGCTGTTGCGCAGGCCCGCGCAGTGGCCCAGCATCATCCAGGCGTGGGGGCGCAACACGGCGATGTGGTCGGTGATGGTCTTGGCGTTGGCGGGGCCCACGCCGATGTTGACCATGGTGATGCCGCTGCTGTCTGCGCGCACGAGGTGGTAGCCGGGCATTTGCGGCAAGCGCGGCGGAGCTACGCCCAGTTCGTCGCCGGGCTGGGCACCCAATCCCACGCGGCGGGTTACCACGTTGCCCGGCTCGATGAAGGCGATGTATTCACTGTCGGGCTTGGCCATCTCGGCGTGGCCCAGGCGCACAAATTCGTCGATGTAGAACTGGTAATTTGTGAACAGCACGAAGTTCTGGAACCACTCGGGCGCCGTTCCCGTGTAGTGGCGCAGGCGGTGCAGCGAGTAGTCCACGCGCGGCGCGGTGAACAGCGATAGCGGCTGCGCCTCGCCCGGGCGGGCCTGCCAGGTGCCGTTGGCGATGCCGTCGTCCATGGCAGCCAGGTCGGGCAGGTCGAACACGTCGCGCATCAGCATGCGGCGCTCGGGCGTCAGCGTGCCCTCGATGTGGTCGTGCTCGGCAAACGAAAAATGGATCGGAATGGGGTGGGCGCTGGTGCCCACTTCCAGCTCCACGTTGTGGCTGGCGCGCAGCAGGCGAAACTGCTCGGCGTAGTAGTGAGCGAACAGGTCGGGCCGGGTGAGGGTGGTTTCGTAGCGCCCAGGGCCTTCCACAAAACCATAGGCCAGCTTGGTGTCGGCCCGCGCCACGGTGGTGGTGTGCACCCGTACAAAGGGGTAGAACGCGCGCACGGCGCCTTCGGGCGTTTCGCCCGCCACAAAACGCTGCATGGCGTCGCGCAGGTGGCCAATCTGTTGCTGGTAAATGCGCTGCACCTGGGCCAGTGCGTCGGCCGGGTCGGTGTGGCGGGTGGGGGCGATGAAGTCGGGGATGAGGGGCATGCCCCTATTGTCCACAAGCCGGGAACGTGTCTGTGTGACGGCACCGGGAAGGGATCGGAAACAGGTTCTTAAACCGGCAAATCGCGCATCCAGCGCTGGAGCGCCACGGCATCCAGCGGCACCGACACCACATGCCCCTGGATCAGGTCACACCCCAGGCCCTTGAGCAATTGCACCTGCGCCGGGGTTTCCACCCCTTCGGCCACGGTTTTGAGCTGCAGGCTGCGGGCCATCTGAATGACGGCCGTGACGATGGCCACGTCGTCGGGGTTGCCGGGCGTGTCCACCACAAAAGACCGGTCGATCTTGAGGCTGTCGATGGGGTAGCGCTTGAGGTAGGCCAGCGACGAATACCCCGTGCCAAAGTCGTCGATCGAGATGCCCACGCCCAGCGCTTTGAGGGCATTGAGGGTGTCCAGCACCTGGCCGGTCTGGTGCATGAGCACGGATTCGGTCAGCTCAATCCCCAGGTACTGCGGCGCCAGGCCGGTATCGCGCAGCGCCGCGGCGATTTCGCCAGCGACATCGCGCTGGCGAAATTCGAGGGCCGACAGGTTCACCGCCACGGGCACCAGGGCCAGGCCTTCGTCCTGCCATTCCTTGAGCTGGCGGCAGGCCTCGCGCATCACCCAGCGGCCGATGGGGGTGATGAGGCCGCGCGATTCCGAAAAGGTGATGAACTCGTCCGGCCCCACCAGGCCGCGCTGCGGGTGGCGCCAGCGCACCAGAGCCTCCAGCCCCTGCAGGGAGCCGTCTTCCAGGCTGATTTGGGGCTGGTAGTGCAGCACAAAGGCGTTGTCCACAATGGCCTCGCGCAGAAGGCGCTCGTGCTGCAGCACATCGATGGCGCTGGCTTCCATGCTCGGGGTGTAGAACTGGCGGTTGCCGCGGCCACTTTCCTTGGCGTGGTGCATGGCTGCATCGGCGCAGCGCAGCAGTGCATCGCCGGTGGTGGCGTGTTCGGGGAAGAGGCTGATGCCGATGGAGGGAGACACCGTCAGCGGCACCTGGCCCAGGGTGAACACGCCGTGCATGGACGCCAGCAGCTTGTCGGCCACCCGGGCGGCATCGTCGGGGCCCTGCACATCGGTCAGCACCACCACAAACTCATCGCCGCCCAGCCGCGCCACCACGTCAGCGTCGCGCACGCCCTGGCGCAGGCGTTCGGCCACATTGCACAGCAGCTGGTCGCCTGCATGGTGGCCCAGCGAGTCGTTCACCGTCTTGAAATGGTCCAGGTTCACAAAAAGCACGGCCGCACGGCCGTGGCGCCTGCGGGCCAGCGACAGCACCTGCGACAGCTGCTCCATCAGGAAGTGGCGGTTGGGCAACTGCGTAAGCGTGTCGTGCAGCGCAATGAAGGCCTCGCGTTCCTGGGCCTGCTTGCGGGCCGTGATGTCACGCACCACCACGATGCGGTAGTCCGCATGGTGCAGTGGCATGGTCTTGCCCACCACCTCCACGGGAATGACATGACCGTCCTTGTGGCGGATGGTCACTTCGTAGGGGTCTTCGCGCCCGGTGCGCGTGTAGTCCAGCGCCACGGCCCTCCATTCCGGACTGATGAAGTGGAAGATGGAAAACCCCACCACCTCCTGCAGCGCATAACCCGTCAGGCGGGTGAGTGCCTCATTGCCGTCGGTGATGATGCCGTCGCGGTGGAACACGATGGCCTCGTCCGTTGCCTCGGTGAACTTGCGCATGCGCTCTTCGCTCTGGCGCACCTGGCGCTCCGCGCGCCAGCGCTCGGTGATGTCGGTGATCAGAACGAACGAGCCCAGCTGCTGCGCGCTGGCGTCAAAGTGCGGGATCAGGTTGACCTCGATCATGCGGGCTTCGCCATTGGGCAGGGTCTGCTCACGTGTGTACTTCACATGTTCGCCGCATGCGGACCGTTCCACATGCGGCTGGATGGCCAGCCAGGCCTTGTCGCCGATGGCCTCCTGCACCGTGAGGCCCAGGATGGATTCGGTCGTGTGGCCGTTGTAGGCGGCATAGCCCTGGTTGGCGAACTGGCAGCACAGGCCGGGCAGGTTGTAGTAGGCCATCAGCGCGGGCACGGAGTCTGCAATCAGCCGCAGCAAAGCATCGCTGGAGCCACGGGGGCCAGGGGTGGGGGCTGCGTTGGTGAGGTCTTGCATGGGCAGGCGCTGATGGGTTTTGTTATAGCCGATAGACCTGACAGCAAGGCTTGGGGCAACTCCCCATGCAAGTTTGCTGCGCGGGTGGGTGGGTTGCGGTGGGTCTTTCTGTCACCATGGGGCATTGCCAGAAGAACAAAAGACAGGAAAGGTGCGGGAGTTCCATGCAGGAGTTCGGAGGTTTTTCCACAGCGCTGGCCGTGCTGGCGAGCGCGGCGGGGTGCGGTTTGCTGATGGGTATTGAGCGCGAGCGTCGCAAAGGGGCGGGGCCCGACCGGGCGCTGGCCGGGGTGCGGTCGTTCACCCTGGCTTCCCTGGGGGGCGCGGCAGCTGCGCTCACGGCGGTTCCTGTGCTGGTGGTGGTGGGGGCCGTGTTGGTAGCGGCCCTCACGGTGGTGGCCTATGCGCGCGACCGCTCCGGCGACCCTGGCGTCACTACCGAGATCGCCTTGTTTCTGGCCTATCTGATCGGGGTGACCTGCGCGCGCGACCAGTTGCTGGCCGCCGCCCTGGCGGTGGTGGTGACAGGGCTGCTGGCGTTGCGGGACGTGTTGCACCAGTTTTCCAACCAGTGGCTGCAGCCCGGCGAGGTGCGCAGCGGGCTCATTCTGGCCGCCTTGGCTTTGCTGGTGTATCCACTGGCCCCCAACACCCCCCTGTGGCAAGACGTGCTGAACCCGCAGGTGGTGGTGCGCCTGGTCATCGTGCTGCTGGTGATCCAGTCGCTGGCGCACTTGGCCAAGCGACTGATGCAGGCGCGCCATGCCGTGGCGCTGTCGGCGCTGGCCTCCGGGTTTGTGTCGAGCACCGCCACCATCGGCAGCCTGGGTATGGAGGTGCGAGCGGGCCGGGCCACGGCGCGCACCAACGCAGGCGCAGCGGTGCTGTCGTGTGTGGCCACCATGGCCCAGATCGTGGTGGTGGCCGCCACCGTGCAGCCGCAGTGGCTGGCTCGGCTGTGGCTGCCCGCGCTGGCGGGCGGGTGTGTGGCGGCCGTCGTGGGATGGTGGGGCGGGCGCGGCGCGGCGCACCTGTCTGCGAAGGCTATGGACGCCGGTGCGGAGGTGGCGGTTGCTGTACCCCCTGACACCCCTATGTTCAAGCTGCGCGATGCCTTGCTGATTGCGGCTCTGCTCACTGGCATTCAGGCCGGTGTGCAGGGGCTCACGGCGTGGCAAGGCGACGCGGGCATGCTGGCAGGCGCGCTGCTGGCGGCCCTGGCCGACGTGCATGCCGCCACGGCGGCCGTGCTGGTGCGCGGCGGCCCGCACAGCGCGGCCGCACCCGCCATCGCACAGGCCCTGATGGCCGCGCTGCTGGTGCATGCAGGCAGCAAGTGCGCGGTTGCCCTGGCCAGTGGTGGCTGGCGCTACGCGCTGGCTGTGGCACCGGGCGTGCTGGCGCACACCCTGGCTTTTGTGGGGGTGTTGGCCCTGCAGGCATAGCGGCTGGTGAAGGCGGGGCCGGATAATCGGCCAATGACCTCCAAAGAAAACCAAGCCCGCACTGATTTCAGCACGCTGGCCCTGAGCCCCGCCACGCTGGCCAACCTGCAGCAGCTGGGCTACACCACCATGACCCCCATCCAGGCGGCCAGCCTGCCGCCCGCGTTGCTGGGCAAGGACCTGATCGCCCAGGCCAGCACCGGCAGCGGCAAGACCGCCGCGTTTGCCCTGGCCCTGCTGGCCAACCTCAACCCCCGCCGTTTTGCGGTGCAGGCGCTGGTGCTGTGCCCCACGCGCGAGCTGGCCGACCAGGTGACCACCGAGATCCGCCGCCTGGCGCGGGCCGAAGAAAACATCAAGGTCGTGACCCTGTGTGGCGGCGTGCCGCTGCGCGCACAGACACTGAGCCTGGAGCATGGCGCGCACATCGTGGTGGGCACGCCCGGCCGCGTGATGGACCACCTGGAGCGCCAGCACCTGTCGCTGGAAGCGCTCAACACCCTGGTGCTCGATGAGGCCGACCGCATGCTCGACATGGGCTTCTTCGACGACATCGTCGTGGTGGCCAAGCAGTGCCCCAAGGAGCGCCAGACGCTGCTGTTTTCGGCCACGTACCCCGATGGCATCGCCAAGCTCAGCGCCCAGTTCATGAAGTCGCCCGAGCAGATCACGGTGCAGGCCCAGCATGCCGAAGGCAAGATCGAGCAGCGCTGGTACGAGGTGAAAAACAGCGAGCGCCTGCACACGGTGTCGCAGCTGCTCAACCACTTCCGTCCAGAATCGTCCATCGCGTTCTGCAACACCAAGCAGCAGTGCCGCGACCTGGTGGGTGTGCTGCAGGCCCAGGGCTTCAGCGCGCTGGCGCTGTTTGGCGAGCTGGAGCAACGTGAGCGTGATCAGGTGCTGGTGCAGTTTGCCAACCGCAGTTGCTCGGTGCTGGTGGCCACCGACGTGGCCGCGCGGGGCCTTGACATTGCCAACCTGGCCGCCGTGATCAACGTGGATGTGACGCCCGACCCCGAGGTGCACATCCATCGCATCGGCCGCACCGGCCGGGGCGATGCCGACGGCCTGGCGCTGAACCTGGCCAGCCTGGACGAGATGGGCTATGTGGGCAAGATTGAGCAACTGCAGGGCCGCGAGTCGCGCTGGTTCCCGGTGGCGGACCTCACGCCCACGGGCAGCGGCCCGCTGGTGCCGCCCATGGTCACCATCCAGATCATCGGTGGCCGCAAGGAAAAGATCCGTGCGGGCGACGTACTGGGCGCGCTCACGGGCGAGATGGGCTACACCCGCGAGCAGATCGGCAAGATCAATGTGAACGACTTCTCCACCTACGTGGCGGTGGACCGCACCATCGGCGCGCAGGCCGCCCAGCGCCTGAACCAGGGCCGCGTGAAGGGCAAGACCGTGAAGGCGCGGCTCGTCACGGACTGAGAGGCTGAGAGTCTTTTATCCATGCCCGCCTTGCGCGCGAAACCGCCCCGGCTCGTCGTTGCAAATGCTCGCCATAGCCCGAGCTATGGCTGTGCTTTGCGCCTAGATCCGAGGCGTTTTCGCGCGCTTTTCGGGCTCGCCTAAAAACTCTCAGCCTCTGAGGCGCTCACGTGGGGCCAGCGCCGCTGCGCGGAGGCTGGCTGCGCTGGTGGCAGGTGAAAGTTTGGGTGAAAAATGCCGCCAGCGCTTGATGGGTGTCATTTGTTGCTATCTATTTGATAGTTGTCAGGTTCTGCCCGGCGGCGGATCATTTCCGCAGCTGTTTTTTTCACGCCGCCTGTGGCATCTGCGCATTGCACCAAGACCTATAGAGGACTATAGTTCTTGGTATGACCACATCCCACAAAGTTGTTGCCTTTGACAGTGCCCCGGGACTGAGCCGCTACGCCGCCCTGGCCGCCGCCCTGCGTGCCCGCGTGGTGGCAGGGGAGTGGCCACCCGGCTCGGCCCTGCCGGCAGAAAGCCTGCTGGCCACCGAGCACCAGGTGGCGCTGGGCACCATGCGCCGTGCGCTGGAACTCCTGGTGGCGCAAGGCCTGGTGGAACGCATACACGGCCGGGGCACCTTTGTGCGCCAGGGGATTGCCGGTGCGTCTATGCTGCGTTTTTTTAGGTTTGACAGCGGCAGTGGCGAAATGCCACGCTCGCGCATCCTGTCACGCCAGCGCGTGGCGGCCCCGGCCGTCGTGGCCCGCAGGCTGGGCTTGGCCACGGGCGAGATGGTGCTGCGGCTGCAGCGTTTGCGCCTGCTGGCCGACCAGCCCTGTCTGCTGGAAGAGCTGTGGTTGCCGCTGGATGTGTTTGCTCCCCTGGCCGAAGGCAGCACCGCCGAATGGGACGACCTGCTGTACCCCATGTTCGCGCGGCGCTGCGGCGTGCAAGTGCACCGTGCCGTGGACGACATTGGCTTTGCCGTGCTGACGGCCGCTCAGGCCATCCCCCTGGGGCTGGCCGCAGGCCATCCGGGCGTGGTGGTGCAACGGGCCGCCTACGACCTGGGCGGGCGCTGCGTCGAATGGCGCACCACGCGCGGCGATGCCCATGCCTTTCACTACACCGTGACCATTACATGAACCACAACCGCGGGGGTGTCCGTGGCCTGGCAAGCCAGTTCCACACCCCCTGCTGGACTTGGGGCGCCGGCTTCCTGCGTGTCCCCCTGAACGCCTGAAAACTCAACCAAGGAGACCTGTATGCACCATCTGTCCGATCCTCTGAACCCCCCTGGTTTGTCGCGCCGCGCGGCCCTGGCTGCCGTAGGCGCCACCTTGGCCGCCCCCTGGGTGCACACCCGCGCCGCGGGCGTGGGCGGCGGACGCACCGTGACCCTGGTTGTCTCTTACCCGGCAGGCGGCGGTGCCGACCTGATGGCCCGCATCATCGCGCCCCGCATGGCCGAGGCGCTGGGGCAAGGCGTTGTGGTGGACAACAAGCCCGGCGCCAGCGGCCAGCTGGCCGCATCGGCGGTGGCCCGCGCCATGCCGGATGGCACCACACTGCTGCTCGATGCATCGTCGTTCGCTGTCAATCCATCGCTCTACCCCAAGCTGCCCTACGACAGCAACACGGCCTTTGTGCCACTGGCCGTGTTGGCGACCTTTCCGAACGTGCTGGTGTGCCACCCGGGCTTCGGTGTCAATTCCGTCAAGGAAGTCATCGCGCGCGCCAAGGCCAAGCCCGAGGACGTGGCCTATGCGTCGTCCGGCAATGGTTCGGCCCAGCATCTGGCGGGGGCGTTGTTTGAAGAGCGCACAGGCGTGCGGCTGTCCCACATTCCCTACCGTGGGGGCGGCCCTGCCATGAACGACGTGATGGGAGGCCAGGTGCCGCTGTTTTTTGCCAATGTGGCCTCGTCCCTGGGCCACATTCAGGCGGGCAAGCTGCGGCCGCTGGCAGTGACCAGCGCCGTGCGCGCTCGCTCGCTGCCCGATGTGCCCACCATGGCGCAGGCCGGCGTGGCCGACTACGAAGTGCTGGAGTGGAACCCCGTGCTGGCTCCGGCGGGCATGGCGCCCGAGGTGCGCACGCAGCTGGTCAACGCCATCCGCAAGGCGCTGGGAGACCCTGAGGTGCTGGGCCGCATCCGCGCGCTGGGCGGCGATGCCTTTCCCGATGCCACCCAGGCCAGTGCGGGCAAGTTTATCCAGGCCCAGCAAGCGCAGTGGGGCAAGGTCATCCGTGAGCGCAAGATCGTGGTGGGCTGACCCATGGGTGCGCTGGCCACATCCACACCGTTGCGGGATGCCCTGGAGGGATGGGATACGCACATCCATGTGTTTGATGCCGCCGCCCCGGTCCAGGCCGGGCACTACCAGCCTGCGCACCAGCCTCTCGAACGCATTGAGGCAGAAGCCGCGAAGCTGGGCGTGGGCCACCTCGTGTTGGTGCAGCCCAGCGTGTACGGCACCGACAACCGGCTGGTGCTCGACGCCCTGGCCCGCGAACCGGGTCGGCACCGCGCGGTGGTGGTGGTGGATACCGACATTGCCGACAGCGAACTGCACACCATGCACGCACTGGGCGTGCGCGGCGTGCGTTTCAATCTGGTGTCTCCCGTGGGCAACGGGGCGCAGGCCATGCAGGCACTGGCGCCCCGCCTGAAGGCGCTGGGCTGGCATGTGCAGTGGTATGCAGCACCCGCACAACTCGCGCAGATTGCCCAGCTGCATGCGCAAACGGGGCTGCCCTGTGTGCTGGACCATCTGGCGGGGATGCACGCCGCCTTGGCGCAGGACGATGCGGCCTGGCAGGCGCTGGCAAGGCTGGCCGACCTGGGGGCATGGGTCAAGCTGTCGGGCTGGTACCGCCTTCAGGCCGGGGCCCCCTACGCCGAACTGCACGGCGCGATCCGCCGCGTGGCCGGTCTGATGGGTGAGCGGCTGGTGTGGGGTTCGGACTGGCCCCATACGGCGTTTGCTCCGGACGCCATGCCCGCCTACGCGGGTGTGTGGGAGCCGGTGGTGAATGCCCTGGGCGCGGCGCGCGCCGACAAGGTGCGCATGGCGGGCGCTAAGCTGTACCGCTGAAGCGAAGTGCGTTTGGAGGACATTGGCATGGGTGCTTGCCGCACCCGCCGTCTCTTTACCTGGCGCCTGCCTCTTCCAGCATCCGCACCATTTCGCTGAAGCCGCGCTGCCGTGCAAGTTGGAGCGGCGTGTTGCCCTGTCGGTCGGTCAGCGTTTGGCTCGCACCCGCCCGCAACAGGGCTTGCAGGGTCGCTTGGTGGCGCGGGCCGCCGTTGCCCAGCACGATGGACTCGATGAGCGCCGTCCAGTGCAGGTTGTTCACATGGTCGAGCGGCGCGCCAGCGGCGATCAGCTGGCGCACCACGCCGTCGTGCCCCAGGTGGGCAGCGGCGATGAGCGCCGTGCCGTCGTAGCGGCTGGTCACCTGTTTGGCGCTGGCGCCCAGTTGCAGCAGCACGCGCAGCGTGGCCTCGTCGTCGGCCACGGCGGCAATGGTCACGGCGTCGTAACGGTCGTTTTCCAGCAGATCCAGGCCAGCGCCCGCTTTGGCAAGGGCGCGGATCGCTTCGGCCTGCCGGGCGTATGTGGCCACATGCAGCGGTGTGCGACCGTAAGCGTCGCGTGCGTTCAGGTCACCCTTTGCGGCAATCAGCTTGTTCAACGTCGGCATGTCGCCCCGCGCCGCAGCGGCATGCAGGCCCTGGTAGGCCGCTGTTTCGGCCGCCGTGGGAGGCACCTGGCCCTGGGCCGTGGTGGCACAGGCCAGTGCAGCGGCCAGTGTGAATACAAGGTTCCAGTGCTTCACGGGTGTCTCCGATGGCGTGCGTTGCAGGTGTGGGCGGGGGGTTACTTCAGCAGATCCTGCACCTTGGCGATGCCTGCGACTGCGCATTGCTCGTCCAGGTGGCCACCGGGTGCGCCGCCCACGCCCACGGCGCCGATGACTTCGTTACCCACCTTCACCGGCACGCCGCCGCCCAGCAGCAGGTAGCCAGGGATGTTCACCAGGTTGGCAGCAGCGGGGTTTTTCTGCGCGCCTTCCATCATGGCCAGCGTGGTGTTCTTGGCCGATGCCGAGGTGTAGGCCTTCAGGCGGCTGGCTTCCAGCGTGTGGGGGCCTGCGTTGTCGGCGCGGTGCACGGCGCGCACGGTGCCTGCGCGGTCCACCACGGTGGCGGTCACGTTGTAGCCGTTGGCGCTGCAGGTGGCGACGGTTTGCGCGGCGATCTGCGTGGCCAGGCCCAGCGAGATGTTCTTTTCGGTGCGTACGCCTTCGGCGCTGGCCGCTGTGGCGATCAGGGACAGGGTGAGGGCGGCGATGGTGGCGAGGCGGTTTTGCATGGTGTTCTCCGGTGTTTTTGACGTCGGCACCACCCGTTGTGGCGCCGTGGGAGAACTGTAGAAAACGCTGCGGTTTTCAGCCATTCGGGCGGCTACGCGCGGGCCTCCGTAAAACTACGGAAGGCCTTGGCAAAGCAGCTCAGGATGCCGCATCCACCAGCGCCGCATACCACCGTATCAGCTGCGCCAGCGATTCCGCCCCCAGCTTGCCAAACAGGTTGGCGCGGTGCGTTTCCACCGTGCGGGGCGACAGTGTCAGCGCGCGCCCAATCTCCTTGTTGGTCAGGCCCTCCACGATCAAGCCCAGCACCTCGCGCTCGCGGGCCGACAGTTGCGCGAAGCGCTCGCGCGCCTGCTGGTCGGCCTGGTGGCGCTCGCGGGATCGCACATGCTGGCGCACGGCGTTCTGCAGGGCTTCGATCAGCACTTCGTCGTCCACCGGTTTTTCCAGAAACTCCGCCGCCCCGGCCTTGAACGCGCGGCGGCACATCTCCACCGTGCCGTGGCCGGTCAGCAGGATCATGGGCTGGTCCACGCCCTGCGCGAGCAGCTGCTCCAGCACCGTGAGGCCGCTGATGCCGGGCATGCGCACATCGAGCACGATGGCGCCGATGCTGGCGCGGTCAAACCCTGCCATGAAGGACTGCGGGTCGGCCCAGGCCTGTACGCGCAGGCCCACGGTGCTGATGAGCAGGGAGAGGCTGTCGCGCACGGCGGCATCGTCGTCCACCAGGTGGATCAGGGGCGAGAGGGATTGCGCGTTATCGGTCATGGGCGGGCGGTGCAGTGGGCAGGGTCAGCACAAACTCCGCGCCCCGTAGGCCTTGGGCTGGCGCAGTGGCCTCAGGCGCCAGGGCCAGCTGCGCGCCCATGGCCTGCGCCAGGCTGTCGCACAGTGTCAGGCCCAGTCCCAGCCCGCCCGTGCGTGTGGTGTAGAACGGCTCGAACAGCCGCTGGCGTGCCTCGGGTGGTATGCCCGGGCCGTGGTCGCGCACCGACAGGGCCACGTGCCCGGTATCGGTGCGCGCCAGGGCAATGTGCAGCTGGCGTTCGGTGGCTGGCACCTGTTCCAGGGCCTGCAATGCATTCATCAGCAGGTTGTGGATGATCTGCTGCAGGGCCACAGGCTCGGCCAGCACGGTGGGCAGGTCGGGAGTGGTGGTCACGCTGGGCACCACCCCCCGCTGGGCCAGCTCGGGCTCCAGTAGGTGCAGCGCGTCGTGCACGGCCGTGGGCAGCGCCAGCGGCTGGGCCTGGCCTGCCAGGTCGGGGCGCTCCACCAGGCGGCGCAGGCGACCCACCACAGTGGAAGCGCGGCGTGCCTGCTCTACCGCACGGGCCATGGCCGTCTGGGCGGTCTCGAGGTCGGGCGGCTCATCGGCCAGCAGGCGCTGGGCGGCCTGGGTGCTCGACAGCAGGGCCGTCAGTGGCTGGTTCAGCTCGTGCGCCATGCCGGCGGCCAGCTCGCCCAGTGTGTTCAGGCGTGCCACCTGGCCCAGGCGCAGCAGCTCTTCGGCCCGCTGGCGGGCCACGCGCTGGCGCCACAGTGCGCGGCCTGCAGCCCACAGCGCAGCGGTCAGCACGCACCAGCCCAGCATGCCCCACCACGGCAGCTCGTGCAGGCCCACGCTGCGGCGGGCCACCACGTCCAGCGGCTGGCTTTGTGCCGCCAACAGCTTGTGAAACTCGTAGGTGCGGCTCCAGGCGCCCACGTCAGATCGGCCCGGCTGTACGACGAAAGCCTCGCCATCGCGCTCCAGCGTCACACGCACGGGGCTGGTGGACCTGTCCATGGGCCACTCGTCCATGGGAATGGTGCTGCGCAGGTCGATGTGCAGTGCGTAGCTGGCGGGCGTGCCTGCCAGCACGAGGTGATAGCGGCCTGCGGGCAGGTTCAGCCCTGCCATGGCCGCATGGCCGGTGCGGCGTGAGGAGGCTTCAGCGGCCGCCAGTTCTGCCTGTAGTGCGGGGGGCCAATCACTCTGCGCTGTGCGCTGCAGCACCGCCAGAATTTGCGGGTAGACCGAAGGCAGGCGGGGCAGGGGGGATGCGGCGTCGGTGCTGTTGCTCGCTGCGGCGGTGGGCTGCAGCAACGCCAGCGTGGCCATGATGGCATCGTGCTGCACCACACGCTGGCTCAGTAGCCGGTGCACGATGCGCGCGTCGGTCTCGAACGCTGCGTGCAGCTGCTGCAAACGCGCGACGGCCAGCCAGCTGGCGCCCGCGCATGCGACCACGGCCCAGAGCAGCAGGCTGGGGAGATGCAGGGTGCGGTACGAGGGAAGGCGGCGGCGCCATGCCGGGGTCATGCGCGGATTCTGGCATGGGGGCTTGCGCGGGACGCGCTTCGCCGAAGGTAGCGCTGTCTGAGCAATCGGCGTAAAGCGGGTCTTAAGGCCGCTCTGGTGTAATTCCGGCTCGGTTCTTCAGCGCTGCTCCTCCAATACCTCCATCCATGTCCAACCCTGCTCCAAAGCCTCACCAATGGCTCACACCCCGCAACCTGCTGTGGGCATCTATTGCGGTGGCGGGAGTCACCATTGCTCTCAAGACGCTGGCCTGGGTGGTCACTGGCTCGGTGGGCCTGCTGTCGGATGCGATGGAGTCGTTTGTCAACCTGGCCAGCGCCATGTTTGCGCTGGCCATGGTGACCGTGGCGGCGCGGCCTGCGGATGACGACCACCCCTACGGCCACCACAAGGCTGAGTATTTT
Source organism: Acidovorax sp. LjRoot38 (assembly GCF_964252975.1). NCBI lineage: Bacteria > Pseudomonadati > Pseudomonadota > Betaproteobacteria > Burkholderiales > Comamonadaceae > Acidovorax > Acidovorax sp. LjRoot38. The sequence goes on along the minus strand of NZ_CAXUPT020000005.1, from coordinate 293,581 downwards.
TCGTCAGGGTTCGAAGGCATCCTCATCGTGGGGGTGTCGGGGGGCATCCTGTGGGCGGCCGGGCACCGGCTGATGGACCCGCAGCCCATCGAACAGTTGGGCTGGGGCCTGGGCCTGTCGGTGCTCAGCTCGGCGCTCAATGGCTTTCTCGCGTGGCTCATGTTCCGCTCGGCCCGCGAGTACCGCTCCATCGCGCTGGAGGCCGATGCGCGCCATCTCGTCACCGACGTGTGGACCTCGGCCGGTGTGCTGGTGGGCATTGCGGGCGCGGCCCTCACGGGCTGGCTGTGGCTGGATGCGCTGGCGGCGATTGCAGTGGCGCTGAATATCCTGAAAGAGGGCGTGGAGCTGGTGTGGCGATCCTCCCAGGGCCTGATGGATTCAGCGGTAGAGCCCGAGGTGCAGGCCACCATCGACGCCACGTTGCACCAGTTTGTGCAATCGCAGGCGCCCGGTGCCGTGCGGTTTGACCATGTCTCCACCCGCCGTGCGGGCCAGCGCCAGTTTGTGGACATGCACCTGCACATGCCCGCCGACTGGACCCTGCGCCACGCCGCCGAGCTGCGCGGCCAGGTCGAGCGTGCGCTGATGACCGCCGTACCCGGCCTGCGCGCCACCATCGAGCTGCTGCCCACCGATGTGGAAGCGCATTTCGACGACCCCCGTGACGATTTGAAGGATGCCGTGAAGTGATCAGCGTATTGCAGCGTGTGCGCGAAGCGCGCGTGGAGGTGAACGGGCAGACCGTGGGCGCCATCGGCGCAGGCCTGCTGGTGCTGGTGTGTGCCGAACGCGGTGACACGGAGATGGAGGCCGACAAACTGCTGGCCAAGATCCTCAAGCTGCGCATTTTTTCGGACGCCGCAGGCAAGATGAACCAGAGCGTGCAGGACATCGGTGGTGGCCTGCTGCTGGTCAGCCAGTTCACGCTGGCGGCAGACACCACCGGCGGCAACCGCCCCAGCTTCACCCAGGCGGCTGCACCCGATGAGGGGCGGCGGCTGTACGACTATGTGGTTGCCCAGGCGCGCAAGGTGCACCCCGAGGTGGCCACGGGCCAGTTTGCCGCCGATATGCAGGTGCACCTCGTCAATGACGGCCCGGTGACCATCCCGCTGCGGATACCTCCTACAGCGGCTTAGTGGTCAAAATAGATAGCATTCAGCGCTTGATGGATAAGCGCTATGGCCTTGTTTTCCTTTTATTTTCGAGAGAAACCAAGGGCGACACCGGCAGCACCCGGAACCCTGCCGACGCCAGCGCCAGCCAGGTGGCAATGGCCAGCATGACGGCCGTGTAGGCATCCCACCCCTGGCGCTGCGCCCAGGTGGCGACGATGCCAGTGAACCACTGCATCAGCGCCACACCCAGGAACATCGCCATGGTGTAGGCCGACAGTGCCCGGCCTGTGAGCGTGGGCGGATAGGAGGCCCGCACATCGGCGTACTGCAGCACGCCATAGCCCGACAGCAGGCCCATCAGCAAAATCAGCACCACGCTGGCCGCAGCGCTCCCGTGCAGGAACGCCAGCACCATGAACAGGCTCGCCATGAGCAGCGATGCATTGCCGATCCAGCGCCTGCGGCGGGCGATGCCCGGGTCCAGCCGACCGCCCAGACCCGGCGCGAAGAGGGCAATCAGCGAGAGCCCCAGCGCAACGTTGCCACTGTCCACCAGCGAGAGGTGGTAGCGGTCCATCAGCAGCGGTGCCAGCCACAGGCCGCGCAGCGACAAAAATGCGGCGTAGCCCGACATGCCCAGCAGCAGAATGCCCCAGGTGTGCGGCACGGTGAGCAGCTGGCCAAAGCCCAGCAGCGCCTGGCCCCAGGTTTCGCGCTGCGCCGGGGGCGGCACCAGAGGGGTGGGCTCGTGCACGCGCAGCCAGATCAGCAGCCACGACAGCGCGCTAAGCACCGCCAACACGGCATAACCCGTGCGCCAGCCACCGCCGTGTTGCACCAGCCAGGCCAGCGGCGTGCCGGTGAACAGCAGGCCCAGGCCACCCACACCCATCGCCACGCCCGACAGGTAGGCAAACCGGTCCGCTGGAAAATGCCGTGCAATGAACAGCGTGCAGGCCAGAAACGCGGGCGAGCAGCCCACGCCGATCAGCAGTTGCCCTGCCATCAGCCAGGGGTAGGTCGGCGCGGTGGCCGAGAGCGCCGACCCCGCAACCGCCAGCGGAAACGCCGTGAGTACCGTGCGCCGCAGGCCGTACAGGTCCAGCCCCACGCCCATCAGCAACTGGGCCACGCCGAAGGAAAGGCCAAACAGCCCCGCAAACGCGCCCAGCGACCCTGGCGAGAGCCCGAAGTCCGCCGTCAGTCCTTGGGCCACCATGGCCGTGGTGGTGCGAAAGGCCTGGCTCAGTGCAAACCCGCTGAGCAGCGCAAGCAGCATGACCCACAGCGCACGCGGTGATGGCCGGCCGCTGTCCGCAGGAAGGGATGGAGATGCCGACGAGGACGGCAAGGGGCTGCCGCTCACTGCCGCCAGAAGAACAGAGCGGCCATTACCAGCCCGGTAGCCACAATGCCCCAGCGCAGCACGTTAGCAGGCAGCTTGCGCGCTACGCGTGCACCACCATACCCGCCTGCGGTGGCGGCCATCATCATCATCAGCGCCTGCTGCCACAGCACCACGCCACCTGCCGCATAGATGAGCACGGCAATGGCGGTAAGCAGGGCCGACACCCAGTTCTTGAGGCCGTTCATAGCGTTCAGGTTCGTCTGCCCCAGCAGGCCGAACAGCGCCAGCAGAAGGATGCCCAGCCCGCCGTTGAAATAGCCGCCATAGGCAGCCACCGCCAGCACGCCCACCGTGGCCTTGGCGGTGGAGGGTTTGCCGCCCGCCAGCATCCGGCGCAGCTGCGGCCCGAATGCAAACAGCGCCGTGGCCGCCAGCAGCAGCCAGGGAACCACGCGGCGGAAGGTGGCGTCGGGTGTGACCAGCAGCAGCGCGGCCCCGGCCGCGCCCCCGATGAGTGAGAGCACCACCAACAAGCGCATCGACAGCCCCGGCGGCGGTGCCGTGTCTTCGCGGAAACCCCATGCGCCGGCCATGTAGCCGGGCAGCAGGGCCACCGTGCCCGTGGCATTGGCCACCACAGGCGGCACGCCGGTGAAGACGAGGGCGGGCAGGGTCAGAAAACTGCCGCCTCCGGCGACGGCGTTGAGGGCGCCGGCAACGAAGGCGGCGGTGAGCAGCAGGGCGGTGTTAAACATGCACCGATATTAGAAGGCGGCGCAGCGGTCATTAGCGCTGGCGCGGGTGCAACAGTTTTGTCTGCGTACGTCCGATGGCCAACGTCCACATGACAGCTCGTACGGGGTGGCGTTGACGTTCCGGGTGGAGTTGTAGTCCTTTACGTCATAGTCCACGGCGATGCCTGAGGGTGCCGAGGGACCGGAGGCCCAGGCACCGGAGGATCGAAAGCATGGTGGCGGTGCTTTTCTTTTCGAGGGCGGTCAGTAAAGATACAGCGCACCGTCGAACTGGTTGTCCGCCCCGACGGCCAGCGTGTGTCCATCGGCCGACAAGGCCAGGGTCCGGCCGAAGGCCAGCGACATCTTGGTGCTCATTGGCTTTACATAGGCGCGCTGGTTCCAGGTGCTGCCGTCGCGGCGGTAGATATACGCGGCGCCAGCCTGCCAGACGGTGTTGTCGGCTTGGTTGCCATTCATGCCGGTGGCGCTGCTTGCCTCTTGGGGGCCGCCCACAGCCAGTGTGTTGCCGTCAAACGATAGCGCCAGGGCATTGCCGAACACGTCCCCTGTGTCGGTATTGCTGGCCTTGATATAGGCCTGCTGGTTCCAGCCGACGCTGCCGCGCGTGTAGACGTAGGCGGCCCCGGCTCCTTGTGCAGAGTTGTCACTCTGCACCCCCTGGATGCCCGTGGCCTTGCTGGCTTCGCCCTGCGCGCCCACAGCCAGTGTTGCCCCGTCGCCTGAAAGGGCGAGGCGATAACCGAAAAAGTCGTTGGCATCGGTGTTGCTGGCCTTGATGTAAGCCTGCTGGCTCCAGACGCTGCTGCTTCGCGTGAACAGGTATACGGCCCCCGCTTTGTTCGCGGACCTGTCTGCTTGGTTGCCGTTGATGCCCGTTGCCGCACTGCGTTCGCCCAGCGCACCAACCGCCAACGTGTTCCCATCGGCTGACAGGGCCAGGCTGGTGCCAAATTGCTGGGCGTTGGCGATGACGTTGATGAACCCGGGGGCTGTCACGTATTCGGGCGTCTGCTCGGTGTTGCTTGCCTTCACATAGGCCTGCTGGTTCCAGGTGTTCGCAAAACGGCTGAATACGTAAACGGCCCCAGCGCTTGGCATCATGGAATTCGTCTGGTCGCCGTGGATGCCAGTGGCGTTGCTGGATTCACGCACCGCGCTTACGGCCAGCGTGTTGCCATCTGTCGCCAGCGCAACACTCCAGCCGAACGATTGGGCCACGCCGGTGTTGCTCGGTTTCACATAGGCTTGCTGAGTCCATTGGCTGTTGCTGCGGGTGAAGACATACGCCGCTCCGGGGCTGCCCGACTTGGAGGTGTCCGTCTGGTCGCCGTTGATGCCCGTGGCACCGCCACGTTCCCCAATGGAGCCCACGGCCAACGTATTGCCGTCGGCCGACAGTGCCACACTGAAGCCAAACGACGTTTCGGACGCGGTATTGCTGGCCTTGATGTAGGACTGCTGGGTCCAGCCGCCGCCGCTGCGCACGAACACCACCACGGCGCCGGAGCCGGGCGCTGCGGCGTTCCCCGGATCCCCATTGATGCCGGTCGCGCCGCTGTCGTCGCCCGTCGCCCCTACCGCCAGGGTGCTGCCGTCTGCAGAGAGGGCCACGCTGTTGCCCCATCGTGCCGATAGGCCCGTGTGGTTGGGCTGGATCTGGCCAATGGCTTTCGTGAGGTCGGGCACCAGCGCGGCGGTAAAGGCGCCGCAGCCGCTGGCATCGCAGGCGCGCACGCGGTAGCTGGCATTTACCCGCTCGTGCAACAACTGGGATGTCAGGCTGTGTGCGTAAGCGGTGTTTGCAAGCGTGCCCCCGATCTGCACCTCTGGTTGGGAGCCCGTTGCGCCATCGGGGTCCTCGAACAGTTCATACCGTGTGGCGTTGGTGCTGGCGTTCCAGCTGAAGTTGTAGGCCTTGACGTCATAGCCCACGGTGAAGCCCGTGGGGGACACGGGGCCTGAGGGCGCAGGATCAGAGGGCTCGGCGCTGCCGGAGCCCCCGCAGGCCGTCAAAGCCAGAGCCAGGGGCGCAGCGAGCGACAAGGCGCTCAGGCGCCGGGGGATCAATACCATGGTTGTTTCCTGGTGAAGGTTCGTTTCTGCGCGCCGGGTCAGTGGGTGCCTATGGGGACATCGCGCTCGAGGCCGTCAATACAGGTACACCGAGCCGCCGGTTCCAGGCTGAACGGTGTTGGGGTCTGTTGCGCTGGTGGCCTCTGATCGAGAGGCTATTGCAAGCGTATTTCCATCTGCCGATAGTGCTATGGCCTGGCTGAAATCAATGTGGCTGGCCGTGTTACTGGCCTTGAGGTAGGCCCGCTGGCTCCAGGCGTTGCCGTTTTGCGTGAAGAGGTAGGCAGCGCCCGCGAGCCTTGCGGAGTTGTCCGTTGGGTCGCCATTGATGCCGACGGCCTTGCTCATTTCCGCAGGTGCCCCCACGGCCACTGTGCGGCCGTCCGCCGACATTGCGAGCGTTCGGCCAAATCCCTCCAATTTTTCGGAGATGGCGGGTTTTAGGAGTGCCTGCTGGCTCCATTGGCCGACCTGCCGGTGGAATGTGTACACGGTCCCCGGCGCAGCCGTGTCCGGAGGGGAAACTGGGCGCGGCGTGACGGCATCGGTATATCCAGGAGCGCCCACCGCCAGCGTGTTTCCGTCGGTGGACAGTGCGAGCGCGGTGCCGAAAGCGGTGGATTCGATGACCGGGGGTTTCAACGCTGTTTGCTGAGTCCAGGTTGCACCATTGCGGGTCAGGACATAGGCCGCCCCCACGCTGCTCACATACCGCCCACTCGGGTGGAGGGCATCTGGAGCCAGAAAGCCTTTTCTGTGGGGGGCGCCGACGGCCAGCGTCTGCCCATCTCCCGAGATGGCCAATTGGGTGCCAAAGCGGTCACTATCTTCGGCTTCGCTGGAAGTGACCCGGCTATGGACGGTCCATGTGTCGTTGTTGCGCGCGTACACATGGACCGCACCCCCAAAGTTGACCTGACTGGGTGTATTGAGACCGTTGTATTCGCCGGGCGATCCCACGGCCAATGTCTTGCCGTCTGCCGAGAGGGCCAAGGCTGACCCAAAAAAGGTGCTGGGTTGCAACACCTCCAGCACGGGTTTGATATAGGCCTGTTGCGCCCAGGTTCCCGTTGTGCGCGTGAACACATAGGCGGCCCCCGCCCCAAATACGGATGTGTCGGCCTGATTGCCATTGACCCCCGACGCATTGCTCGATTCGGCGGGCGCGCCAGCGACCAGTGTGTTGCCGTCCGCCGAAAGGGCCACGGTGGCACCAAAACTGCCGCCTTGGTTGCTGGCCTTGACATAGGCTTGCTGATCCCACCGGCCGTTGACTCTGGCATACACGTAGACTGCGCCGCTATAGTCGGTTGCTTCGGATGGAGATGGATCGCCATTGATGCCGTGCGACGCGCTGCTGTCCCCGGGTGCACCGATTGCCAGGGTAGAGCCATCGGCCGATAACGCCACACCCCTGCCGAAGTCATGGGTTCCGAAGCGTCCGGACCAGCGGGGTGCAGGCGCGCTGGCCCGGAAGTACCCGATGGCACGGGTCAAGTCGGGCACCACGGCGCTGGTGAAAGCGCCGCAGCCGCTGGCATCGCAGGCGCGCAATCGGTAGCTGGCGTTCACACGCTCGTACAACAGTTGTGTGGCCAGGCTGTGCGCGTAACTGTTGGGGGCGATGGCTCCACCCACCTGGGCTTCGGGCAAGGGGCCGAGGCCGTCTGGGTCCTCCACCAGTTCGTAATGTGTGGCGCCTGCCGTAGCGCTCCAGTGGAACAGGTAGCCCTTGGTGTCGTAGCTGACCGAGAAGCCGGAGGGGGCAGTTGTTTTGTCCAGGGACGCATCGCCACTGCCTCCACCACAGGCGCTGATCGCCAAAGCAGCAAAAACACCCGTTGCACTGAACTGAAAGGCGCGCAGCAGCATGCGCCGTGCCTTCACATCTGGTAAATGCATCATTTCCAACTCCCTGAAAGTTGGAAACTTTTATACCACCTGGTAAAGGAACAGAAGTACTGATACCTTTTGTTTCCGGGACGTTTTGGTCTGTGTTCCAAAGACTGGGGCTGAGTGCCCCCCGCAACAGGGGAGCTATGGTCCAGTGGCGTAAGGGTCTGCAAACCCCAGTTCGCGCAGGATGTCCGTTTCGTAGGACTCCATGGCCTGTGCATCTTCTTCACTGGTCTCGTGGTCCCAGCCCTGGGCATGCAGCGTGCCATGCACCAGCATGTGGGCGTAGTGTTCTTCCAGGCTTTTGTTCTGCTCTTTGGCCTCGCGCTCGATCACGGGGGCGCACAGCACCAGGTCGGCCGTTACCAAGGGCTCCTGGGTGTAGTCGAAGGTGAGCACGTTGGTGGCGTAGTCCTTCTTGCGGTACTCGCGGTTGAGCTGCTGGCCTTCTTCGGTGCCCACGATGCGCACGGTGATCTCGGCATCGGTGGCCAGCGCGTGTCGAATCCAGCGGGTGACCTTGTGGCGTGGCAGCACGGCGCGGTGGGCGGCGGCTCCGTCGAACGGGCCGAACTGCAGCGACAAGGAGAGTTGGTTTAAAGACATTTTTGCTATTTTTGGCCGTCAGCGCTTGATGGATAAGCACTGAAAGCTATCAAAATGATAGTACTAGTCCTGGCTGCGAGAAGCCGGGGCGCGGCGCGGCGCGTCGTAGGCATCCACAATGCGCGCGACCAGCGGGTGGCGCACCACGTCAGCCGTGGTGAAGCGGGTCACGGAGATGCCCTTCACCCGCTTGAGCACCCGCTCTGCATCAATCAGGCCGCTCATGGCCCCCTTGGGCAGGTCGATCTGGCTCACGTCGCCCGTGACCACGGCCTTGGCGCCAAAGCCGATGCGGGTGAGGAACATCTTCATCTGTTCGGGCGTGGTGTTCTGCGCTTCGTCCAGGATCACGAAGGCGTTGTTCAGCGTGCGCCCGCGCATGAAGGCCAGCGGCGCGATTTCCAACGCATTGCGCTCGAAGGCCTTCATCACCTTGTCGTAGCCCATCAGTTCGTACAGCGCGTCGTACAGCGGGCGCAGGTAGGGGTCCACCTTTTGCGCCAGATCGCCGGGCAGAAAACCCAGGCGCTCGCCCGCCTCGACGGCCGGGCGGGTCAGCACAATGCGCTGCACGGCGCTGCGCTCCAGCGCATCCACGGCGCAGGCCACGGCGAGATAGGTCTTGCCGGTGCCTGCAGGGCCGATGCCAAAGGTGATGTCGTGGCTGGCGATGTTTTCGAGGTACAGGTTTTGTGTAGGCGTGCGGCCGCGCAGGTCGGCCCGGCGGGTGTTGAGCACAATGGCGCCTTCGGGCGCCTCCACCAGGGCGGAGTCTCCGGCCAGCATGAGCTGCAGGTGGTCCTCGGTGATCGGGCGTTCGGCCATCTCATACAGCGCCTGCAAAAGCTCCATCGCCTGCGTGGCCTTCGCTTTGGGGCCGTCCACCTTGAACTGCTCATGCCGGTGCGCAATGCTCACCGAGAGGGCCACTTCGATGGTGCGCAGGTGCGCGTCGGCCGGGCCACACAGGTGCGTGAGTCGGGTGTTGTTGTGGGGGGTGAAGGTGTGGCGCAGGATCACGCGGATAATTCCCGTTGGATCGCCGCAGTGCGCGGCAAAGGACATCAATGATAGGCAAATTGACCGGCACCCTGCTGGAGAAGAATCCCCCCGAGGTGCTGTTGGACTGCCATGGCGTGGGCTATGAGGTGAATGTGCCCATGAGCACGTTCTACAACCTGCCCGCTGTGGGCGAAAAGGTGAGCCTGCTGACCCAGTTCATTGTGCGCGAAGACGCGCAGCTGCTGTATGGCTTTGCCACGGCGCCCGAGCGCCAGGCGTTCCGTGAGCTGATCAAGATATCGGGCGTGGGGCCGCGCACCGCGTTGTCCATCCTGAGCGGCATGGGCGTGGCGGATCTGGCCCAGGCCATCACGCTGCAGGAGGCAGGCCGCCTGGTCAAGGTGCCGGGAATTGGCAAGAAGACGGCCGAGCGGCTGCTGCTGGAGCTCAAGGGCAAGCTGGGGGCCGACATGGGCGCTGCCCACGGGCCCGCAGCCAGCGACGCACAGGCCGACATTCTTCAGGCACTGTTGGCTTTGGGCTACAACGACAAAGAGGCTGCGGCGGCCCTCAAGGCCCTGCCACCAGAGGTGGGTGTGAGCGATGGCATCAAGCTGGCACTGAAGGCGTTGGCCAGGTAGTGCACTTGCGGGTTTGTTGCGGCAGTTGTTTTCGTGTTCAATGGCGGTTTTGACCGGAGCGAGGGAAAGAAATGAAAAATGGAATGATGTGGCGGATGGGCGTTGCCTGGGGTGCGGCGCTTGCCTTGTTGGCCGGATGCGGCGGAAGCGGTACCGAGGCCAGCGCGCAAAAGGCGGCCTCTGTGCTAATGGTGGATGGCTGGGTGCAGCCCGCCAGCGTGGACCAGGGTGTCTCGAACATCAAATCCCGCAGCGCGCTTGTCACAGCGCCCACGCCTTCCCGGGTGAGCCTGGGAGCCTTGGATGCCTCCAAGACGGCTACGCTGGGTGGCGGTATCGGCCCACGCCAGGTGGGTACAGCGCGCGATGTGGTGGCCACCCGCGCCGCAGCCCAGACACAGCAGCAGTTGCAGTGGAAGCCCACCGCCACTGGCGGTAAGGTGGCTGCTATCAGTTTTTCTGCCGAAGGCGCGTACGGATTGCGCCTGGGCGTAGTGGTCAAGGCGCTGCCACAAGGCACAGTGCTGCGTGTGTACAGTCAGGCCAACGCCTCCAAGGTGTTCCAGATTTCCGGCCAGGAAGTGCTGCAGCGCATTGAGCGCAATGCGCAGGCGGGCGACACCACCCTGGACGGTCAGACCTGGTGGACGCCAGATACCGGATCGGACGAGGCCACGCTGGAGCTGGAGTTGCCCGTAGGTGCGGATGCCAGCACGGTGGACATCTCGGTGCCGCGCGTGTCGCACATCTTCGATAACCTGTCGATCCCTACGGAGGCAGAACTCTCCACCAAGATCAACGAATCGGCTTCGTGCCACCTGGATGCCACTTGCTACGATACCTATGCGACTGAGCGCAATGCCGTGGCGCGCATGTTGTTCACGTCCGGTGCCAACACCTATCTGTGCACGGGCACATTGCTCAATGACAGCCGGTCTTCGGGCACGCCGTATTTCTTGACGGCCAACCACTGCATCTCCAAGCAGTCCGAAGCTGCCTCGCTGCAGACCGACTGGTTCTTCCGTTCGCCAACGTGCAACAGCCGCACCCTGTCGAGTGCCACCGTCCAGCGCGTCAACGGCGCATCGCTGCTCTACGCCTCGGGTGCCATGGACATGGCCCTGCTGCAGCTGAACGACACACCTCCTGCAGGGGCCGTCTTTGCCGGTTGGGATGCGGGCACCCAGGCTTTGAGCACACCTGTGGTGGGCCTGCACCATCCCCGGGGCGACCTGCTCAAGGTCAGCCTGGGTACGTTGAACAGCCTGATTTCCTGCACTCCCACCAGTGAAACCCAGTTCCAGTGCAGCGGCACAACGGGCAACTACTACCAGGTGAACTGGACCCAGGGCACCACCGAAGGCGGCAGCAGTGGCTCGGCCTTGTTCAAGGGTGGCACACATGTGATCGGTACGCTCTACGGCGGCGGCTCCAGCTGCACGGCCACCACGGTCCCCGATTACTATGGCCGTTTTGACGTAGCGTTCAACGCAGCGCTCAAGAACTGGCTGTCGTCTGCCACGCCACCCACTGGCCCCACGGGGCGGGTGCCTGTCTATCGCTTCTACAACAGCGCTGGCCTGGAGCATTTCTACACCAGCAATGTTGGCGAGCGGGATCTCCTGATCAAACAGTTTGGATCGAACTTCATCTACGAAGGTCCGATCTTCTACGCTTACCCCGTTGAAGGCTCCAACCAAGACTCCAATCTGTTCCCCGTGTACCGCCTGGTCGATCTGGCGCGCAAGATGCATCTCTACACGGCCAACCCAGCAGAGCGCGACGGGCTGGTCCGTGCATTCCCCACTGTGGCCCTGGAAGGCACGGCATGGTGGGGTCAGGCTGCGCCGGGCAATGGTGCTATGCCTGTCTACCGCTACTTCAACCGCAGCACGAACACCTACTTCTACACAACCAGTGCAGCGGAGCGCAACTACATCAACGCCAACCTGAGCCAGCAGTACCTTGAAGAAGGCATCGGCTTTTATGTCTGGGCGGACAAGTAACCGCGCTGCATGACCATCCAGACCGACGACTTCGCCCCCGCCCCCGCAAAACGCGTCATCTCGGCCGTGCCCGCATCGCCTCAAGAAGAGGCGATCGAGCGCGCGCTGCGCCCCAAGCTCCTGCAGGAGTACGTGGGCCAGGCGAAGGCGCGCGAGCAGCTGGAGATCTTCATCGGCGCGGCGAGGAAGCGGGGCGAGGCGCTGGACCATGTGCTGCTGTTTGGCCCGCCTGGTCTGGGAAAGACCACGCTCAGTCACATCATTGCGGCTGAGCTGGGGGTCAACCTGCGCCAGACCAGTGGCCCTGTGCTCGAAAAGCCCAAGGACCTGGCGGCGCTGCTGACCAACCTCGAAAAGAACGACGTTCTTTTCATTGACGAGATCCACCGCCTGTCGCCTGTGGTGGAGGAAATTCTCTACCCCGCGCTGGAGGACTACCAGATCGACATCATGATCGGCGAGGGGCCTGCGGCGCGCAGCATCAAGCTCGACCTGCAGCCCTTCACGCTGGTGGGCGCCACCACACGTGCGGGCATGTTGACCAACCCGCTGCGCGACCGCTTTGGCATCGTGGCGCGGCTGGAGTTCTACACAGCCGAAGAGCTGGCCCGCATCGTCAAGCGCAGCGCGGGGCTGCTCAATGCGCCCATGGATGAAGAAGGCGGCTTTGAAATTGCCCGCCGCTCGCGCGGCACGCCCCGCATCGCCAACCGGCTGCTGCGCCGCGTGCGCGACTACGCCGAGGTCAAGGGCGACGGGCGCATCACCAAACCCATTGCCGACAAGGCGCTGGCCATGCTGGATGTGGACCCGCAGGGTTTTGACGTGATGGACCGCAAGCTGCTGGAGGCGGTCATCCACCGCTTTGATGGCGGCCCCGTGGGGCTGGACAACATTGCCGCCAGCATCGGGGAAGAGGCGGGCACCATCGAAGACGTGATTGAGCCCTACCTCATCCAGCAAGGCTTTTTGCAGCGTACGCCGCGTGGGCGTATTGCCACGCTGGCGGCGTTCCGACACCTGGGGGTGGCGCCGCCCAAGGCAGCTGGAGGGCTGTTTTCTGAATGACGGAAGGCACAGCGCATGGCAACCAGGGCAGATCTGTGAATAGGCGCTGGTTTGCTGTTGCGTTGGGCGCTGTCGTGCTGGTGGTGGCTGCCTTCACCGGGGTGATGGCGCTGCGTGGTCCGCAGGTCGATGCCCTGTTGGTGCAGTCGGCGCCGCTGGTGCGCACGCTGCAGTTTTCGGCGCGCGTGGCCACGTTGTCGCGGGTGGATGTGGGCAGCACCGTCACCGGCCGCGTGGCCCAGGTGCAAGTGACAGAAGGCGCGCAGGTGCGCCGGGGCGACGTGCTGGTGCAACTGGAGTCCGACGAGCTCGCGGCAGCGCTGGCGCAGGCCGTGGCGGCCGAGCGCCAGGCGCAGTCCCGCCTGGTAGGCCTGCGCAGTAGCGGCCGCAGCGCTGCACAGGCAGCGCGCGCACAGGCCAATGCCACCCTGCAAGCGGCCAGCGCCAGTCTGGCGCGGGTGCAGCAGCTGGTGGCCCAGGGGTTCTATAGCGCCGCGCAGCTCGATGAGGCGCAGCGCGCCGTCGATGTGGCCCAGGCGCAGCAATTGAGCGCGCAGGCACAGGTCCAGGCCAACGCCGATGCGGGCACTGACGTGGTCCAGGCGCAGGCGCAGCTGGCGCTGGCCCGGGCGGCCACGGTGGCGGCCCAGGCCCGCCTGGCGCAGACCACGCTGGTAGCCCCGGCCGATGCCCGCGTGCTGGTGCGCGACGTCGAGCCCGGGCAGATCGTGCAGCCTGGCAAGGCCTTGCTCAGCCTGGCGCTGGCCGGGCCCACCCAGCTGGTGGCACAGGTGGACGAACGTTTTCTGGACCAGTTGCTGCCGGGCCAAAAGGCCTCGGTGGTGGCCGATGCCTTTGCGGGCCAGCGCTTTGCAGCGCGTGTGCTCACCATCGCACCCTCGGTGGATGCCCAGCGCGGTGCCATCGAGGTGAAGTTTGCGCTGGAGCAGCAGGCCCCCGCCTTTCTGCGCGAGGACATGACCTTATCGGTCGAGGTAGAGACTGCGCGGCGCGAGCGGACCCTGGTACTGCCCCAGGCGGCCCTGCGCGGCCCGGTGGAGGGCGACCAGGCGACGGTGCTGGTGTTGCGGGAGGGGCGCGCCCAGGCCCGCCCCGTGCGGCTGGGGCTGCGCACACTGGACGCTGTGGAGGTACTGGACGGCCTGGTCGAGGGCGACACCGTGCTGAGGGGCGGTGCCGTCCAGGCGGGCGACCGCGTGCGTGCCCGCCCGGTGGCCTGGTCCGCAGGTGCGGCCACCGCCGTTTCCCCCACCCCGGGGGGCGATGCCGGCTCCGCATTGACGAACGCCATGGGCCGCTGAGCCGCCATGTGGATCTGGCCTGGCTTCGAGTTGCGCGTGGCGCTGCGCTTTCTGCGCGAGGGCCGCATGCAGACCGTGCTCATCATCGTGGGGGTTGCGGCGGGGGTTGCGGTCATTGCCTACATCTCGGCGCTGATCAGCGGCTTGCAGTCGAACACCCTGGCCAAAACACTGGGCGCCCAGGCGCACATCACCCTGCGGGCGCCGGACGACCTGGTCATACCGGCAGCCCCTGCCTTGCCTGGCACCGCTGCGCTGACCGAAACCCAACCGCGTGCCCAGCGCCTGCGGTCCGTGGCCAACTGGCAGGCGCTGGTGCCGCTGCTGGAGCGCTTGCCCGAAGTCGCCGGGGTGTCGCCCATGGTGTCCGGCTCAGGCTTGGCGCTGCGCGGCGAGGCATCGCAGGCCATTGCCCTGATGGGCGTGGACCTGGATCGCTATGACCGCGTGGTGGGGCTGCGCTCCAAGGTGGTCAGTGGCACGGCGCGGTTGTCACCGGGCGAGGCCATCGTGGGGCGCGAGCTGGCCTCCGACCTGGGCGTGCGCGTGGGAGACCGCCTCACCGTGCAGACGGGCGGCGCGGGCGGTACGGTGAGTGATTCGGTGCGCGTCACCGCGCTGGTGGACCTGGGGGTGAAAGACCTGAACCGGCGCACCGTGATCGTGCCGCTGCGCGCGGCGCAAAGCCTGCTGGCGCTGCCGGGTGGTGCCAGCCAGCTCGACCTGACCTTGAAGGACGTGTGGGTGGCACAGACCCTGGCGCGTGCGTTGCAAATGCAGTTCCCCTACAAGATCGAGAGCTGGCAAGAGAGCAATGCCCAGCTGGTGTCAGCACTCAATGCGCAGTCCATCAGCACCTCCATCATCCGGGGCGTGGTGTTGGCGGTGGTGGTGCTGGGTATTGCCAGCGTGCTGGTGGTCTCGGTAGTGCAAAAGGGCCGGGAGATCGGCATCCTGCGCGCCATGGGCGCCACGCGGGGCCAGGTGCTGCGCGTGTTTCTGGTGCAGGGCGCCGTGGTGGGTGCGCTGGGCTCGGTGCTGGGCCTGCTGCTGGCGGTGGCACTCATCTGGGTGTTCACGCACTTCGTGCGGGGCTCGGACGGCATGCCGCTGTTTTCGATCACGCTGCCGCCTGCCATGGCGCTGCAAATTGCGTTACTGGCGTCGGTGTGCGGCGTGCTCGCGGCGGTGGCGCCCGCGCGGCGCGCAGCCGCGCTGGATCCGGCGCAGGCCATCAGGATGTGATGAGCGCCGCCGCCGCCCCCGAACTGATCGTGCTCCACGCCGTGCGCAAGAGCTACAACCTGGGCCGCCCCAGCGAGGCCGAGGTGCTGCACGGCATCCAACTGCAGGTGCGCCGGGGCGAGTTCATCGCGCTGATGGGGCCTTCCGGCTCGGGCAAGAGCACGCTGCTCAACATCCTGGGCCTGCTCGAACGCATGACGACGGGCAGCTATCTGCTGGACGGCGAGGCGGTGCAGGGTCTGGACGATGCGGCACTCACCCTGCGCCGGCGCAGCACCCTGGGTTTTGTCTTTCAGTTCCACCACCTGCTGCCTGCTTTCTCCGCGCTGGAGAACGTGACGCTGCCGGCCCTCATGGCCGAAGGCCGCGTCAGCCCCGCCCACCGCGATCACGCGCGCAGCCTGCTCGACGCCGTGGGCCTGGCCCAGGCCATGGACAAGCGCCCCGCAGAGCTGTCAGGCGGCATGCAGCAGCGCGTGGCCATTGCGCGCGCGCTGGTCATGAACCCGCCGCTGGTGCTGGCCGATGAGCCCACGGGCAACCTGGACACCGCGTCCTCTGCCGAAGTGTTTGCCCTGCTGCGCCGTATCCATGCCGAGCGGGGCACGAGTTTTGTGGTGGTCACGCACGACCCCCGGCTGGCCGCGCGCTGCGACCGGCTGGTGGAGCTGATCGACGGCCGGATTGCCCGCGACGAGGCCATCACTGTGGGCGTGGAGCCTGCGCCCAGTGGGTGAGCTGCAGGCAGGTGATTTGCTATCAAATAAATAGCTATTCGCGCTTGATACTGAGGCGCTGGCGGCCATTTTGGTTAAAAAACCATCGCACAGAACACACAGGTGCTCAGGAGGAGCGTGAAGCCGTCCCTGGGGCGATGTTCGGAGCCCTGTCCCGAGCCATGTGCGTGCGGCCCTCTTCTCCGGCCGCGCCCGTTCGCTGCACTGCGGTGGCAGGCACCGAGGCCTTGCTGGCCAGCCATCCACTGACGATCAGCGCCTGCGCCGCATAATACGTGGCCAGCACCCAGACCTGCGCCATCGGCAGCGGCATCACAAACCGGTTGGTGGCCAGCAGCGAGTCGCTGAGCATGAAAAACCCGGCGCCGACCGCTACCAGCAGCGACGGCGCGTCGCGCAACACCGTCGCCCGGCCGATGGCCTGGGCCGCCATCAGCGCGATCACCAGCACATAGGCCGCCACCGGCGCGCGCAGTGCAGGCGGCAGGCCACCCGTCCACAGAAAGGCGTACATGGCCACGCCAATGCCCAGTGTGGCGGCCAGCGCACCCCGGTGCGGAAACCACGCTTGCCCGCTTTTGAACAGCGCCACATAGAACAGATGCGCCACCAGAAAACTCACCAGGCCCGGGATGAAGAAGCCCTGGAACATGAGGAACACATCCCCGGCCAGCGATCCGGCCAGCGCGGCCGCGAGGAGAAGCAGGGTCTTTGGGTTAAATTGGCCTCTAGCGCTTGGCGAATAAGCACTGGCAGCTACCAAAACAAGAGCAAAAACCATCGTCAGCGGCTTGAACAGCCAATGCCATTCCATGAACCCCATCGCGCTGGTGGCGGTGGCCAGCGCGCCGCTTTGCAGCATCAGCGCCATCAGCGCGGTGATACGTCCCTGCATCACTGCGCCCAGCGACCATTGCACCGTCAGCAGCACCGCAAACCAGATGGCGTTGCGCGCCAGCGGCGCCGCATCTGCCTGCCAGAGAAAAGCCGCCACGACCGCCAGCAGCAGCGCGAACTGCACCAGCGCAAACCACTGCGCGGCGCGCGACATCGGCGGGTGGTACAGCTGCATCTGTGCCATGCTGAAGGCGGGCTTGGGAAAGCGCTCTGCCACATCGGCAGGCCGCCAGCCCGGAGGCTTGACCCAGACCTTGAGCTTGTCGAGCCAGCTGCGCGCATGCCAGCTGTCATGTGCCAGCCCTGCGTACACCTGCGCGTTGGCCCAGAGCGGGTCCCAGCTGTTCAGCAGGCCGCGCGTGCCGTACACACACTTCTCCTGGTCGTCTTCGTCCTTGAAGGTGCCAAAGACCCGGTCCCACAGGATCAGGATGCCGCCATAGTTCTTGTCCAGATAAGCGTCGTTCACCGCGTGGTGCACCCGGTGGTTGCTGGGGCTGCAAAACCAGCGGTCAAACCAACCGAGCTTGCCCACCTGCTCGGTGTGCACCCAGAACTGGTAAAGCAGATCGATGAGCGCCACCACGCCAAACACCAGCGGCGGCACGCCCGCCAGTGCCATGGGCACATAAAAGATCCAGCCCAGCAGCGCGCCCGAGCTGGTCTGGCGCAGCGCGGTGGAGAGGTTGTAATCCTGGCTCTGGTGGTGCACCGCGTGCGCGGCCCACAACACGGCCGATTCATGCCCCATGCGGTGCAGCCAGTAGTAGCACAGGTCGTAGAACACCAGTGCCAGCAGCCAGCCGGGCAGGCTGGTCCAGAATGCATCGTTGCGCCACAGCGCCACGTGCTCGAACAGGGCCGTGTAGATGCCGATGCGCAGCAGCCGGGTGAACACTGCGCTGGTCTGGCTCAGCATGCCCAGACTGATGCTGCTGACGGCATCGGCCAGGCGGTAGGTGTTGCGCTGCCTTCTGTAGCCCACGGCCAGTTCGATGGCGATCAGCAAAAAGAAGACGGGGGTCGCAAGGACAATGATCTGGCTGGGGCTCATGTTGCCGGATTGTGGTCCAGCAGCCAGCTCACACCGGGGCAGGTGAACCCCTATAGCCCCGGTGTTTAGAGGGCTGCGCCTATGTCAGCGCTCCCCGTGCATCCACCTGGATGATGCGCTCCACCGTGCCGGCCGCCAAACCGCCGCGCACGCCGATCAAAAAGTCATGCAGGTTGACCGTGGGGTCGCAATGGCCAGGGATGAGCCAGAGCATATGGCCCAGGCTGGGCAGGCGGGCATCGGGAGCGTCCGCGTAGAGCAAGCCATGCTCGTCGCCCCCGTTGGCATAGCGCAGGGTGCGGTCGGCGGGCAGCAGGGCCACCGTGGGCAGGCCGGAGTCAATGGCGTGGCTCTTGTGACCGGCGTCGCACACGGCGTGGGTGTCGCGCACCGACACCACCTGGGTCTTGACGTACAGCGCATGTTCAAACGCGGGCTGCGCGGGATCGCGTTCGTTGCGCGCGTAATCTGCGTCCATGAACAAAAACGAGCCCGCCTGCAGCTCGCCAAACACGCCGCTGGCAGCCTCGTGCACCAGGGTGCCGGTGCCTGATCCGGTGACCAGCGGCACGGGCAGCCCGGCGGCTTCGATGAGCTGGCGCGTGTGATCCGCCGCGCGCACCACGGCGGCGATGGTCTCGCGCCGACCCACGCTGCTGGCCAGGTGCTGCGCGCGGCCATGGTAGGCCTGCAGGCCCGCGAAACGCAGGCGGGGGCTGCGCGACACGGCCAGCGCCAGTGGCACGGCGGCTTCGCCCGGTGGCACGCCGCAGCGGCCCTGGCCCACGTCGATCTCCACCAGCACGTCGATGCCCGCATCGCTGCCAGATTGCGCCATGGCTTCGGCCAGGCGCTCAATGCCGTCGATGTGGTCCACGGCCATGCCCAGGCGCCCGCCACGCGCCGCCAGCTGGGCGGCCAGCCGCGCCACGCGGTGCAGCTTGGGCATGGCGATGACCTGGTTGGTGATGGTGATGTCATCGACCCCACCGGCGGCCAGCGCCTCCGCCTCGGCCACCTTCTGCACGCACACGCCCTGGGCGCCCGCGCGTTGCTGTAGCAGCGCGATTTCGGCACTCTTGTGCAGCTTGGCGTGGGGGCGCCAGCGCACCTGGTGCTTGCGCGCAAAGTCGGCCATGCGCTGGATGTTGCGGTCCATGGCGTCCAGGTCCACCACCAGGGCGGGGGTGTCGATAGCGTCCACCCGCTGGCCGATGGTGGATTGCAATTCAGGCGTGGTTTTCATCGCGCAGGACGATCTGGTCAAGGTGTTGGGTGTCTGCCCAGCCGACGAGGGTGAGGCCGTCGGGCGTCCACAGCAGGCGGTTGATGGCGGCGTTGGACAGTTGCCAGGTGCGCGGCGCCTGGATGTCCTGGCGCGTGGCCAGGCGGTACAACACATCGAGCACGCCGCCGTGCGCCACCATCACCACCTGCTCGCCCACATGCAGCTGCGCCAGGACGGTCACGGTGCGTTCGATGCGCTCGCGCAGCGCGACGAGCGACTCGCCACCTTCGGGTGTGTAGTGCGGATCGCGCTTGCGCCAGCGCAGCGCGTCTTCGGGCAGCTCGGCCTCGATCTCGGCAAACGTGCGGCCCTGAAAGTGGCCAAAACTACGTTCGCGCAGGCCGGGATTGGTCACCAAAGGCGCGCCCGTGGTGCGGGCCACGGCCTGGGCCGTGGCGTGCGCGCGCTGCAGGTCGCTGGTGTAGATGGCGGCAATCGGTTCACCCACCAGTGCCTGGGCGACCTGATCGGCCTGCCACAGCCCGGTGTTGTTGAGCGGAATGTCCAGGTGGCCCTGGATGCGGGTGTCCACGTTCCAGGCGGTTTCACCGTGGCGGATGGCAATGATGCGGGTAGCGTGCATGTCAGTTTTCGATGGCGTTGGATGTAGCTCGCAGCCGCTCAGGGGAATGTTTCATTTTTGCGCCAGGGGCAGGCGCACCTGTCGAGGGCCCTGGGGTGGCTTTGGAAAGCCATCGAGTGCGGCGTCAAACAGCACGCCATAGACGGCCGGGTCGCTCACCCACACATCTTCGTGCACGGCCGAGGTTTCGTACACCACCGCCTGGGTGTTGGCATCGCGCATCACGATGCTGACAGCGCGGCGGTGCAGGGGCGTGGGCTCGCCAAAGCGCCACATGCCATGCACGCCCCAGCCTCGGCCATACCAGCCACCCACGCCCCAAGGGCCGGGGCCATACGCACCGTAGGGCCCGTAGGGGCTGAAAGGATCGTTGCGCGGCACCGTGTCAGCCTGCACGCCCAGTTGCACCCGCAGGCGGGGCGCGGCATCGTCGCGTTGCAGGCCGGCGCGTGCCAGGGACTGTTCTGCCAGTGCGGCGATGGCGTCAAACGATGGGGTTTGCTGCGAAGGCAGGCGTTCGATGCGGTAGGTGGCAGGTGCAGGCGCGGCCGCCAGGGTTGAGAAGCTCTGTACTTGCCCGTCGACCACGCGGGTGGTGCTGCAGCCCGCGAGCAAGGCGGTTGCCAAGCCCTGTATAAGAAGGGGAATCCATCGGCGTTGCGTTGTCATGGTCAGACGCTCCAGAAAAAGAAGTCTCCATGAGAGTGCCCCAGCTTGCCAGGGTTCACGACAGTTGCACCACCTGCACGCCGGGCAGCGTGGGCGAGGGCGCCACAAACTCTTCCTTGTCAAACGCCTTGTCGCCGTCTTCGCTGGCGATGCCCGTGGCCTTCGCGTTCTTGAAGTCGTACAGGCTGCCGTCCAGCAGGTGCGATGGCACCACGTTCTGCAGCGCATTGAACATGTTCTCCACCCGGCCCGGGAAGCGCTTTTCCCATTCGCGCAGCATCTCGCCCACCTGCTTGCGCTGCAGGTTCTCCTGGCTGCCGCACAGGTTGCACGGGATGATGGGGAAGTTGCGGTGCGCAGCCCAGCGGGTGGTGTCCTTCTCGGCCACGTAGGCCAGCGGGCGGATGACCACATGCCTGCCGTCGTCGCTGACCAGCTTGGGGGGCATGCTCTTCATCTTGCCGCCAAAGAACATGTTGAGCAGCAGCGTCTGCAGGATGTCGTCGCGGTGGTGGCCCAGCGCGATCTTGGTGCAGCCCAGCTCATCGGCCACGCGGTACAGAATGCCCCGGCGCAGGCGGCTGCACAGGCTGCAGGTGGTCTTGCCCTCGGGGATCAGCTTCTTGACGATGCTGTAGGTGTCTTCGTTCTCGATATGGAAGGGCACGCCGGTGCTGGCCAGGTATTCGGGCAGCACATGCTCGGGGAAGCCCGGCTGCTTCTGGTCCAGGTTCACCGCCACCAGGTCAAAGTGGATGGGGGCGCGGGCCTTGAGCTTGAGCAGGATGTCGAGCAGCGCATAGCTGTCCTTGCCGCCGGACATGCACACCATCACCTTGTCGCCTTCTTCGATCATGTTGAAGTCGACGATGGCCTTGCCGACCTCGCGGCACAGGCGCTTTTCCAGCTTGTGGGTTTCGCGCTCGATCTTCATGCGGGCGGCGCCGCTGGTGGCTTCGGTGCTTTCCTCCGTCCAGCCTGTGGATTGGGCGGAGCCGGGGTTGGATGTGAGGGCTTCGTTCAATACTGCGCTCATGGGGTCACCACTGTCCTGTCTCGATGCGAATGGCCACTTCGCAGTCGTCAAAAATTTCGAGTTTGGCAATCTTCACCCGCACCCCCAGCACGCCGGGCAGCTGCATGAGGCGGTTGGCCAGCTTGCCGATCAGGCTCTCCAGCAGGTTCACATGCTCTGCGGTGCACTCGTCGATGATGATCTGGCGCACACGGCGGTAGTCCAGCACATGGCCGATGTCGTCGTCGCGCGGGGCCAGCGGCTGCACACCCAGGCTCAGTTCGGCATCGACCTGGATGGGTTGCGGGTCGGTCTTTTCGTGGTCGAGGATGCCCAGGTTGGCGTCAAAGCGCAAACCGGTGAGCGTGAGGATCTGGGTGCCTGCAGCGGTGGTCATGAATAGGTCCTGGAGTGAGCGGGCGCTCACATCAAAGAGAAATCGCGGTCAAACTTCATCAGATGCTGGCCACCGTCGACCAGCAGCGTGGTGCCGGTCATCGACCGGTTCTCCAGCGCAAACTTCACCGCACTCGCCACGTCCTCGGCGGTGGACGAGCGGCCCAGGGGGCTGAGGGAGTGCAACTGGGCAAACTTTTCGTCGCTGAGCATGTGGCTGGTCAGCGTGAGGCCCGGTGCCACGCCCACCACGCGCACGCGCGGCGCCAGGGCGATGGCCAGCATGGTGCCCGCAGCTTCGAGTGCAGCCTTGGAGAGCGTGTAGCTCACAAAATCGGGGTTCTGATTCCAGAGCTTCTGGTCCAGCAGATTGACCACGACGCCCTGCGCGTCGGCCTCGCCCTGGGCCGCGCGGTCGGCCACGTGCTGGTGCAGCGCCTGGGCCAGCAGCACGGGGGCGGCGGTGTTGCTGCGCAGGTGCTTTTCGAGCGCGGCAAAACCAAAGGTGGCGGCATTGTCATGCTCGAACAACGAGGCGCTGTTGACCACCGCATCGACACGGCCAAAGTGCGCCACCACGCGGGGCAACAAGCCGCGCACGGCGGCCTCATCCTCAAAATCAGCATCAAAATGGGCGCTAGCGCTTGTCAGTTGTACGCAAGCAGCTACGGTATCGATAGCATTCTGCTGCGATGAGCGATAGTGGACCGCCACCTGCCAGCCACCCGCCGCCAGGGCCAGCGCAATGCTGCGGCCCAGGCGCTTGGCGGCGCCTGTGACCAGAACGGTGCGTGGGTGGGAGGGAGTAAGCATGTGGGCTGGGAGACAATGCGGGCCGTGACCCAAAGACCCGACAGTTTAACGACCGCCCTGCACCAGCACATCACCCAGGCCATTGCCGCCGAGGGCGGATGGCTGGGTTTTGACCGCTTCATGGCCTTGGCCTTGTACACGCCCGGCCTGGGCTACTACGCCAACGATTCCACCAAGTTCGGCGCCATGCCCGAGTCCGGCAGCGACTTTGTGACCGCGCCCGAGATGACCCCACTGTTCGGCCAGACGCTGGCCGTGCAGGTCGGTGAGGCCCTGGCGCACACCGCCACCGACGAGGTGTGGGAGTTTGGCGCGGGCTCCGGCGCGCTGGCGCTGCAACTGTTGGAAACGCTGGGCGATCAGGTGCAGCGCTACACCATCGTCGACCTGTCGGGCAGCCTGCGCGCGCGCCAGCAGGCCAAGCTGGTGGCGCACGCCCACAAGCTGCGCTGGGTGGATGCCTTGCCCGAGAAATTCAGCGGCGTGGTGGTGGGCAACGAGGTGCTCGATGCCATGCCCGTGCAGCTGCTCGCCCGCCACGGCGGCCAGCAGGGCGGTGTGTGGCACGAACGCGGCGTGGTGGTGGCCGAAGACGGCCACTTTGCCTGGGCCGACCGCCCCACCGACCTGCGCCCGCCCATCGACATCGAAGGCCCGCAGGATTACCTGACCGAGATCCACGCCCAGGGCGAAGGCTTCATGCGCATGCTGGCCGACCGGCTCACGCGCGGTGCAGCCTTCTTGCTGGACTATGGATTTGGCGAAGACGAGTACTACCACCCCCAGCGCCACATGGGCACCGTGATGTGCCACCAGGGCCACCTGGCCGATGGCGACCCGCTGGTGGCGGTGGGGCTCAAGGACATCACCGCCCACGTCAACTTCACCGCCATGGCGCTGGCCGCGCAGGAGGCGGGCCTGAACGTGCTGGGCTACACCACGCAGGCGCATTTCCTCATCAACTGTGGGTTGCTCCCCAAAATGGAGCAACAACCGCAAGTCCAGCGGGCGACAGCGGCCAAATTGATCATGGAACACGAGATGGGCGAGCTGTTCAAGGTGCTGGCCGTGGGCGCGGGCGAGCCCTGGGAGCCGCTGGGGTTCAGCCACGGCGACCGTTCGCACCGGCTGTAGGCGGCGCTGGTGGCCTTGCCGTCTTGCTCTAGAGCAGAGATGGGAAGGCGTTGCAGCGCGGGATCAGAGGCTCGCGGTCGGTTTGGGGCTGCTTTGCGCGGTGTGCCTTGGGGGGGGCTCAACCCAGCTGCGCTGCGTCGCCGCCCTGGTAAGCCGTTAGCGTCACCGCATCGCTGCGGTCCTTCAGCCCCACCCCCGTCAGCCCCAGTTGCCGCGCCTCCTGGCATAGCCACCACAGGCGTGCAGCGGCGGCGGCGGGGGGCAGACCCTCGGACCGCACGTTGGAGATGCAGTTGCGCTGCGCATCGTTGCGCCCCACCTGCGGGTGCCAGGTCAGGTAGATGCCCAGGCTGTCGGGCGAGCTGAGGCCCGGCCGCTCGCCAATCAGCACCGCCGCCAGGCGCGCGCCCAGCAGTGCGCCCACCTCGTCACCCAGCGCCACGCGGGCCTGCTGGGCAATGACCACGGGGCCCAGCTGCCAGCCGGCGGGCGCCTGTTGGCGAATCGCGTCGATGAGCGGTGGCGCCTGCCGCGCCACAGCCAGGGACGAGAGGCCGTCGGCCACGACCAGCAGCAGGTCGATGGGAGTGGTTCCGTTTGCCGAGGACTCCCGCAGCGCCTGCGCATCGGCGTCGCTCAGCCGCCGGCCCAGGTCGGGGCGCAGCAGGTAGGTGGCACGGTCGGGGGCGGCGCTGTGCACGGGGAGCGTTGCGCAGCCCTGGGCCTGCAGCTGGGTGGCCAGCGCTTCGGCGTCCAGCGGGATGTGCACGGCATCGCGCGCCTGCGCATGGGCCAGGCCAAAACGCAGCAGCTCGGCCGTGGGCAGGGCTGCGCCCGCACGCCCCAGGGCCAGGCGCGCCTGGGTGTGGGCGCGCAGGTCCTCCCAGGGGTCGGGAGGGATGCCGTGTGGCGCTGGTTCGTGTGTCATGCGCCCAGCCTCCATTGCCGCATCTGTGCCAGCGCCGGGTGTTGATCGTGGGCAGGCAGCAGGCGTCCGCCTGCATCGGTGATGTGCATGCGCTGCAGCCAGGCGCCAAACTCGGGTGCGCACTGCAGGCCCAGCACCTCGCGCAGGTAGAGCGCGTCGTGGAACGAAGTACTCTGGTAGTTGAGCATGATGTCGTCCGCCCCCGGCACGCCCATGATGAAAGTCAGGCCCGCCGTGCCCAGCAGCGTCATCAGTGTGTCCATGTCGTCCGAGTCGGCCTCGGCGTGGTTGGTGTAGCAGACATCACAGCCCAGCGGCACGCCCAGCAGCTTGCCGCAGAAGTGGTCTTCCAGGCCAGCGCGGATGATCTGCTTGCCGTCGTACAGGTATTCCGGGCCGATGAAGCCGACCACCGTATTGGTGAGCAGCGGCGCAAACGCGCGGGCCACGCCATACGCCCGCGCCTCGCAGGTCTGCTGGTCCACGCCGTGGTGCGCGTTGGCCGACAGGGCACTGCCCTGGCCGGTTTCAAAGTACATCACGTTGTCGCCCACTCCATCGCCAAAGTTTTTTCCGCGCCGCAGGGACAGTGCAGCCTCGCGCGCTTCTTGGAGCAGCGCCAGCGAAATGCCAAAGCTCGCGTTGGCCGCCTCGGTGCCCGCAATCGACTGGAAGACCAGGTCCACCGGCGCGCCTTGTTCCACCATCTGGATGGTGTTGGTCACATGCGTGAGCACACACGACTGGGTGGGGATCTGCAGCCGCTCGATCACATCGCCCAGCATGTGCACCAGCCCGGTGAGCGCTGCGATGCTGTCGGTGGCGGGGTTCACGCCAATCACCGCGTCGCCCGCGCCGTACAGCAGGCCGTCGATCATCGACGCCGCGATGCCACGCAGGTCGTCCGTGGGGTGGTTGGGCTGCAGGCGCACGGCCAGGTGGCCCGGCAGGCCGATGGTGTTGCGAAACCGCGTGACCACGCGGCACTTGCGCGCCACGGCGATCAAGTCCTGATTGCGCATCAACTTGCTCACGGCCGCCGCCATCTCGGGCGTGATGCCGGGTGCCACGGCGGCGAGCATGGCGCCGTCGGTGCCGTGGGCCAGCAGCCAGTTGCGGAAGTCGCCCACGGTGAGGTGGGCGAGGGGCGCGAACGCGGCGGCGTTGTGGGTGTCGAGGATGAGGCGCGTGACCTCGTCGCTTTCGTAGGGAATGAGCGCCTCGCTCAGAAAGCGCGACAGGGGAATGTCGGCCAGGCACAGGCGCGCGGCCATGCGCTCCACAGCCGATGTGGCCGCCACGCCCGCCAATGCGTCACCCGAACGCAGCGGCGTGGCCTTGGCCATCACTTCGCGCAGGTCGCTGAACTGCCAGCGCTGGCCGCCGATGGTGTGCTGGTAGGTCATGGTGTGCGTTGCCTCCTGTGAAAGTCTCAGGCCACCACGATGTGGCAGCCCGCTGCCTGCAGTGCCGAGAAGGCGGGCAGGGCGCGGGCGCCTGCGTCGGTGACCAGCGTGCCCACGTCGGCCAGGCTGGCATAGGTCACGCGGCTGGCTTGCCCCACCTTGCTGTGGTCGGCCAGCAAGATCAGCTCCTTGGCCTGCGCAGCCATGGCGCGGGCGATGGCGGCCTCGTGGTGTTCAAAGCTGGTGGCGCCACTGTGCACGCTGATGCCCACGGGCGAGAGCAGGGCCACATCGGCGCGGTAGCGGTGGATTTCGGCCACGGTGGTGTCGCCGTGCGTGGCCTGTACGGCAGGGTCGGTGCGGCCACCGAGCAGGATCACGTCGTTGCGCGTGTTGCGCCCGGCGTCGGCCGCAGCGAGCTTGAGCGCCACGTTCAGCCCGTTGGTAATGATGGTCAGGCCCGACAGGCTCGACAACGCTTCGGCCAGCAGGGTGGTGGTGCTGCCCGCATCAATGAACAGCGTTTGCCCCGGCTGCAGCAGCTGTAGGGCGGCGCGGGCGATGGCGCGCTTTTCGCGCTCGCGCACCGCCTGGCGTACGGCCAGCGGGGGTTCGGGCTCTGGCCCCTGGGCCACCACGCCCCCGTGCACGCGCCGCAGAATGCCCTGCGACTCCAGCGCGAGGATGTCGCGGCGGACAGTTTCGCGCGACACATCCAGGTCTTGCGCAATGCGCTCCGTGCTCACACGCGAGAGCGTGGACAGCAGGGTGCGGATGCGGAGGAAACGTTCTTCTTGCAGCATGGTGGCGATGTTAGGCGGGCTTGGAACCTGGTTTTCGGCGCTGCGTGCCAAAGTGCAGCAGCAACGCCAGCGACCCCACCACCGCCATGATGCAGGTAGAGAACGCTGCCGCCTGCGAGGTCAGCCCCGCTTCATCCAGCCGCATCACCGTCACCGCCCCCATCGGCAGCGAGGGCGTGATAAGGAAAATCACCGCCGACAGCGTGACCATGGAGCGCATGAACAAGAACACCAGCACCGCCAGCAGCGTGGGCAGCAGCGCGGGCAGGTACACATCGCGCAGCACGCGGGCGGTGCTGCCGCCCAGTACGGTGGTGGCGTCTTCCAGCGTGGTGGGCACGTTGCGCATGCCGGTCATCATGGTCATGAAGCCCTGCGTGTGGTAGTGGTAGTAATTGCACAGCGCCAGCAAAATGGCCGTGCCATACAGCATGCCCCAGGGCCAGGTGGCGGTGTTGAAGGTGAACACATAGGCCAGCCCCAGCACCAGGCCGGGCACGCCCACCGGCAAGGCCGACAGCGCCGTGGCCGCCTGCGCCAGCCGTCCCGGCAGGCGGCGGATGCCAAAGCACAGCACGAACAGCATCGCCGTGCCCACGCTGGCGGCCAGGGCCGACACCCAGACCGAGGTCCACAGCGGCGCATAGCCCCCCGCAATGGTGATGTCGTAGTGCTTGAGTGTGAGGTCCAGCCGGTAGGGCCACAGCCGGATGAAGCTGGCCACCACCACCGTGAGCACCAGAGCCACGATGCTGCCCGCAATGCCCATGCAGGCGATGAAGAACGCGGCATCGCGCCCTGGGCGGCGGTTGGGCGTGGGCGGCAGGGCCGATTCGGCCCCTGCCCCGGCGCGCTGTGCAGCCATGCGTTCGATGAACACCGACAACGCGGCGGGCGCCAGCAGCAGCATGCCCACCACCGCGCCCATGCCAAACTTCATCTGCCCGCTGACCTGGTTGTAGATCTCGGTGGCCAGCACGGCAAAGTTGCCGCCAATGACCACGGCGTTGCCAAAGTCGGTGATGGTGATGGTGAACACCACAAACCCCGCGCTCAGCAGGCCGTAGCGGGCCTGCGGCAGCGTGATGTCGCAAAACTGCCGCCAGGGCGTGGCGCCGAGCACCTCGGCGGCGTCGTACTGCCGGGCATCGCCCTGGCGCAGCGCGGTGCGCACGATGAGCACGGCCTGCGGCAGTGCATAGAGAACGTCTGCAATCAGCAGGCCCCAAAAACCATAGATTTCGGGCCGCACGCCCAGCATCTTGCCCACGATGCCGTTGCGCCCCAGCAAAAAGATGAGGCCCAGCCCCAGCACCAGCGAGGGCGCCAGCATGGGCAGGGCCAGCGCACCGGCCACAAAGCGGCGGCCCGGCATGCCGGTGCGCTCCAGCCCAAACGCCACCACAAAGGCCAGCACCAGCGTGACGGCCGTGGTTACGGCGCCCAGCAGCAGACTGTTGGCCAGGGCCCGCCACACGCCCGGGGTGTCGAGCAGCGCGGCGTAGTTGCCCCAGCCGATGCCGCCCGTGTCCTGCACCAGGCTGCGCCAGGCAATGGCCAGCATGGGCACGCCAAAGAACAGCACCAGCGCGGCCAGCGGCAGCAGCAGGCAGGCGCGCAGCAGCCAGCGTTCGCTGGCGTGCATGGGTGGCAGGTGGGGGGCGGCAGTGGTGCTCATGCGTGCACCCAGGCGCAGTCCTGTGCGCTCACCGAGATGTCCACGTTCTGGCCCGCCTCCCAGGTGCTGGCGCTGCTGGATTCGGCCAGCAGGTCCAGGTCGTTCCAGCGCAGCTGCACCCGCTGGATGCTGCCCAGGAAGGTGGTGCCGGTGACGCGGCCCGCACCCTGCGCGCTGGCTTGCAGCTGCAGGCGTTCGGGGCGGATGCACAGCAGGGCCGATTCGGGCGCCATGCCTTCGGGGGCCCCGCCCAGCGCGGGCTGCAGCAGCCGTGCCTGGGCGGGCGGCAGCAGGTTGCTGTGTCCCATGAAGTTGGCCACGAAGCGGGTGCGCGGTGCCAGGTACAGCTCGCGCGGCGAGCCCGCCTGTGCAATGCGCCCACCCTGCATGCAGACGATGCGGTCGGCCATGGCCAGGGCTTCTTCCTGGTCGTGCGTGACCATGATGGTGGGAATGCCCAGGCGGCGCTGCACCTCGCGCAGCTCATGGCGCAGGTCGGCGCGCACGCGGGCGTCCAGGGCCGACAGGGGTTCGTCGAGCAGCAGCAGCGAAGGGTTCACCGCCAGGGCCCGCGCTATGGCCACGCGCTGCTGCTGGCCGCCCGACAGCTGCGCCGGGTAGCGCCCGCCATAGTCGGCCAGCTTCACCATGTCCAGCAGCTCGGCCGTGCGCGCCTGCACCACGTCGGGCGGTGTGCGGCGGATG
This sequence comes from Acidovorax sp. LjRoot38, assembly GCF_964252975.1. Lineage (NCBI taxonomy): Bacteria > Pseudomonadati > Pseudomonadota > Betaproteobacteria > Burkholderiales > Comamonadaceae > Acidovorax > Acidovorax sp. LjRoot38. Next base: position 264,389 of record NZ_CAXUPT020000005.1, on the reverse strand, counting down.
GCCAGGCCGTAGCCCACGTTCTGCGCCACCGTCATGTGCGGGAACAGCGAGTACGACTGGAACACGATGCCAAAGCCCCGGTCGCGCGCCGGCAGCGTGGCCAGGTCACGGCCGCCCAGCGTGATGCGGCCGCCATCGGCAGGCAGCAGCCCCGCGATGATGCGCAGCAGCGTGGTCTTGCCGCAGCCGCTGGGGCCCAGCAGGCACACGAACTCCGAGGCGCCCACGGCGAGGTGGATGCGTTCGAGCGCGACCTGGCCGTCAAAGCTCTTGTGCAGGTCGGTGATCTGCAGGGACATGGTGTGTGGTCCTCGGGGAGTACGGTTCAGTGCAGCGGTTCGGTACAGCGGCTCAGCGGCCGATGGTCTTTTGCCAGGTGCCCAGGATCGCGTCGCGTTCCTTGGCGGACTTGGCGAAGTCCATGGGGTAGAGCACCTTGGAGAGGTCGGCGGGCAGGCCTGCCGCTGCAGCCGCCTTGGATTGCGGCACGCCGGGCACGGTGACGATTTCCTTGTACTTGGTGTAGAGCTGTGCTGCGCCGGGCGACAGCGTCCAGTCCAGAAAGCGCTTGGCGTCGGCCTTGTTCTTGGAGCTGGCCATCAGGCCCGAGGCTTCCAGCTCATAGCCCGCGCCGTCGGTGGGGATCACCATCTTGACCGGATAGCCCTCGTCCACCGACTGCATGGCCGCAAACGCCAGCGAGGTGCCAATTGCAAACTCACCCGCCCGCGCGGCCTTGCAGGGGCGCGAGCCCGACTTGATGTACTGCGCCACGTTGCCGTCCATGGCCTTGATGAGCTTCCAGCCCTCGTCATTGCCGCGCGACTGGATCAGCGCGGCAATCTGCAGGTAGCCCGTGCCCGAGGACACCGGGTTGGGCATGACGACCTCGCCCTTGTAGATGGGGTTGGTGAGGTCCTTCCACGACGTGGGCATGGCCAGCTTCTTGGCCTTGAGTACCTCGGTGTTCACGCAGAACGCGGCCATGTAGCCGGTGGTGGTGAACCATTTGCCGTCGGCGGCCTTGTCCTTGGCGGCCAGCTTGTCGCTGCCCTTGGGGGTGTAGGGCTCCAGCAGTGCGGTGATGCGCGGGTCCAGCGTGTTGGTCAGCGCCCAGCCCCAGATCACATCGTGCTGCGGGTTGGCAGCTTCGGCCAGGATGCGCGCGCCCAGGTCGCCCGTGGACAGGCGCAGGACCTTCACATCCACATCGGGCAAGTCCTTTTTGGCGGCGGCCAGGTATTCCTTGATCTCGTCTTCTTCGAGCGCGGTGTAGGCCGTGACGGTGCCCGCCTGGGCGGCGGTCAGCCCGCAGGCCAATGCGCCCAGCACGGGCAGCAGGCGCAGGGCGGCAAAGAGGGAGGAGCGAGTGCGCATGAATTTCTCCAGAACGGTGCGTTGCCAAAAAACAGTGCGGGGTCACCGCAGGCCAGGGGGTTTGTTCACCAAAGTTGTGCGTTTTATTGCACTTGTGCAAATTATTGTTTTTGCACGAAAATGCACAAGCACTAAATATGCCAACCCGCTCATGCCGAGTGGAAGGCCCTTTTTCATTGCCCAACCACTGCCCGGACCTCTTCCCTTGACCCTTCCCATGAACACTTTGCCAACCCCCGTTTCCCCCTTCCTGGCCCTGGCGCACGCCCTGGTCGATGCGGCCCGTGTGCACTCGCTGCGGTACTTCCGCACCCCGCTGGATGTGCTGACCAAATCGGACGAGAGCCCGGTCACCATCGCCGACCGCGAGGCCGAGGCCGCGATGCGCGCGGTGCTGCAGGCGCAGGCGCCCACGCACGGCATCCTGGGCGAGGAGCATGGCCGCGAGCGGCTGGACGCCGAGTACGTGTGGGTGATCGACCCCATCGACGGCACCAAGAGCTTCATCACCGGATCGCCGCTGTGGGGCACGCTGGTGGCGCTGCTGCACCAGGGCCAGCCCGTGCTGGGGCTCATGGATTTGCCGGTGCTGGGTGAGCGCTGGACGGGGCTGGCAGGCCAGCTGACGCAGTGCAATGGCCAGCCTGTGCGGGCCAGCGGGTGTGAACAACTGGCGCAGGCCCGCATCTACACCACGTCGCCGGATGCCTTTGGTGCGGCCGACTGGCAGTGCTTTGATGCGCTGAGCCGCCAGTGCGCGCTGCGGCGGTTTGGTGGCGACTGCTATGCCTATGCCCAGCTGGCGGGCGGGCATGTGGACCTGGTGGTGGAGGCGGGGCTGCAGCCGTACGACTACCTCTCGCTGGTCTGCCTGGTGGAGGGCGCGGGCGGGCGCATTACCGACTGGCAGGGCCGCGCGCTCACGGTGGCATCGGATGGGCGCGTGGTGGCGGCTGCCACGCCGCAGTTGCATGCCCAGGCGCTGGCCCTGCTGGCTGACCGGGTCGACCGGGCCACGGCGTAGCCGAATGCGGTGGCGCCTACACTCGGCGCACCATGTTCCGCTGGCTCCTCGTCATTCTCCTGGCCCTGATGTTCATCAGCTGGCTCACACCGCTGCTGCGCCGCCTGGGCTTTGGGCGCCTGCCGGGGGACTTCCGGTTCCGCTGGCTGGGGCGCGACTGGGATGTGCCGCTGGCGTCCACGCTGCTGCTGAGCTTCGTGGTCAGCCTGATCACCAAGCTGTTGTAACGGGCCGCAGCTGGGCGGCTACCCCGCCGCCTGCAATGCGTCCAGAAACGCCTTGCGCCACCAGTGCACGTCGTGCTGGCGTATACGGGCCATCAGCTTTTGATGGCGCGCCTGCCGCTCCACCAGCGGCATCTGCAATGCCTGCTGGATGCTGTCGGCCATGCCTTGGGTGTCGTAGGGGTTCACCAGCAGCGCTTCTTTCAGCTGCTCGGCCGCACCGGCAAAGCGTGACAACACCAGCACGCCCGGGTCGTCCGGGTCTTGCGCCACCACGTACTCCTTGGCCACCAGGTTCATGCCGTCGCGCAGTGGCGTGACCAGCCCCACGGCGGCGGCGCGGCACAGGCCCGGAACCCGCTTGCGGGCCACCATGCGGTGGATGTAGCGCACGGGCATCCAGTCCAGTTCGCCATAGTCGCCGTTGACGGCGCCACACAGACCTTCCAGCTCCTGGCGCAGGTCGGCATAGGCGTTGACGTCGTCGCGCGTGGGCGAGGCGATCATGATGAGCGTGGCGCTGTCGCGGTTTTCCGGGTAGCGGTCCAGCAGTTCGCGAAAGGCCCGCACACGTTGCGGAATGCCCTTGGAGTAGTCGAGCCGGTCAATGCCCAGCAGCAGGCGCCTGCGTGAATACTCGTCGCGCATGTTCTCGTAGGTTTCCACCGCGTCGGGCGCGTGCGTGAGGCGTGTGAATTCGTCCACGTCGATGCCGATGGGAAAGGACTGCACCACCACGGTGGCTCCAAAGGCGCGCACGCGCTTTTCGTCCACCTCTTCCGCGCTGCCTTCGTTGCGCACATAGCGCGTGAAATGCGACACGTCGGCCTCGCTCTGCAGACCCACCAGGTCGTAGGCAAACAGCGAGCGCATCAGCCATTCGTGCTGCGGGATGGCCGCCATGATGAGCGGCGGCGGCATGGGAATGTGCAGAAAGAACCCGATGCGCTGCTTGCAGCCCATGGCCCGCAGCTCGGCCGCCAGCGGGATCAAGTGGTAGTCGTGCACCCAGATCACGTCGTCGTCGCGCAGCAGTGGCAGCAGCTTGCGCGCAAACATCTGGTTCACGCGGCGGTAGCCCGCGATGTAGCTGGCGTTGAAGTCGGCCAGGTCCAGTCGGTAATGGAACACCGGCCACAGCACGCTGTTGCTGTAGCCATGGTAGTAGCTGTCGTGGTCTTCGCGGCACAGGTCCACGGTGGCCAGGGTGACGGCACCTGCCTGTCGGGTGTGCAGTTCGCCCTCGCCGGGTGTGCCGCCTTCGACCACGGTGCCGCTCCAGCCGAACCAGAGGCCCCCGGTCTGGTTCAGGGCTTCGCCCAGGGCGACGGCCAGGCCGCCGGCGGCGGGTTTTCGGGGGTCTGCAAGGCGGTTGGAGATGACAACAAGACGGCTCATGGGTTCATCATCGTTGTGGATCGCCCCGGGCCGCTGTCGGACAGTGCCTCAAATCACGCTGTCCCAGGGGGCCGACAGGCGCACGGCGGCGTTGATGACGCCCACCATGGAGTAGGTCTGTGGAAAGTTGCCCCACATTTCCTGGGTCTCGGGGTGTGTGTCTTCGGACAGCAGGCCCAGCGGATTGCGGGCGGCCAGCATGGTCTCGAAGATGGCGCGGGCCTCGGCCTTGCGGCCAATGCGCGCCAGCGCGTCGATGCGCCAGAAGGTGCAGATGTTGAAGGCCGTCTCGGGCTTGCCGAAGTCGTCGGCCGCCTCGTAGCGGCGCATGTAGGGGCCATCGCACAGGCTCTTTTCCATGGCCTCCACGGTGCTCACAAAGCGTGGGTCCTTGGGGTCGATCAGGCCCACCTCGGCCATCAGCAGCACGCTCGCATCGAGTTCATGGCCGCCGAAACTCTCCGCGAACGCCTGGCGCGCTTCGCACCAGGATTTGTCGAGGATCTCGGCGCGCATGCGGTCGGCATGCTGCTGCCAGTGGCTGGTACGGTCGGCCAGCTGCAGGGTGGCGGCGATCTTGGCCAGCCGGTCGCAGGCTGCCCAGCTCATCAGCGCGGACGAGGTGTGCACCCTGGCGCGCGTGCGCAGCTCCCACATGCCGGCGTCGGGCTGGCCATACACACGCACCGCATTCTCGCCCACCTGTTCCAGCCGCGTGAACTCGGCCAGGCCCGCACGGTGCAGCAGGCGGTGGTCGTGGAACGCCTGGGCTGCGCCCAGCACGATGTTGCCGTACACATCGTGCTGAAAATGCTCGGCCGCCTGGTTGCCCACGCGCACCGGGCCCATGCCCCGGTAGCCCGCCAGCTGCGGCACAAGGCTCTCGGGCAGTTCTTGCTCCAGGCCAATACCGTACAGCGGCTGGATGTGGCCATCGCCGCCTTCCACCACCACGTTGCTGAGCCAGCGCAGGTAGTCCTCCATGGTGCCCACTTCGGAGATGCTGTTGAGCGCGCGCACCACGAAGAACGCATCGCGCAGCCAGCAGTAGCGGTAGTCCCAGTTGCGGCCGCTGTGGGCGGATTCGGGGATGCTGGTGGTCATGGCGGCCACGATGGCGCCGGTGTCTTCGTACAGCGAAAGCTTGAGCGTGATGGCCGCGCGGATCACGGCCTCCTGCCACTCCAGCGGCACGGCCAGAGCGCGGGTCCAGCTGCGCCAGTAGGAGGTGGTCTCCTGCTCAAACAGGCGCGCGGTGTCGGCAATGCCCTCCACCAGCGTCTCGTCCGCCCCCAGCAGAAAGTTGTGTTCGCGTGTGAGCACAAATGCCTGGCCCGACAGCACATGCGACACCGGCGCATCGGTGGACAGGCGCAGCGTCATGCTCTCGCCCACGTAGCGGATGTGGTTGCTGCCGCGTGTGATCTCGGGGGTAGTCTGGCCCCAGTCGTAGCGCACCTTGAGCGCCACACGGATGCGCGGCGCACCCTGGATGGGGCGCACCCGGCGCACCAGCGTCATGGGGCGAAAGTAGCGCGAGCGGCTGTAAAAGCGCGGCGCAAAATCGGTGATCTCGATGCCGTGGCCCGCCTTGTCAAACAGCTGCGTGCGCAGGATGGCGGTGTTCGGCTCGTACCACTGGTGGGCCGATGCCAGGTCTTCCAGTTCGATCGCGAAGTGGCTGCCTTCGTCGCCGGGCTGCAGCAGGGCGTTGAACACCGGGTCGCCATCAAAACGGGGCAGGCAGCACCACACCATGCGGGCGTGGTTGTCGATCAGTGCGCTGATGGCGCAGTTGCCGATCATCCCGAGGTTGAGTGAGCCCGCTTGGGGATCGTTGGCTGCCGTGTTCATCGTTCGCGCTCCAAGGTCGTGCGTGCAGAAGACAGCCAGCCGCGCAAGGCGGCGGATGTCATGCAGCGGTGTTGTGCCATGGTCGGCCCTTCGCCCACCTTGATGCCCCAGCCGCCCAGTGCCTGAACGGCGGCAAAGCCAGCCTCATCGGTGACGTCATCTCCCACAAAGACTGGGGTGCGCCCGGCAAAGGGGGCCTGTGTCATGAAATCGAGAATGGCCTGGCCTTTGTGGACGCCCCGGGGCTTCACTTCAAAGACACATTTGCCGCGCAGCAGTTCCACACCCTCCACCTGCTGCATGGCGCGCACGAGGGTGTCGTGGCACAACCCTTCCAGGTGGGGGGCCTGGCGGTAGTGCAGGGCCACGCTCGCGCGCTTGGGCTCTACCAGCAACCCCGGATAGTGCGCCGCAAGGTCGTACGCAGCCCGCAGAACGTTCTCCAGGTCTGGCGGCAGAACGGCAGGGTGGGATGTGTCGGTCAGTCGGTATTGGGCACCATGCTCGCTGGCCAGCGGCAGGTGCAGCGGGGCCAGAAATCCGTCGATGTCGGCCTCAGGCCGCCCGGTCACGATGGCCAGCGCGCCGTCCAGATGGGTGTACAGCGATGACAGCGTGGGGACCAGCCCGGAAGCGATGCGCACCGCCTCGGGGCGCGGCGCCAGCTCGGTGAGGGTGCCGTCAAAGTCCAGAAAAAGCGCATGGGCAGTTGTCAGTAGGGGGAGCAGCTGCATGGGCGAAACCTTATCAGACGCGGTGAAGCTGACCCGGGTGAAAGGGTGTTTCAGCGCTGGTAAACGCGCGCAAGGTGTGCGACGGGGTGCAACACCAAGTCCCCAGGACTGCCAAGCCCGCTCTTGAAACGCCCGGCTTGTGCCGCCATGTGTAAGAACCTGTTGCGATCCCCGAAAAGATCTTGAACAGGTTCTAAGAGGCCCGCTTTTTGCTCACACCGATTGCCGCACCATGACCGAAGCCCTGCACATCGTCTGCCCCCATTGCCACACCACCAATCGCGTGCAGCGCGCCGACCTGGGCAACGCGCCCGATTGCGGAAAGTGCCATCAGCGCCTTTTCGCGGGGGCGCCGCTGGAGCTGGATGCCACCAGTTTTGACAAGCATGTGGTGCGCAGCCACATCCCCGTGCTGGTGGACTTCTGGGCGCCCTGGTGCGGGCCTTGCCGCCAGATGGCCCCGGCCTTTGCGCAGGCCGCCCGCGAGCTGGAGCCGCGTGTGCGCCTGGCCAAGCTCAACACCGAAGACCACCATGCCATCGCGGCGCGCTATGCGATCCGCAGCATTCCGACCATGATTTTGTTTCAGCAGGGGCGCGAAGTGGCGCGCGTTTCGGGTGCGCTGGGGGCTGCGGACATCGTGCGCTGGGTGCAAACAGCGGCAGTTTAAAGAAGACAGACGCCTCAACGAATTCCGAGTGCCCGGTCCAGTGACACGTTGCCTGCGCCGCGCCCCACCAGGTACAGCATCAGCCCCGCCCATGACAGGTGCGTGGGCCAGGCATCGGGGTACACGAACACCTGGATGACCAGCGTCATGCCCAGCAAGGCCAGGGCCGACAGGCGCGTGAGCAGGCCCAGCACCAGAAGAACAGGGAACAGATGCTCTGCCACGGTGGCCATCTGCGCCGCCAGCTCGGGTGGCAGCAGGGGCAGCTTGTACTCGTCGCGGAACAGCGCATAGGCGCTGTCTGAGATGGTGAACCACCCCTCGACTTTGGTGCGCGCTGAAAGCCAGAAGATGCCTGCAATTGCCACGCGGTTGACCATCGCCAGCAGGCTGTGCGGGGTGAGCGAGGTGGCTGCATCGGCCAGGCGCGCCAACAGCTTGCGCTGGCCTTTGGCGGGTGCAGTGGGGAAATGTGTGCTGGTGGTCATCAGGGGCTCCTTGGCCTCGGTGTGAATTGGTGTGGGTCGGTGGGTATCAATGCGCCTGCGTCCAGCAAGGAGCCCATCAGGGCCGCAAAGTCTGCGGTGGGCTCGGCCGCAAGGGCTGAAGTGGCGGCGGCCTCCAGCGTCTGGCCTTGGGCGCAGGCGTCCAAAAAGGCCACTCCGGCGCGCGACAGTGGGCGCCACGTCACGGGTGCGTGGGGCCGGGTGAGCAAGGCCCCATCGCCGGTCCAGTCCAGCGGCTCTGTGGGGAGCAGACCTTCGCGGTGGCTCTGCCACAACGCGTAGGCGGGATGCTCGTCGCACCAGGCCCAGCGTGCGGCGGGGTGGGGGCGCAGTTGCACCAGGGGCAATGTATCGGGCGCCTGCTGTGCCAGCCAGTTGCGGTCCACAGCGGTGGCGTCTGCCGCCAGATGGCATTCGGTCCAGCCGCGGTCCAGGCGTGCCACGGCCGGCAGGTAAGGCAGCTCGGCCGCTGGTGCAAAACCGGCCAGAAAGTCAGCAAACCCCGCGCCGTAGTCCATCAGCAGTCCGTCAGCCGGCGGCTGCGTGCGGGCATACACCGCAGCGGTGGCGCGAAACCATTCTTCGCCCACCAGCTGGCACACCGTGGGGTAGCTGGCCTGCAGGGCATCAATGCAGCCCTTGAGCACGGTGTTGCGGTACACGGCAAAGCCGGGCTGGGATTCCAGCGCAGACAGCCACGGTGCGTGCTCGGCATGGCCGAGCAACGCGGCAGAGAAGCCGTCCTGGAATGCGCTCAGCTGCATGCTGCCTCCTCGGGCTGCGCCGCTGTGAGCGCGTTGTGGGCCTTGTCGCGCTCGGCCAGCAGTTCGCTGAAGGCGGGCAGATTGTCGTCGCGTTCGATGAGGGTGGGCACGGGGCCTGTGCGCGCGATCACCTGCTCGTACAGCGCCCACACCACCGGGGCGATGGACGCGTCGTGGCTGTCGATCAGCAGGGCATCGCCATGCACCGGGTCGGCATGGTGGCCCGCCAGGTGGATTTCGGCCACGGCGTGCAGGGGAAAGGCGTCGAGGTAGGTCTGCGCGTCAAAGCCCAGGTTGTTGGCACTGACGTACACGTTGTTCAAGTCCAGCAGCAGGGCGCAGCCAGTCCGCTGCACCAGCTCGGTCAGAAATTCGGTCTCAAGCCAGTCGTGGCCGTCGATGTGCAGGTAGTGCGTGGGGTTCTCGATGGCGATGGGGCGCTGCAGCGCATCCTGCGTTCGGGCGATGTTGTCTACGATGCGGTGCAAGGCGGCCTGCGTGCGCGGAAACGGCAGCAGGTCGGGCAGGTACTGCCCGCGCCACTTGGACCATGCCAAGTGCTCCGAGATGATGACTGGCTCCACCCGCCTTGCAAGGGCTGCGAGTCGCGCCAGGTGTGCCGCGTCGGGCGGAGTATCGGCAGCAAGCGACAGCGATACGCCGTGCAGCGCCACGGGGTGGCGCGCGCGGATGGCCTCCAGCCAGGCCAGGCGGGGGCCACCCTCGGCCAGATAGTTTTCGGGGTGCACCTCCCACCACAGACCCGTGGCGGTGCAGTGCAGCGCCTCGTCATAGTGCTGGGGCTTGAGGCCCAGGCCGGCGGTGAAAGGGCACAGGGCCATCGGTCAGGCCTTGATGGGGGTGAGCGAGCCCATGCCCTTGGGCGTCTTGATCGTGGTGCAGGTGCCTGCGGGCACAAACTTCCAGGCGTTGCCCTGGTAGTCCACCTTGGCGGAGCCCGCACAGGTGGTGCCGGGACCGGCGGCGCAGTCGTTCTTGCCAGCCATCGAGACGCCGTAGCACTTCTCCATGGCGGGTTTGGCGCCGTCCATGGGGACGGAGGTGGTTTGGGCCATGGCGGCGCCAGAGGTCAGGGCTACAAGGGCAAGGGCGCCGAGGCTGAGGGTGCGAGTGGTCATGGTACGGTTCTCCGAGGGTTGGGTCAGGGTTGAATCCGATCGGGGTGCGGCGAGAGGCCACGTTGAACTGCCCGATCTGCGTTGTAATTCGCGCAGCGCAGCTTGCGGGTTACAGCGCTGTACAGAAAATTTCGGAGCGGCATGGCGAAACATTTTTTGCGATGCCTGTAACCCAATGGCTCCGGCATACGAATTTCCTGCAGGGAGACACCATGGAGAGTGTGGAAGAACGCCTGCGCGGCTTGTTGATGCAGGGGCTGGATGCCGACGCAGCCGCCTACCAGCGCTTTTTGAAAGAGCTGAGCGCCCACCTGCGCGCCTTTTTGCGCCGCCGCCTGGCGCAGCGGCCCGATGAGGTGGAAGACCTGGTGCAGGAGACGCTGCTGGCGGTGCACAACCAGCGCCACACCTACCGGCCCGAGATGCCGGTGACGGCCTGGGCACACGCGATTGCGCGCTACAAGCTCATCGACTGGCTGCGCTCGCATGCCGTCAAAGAGGGGCGCAACGACCCGCTGGACGATGCCGACGAGTTGTTTGCCAGCAGCGACAGCGAGGCCGCCGAAGCCCGGCGGGACCTGGGGCAGTTGCTGCGCACGCTGCCCGACAAGCAGCGGCTGCCGATTGAGTATGTGAAATTGGAAGGTTTGTCGGTGGTCGAGACGGCGCGCCTCACGGGGCTGTCGGAATCGGCTGTCAAAGTCGGCGTGCACCGGGGGCTCAAGGCCCTGGCCGCCAAGATCAGGGGAATGGCATGAAAACCGATGAATTGATCCACCTGCTGGCCACCGATGACCGGCCGGTGCAGCGCAACGCGATAGAGCAGCGCTTTGTGGTGGCCGCACTGGCGGGCATTGCCGGCGCCGGGGTGCTGATGCTGGCCCTGTTCGGTCTGCGCCCTGATCTGCTGGCCACCATGGCGCTGCCCATGTTCTGGGGCAAGCTGGTGTTTGCCGCCGCGCTCGCTGCTGCCGGGCTGGCGCTGCTGCGCCGCATGGCCCGCCCGGGCATGGCGCTGGGCCATGCAGCCCTGTGGCTGACCGTGCCGCCGCTGGTGCTGTGGGCCATGGCCTTGTGGGCGTTGTCGCAGGTGTCCGCCGCAGAGCGCATGCCGCTCATCCTGGGCAGCACCTGGCGCACCTGCCCGTTCAACATCGCGGCGCTGTCGGTGCCGGCATTTGTTGCAGGCTTTTGGGCCCTCAAGGGCGCTGCCCCCACGCGCCTGGTGTGGACGGGTGCGGGCGCTGGTTTGCTGGCGGGTGCGCTGGGCGCCTTGGTGTACGCCCTGCATTGCCCCGAAATGGCCACACCCTTCCTGGCTGTCTGGTATGTGGCGGGCATGGCCATCCCGACTGCGCTGGGGGCGGTGCTGGGGCCGCGCCTGCTGCGCTGGTGAGGGGGCGCGGCAAGTGTGCCAAGCGCCCTGGTGGTTCAGGCGCTGACGCGTTTGTTGTAGGCGCGGAAAACCGTGTCCAGCGTCCAGCCCAGCGATTCGTAGAGGGACTGCGCTGTGGTGTTGGTGTGCGCTGTGGTCAGGTCCATGCGCACCTTTCCATGGGTGCGGGCCGTGGCTTCTGCTGCCATCAGCAAGCTGCGCCCGGCGCCTGTTTTGCGGGCCGCGGGGGCCACGAACAGGTCGTACAGCGTGTAGATAGGGGCGGCCTCCACCGAGCAGAACGTGGGGTAGAGCTGGCAAAAGCCTACCGCCGTTTGCGACGCATCCAGCGCCAGCAGGATCACCGACTCTTCACGCTCTAACCGCTCCGCGATGAAGGCCTTCGCTCCGGCCAGGTCTGGCGCCTGCTCGTAGAACTGCCGGTAGGCATCAAACAGCGGCGCGACGGTGTCAGCGTCGGCCGGGGTGGCAAGGCGGATGTGAACAGTGGTCATGGAGACGTTGGGATGGCTGTGCGGGCGCGAAACTGCACCAGATTCTTGCAAGGCTGTACCCCGGATGGAATACAGGCGGACGCGGATTGTAGGAGGGGCTGTCCGCGTCTTGGGCGGTCGCGTGCGGGGTCAGGCAACGTCGCTGCGGGGCTGCAGCCACTGCGCCACCGCTTCCACCCGCGCCTGGTGGATCAACGCACCCACCTGCGGCCCAGCCACACCCTTGGCCGCCGCCTGCGCTGCAATGTCGCGCGTGACGACCGATTGGACGGCCGCCAGCACAGCCGCCAGCCGCTGGCGCTGCGGGTAGGCGGATTCTTCAAACCCCAGCCGTCCGCGCGCATCGCATTCGCAGGCCAACAGGATGTCGGCGAACCGCTCGGGCTTGCGGATGGCGTCGCAGCGCTCCAGCAGGCGCACCAGCGCGGCGGCCGACAGATCGGTGCTGCGGTGGATGTGGCCGTGCTCGCGGGCCACCACATCGGCCGTCTCGCGGCATTCCACGGGCACGCGCAGGCGCTCGGCCACGTCTTTCAGCAGCTCCGCACTGCGCTCCTCATGCCCGATGTGGCGGGGCAGTACGTCGGCGGCCGTGGTGCCCTTGCCCAGGTCATGCACCAGGCAGGCAAACCGCACGGGGAGTGACGCCTGCAGCCGGGCCGCCATGTCCAGCACCATCATCAGGTGTACGCCCGTGTCCACCTCGGGGTGGTACTCGGCCCGCTGGGGCACGCCCCACAGGCGCGCCACTTCGGGCAACAGCACCTGCAGCGCGCCGCACTCGCGCAGCACCTCGAACATGCGCGAGGGTTGTGCTTCCATCAGCCCGCGCGCCAGCTCCTGCCACACGCGCTCTGCCACCAGGTGGTCCACCTCGCCATGCGCGACCATCTCGCGCATCAGCTGCATCGTCTCGGGCGCCACCGTGAAGTCGGTGAAGCGCGCAGCAAACCGCGCCACGCGCAGGATGCGTACCGGGTCTTCGCGGAAGGCATCGGTCACATGGCGCAGCACGCGCGCACGGAGGTCTTTTTCGCCGCGGTAGGGGTCAAAAAGGCGGGTGGCGCCGGATTCATCTGTGCTAGATGCTATCGAATTGATAGTGAGGTCGCGGCGCGAGAGGTCTTCCTCCAGCGTCACATCGGGCGAGCTTTGCACCACAAAGCCCCGGTAGCCGCGCCCGCTCTTGCGCTCGGTGCGGGCGAGCGCGTATTCCTCGCGTGTTTCGGGGTGCAAAAAGACGGGGAAGTCGCGCCCCACGGGCAGGTAGCCTTGCGCCAGCATCTGGTCAGGCGTCGCGCCCACCACCACCCAGTCGTGGTCATTCACCGGCCGGCCCAGCAGCTTGTCGCGGACCGCGCCGCCTACCATGTAGATTTGCATCGGTGTAGTTTAGGACGAGCACTCGGCCGTATATTCCAGCCCACCATGTCCCTATCGTCCGAACTCACCATTGCCCAGCTCAACCCCGACGGCAGCGTGCCCGTGCCCACGGCGCCCGACGCAGCGGCCAACGCCGCCGCCGAAGCCCTGCAGCGCGAGGCGCAGTTCGAAGCCCTCAAGGCCAAGGTGGACGACCTGCAAGAGATCCTGGCCAAGCCGCTCAATGAAATCCTGGCCGACCGCGACAAGTTCAAGGAAGCGATGGCCGCGTGGGACGCCTTCGGCGCCATGTGGATGCTGTCACAGCGCGCCATGAAGCGCGTGGCGCTGGATCTGGCTGCGCAGCAGGGTGTGAGCGACGAAGAGGTGGTAGCGCGTGCGCTCGCCTATGCCAACCAAGTGCTGAACGCGGAGGAGGACGACCTGGGCTGCACCATTGCCCCCGCCCAGTTGGCGCACATTGCGCGGCACAAGCCGTTTTTGCGCAAGCAGTTCCGGTAGTTGGGCGGGTGCGCCCACGCCTGTTCAGCGGAACACCGGCCTGAAAAAGCTCCGCTCATAACTCACGATGCACCCCGTCTCCTCGGCGTAGCGGAACGCTGCCTGGCACTCCGCGTCCTGCATCGACTGCTGGCGGTACACCTCGTAGGCCGCGAGGCTCTCAAACGTGAACAGCGCCAGCGCGATGTTGTTGGCGCCCTCGCTGGGCATGAAGTAGCCGTGGTGCTGGCCGCCGAACTTCTCGACCAGCGGTATCCACAGCCTGCCGTAGTGCTCGAACTCCTTGAGCTTGCTGGTGTTGAGCACGTAGCGCAGGTAGATGGTGACAGCCATGGCGATGCTCAACCCTCGGTATGGCGCAGGCGGTACGGCTCTTCGAAGTCCAGAAAGTCCTTCTCGGCCAGGGCTTCGTCGATCCAGGCTTTCACGCCGGGCAGTGCGCGCACGCGGTCTACATAGGCCTTGATGGGGGTGGGTACGGGCAGGGCATAAGAGTGCAGGCGCATGCACACGGGGGCAAAGTAGGCGTCGGCCACGGTGAACTCGCCAAACAGCATAGGGCCGCCGTGCTCCTGCAGCAGTGCACTCCACATCTCCACCAGGCGCTGGACGTCGGTGCGCACGCCGGCTTTGTCGCGCCAGATCAGCGCGCCGGCATCGGCCAGATTCGCCTCAATGTTCATGGGGCAGTTGCCGCGCAGGGCGGTGAAGCCGCTGTGCATCTCGGCGCAGACGCTGCGTGCGCGCGCACGGGCCTTGGCGTCCGCGGGCCAGAGCTTCTTGTCGGGGTGGGTTTCGGCCACGTATTCGGCAATCGCCAGGGTGTCCCACACGACCAGATCGCCATCGACCAGTGCAGGCACCTTTCCCGTGGGGCTTACGGGGCTCATCACACGCTTGAACTCCGAATCGGCGTCAAAGCTGTCGAAGCGCACGCGCACTTCTTCAAACGCAATGCCCGCCTGCCTGAGCAGCACCCAGGGGCGCATGGACCATGAGGAGTAGTTCTTGTTGCCGATGTAGAGCTTGAGCATGGGGGCACCTGAAAAATGAAGGTCAGCCCGCCATGCTAGCGGCTGCGCGATGCGCCAGCGATGCCAAAAAAGGTCTGAATGATGCGCAGCGCGCATCACCGGGCCCCGAGGAGCCGGTCTGGCCGCTCAGACAGGCCAGACTACCCCGTTGTCGTTCAGGATGGCGTCGAGCGGCAGGTCGAACTCCTCAGGCTCGAAATCATCCAGATAGCCATGGGTGAAGCCCAGACCCACGGTGAACGGCTTGGGCTGCAGCGTGGCCAGCGTGCGGTCGTAAAAGCCGCCGCCATAGCCCAGCCGGTAGCCACCCGGTGCGTAGCCCACGCAGGGCACAAACAGCAGAGTAGGCACGATGACCTCGGTGTCCTTGGGCTTGGGGATGCCGTAGGCGTCTTCTTCCATTGGGCAGCCGGGGTACCAGGCGTGGAAGGTGAGGGTCTTGTGCTGCTTGTTGACCACCGGCAGGCCGATGCGGCGGCGCAGGGGTTCGTCCAGCAGCTCGCCGTCTTCCTTCCAGCGGTGCAGGGCGGGCAGGGGGTCGAACTCGCCCTTGATGGGCCAGTAGGCGCCGATCACCGTATCCGGCCGGTTCACCAGCCAGATGCGCATCACCTGCTGTAACAGGTCGGCCCGCTGTAGGCGGTCGGGCAGGTTGAGGCGTTCTTCTATCAATGCGCGCCGAAGGGCTGCTTTGTCCATCAGATAATTCCCCCATGCAATTTCTCAGAGCGATTCTGACACCCCTTGTGGCCGCCACCCTGCTGGCTGCTACCGCGCCCCTTGTCATGGCGCAAAACCGTGGTGACGATACCCTGCTGGAGATGCAGCAGGCGTTCCGCAAGGGCGACCGCAACAAGCTCGCGCAGCTGCTGCCTGCGGCACGCGGCCATGCGCTGGAGCCCTGGGCTGCCTACTGGGAGCTGCGTGTGCGTCTTGGCGAGGCCTCGCCACAGGAGATCCAGTCCTTCATGCAGCGCTACGCCGGCACCTACCAGGAAGACCGCCTGCGCAACGACTGGCTGCTGCTGCTGGGTCAGCGCCGCGACTGGAGCCAGTTTGCCGAGCAGCACCCGAGCTACCGCATGTCGGACGACCGCGAAGTGCGCTGCTACGCCCTCCTGATCGACCAGATCAAGGGCACGGCGCCTGCCACGGTGGCTGAGGACGTGCGCAGCAACTGGTATGCGATCCGCGACGCCGACGATGGCTGCACCCACGCCGCGCGCGTGCTTTATGGCTACAAGAAGCTCTCGGCCCTGGACGTGTGGCGCAAGGCCCGCCTGGGTGTGGAGGCCAACCGCCCCCGTGTGGTGCGCACGGCGGTCGAAATCGTCTCGCCGGAATCGCTGCCGCAGCTCAAGGATGTGCTCGATGCGCCCAGCAAGTACCTGCTCTCGCGCGCCACTGCGGCCGGCAAGGCCCGGCAGGAACTGGTGCTGCTCGCCCTGTTGAAGCTGGCCACCAGCGACCCGGACAGCGCGGCCTACCAGCTGGAGAACAAATGGGGCGTGCATCTCTCCGCCGAAGAGCGCAACTGGGCCTGGGGCGTGATTGGCAAGACCGCTGCGCAGAAGCTGGCCAGCAACGCCCATGGCTACTTTGCCAATGTGACCAAGGACAGCGACCTCAACGACGACCTGCTGGGCTGGAAGGTGCGTGCCGCCCTGCGCGCCGGCCAGTGGAAGGCCGTGGGCAAGGCGGTGGACGCCATGGGCCCTGAAGGCCGCCAGGACAGCACCTGGGTGTACTGGAAGGCGCGCTCGCTGCTGGCGGGCCGCGTGAGCGATGCCGAACGCGCCGAAGCACGGCAACTGCTCGAAGGCATTGCCGGAACGCGCGGCTTCTATGAGCAGCTGGCGCTCGAAGAGCTGGGCCAGCGCATCACCACGCCGCCCGCGCCCGCGCCCCTCACCGCCGAAGAAAAGGCCGCCGCTCGCGCCAACCCGGGGCTCAATCGCGCCCTGTACGCCATCCTGCTGGGCCTGCGCAGCGAAGGCGTGCGCGAGTGGAACTACACCACCAACCTGCACCAAAGCGGCGGCATGCCCGACCGCGAACTGCTGGCCGCCGCCGACTTCGCCTGCCAGCGCGAGGTGTGGGACCGCTGCATCAACACCAGCGAGCGCACCAAGAGCGTCGTGGACGTCACGCAGCGCTTTCCCACCCCCTTCCGCAGCGCGGTGGTGGAGCGTGCCAATGGCATCGGCCTGGACCCGGCCTACGTGTACGGCCTGATCCGCCAGGAAAGCCGCTTCATCATGGATGCGCGCTCGCACGTGGGCGCCTCGGGCCTCATGCAGGTGATGCCCGCCACCGCGCGCTGGACGGCCAAGAAGATCGGTCTGAACGGTTTCACGGCCGACCAGATCAATGACCGCGACACCAACATCACCATCGGCACGGCCTACCTCAAGCTCGCGCTGGACGACTTTGCGGGTTCCATGCCCATGGCCGCGGCCGCCTACAACGCTGGCCCCGGCCGCCCGCGCAGCTGGCGCAACGGCCCGGTGCTGGACGCCGCCATCTGGGCCGAGAACGTGCCGTTTGCCGAGACGCGTGACTACGTGAAGAAAGTGCTGTCCAACACCACCAACTACGCGGCCATGCTCACCGGCCAGCCCCAGTCGCTCAAGAGCCGCCTGGGCACGATCGGCCCGCGCGATGCGGCGTTGCCAGAGGTGAACAAGGATTTGCCTTGATGGGCCGGTGGTTGCTATAAATAGAAGAGCTGCTGGCGCTTATCAGATAAGCGCTAGGGCCTATTTTTGCCAATATTTGGAGGGGTAAGCCATGGGAAAACTGGGTTGGGTGGCCATGGTCGCCCTGGCGATGGCTTTGGGCGCAGCAGCGCAGGCGCAGCCGGTGTACAAGTGGGTCGATGCCGACGGCAAAACCCATTACGGATCGCAGCCGCCGCCTACCTCACAGGATGCCGAGCCGATGAAGCTGCAGAACAACAACGGTACCAGTGGCAGCGGTGGGGCAGGCAGCAAGGGCAGTGCCTCTTCTGCTGGCAAGTCGGCGGGTGCCACCCAGTTCAACCCCGACGGCACCAAGAAGATTCCGAAAGACGTTCAGGAATTTGGCGAGGGGCTGAAGAAGGCCCTGGGCACGGTGGACGGCAAGCAAGTGCCGCTCAACTGCGCCACCGCCGTGGACAACATCCACTACCAAGCCGACCTCATGCTGGAAGTGGGCCAGAAGAACGTGCGCGACGGTTACATGGCCCAGGCGGACTTTGACAAGGCGGCACCCAAGATCCGTGAAGCCAAGGGCAAATACAGCGTATCGGACTGCCAGGGCGCATCGGGCAACAAGAAGGCGTTCTACCAGTGCATGTCCAGCAGCAACAACCATGTGACGGGGTGCGACAAGCAGCACAAGCATTGAAGCCGTGCCGAGGCGCTGTGTGCCGTCCCCCAAGAGGGACGCCTGCAGCGGCCCGGTCAAGGGCGTGCCTGGCGGCACTGACTGAGGTACGTTGCTGCGTTCATCGGGGATGCCAAGGTCCGGGCGGACGTCGTATCTATGCGTTGTGCAGCATGTCGCCTTGGCGGGTGGCCGCACCGGACCGCACCAGTTCGTCGCTCAGGCTGCCAAGCCATTCAACCTCGGCCTGATCGGCAAAGTGGCGCTCGCGCAGCATGCCGAAGTAGGGCGTGGCCTGCGCCCATGCAGCCAGGTCCTGGAGGCTGATCTGCTGCCATTCCAACAGCTTGTACTTGAGCAGCACCTTGGCCGCATAGAGCGCATGTTTGCCCGGGTTGCGCACAAAACCGTCCAGGCGGCGGCGTGCGCCATCGATGGCACGGGGCGCATCGACAAACACCGGCCCGTGGCCGGGGATCACGACCTGGGGCGATAGCTGCTCGATCACATCCAGCGTTGCGGCCACCTGGGCGAACGCGTCTTCGCCTTCCAGCTCGGGAAACACCACGCCAAAGCCGTTTTCCCACAGCGCATCGGCCGAGATCAGCACACGGCCCTGGGGCTCGAACAACACCACCGAATGCGGATCGTGCCCCGGCGCGGCATGCACCTGCCAGGGCTTGTCGCCCAGCAGTACGCAGGAGTCGGGCACCAGCAGCGTGTCGGCCCGAAAGGGTGGGCATTCCTGGCCCGTCGGTGTGTAGCTGAGCGCATAGGCATCCCACTGGCGCACATGGTCGGCCTGGCCGGGTGGAATGGCCGTGAGCACGCCGGGCCAGGCCTTTTGCAGCGCGGCATTGCCGCCGCAGTGGTCGCTGTGCAGGTGGGTGTTGAGCAGGCGGTCCAGCCTGCGGCCCGCGAGAGCATCGCGCACCAGCTCCACGGTTTGCTCGGCATGGCTGCAATAGCCGGTGTCCACGATGGCCGTGTCGTGGTGGCCGATGAAGAGGATGTTGTTGGCCGACAGCCAGCCGCGTTCGAGAACGGTGATTTCAGGGGGCAGGAGATCGTGGGGCGCTGTGGTGGGCATGGGTGCAGGAATTCGGGGCATCGGTGGCGGGCATCAACGCCGCGCCGTGGGCTGCTGCCCAGCGTACCGCAGGTCGCGCCTGCCCGAAGTCCTCCAAAACCCGCAGCCTGGCCACCCAGGCTGTGTCAGAACGTCACGCCCGCCACCAGAATCACATTGGCATAAGGCGTGCACTCACCCGTGCGCACCATCACACGGGCTTGCTGGGTCAAGCGCTTGAACTCATCGTGCGATACGGCCTGGGGATCCACCGGCAAGTGGCACCAGGCGGGCAACTGCCCTCTATTGCGCTCCACGGCTTCGGTGGCGATCAGCGCTTTTTCGACCTGCATTTCGTCCAGCACCACCCGCAGCACATCGGCCACGGCCGGGATGCCCGGCGTCAGCGCCAGGTCGATGCGGCGCGGGCCATTGGGGATGGGCAGTCCCACGTCGCCAATCACCAGCATGTCGCCGTGGCCCAGGGTGGCGATGGCGTGGGAGAGTTCGGCGTGCAGCAGGGCGGTGCGTTTCACAGGGGGCTCCAGGCGGGCGGTTGGGGGCTTTGCGCCACGGCGGCGCGGGTGGGGATGGAAGGCTGGGCGCCGGGCTGGGTGACGCACAGGGCCGATGCCCGAATGCCTTCGCGCACGGCGGCGTCCAGCGGATCGCCGCGTGCCAGCGCCACGGCCAGTGCCCCCAGGAAAGTGTCACCAGCGGCCGTGGTGTCCACGGCTTTCACGACCAGGCCGGGGTGGTAGCGGTTGCCTGCCGCATCGGCGGCCACGGCGCCCGCAGCGCCCAGAGTTACTACGACCTGTGCGGGGCCCTTGGCGCGCAGGGCTTGTGCGGCCTGCGCGGCATCGGCGGGGGTGTCCACGCTCTGGCCCGCCAGCGCGGCGGCTTCCACCTCGTTCACCACCAGCGTGTGCACCAGCGGCCACATCGCATCGGGCAGGGGCTGGATGGGCGAGGGGTTCAGCACCACCGGGCAACCCGCCCCACGGGCCATCTCGGCGGCGGCCAGCACCTGGGGCAGGGGGGTTTCGAACTGCAGCACCAGGCCGCCTGCGCCGTGCAGTGCGGTGCCCAGCGCGGCGGCATCCAGCACAAAGCGGCCGTTGGCGCCGGGCACGACCACGATGCGGTTTTGCCCGCTGGCCTCCACGGTGATGGCGGCCACGCCGGTGGTGGTGTCGGTGTCGGTCTGCACGCCGCTGTGGTCTATGCCGTCGGCATCGAGCCCGGCGCGTAGCGTGTGGCCGTAGCCGTCATCGCCCACGCGGCCAAACAAGGCCACCTGGGCGCCCTGGCGCGCGCAGGCCACCGCCTGGTTACCGCCCTTGCCGCCGGGGACCAGGTGCAGGGCGTCGGCCAGCACGGTCTCGCCAGGGCCCGGCGCGTGTTGAACCTGCAGCACCAGGTCCATGTTCAGGCTGCCGACGACGGCGATGCGGGGCGTGTGGGTGGTGCTCATGCCGCACCTCCAGGCGCATGGGCCGTGGAGGCGCGCACGCGCAGTTCGGGCTGCAGCATCACTTTGCGTGCGTCCTGGCGCTTGCCATCGATGCGCTCCAGCAGCATGTCCACCGCCAGTGCGCCGATGCGCTGCTTGGGCTGGGCCACGGTGGTGAGCGGCGGGCTGGTGAAGGCGGTGAGTTCGATGTCGTCAAAGCCGACGATGGACAGTGCCTCGGGCACGCGCAGGTCGCGTTCGTGCGCGGCGCACAGCGCGCCCATGGCCATGAGGTCGTTGCACACGAAGACGGCGGTGGGCGGCTCGGGCGCGCGCAGCACCGCGTGCATGGCTTCGTAGCCGCCCTGGCTGGTGAAGTTGCCGTGCCACAGCAGGCCTTCGCCGGTGCCGCAGCCCGCGTCGGCGAGGGCCGTGCGCCAGCCGGCAATGCGCTGCTCGCTGGGCGCAATGCCTTCGGGGCCGCCAATGCAGGCAATGCGGCGGTGGCCCAGCGACAGCAGGTGGCGCGTGGCCAGCAGGCCGCCCTGCATGTGGGCGGTTTCCACCAGGTCGCAGGGTTGTTGCCCGGCGATGTCGATTTCGCGGTCCACCAGCACGGTGGGGATGGACAGGCCCGCCAGCTGCGTGGCCAGCGTGGCGTCATGCCCGGTGGAGACCACGATGAGCCCGTCGATGCGCCGCTCGGCCAGCACCTGCAGGTAGGTGCCCTGGCGGTGCGCCTCGTCGTTGGTGTTGCACAGGATGACGTTGTAGCCCGCGCCAAAGCAGCGGTCTTCCACGCTGTGCACGATCTCGGCAAAGTAGGGGTTGGAGCTGTTGGGGATCAGCATGCCCAGCGTGCGCGTGTTGTTGCTTTTGAGGCTGCGCGCAATGGCGCTGGGCACATAGCCCAGGGCGCGGATGGCGGCCTCGACGCGCTCGCGCCCCTCGGGGCTCACGCGGCGCGTGCCGTTGACCACGTGCGACACCGTGGTGACCGACACCTCGGCGTGGCGCGCAACGTCCTTGATAGTAGCCATGCAGGAAGAAGAAAAATCGGTGTGTTGAAACAGGTTCAGCGGGCGGCGCGGCGCTGGCGCAGCGTGTCTACGATGACGGCCGCCACGATCACAAAACCCGTGATGATGCGCTTGCTGGGCTCGCTGGCGCCGACCTGGGCCAGGCCTGCCTCCAGCACCGCGATGATGAGCACGCCAAACGCGGTGTTGACCACCGAGCCGCGCCCGCCCATGAGGCTGGTGCCGCCAATCACTACGGCCGCAATCACCTGCAGCTCCATGCCGGTGCCAGCGTTGGGGTCGGCGGCTTCCAGCCGGGCCGACTGCATCAGGCCCGCCAGGCCCGCCAGCAAGCCAGTCATGGCAAACACGATGACACGGATGGGGCGCGGGTCCACACCGGCCAGGCGCATGGCTTCTTCATTGGTGCCAATGCCCACCACGCAGCGGCCGAACACCGTGCGCGACAGCACCAGCTGCGCCGCCACCACCAGCACCACGGCCAGCAAGAAGGCGAACGAGATTCCACCAAAGAAGGGTGCCGACAGCCACGAGATCGCATCGCCCACGTACTGCGTGCGCGAGTCGGTCACCACATACGCGCTGCCACGTACGGCTTCGAGCATGCCCAGCGACACGATGAACGAGGGCAGCCGCCATGCGACGGAAATGGTGCCCGTGATGGTGCCGCACACCAGGCCCGTGGCCAGTGCCAGCGCGGCGGCGGCGGGCACCGTCCAGCCCCACTGCAGGATGGCAGCGGCCGAGGTGGCGGCGGCCAGCGCCATCACCGAGCCCACCGACAAATCGATGCCCGCGATGATGAGCACAAAGGTCATGCCCACGGCCATCACGGCCAGGGCCGGGATCTCGTTGGCGATGGTGATGAAGGTTTCGGCGCTCCAGAAATACTCGGACAGCGACGAGAACAGCGCCACCATGCCCGCCAGCACGGCCAGCAGGCCCAGGTAGGTGCCCAGCTGGCTGCGCCAGACTGAAGCGGAGGAAGGCGCCGCAGCGGGCGCGGCAGATGCGGTGGGGGCGTTCATGCGGTCACAGGAGAAGAAGTTGAAGGGGTGGTGCTGGTGCGTCCGCCGGGCTCGGAGAACGCGGCTGCCAGCAGCGATTGCTCGGACCACTCGCCGCGCTCGAACACGGCCACCAGGCGGCCCGCGCTCATCACGCCGATGCGGTCGGCCATCGCCATGAGTTCGCGCAGGTCGGACGACACCATCAGCAGCGCGCGGCCTTCTGCGGCCATGCGGTCCAGCTCGCCATACAGCTCGGCGCGCGCGCCCACGTCCACGCCGCGCGTGGGTTCATCGAGCAGCAGCACGCGGCCTTCGCGATGCAGCCAGCGGGCGAACACCACCTTTTGCTGGTTGCCGCCCGACAGCTGCCCCACGGGCTGCTCGGGGCTGCGGCAGCGG
Source organism: Acidovorax sp. LjRoot38 (assembly GCF_964252975.1). Taxonomy (NCBI): domain Bacteria; kingdom Pseudomonadati; phylum Pseudomonadota; class Betaproteobacteria; order Burkholderiales; family Comamonadaceae; genus Acidovorax; species Acidovorax sp. LjRoot38. The sequence continues at coordinate 241,548 of NZ_CAXUPT020000005.1, read as the reverse complement.
ATGCCCAGCGTGCGCACAAAGCCCTGCACCAGGCGGCTTTCGAGCCCGCGCTGCAGCCAGCCGCCGCGCGACACGGCCGACAGGTCAGACAGCGTGGCGTTGATCCGGATGGGTTGCGACAGCAGCAGGCCCTGGGATTTGCGGTCTTCGGTGACCAGGCCCACACCGGCGGCGATGGCCTGCAGCGGCGATGCGAAACCCCGCTGCCAGGTGCGGGGGGCGGTGGGTGCTGTAGTGGGTGGTTTTGCTATGTTTTGTGTAGCTGCTAGCGCATGATCTACTGGCGCTTGCGGCTGTTTTTGCTCTGAATTCGGGTGCAGCGTCACGCTGCCACGGTCTGCCCGGTCGGCGCCAAACAGCAGGCGGACCAGCTCGGTGCGGCCCGATCCAACCAGCCCGGCAATGCCGAAAATTTCGCCCGCGCGCAGCTCCAGGCTCACGTCCTCCACGGCGGTGCCCCGGCCCAGGCCCTGGGCGCTCATCACCACGGAGCCGATGGGGCGGCGCGGGCGGTGGTCCAGGTCGCTGACCACGCGGCCCACCATGCGCTGCACTAGGTCGTCCTCGCTCATGCCCGCCATGGGGCGCACGTCCACCAGGCGGCCGTCGCGCAGCACGGCCACGCGGTCGGCAATGCGGCGCAATTCTTCCAGCCGGTGCGACACATAGATGATGGCCACGCCACGTGCGGTGAGGTGCGCGATCTGCTCGAACAGGTAATTGGTCTCGCGCGGCGTGAGCATGGCCGTGGGCTCATCGAGCACCAGGATGCGTGTGTCGTCCTGCAGGTTGCGCGCAATCTCCACCATCTGCTGCTGGCCGATGCCCAGCTGCGAGACCGGGGTGGCGGGGTCGATGTTGTCGAGCCCGATCTTGGCCAGCTGCGCACGGGCGGCGGCGTGCAGCACATCGCGCTGCAGCCAGCCCAGCCGGTGCGGCAGGCGGCCCATCAACAAATTCTCGGCCACGGTGAGCGTGGGCACCAGGCCCAGTTCCTGCATCACCATGCGCACGCCTTGGCGCTCGGCATCGCGGCGCGACGTGGGCGTGTAGGTTTGGCCCGCCAGCACCATGCCACCGCGCGTGGGCTGCTCCAGCCCGCAGAGGATCTTGGACAGCGTGCTCTTGCCCGCGCCGTTTTCCCCGGTCAGCGCCAGCACCTCGCCCGCAAACAGCTCCACGTTCACGCCATCGAGCACGGTGGCGGTGTAGTCTTTGCCCACGGCCTGGATGGCGAGCAGGGGCGTGGCTTGTCGGGCGGCGGAGGGGCTGAGCATGGTGGTGTGATGGGGGCGACTGCAGAGTGGGCTTTATGTTTTAAGCGGTGAACAAAGCTCAGCGAAGCGGTTCTGGCTAGGCGCCGTGTCGCAGGCAGTACTGGAAGTACGACAAGACACGGCAACAACGCCAGAAGAGCTTTGTTCTCCGCTCCGAGGCTTACTTGCTGTCTTTCGTCACCAGCACCACCTCCGTCTTCACCGTGGCGGGCAGCTGGTTCTGCGGCGTCTTGGCGGCCAGGGCCTTCTGCGCCAGTTCGATGCCGAACACGGCCTGCTTGGCGGCGTACTGGTCGGCGGTGGCCAGCACGCGGCCGTCGGCCAACATGGGCTTGATGGCGCCGATGTTGTCGTAGCCCACCACCTGCACCTTGCCGGTCTTGCCTGCGGCCTTCACGGCGGCCACGGCGCCCAGGGCCATGCTGTCGTTGCCAGCCAACAGGGCCACGAGGTCAGGGTGCTCGCGCATCATGCCGGCGGCCACGGTGTTGCCCTTTTCGATCTCCCAGTTGCCGGACTGCACGCCCACCACGGTGATGTTGGCGGCCTTCATGGCGTCCTGGTAGCCCAGGGTGCGCTGCTGCGCATTGAAGGTGGTGGACACGCCTTCGATGATGCCGACCTTGTCACCGGCCTTCAGCGTGTTGGCCAGGTGGTCGCCCACCAGCTTGGCGCCAGCACGGTTGTCTGGGCCCACGAAGGGCACGGTGATGTTCTTTTCCTTCAGCGCATCGGCATCGAGCTGGTTGTCGATGTTGACCACGAGGATGCCCTTGTCGATGGCCGTCTTGACCACGGGCACCAGCGCCTTGGAGTCGGCGGGGGCCAGCACGATGGCGCTGACCTTCTGGGCCACGGCCTGCTCGATCATCTTGATCTGGGCTGCCGTGTCTGTCTCGTTCTTGATGCCATTGGCCACCAGCGTGTATTCCTTGGCATGGGCCTTCTGGTGCGCCTTGGCGCCGTCTTCCATGGTGCGGAAGAACTCATTGGCCAGCGACTTCATGATGAGCGCGATCTTCGGCTTGTCCTGCGCGAAGGCAGGGCTGGCCAGCAGGCTGCCCACAACGGCGAGGGCGGCGGCGGTCTGAACGGAACGGCGGGTGAACTGCATGGGTGTTGTCTCCAGGTTGGAATGTGGACAAAGGCAACGCTGAACAAGCCTCTCGCGCCCGGCGCATCCCTGGCTCAGACGGTCTGCAGCGTTGCAAATCCTCGCGATAGCTACGGCTATCACTGTGGTTTGCGCCTTGCAGCCCATCCCGATCCAGGGCCCGCCGCATCGCGGAGGCTTATTCAGCGTCGCCCTAAGGCGACCGACAGCGTGGAGGGAAATCCCCGGCAGCGCCCCAAAAAAGGAGCGGCTACGGATGCCCGGTGCCTTGTCGCGATTGGGATGATAACGAAAGCAAACGTTTGCGCAAACGTTTGCTAGTCAGTAAAAACCCGGAGATACAGACATTGGAGCACCTAGTGCAGGCGGCCGACCTGCATGGTCGGAACCCAAGAAAAAGGGCGCCGAAGCGCCCTTGGGGAGGTGGCAGGGGGCGGCGCTTGGCGCGCTGCCCTTGTGAACAGCGTCAAGCCTTGCGCAATTCCCTGCGCAAGATCTTGCCCACGTTGCTCTTGGGCAACTCGTCGCGGAACTCGATGTACTTGGGGCGCTTGTAGCCGGTGAGATTCTGGTGGCAGTAGTTGGCCACCTCGTCCTCGGTCAGGGCCGGGTCGTTCTTGATGATGAACACCTTGATGGCCTCGCCCTGCTTCTCATCGGGAACGCCAATGGCCGCGCATTCGACCACGCCGGGGCACAGGCTGATGACCTGCTCCAGCTCGTTGGGGAACACATTGAAGCCGCTCACCAGGATCATGTCCTTCTTGCGGTCGATGATGCGGGTGTAGCCCTGCGGGTCCATGATGCCGATGTCGCCCGTGCGCATGAAGCCGTCGGGCGTGAAGGCCTTGGCGTTTTCTTCGGGCTGGTTGTAGTAGCCCACCATCACGTTGGGGCCGCGGATGCAGATCTCGCCCGACTCGCCCTGGGGCAGGCTGTTGCCTTCGTCGTCCTTGATGGCGATGTCGATGCCCGGCAAGGGCAGGCCGATGTTGCCGCTGAAGGTGGTGCTGATCACCGGGTTGTTGGTGCCGATGGCGCAGGTCTCGCTCATGCCCCAGCCTTCGATCATGGTGCTGCCGGTCACTTTCTGCCACTGCTTGGCCGTGCCCTCGCTGGCCGCCATGCCCCCGGCCTGCGACACGCACAGGTGCGAGAAGTCCAGCGCCTTGAACTGCGGGTTTTGCAGCAGCGCGTTGAACAGCGTGTTCACCGCAGGCAGCATGTGGAAGGGGCGCTTCTTGAGTTCTGCCACGAACTTCGGTATGTCGCGCGGGTTGGGGATCAGCGTGAGGCTGGAGCCCTGGCGGATGGCCAGCAGGCACAGCGTGAGCGCGAAGATGTGGTACAGCGGCAGTGCGGCAATGCTGTTGGCCTTGGAGAGGTCGCCCACCTTGGACAACGCGGGCGTGAACCACGCCTCGGCCTGCAGCGTGGCGGCCACGATGTTGCGGTGGGTGAGCACTGCGCCCTTGGACAGGCCCGTGGTGCCGCCGGTGTATTGCAGAAAGGCAATCGAATCGAGCGTGGCCTGGCTGGGGGCCAGGGACTTGTGCTCGCCCAGCGACAGCGCCTTCTTGAAGGTGACGACCTTGCGGCCGTTCGACAGGGGCAGGTCGTAGGCGGGCACCATCTTGGCCAGGTGGCGCACGGCGAAGGTGATCCATTTGCCAAACCAGAAGCCCAGCAGGTCGCCCATGGAGGCCATCACCACATGTTTGACGGCCGTGTGGTCAATGACCTCAGCCAGCGTGTGGGCAAAGTTCTCCAGGATCACGATGGCGGTGGCGCCCGAGTCCTTGAGCTGGTGCTCCAGCTCGCGCGCGGTGTACAGCGGGTTCACGTTCACGCAGGTGTAGCCTGCGCGCAGCACGGCGGCCATGGTCACGCCAAACTGCGGGATGTTGGGCAGCATGATGGCCACGCGCGCACCCGGCTCCAGCCCCAGGCTCTGCAGATAGGCCCCCAGCGCGGCCGAGCGGCGCTCCAACTCGCCATAGGTCATCCACTGGTCCATGCAGACCGAGAACGGACTGGATGCGTGTTTGCGGAACGACTCTTCCAGCAGGTGGGCCACAGAGCGGTATTGCTCGGGCTTCACGTCGTGTGGGACGCCCGGGGGGTAGCTCTTGAGCCAGATCTTTTCCATGCGCTTGTTTCCTTGTGCTCGCCAAATGCCATTGATAGGTGGGCACAGATTGTGGAAGGCGGGCGCGTAACGGGCTATCGGGCTTGTCCTAGTGTGCTGGCGAGCTGGGTCCCGCAGGTGACAGGATCGGCATCGAAGAGCAAATCCATCAGCGCGCGCTCGCGCTGCTCGATGGTGGCCAGAAACTGCTCCACCCCGCCGCGCTGGCGCGCGAGCTGGCCGAAGGTGTCAAACCCGGCCTCCAGAAACCTCTGCAACGCGCCCATGCCGGCAGCGTTGGCCGGGCCGCGCATCATGCGCAGCATCATCCGCAGCCCAGGTGTGCGCGTGAGGCGCGCCAGATCAGTGCCCATGGCCAGCACGCGCTGCAGCTGCTGCGCTCGTGCATGGCGCTGGCCCACAGTGCGCCAGGCAGCGGTGTAGCGGGCGGCAGCGTTGGCCGCATCGGCTTCAAGCAGCAACCACGCGCGGCCCATGTCCTGGTCCAGCTCCTCGGTCTGTGCGTGCAGCACGGCCAGGGCCACGGCGGTGGTCACCACTGGCTGGGGGAACATGGGCTGCAGCGTGCCGGCGATGCGGCCAAACTGCAGATCGCGGTCGGTGTAGTCGGTGTCGCTGTACAGCTCTTCCAGAAAGAACTGTGCTGCGGGTCCGAACGCGGGCGAGCCCATCAGGTCCGCATAGGTGCCCCGAAAGCGCCGCGCCTGCAGGCTTTTGACGCTGCCCACCGCCGCGCCCAGCGCCGGGTCGCCCGTGCGGTGCAGGCGCAGGGCGGTCACGTCGGCGATGCAGTCGCGGATGGTCTGGGCGGCATCCATGGGGCGGGGTCCTTTCTGCGTTCCGCGGGGTGCGGTGTCGGGCGGTGGTCAGACCGCACAATGCGGCTGGTCAATTACAACATTTGCCCTCACCACCATGATCGCGCGCTGGCAACGAATCCTGCTCCTGTTCATCCTGCTGACCATGGCCGTCTGGCTGGTGTGGCAATGGCACCATTCACCGTTGCGTGCTGTGCTGGGGGCACTGGTGCCGCTAGGCATTTACCTGGTGGTGATGGCGGTGGAGTTTGTGCTGATGCACATCACCAACCGTGCCGATGCTGCGCCCCGCGCCCGCCTGTCACAGGTCGTGGGTGCCTGGTGGGCCGAGGTGTGGGTGGCGTTGATGGTGTTTTGCTGGCGCCAGCCATTTCGCCACCAGTCATTGCCCGATTGGCTGCCTGCGCAGCCGACAGGAAAACGCGGCGTTGTGCTGGTGCATGGCTTCATGTGCAACCGGGGCCTGTGGCTGCCGTGGTTCGCGCCATTGCAAGCCCGAGGCCATGCCTATGTGGCGGTCAATCTGGAGCCGGTGATGGGCTCGATTGACGAGTATGCCGACATCATCGAAGACGCTGTGCGCCAAGTGACGGCGGCCACGGGGCAGGCGCCGGTGTTGTTGTGCCACAGCATGGGGGGCTTGGCGGTGCGGGCGTGGCTGCGGGCGCACCAGGCGGACGGGCGGGTGCACCGGGTGTTGACACTGGGCACGCCGCATGGGGGCACGTGGCTGGGGCGTTTCAGTCGTGCGGTGAATGGGCGGCAGATGAGCTTGGCGGGGGATTGGGTGGTGGCGTTGCAGCGGGCAGAGCCGGCGGGGCGGGCTGCGTTGTTTACGTGCTGGTATTCGAACTGCGACAACATCGTGTTTCCGGCGACTACTGCGGCGTTGGTGGGGGCGGAACACCGGTTGGTGGAAGGGGTTGCGCATGTGGAGATGGCGTTTGATCCTGGGGTGATGCGGGCCTGTCTTGAGGAGATTGAGCGATAGTTTTTTTGGATAATTTTGGCTGCTAGCGCTTTTCTATAAAGCGCTAGCAGCTATTGTTTTTGTAGCTATTGAGTCTTGCCGGGAGCGTTTGGTCTTCGCTTGCTGAAGCCTGGGCTTTCGGTGGCTACTGCATGCCAGTGTTCCGGGCGGGAGCCGGGACTCGCCCCGGCGGGCGAGGTACTTGTTCTTTGCTTCGCCAAAGAAAAGTACCCAAAAGAAAGGCGACCCCCAGTCTGCGACCCCTTCGCTGTGCGAAGGGGCAAACCTGCGGCGGGGCGGTTGCGGGGTGCGCCGTGGAACTCGCTTTGCTGCTGCGCAGCGCCGCTCGGACAACCACGGCGAGTCAGTTCACGAGGCATGCGCGCTCCGACGCGCATACTCACCCCGCAACCGCCCCGCCGCAGGCGCAGCCAGCAGGGGGTTGGGCAGTCAAACATCCAACAGCCGAACAGCCAAGCAGCCGCACGGGCCTTTGCTGCGCTCGGCCCCATCTCGCGGGCGCAAGCGCCTCGCGCTGCGCAGGCTGGGCCGAGTGCAGCGATGGCCCGAATGGATGTCCGATTCGCGGGTTCCCTTCTGTATGCGCCTGGGGCGCGCAGGGCGCGGGGTGGCACGCGCGTCGGAGCGCGCGTGCTTCGTGTTCTAGCTCGCCGTGGCTGTTTGAGCGACGCGCGCAGCGCAAAGCGAGTTCCACGGCGCACCCCGTGACCGAGCACCCCAGGTTGCCCCGCAGCGCAGCGAAGGAGTCGCAGACAGTAGGGTCGCCCTTTCTTTGGTGACTTTCTTTCGGCGACGCGAAAAAAAGTTACTCGCATGCCGGGCGACTCCCGGCCTCCGCCCTGAAACACAGGCACGCCTTCCAAACTAGCACGCCAAAGCTCCAAGAGGTTCAGCCCGTACGGCCGCTGAATGCTATTAAAATGGTAGCTATTGGTGCTTTATAGAAAAGCGGTAGCAGCCAATTTCATTCGAAAAGTCAAGCCGCAACAGCTTCCCGCTCATCCGCAGCAAACTCCGGCAACCCCCGCAGCCGCTCATAGATCGGCGCAAAGTCCGCCGCCGTCATCTCGAACAGCTGCTCAAAACTGTCGATCACAAAATACGTCTGCTGGTACGTATCGATCTTGTACCGCGTGCGCATGGTGCGCTCCAGTTGCAGCGGAATGCGCTGTGGCTCCGGGCTCTGCACTGAGTACGCCAGTTCGCCCGACGAACTCAAAATGCCCGCGCCATAGGCCCGCAACTGCCCCGCTTCGCGGATCAGCCCGAACTCGATGGTGTACCAGTACAAGCGGCTCAGCATCTCGCACGACCCCAACCCTTGAGCCTTCAGACCGCCCTGGCCGTAGCGCTGCACATAGTCCGCAAACACCGGGTTGAACAGCAGCGGCACGTGGCCGAATAGGTCGTGAAAAATGTCGGGCTCGACGATGTACTCGAACTCCTCGGGCTTGCGGATCCAGTCCGTCACCGGGAACTTGCGGTTGGCCAGCAAGGTGAAAAACGGCACCTCGGGGATCAGCCCGGGCACGCCCACCAGCTCCCAGCCTGTGGCCTTGTAAAGGCGCTCGTTGACCTCTTCGAAGCGCGGAATGCGGTCGCTGGCGCCCAGTGAGGGCAGGGCGTCGATGAACGCCTGGCTCGCCAGGCCGGGCAGCAGGGCGCGCTGGCGCTCGTACAGGCGGCGGTAGGTGTCGTGGTCGGCGTCGGTGTAGCTCGCGTAGTCCTGCGGGCAGGTGTAGTCCGCGTTGGCACGCGAGTAGTCGCCACGCGGTGGGCGGGTGGATTGGCCATAGACGACAGGGGCTTGTCCCATTTTTTTCTCCTTTGCCGCCATGGTCGGCGCACCGCGACGGGGGTGCGCACCAGCCCACGCGGCTGCTAATCGATCTTGATCTTTGCGGCCCGGATCAGGAACTCGTACTTGCTGTTTTCCGAGCGCACAAACTGCGCAAACCCGTCGAGCGTCAGCTCTTCGGGCGTGATACCCATCTTCTTGAACTTCTCCTTGCCAGCGGGCGAATGCATCGCTGCCGAGAACGCATTGGCGTAGCGGCGCGCGTCGGCATCGGGCAGCGAGGCGGGCGCGAACAGGCCGAACCAGGTCGACACGTTGAAGCCCTGCACGCTGTCGTTGATGCTGGGCACGTTCGGCAGCGCCTCATTGCGGCTCAACGTGGTTACACCCAGCGCCAGCAGCTTGCCCGACTGGATCTGCGGCAACGCCGAGGCCAGGTTGTCAAACACCATCAGCACCTGGCCGGATTCCAGCGCGGCCAGCGCGGGCTTGGAGCCCTGGAAGGGCGTGTGGCCCATCTTGGTGTTGGTGAGCGACTTGAACATCTCTGCCGAGATGTGGCCGATGCTGCCGTTGCCGCCCGATCCGTACTTGGCCTGGTCCGGGTTCTTCTTGAGGTACTGCACCAAGTCGGGCGTGGTCTTGATGCCCAGCTTGACCGCCTGCTCCGCATTCACCACCAGCACGTTGGGCGTGCGGGCTACCAGCGCGATGGGTTTGAAATCCTTGAGCGCGTTGTAAGGGAAGTTCTTGTACAGCCAGGGATTGACGGCGTGGGTGGCCACGGCGCCCATCAGCACCTGGTTGCTGGTCTTGGGTGATTTGGCGACCTGGTCCGCACCGGTACTACCACCCGCCCCCGGTTTGTTCTCCACGGTAATGGAGCCAAGCTGGGCTGCAGCACCCTCGGCCACGATGCGGGCCGAGGTGTCCAGCGGACCACCAGCGGGGTAGGGAACCACGATGGTGAGCGGGGCAGAGGGGCTTTGGGCCATGGCAAAGGTGGCCACACAGGTCAGGCCAACACTGAACAGGGTGCTACGGAGCGACATCGGGATCCTTATGAGTTCCGGGGAGCGCGCAGTATAGGCACCTGTTCAGGGTTAACCCTGGATGTCTGATGTCTTAGGTGTTCAGCACGCCACGGCGGATCTGGTCGCGCTCCAGCGACTCGAACAGCGCCTTGAAGTTGCCTTCGCCAAAACCATCGCGGTAGTCGCCTTCGCGCTGGATGAATTCGAAGAACACCGGGCCCAGCATGGGCGTGGAGAAGATCTGCAGCAGCAGGCGGGGCGTGCCGTCGGCCGTGGTGCCGTCCAGCAAGATGCCGCGCGACTGCAGTTCGGGCACAGGCTGGCCGTGGCCGGGCAGGCGGGTGTCCAGCATTTCGTAATAGACCTCGTTGGGCGCGGTGGCCAGCTGCACGCCGGCCATACCCAGCTTGTCCACCACGTCCAGCAGGTTGTCGCAGATCAGCGCGATGTGCTGGATGCCTTCACCGTTGAATTGCATCAAGAATTCTTCGATCTGGCCGCCGCCCTGCTTGGATTCTTCGTTCAGCGGGATGCGGATCTTGCCGTCGGGCGCCGTCATGGCCTTGCTGGTCAGGCCCGTGTATTCGCCCTGGATGTCGAAGTAGCGGATCTCACGGAAGTTGAACAGCTTCTCGTAGAAATTGGCCCAGAAGCCCATGCGGCCGCGGTACACGTTGTGCGTAAGGTGGTCGATGAGGTTCAGGCCATGGCCCACGGGGCGGCGGTCCACGCCTTCGATGAACTCGAAGTCGATGTCGTAGATGGACTTGCCGTCTTCAAACCGGTCGATCAGATACAGCGGCGCACCACCAATGCCCTTGATGGCGGGCAGGCGCAGTTCCATGGGGCCGGTGGGGATCTCGATGGGCTGGGCGCCCAGCTCCAGTGCGCGGTTGTAAGCCTTGTGCGCATCCTTCACACGGAAGGCCAGGCCACAGGCGGAGGGGCCATGCTCGGCACCAAAGTAGGCGGCCTGGCTGTGGGGCTCGCGGTTCAGGATGAAGTTGATGCCGTTCTGGCGGTACAGCACCACATCCTTGGAGCGGTGCTTGGCGACCAGGGTGAAACCCAGCTTTTCGAACACGGCCTCCAGCACGCCGGGCTGGGGCGAGGTGAATTCGACGAACTCGAACCCCATCAGGCCCATGGGGTTGTCCCAGGCTTCGAGCTGGGCGGCGGTTTCTTGCGGCAAGGCGGCGTTCATGGGGTGTCTCCGGCATTCGTTGAGGAATGTCATGGACTGTAGGCGCGCCCTGCCTCATGTTTCTGGCGAAATCAAGAGGCTTGGGCCTCCGATTTGCAGGAATATTGTGAATGATCAAATTTCAGCGCAAGACGAGGGCGCTACCCCGGTATGTGGCGGCTGTCTCTTGCGTGGGGCCAGGGGAGCTCAGGAGCCTGACGCAGCAGGTGGCAGGCGCCGCAGCGCCAGGGCGGCGTCGATGCGTTGTTGCTCCTCGGCGGAGAAAAGCTGCTGGCGCAGTTGCTGCAATGCGGGGCCTTCGCCTTGTTGGCCGCGCGCCTGGTTGTACTGGTCAAGCCGCTGCTGCCAGTGTTGTTCTTCCCGGTCGAGCTGGGCCATGGCGTGGGCGGCGGCCTCGCCGTATTGCGCACTGCGGGCCGCGTGGCGGGTGCGCTCGTCGGTGTTTTGCGCGTTGAACGCGGCGGTCTGGGCGGCGGCGTTCAGGTGTTCGGTGGTGGCGGCGCGCTCGGCGCGGCGTGCTTGGGGCAGTTCGTTCTCTGCATCGCGCAAGGCCTGGGCGCGTTGCTCGGCGGTGAGCTGGGGGTTGCGTTCGATTTCCAGGCGCGCCAGGGTGTAGCGGTCCAGTTCCGCCTCGCGGGCGAACAGGGCGTCGTGCTCGGGACCGTCAAAAAACTGCTGGCGCACCTTGTGGCGGGCTTCCAGCGCCTCGCGCAGGGCACCGGGGTCGTTCGGGTCCTGGGGAGGGCGCAGCTGGCCCAGGGCCACGCGGTAGTCTACATAGCGCTCGGCCAGCGCCAACGCCCGCGTGGCCAGGGCTGCCGGGAAGTGTTTGCCCACCAGCGCCGCCAGGCGTTGTTTGAGTGCGGCGGGGTCTGTCGCGCCGTCCTCCAGGGCTTCTGTGAGCAGCGCCTCCAGCGTGTCGCGCAGGCCGTGCACCAGCAGGGGGTCTTCACTGCCGTCGGGGTCGGTGGCGCGGCGGGTGGCAAAGAAGCTGCTCTCCATGGGCCGCGCCGACAGGCTCTGGCCTGCACCGCCGGTTGGCGCTGCCGCCGCGCCGGGCACCGAACGCGGGTCCACCGCGCCCGGCAGGCCTTGCTGTGAACCCGGCCACCAGACCACGGCGGCCGTGGCGGCGACCAGGGCCACCCCTGCGGCGAAGGCGCGGGCACGGTTCACGGCTTACAGGCCCTGTGCCTTGAGGCGGTTGGCGTGCTGGCGGTACAGCGTCACCGGGTCGGTGGAGAACCAGTCGCGCAGGCCCAGCAGTTGGTTCACTTCGTCGAGGTGGTTCTGCCGGTAGTCGCCCAGGTGTTTGCCCAGGCGCGAGGAGCAGGCCGACACCAGGCCGTCGTTGGCTTCGCCGAAGACCAGGCCCAGCACGCCCAGCAGGGCGTCGCTCGCATCCAGCACGTTGGTCAGGGTCTTGGTGCCCGTCCAGGAGTAGTAGCGCACGCCGTTGACGAGTTCTGCGCCGCTGCCGCAGCCAGAGGTGGGGACGCCTTGCGGAAAGCGTCGGTTGAAGGCGGCGGAACCGGCGGTGGTGAGCGAGTCCAGCGCGGCGGTGGGCATCTGCGGCAGACCGGAGCCGCCCGAAGTCAGGTTGATCAGCGCGACCAGCGCCGACGCCGCCCCGTTGGCGATGGTTTCGGAGACCGAACCCGCGGGTGCCACGCCACGCATGATGTCCGCCACCCGCGATCCCCGGTTGACCCCACCGACCGAGGTCACCGAGGCAACCTTGCCCGGCGCCACCCCGGCCACGTAGCGCGCCGTAGGCCCGCCATGCGAATGCCCCACCAGGTTCACCTTGGCCGCGCCGGTGATGGCTAGGATGGTATTCACCTGTGCGAGCAGCTGCTCACCCCGGACCTCGGTGCTGTTGGCGGCCGACACCTGGGCTACATAGACCTTGGCGCCGCCCTGGCGCAGGGCGTCAGGGATGCCGTAGAAGTAGTCGACACCCAGGGCCGAATCAAACCCGAAAAGCCCGTGCACAAGCACGATGGGGTAGCGGGTCTGGGTGGTGCCCGTCTGGGCTTGCGCGCTGGCGCCGACGAGCAGCAATGCGGCGGTCGCGGCCAGAACAAATCGCCGCAAAAAGCGGCTGAGGAATCCGGTCATGCAGTTGTCTCCATAGGTATGTTTTTTGTATTCGCAAAAAAGAACGACCGTTCGTTTTTGCGAGATTTATTTTTCTTTTCTTCCTGTGGAGTCACTATCGGGACATACCCGAGCCTGCAATTCAGAAGGCGCGAAAAGTCAAAACTTCATAAAATCTTGCGCCATGCAAGCTTTAAACGCACTCGACAAGCTGGACAGGGCCATCCTGCGCCGTCTGCAAGAAAATGGCCGTGAGACGTACGACGTCATCGGTGAGCAGGTGGGCCTGTCGCCCAGTGCGGTGTTGCGCCGCGTCAAGCGCCTGGAGGAAAGCCGTGTCATCGACCGGTACGTTGCATTGGTGCCCCCCGAGGCCGTGGGCCTGGGACTGACGGCCTACCTCAATGTGCGCCTCGAAAAACACACCGAAAGCCACAAGCGCAACCCCATGGACCTGTTCCGCGCCAGCGTGCAGACCTGGCCCGAAGTGGTGGAGTGCGCGTCGCTCACGGGCGAGATGGACTACCTGCTGCGCGTGGTGGTGGCCGACATGGCGCACTACAGCAGGTTCATCATGGACACGCTGCTCAAACACCCCAGCGTGCAGGACTGCAAGACCAGTTTTGTGCTGGACCGCGTGAAGGCGACCACAGCCGTGCCGGTGTAAATAGGCTTTTGAACGGGTGCTGAAGGTGCCGCGAGCGTGACACCCCATGTTGCCCCGCGCCCCATGCCGCTATACCCTTGCGGGAAGCCGTTGGCGGAGGCGCCCAGCTTGCCAAGTGGGGCAGGAGTGCTGTGTGGAACAGGTTTGAGCTACCTCACTAATTTGTTGCAGCGCAGCATTTTTGCTGGAAATAATGAGGGAAAACCCTTATATTTGCAGCCATGATCGCAACCAAAGACTGGCTCAAGGCATCCTGGTATGCAGGCAGGGATATGCTGCGCCCGGTGATGGGCGAATCGCCTGCCCATGAAACTCGCGTCAAGCAGGAGGTCCCCGTGATGGTTCCCATTCGTGCCCTGGGTCCCTCCTACCGGGAGCGGATCACCCAACATTTGCTCCAGCTGGAGCCCGCAGACCGCTACCTGCGTTTTGGCTACGCCGCCAACGACGAGCAGATCCGGCGCTATGCCGAGCAGCTCGACTTCAACCGCGACGAGATCTTCGGCATCTACAACCGCCGCCTCGAACTGATCGCCATGGCGCATCTGGCCTTCTCGGAGCACCCAGAGTACAAACATTGCGCCGAATTTGGCGTGTCGGTGCTCAAGCAGGCGCGTGGCCGGGGCTTCGGTGCACGCCTGTTCGAGCGGGCCGTGATGCATGCGCGCAATGAAGGTGTGAACATGGTTTTTATCCATGCGCTCTCCGAAAACACCGCCATGCTGAAAATTGCCCGCAAGGCCGGTGCCACCGTGCGCCGCGATGGTTCGGAGTCCGAGGCTTACCTCCAGATCGAACCGGCCAGCCTGGACACGCGCATGACCGAGATGGTCGAGCAGCAGTTCGCCGAGGTGGATTACCAGATCAAGAAGCAGGCCAAGCAGTTCTGGGACTTTTTGGCCAGCGTGCAGGAAGTGCGCAGTGGCGTGCAGCACGCGCGCCACCAATCTGCTGAATAGTCCGTCCATCCATCCCAAGGTCGCGCTGCGCGGCCTGCGGGGTTTGCGTAGCGGGCCGTCACAACTATCCGCTATCCTAGGGGCCTGATTCACTACCGCACGTCGTGCACTCCAGTGTCTGACCCGCATCCCGCGCACCCCGGGCGACCACCCGAGAGGGAAGACAAGCGCACCTTCCTGCAGAAAGTGGCCGAGTTCATCCATCCGGGGCCAGACTCCACGGAAGAACTCATTGAGACCCTGGCCGAGGCCGAAGACAACCAGGTCATTGGGGCCGATTCGCGCGTGATGCTGGAGCGCGTCATCCGCATGGCCGACATGACGGCGGGCGACGTGATGGTGGCAGCCCCTCGCATGGACCTCGTCAACATCGACGCACCGTTTGACGAGATGCTGCACCTTGTCATCAACACCGCGCACTCGCGGTTTCCGGTGTACCAGGGCGAGCGCGAGAACATCATCGGCATCCTCATGGCCAAGGACCTGCTCAAGTTGCAGCGGGCGCCGGAGCTGAATATCCGAGCGCTGCTGCGCCCGGCCGCCTTTGTGCCTGAAAGCAAGGGCCTGAATGACCTGCTGCGCGAGTTTCGCGGCAACCGCAACCACCTGGCCATCGTGATCGACGAGTTTGGCCGCATGGCCGGGCTCATCACCATTGAAGACGTGCTTGAACAGATCGTGGGCGAGATCGAGGACGAGTTCGACATCCCCGAAGACGACGGCGACATCTTTGGCCTGGCCGACCGCACCTACCGGGTGAGTGGCGACACCTCGGTGGAGCGGGTGTGCGAGGCGTTTGATGTGCTGGTTCAGGGCAGCGACCCCCATGAAACCTTCGAAACCATCGGCGGCCTGATTGCCCATGAAATGGGCCATGTGCCCAAGCGCGGCGAGCACCTGCAGCTGAGCGGCCTGCACTTCGTCGTGCTGCACACCAAGGGCGGCGCCGTGCGCTGGTTCAAGGTGTCGCGGGTCGAAGAAGCCAGCGCCAGCGACTGATGGCCCGCGCTACTTCCACGCCGGGGCTGCCGCTGGCCCTGCAGGCGCTGCTGGCCGTGGCTGCCGGCGTTGCGCAGGCGGCCTCGCTGGCCTGGCCCTGGAGCGGAGAGCCTCTGTGGTGGCTGCAGATCGCCTCCATGGCGGTGCTGGCCTGGCTGGTGCGACCACATGCCACGGTGTCTGTCTCCTGGCAGCGCGGCGCGGCCATCGGTGGCCTGTTTGCCACGGCCTGGCTGGCCGGGACCTTCTGGTGGCTTTTCATCTCCTTGCACACCTACGGCGGGCTGGCAGCGCCGCTGGCCGTGGCGGCGGTGCTGGGGCTGGCGGCGTTCCTCGCCAGCTACTACGCGGCGATGTTGGGGGTTTTTTGCCGCCTGGCGCTTACCAGTAAAGCGCTAACAGCTATCATTTTTGGAGCATTCTGGCTGATGGCCGAACTGGCGCGTGGCACCTTGTGGACGGGGTTCCCCTGGGGCGCTGGCGGTTATGCCCATGTGGATGGGCCGCTGGCGGCGCTGGCGCGCTACGGGGGCGTCTATGGGCTGGGGGCGGTTGCTGCGATGCTGGCGATGGGGGCGGTGCAAGTGCGGCGCGCCGACTTCCGTGGCTGGCGCCTGTGGGCGGTGCTGCTGGCGTTGGGGGCAGCGCTGGCCCTGGCCACGGTAGACCGCTTTTGTGCCATCCATCTCTGCTCCACACCCCAGCAGCGCCCGGCGCCTTCTCTGAGCCTGGAGCTTCTGCAGGGCAATATCCCGCAGGACGAGAAATTTCAGTCGGGCAGCGGCGTGCCGCTGGCACTGAAGTGGTATGCCGAAGCGCTGCGCGACGCCAAGGCCGACCTGGTGGTGGCGCCTGAAACGGCCATCCCGCTGCTGCCCCAGCAGCTCATACCGGGCTATCTGGAAGGCATCCAGCAGCGCTACGCGCAGGGTCCGCAGGCCGCGCTGCTGGGCATTCCGCTGGGCGATGAGGCGCAGGGCTACACCAATTCGGTGCTTGGCATGAGCCCCGCCACCCAGGCCACGCCCTACCGCTACGACAAACACCACTTGGTGCCGTTTGGCGAATTCATCCCGCCCTTCTTTAAATGGTTCACGGCCATGTTGAACATTCCGTTGGGGGACTTCAACCGGGGTGTGGTGGGGCAGCCCTCCTTTGCCTGGGCGGGCCAGCGCATTGCGCCCAACATCTGTTACGAAGACCTTTTTGGCGAAGAGTTGGGGGCTCGTTTCATCGACCCGGCTCAGGCGCCCACGGTGTTCGTCAACTTCAGCAATATCGGCTGGTTTGGCGACACCGTGGCCATTGACCAGCACCTGCAGATCAGCCGCATGCGTGCCCTGGAGTTCGAGCGCCCCATGGTGCGCGCCACCAACACCGGCGCCACCGCCATCATCGACCACCGGGGTGTGGTGACGCACCAGCTGGCGCGCACTACACGCGGCGTGCTCAAGGGCGAGGTGCAAGGCCGGGGGCTGGATCCGCAAAGTGGCTGGGCCATCACGCCCTACGCCTGGTGGGTGTCGCGCTGGGGCCTGTGGCCGCTCTGGATGTTCGGGGCGCTGGTGCTGGCGCTTGGCGTGTGGGCCAGAAACAAGGACATGGGGGCGCGCCGCCATTGATCCAGGTCAGGCGCCGACAGGGCGGGGCGGGTGGCTTGGCAGGCCATTGTTTAGAGGCAGCTCCCTATGCCTTGATAATAGAGCCCCGCAAGACGGGGCTGTATTGCATACAACGATGATTTGAGGCGGGCCAACCGCTGTTCTGGAGCACGACTGAAAATGGCAGATTCCTTTTCCTACGAACAACTGATCGCCTCTGGCGAGGGCCGGCTGTTCGGCGCCGACAGCGGGCGCCTGCCGCTGCCGCCCATGCTGATGTTTGACCGCATCACGCACATCGACAGCGATGGTGGCGCGCACGGGCTGGGAAAGATCCGCGCCGAGCTCGATGTCAAACCCGACCTGTGGTTCTTTGCCTGCCACTTTCAGGGCGACCCGGTCATGCCCGGCTGCCTGGGGCTCGATGCCATGTGGCAACTCATCGGTTTTTACCTGACCTGGCTGCAGCTGCCCGGCCGGGGCCGTGCGCTGGGTGCGGGCGAGGTCAAGTTCACGGGCGAAGTGGGCCCGGACGTGAAGCTCGTCACCTACGAAATCGACATCAAGCGCGTCATCAAGCGCAAGCTGGTCATGGCCATTGGCGATGCCCGCCTGCTGGCTGATGGCAAGGAAATCTATGTAGCCAATGACCTGCGCGTGGGCTTGTTCAAGCGCGAGGAAGACGGCAAGGACGCAGCATGACCACCAAGAAGCGCGTAGTCATCACCGGCGCGGGCATCGTCTCGTGCATTGGCAACGACCTGGCCACCGTGGAAGCCTCCCTGCGTGAAGGCAAAAGCGGCATCAAGGCCGTCGAAAAATTCACCGAGCTGGGCCTGCGCAGCCAGGTGGGTGGTGCGCCCGAGATCGACATCGAGGCGCGTATCGACCGCAAGCAGCTGCGCTTCATGGGTGATGCGGCCGCGTATGCGCAGATCGCGCTCGAAGACGCCATTGCCCAGGCGGGTCTCACGCCTGAGCAGGTGAGCCACCCGCGCACCGGCCTCATCATGGGCTCGGGCGGCGGATCGCCTGCCAACCAGATCGAGGCGGCCGACACGCTGCGCGAAAAGGGTATCCGCCGCGTCGGGCCCTACCAGGTCACGCGCTGCATGAGCTCCACCGTCTCTGCCTGCCTGGCCACCAACTTCAAGGTCAAGGGCATCAACTACTCCATCACCTCGGCCTGCTCCACCTCGGCCCACTGCATCGGTGTGGCCGCGCAGCAGATTGCCTGGGGCATGCAGGACGTGATGTTTGCGGGTGGTGGCGAGGAATTGAGCTGGGGCATGTCGCTGCTGTTTGATGGCATGGGTGCCATGTCCAGCAAGTACAACGCCACGCCCGAGAAGGCCTCGCGCGCCTACGACGCGAACCGCGACGGCTTCGTGATCGCCGGCGGCGGCGGCGCCGTGGTGCTGGAAAGCCTCGAACACGCCCAGGCGCGCGGCGCCACCATCCTGGCCGAAGTGGTGGGCTTTGGCGCCACCAGCGATGGCGAAGACATGGTGGCCCCCTCGGGCGATGGCGCCATTGCCTGCATGCAGCAGGCCATGGAAGGGCTCGACGCCCCCATCGACTACATCAACACCCACGGCACCTCCACGCCGGTGGGCGACATGCAGGAAGTGCGCGCCATGCGCGCCCTGTTTGGCGACAAGGTGCCGCCGTTTTCGTCCACCAAGTCGCTCACGGGCCACTCGCTGGGTGCCACGGGTGTGCAAGAGGCCATCTACTGCGTGATCATGCTCAACAAGGGCTTCATCGCCGGTTCTGCCAACGTGGAGACGCCCGACCCGGCACTGGGTGACATGCCCCTGGTTACGCAAACGCGCGATGCGCAGCTGACCACGGTGTTGTCCAACAGCTTCGGCTTTGGGGGCACCAACGCCAGCCTGGTGCTGTGCCGCTGGAACCACTGACCGCAGCCTGCCCACTGCAACGGCCTGCCTGTCTTTGGACATGCAGGCCTTTTTTTTCATGGGCTAGGAGGCTGCGCGGCAGAAGGCATCGAAGCGAAACGCGCGAAAACCGAGGATCGCGTGGAGCTACCGACAAGCCCAGGGTGGGTCCCTGGGCGCAGGAGGTAGTACCGCGCGAGACCGGTTTATCGCGCGTTGCAGCCGATGCTCCTTCTGCAGCGCAGCCTCCTAGCGCTTGGCAGGCTTGGGGTTGGGCTGCAGGGCCTCGTGCAGCAGGGTGGGCAGCATGGCCAGCATGCGCGTGGCCTGCAGACCGGGTGGCAACGCCCTTGCGTGGTAGCTGTACAGCGACATGGGGGGCAGTTCGTGCAGCTCCTGCGCCACTATCTGCATGGGGTCGAGCCCCTTGGCGGTGAGAAAGTCCACCACCGTCCAGCCCATGCCCCGGCGGACCAGTTCCAGCGCCAGGCGCGATGTCTGCACCTGGATGCCAGGCCCGGCGGGGGAGCCCAGCCGTTGCGCGAGTTCGTCAATCGCCTGGCGCATGGGGTCGTCGCCCACCAGACGGATCACCGGCACCTGCGCCAGCCGCGCGCCGGGGCTGGCGGCACGGGGTGCACGTGCCCACACACTGGTCGCCACCGCCAGGTACAGGCGACCACTGACCAGCAGGTCGCTCGCAATTTGCGGGTGCGGGTGTTTGTAGAAACCCAGGCAAAAGTCCACGCTGCGCGTGAGCAGCGCCTGCGTCATCTGGTCCTGGTGGATGGTGCGCACCTCCACGCCCACCTGCGGATGCTGCTCGGCATGGTGTTGCAACAGGCGCGGCAGAAACTCGTGGGTGATCGACGGGATCGCCCCCAGGCGTACATCGCCCGAATCGCTGGTGGCCAGGTTGCGCGCAGTGCGCTTGAGTGCGTCCAGCTGCCGGTAGATGCCAGTGGATTCGGCCGCCAGCACCTGGGCCTCGGGGGTGGGGGTCAAGCCCGAAGGTGTGCGGTTGAACAGCCGGTAGCCCAACTGCAGCTCGGTGTGCGCAATGGCCTTGCTGACCGCCGAGGGCGTGATGCACAGCAGGCGCGCCGCTGCGCTCATGTTGCCGGTCTGCAGCACGGCCTGAAAAACTTCCAGTTGCCGCAGGTTCATTCCAGCGCTGCTCCGGTGTGTATGCCTGTGCGACCCGAATACTGGGATCGGGTGGAGGTCTTGGGGGTGTGAGTGAAATTCATAAGGGTGGGTCAATTATTCCGCATAACTGTGTTCTGCTTTCTCATAGGATGCGGCACCGCTTCACGGGCGGGTTTTGCAAAGAGCGGCGCAACGCGCGTCGCCAACCCCAAAAAATCAGGAGACACCCTCATGCGCATTTCTTCCTCCCCCACTGCCAGCCGCTGGCTCGCAGGCTTGCTGTTGTCGGCCGCGTCCGCTGTGGCCATGGCCCAGGCTGCCAAGCCCAATGTGGTGGTGCTGGCCACCGGCGGCACCATTGCAGGTGCTGGCGCCTCGGCCGCCAACAGCGCCACCTACGCTGCTGCCAAGGTGCCGGTCGATAAACTGCTGGCGGGCCTGCCCGAGCTGGCCAATGTGGCCAAGGTGTCCGGTGAGCAGGTGTTCCAGATCGCGTCTGAAAGCTTCACCAACGAGCACCTGCTGCGCCTCGGCCAGCGCGTGTCGGCCCTGGCCAAGCAGGCGGATGTGGACGGCATCGTCATCACTCACGGCACGGACACGCTGGAAGAAACCGCGTACTTCCTGAACCTTACCGTGCGCACCAACAAGCCCATCGTGGTGGTGGGCTCCATGCGCCCCGGCACGGCCCTGTCGGCCGACGGCGCGCTGAACCTGTACGACGCCGTGACCGTGGCCGCCAGCAAGGACGCTGCCGGCAAGGGCGTGCTGGTCACGATGAACGACGAGATCCAGAGTGGTCGCGACGTGAGCAAGACCATCAACATCAAGACCGAGGCCTTCAAGAGCCAGTGGGGCCCATTGGGCATGGTGGTGGAAGGCAAGAACTACTGGTTCCGCGCGCCGGTCAAGCGCCACACCATGCAGTCGGAGTTCAACATCGACGACATCAAGACCCTGCCCGCCGTGGACATCGTCTATGGCTACAGCAACATGAACACCACGGGCATTGAAGCCTACGGCAAGGCGGGCGTGAAGGCGCTGATCCACGCCGGTACGGGCAACGGCTCGGTGGCCGCACAGGCGGTGGATTCGCTCAAGGCACTGCGTGCTGCGGGCGTGCAGATCGTTCGCTCGGCCCGCGTGCCCGACGGTTTTGTGCTGCGCAATGCCGAGCAGCCTGACGACAAGTACGACTGGGTGGTGGCCCACGACCTGCGCCCCCAAAAGGCCCGCATCCTGGCCATGGTGGCCCTCACCAAGACCAATGACAGCAAGGAACTGCAGCGCATTTTCTGGGAGTATTGAAGCACCCCCTGAGGCGCTGCGCGCCTTCCCCCTGAAGGGGGACGCCCCCAGCGCGGCGGGGCGGCCCTTGCGCGGGTGCACTCGCCCAGGCAGCGCCCTGTGGTGGCGCTCCGGCCAGTGCGATGGATAGTTGATTTGACTTGGCGCACAACACGTGCGCCGACGGGCTACCCGCAAAGGTGGTCACTGGTACGCAACGGGCTATAGCCTGCGTGACTGGTTGGGAAGGCTGGTGCTCCAAAAGGGCTCCGGCCTTTTTTCATGGGCGCGGGCCGATGTTGCGGGCGCTGCCGCAGCACGTGCGGCTGCGCGCCGTAAAATCACCGGTTTGCGCGCGCGAGGCCCGTCCTTGCTACCTTTGGGGTGGCAGGCGCCGGGGCTGGCATCCGCACCGCCTTTTCTTCTTTTTCCCCTTACTTGCTCGGCCCTGGCTTGCCAGTGCCTCAGCCAAAGACGCCATGTTGACATTCCAGCAAATCATTTTGAAGCTGCAGTCCTACTGGGACGCGCAGGGTTGCGCCCTTTTGCAACCCTATGACATGGAAGTGGGCGCCGGCACATCGCACACCGCCACCTTCCTGCGCGCCATCGGCCCCGAGCCCTGGAAGGCCGCCTACGTGCAGCCCAGCCGCCGCCCCAAGGACGGCCGCTACGGCGAGAACCCCAACCGCCTGCAGCACTACTACCAGTACCAGGTGGTGCTCAAGCCCGCACCGGCCAACATCCTGGAGCTGTACCTGGGCAGCCTCGAAGCCCTGGGCTTCGACCTGAAAAAGAACGACATCCGCTTTGTGGAAGACGACTGGGAAAACCCCACGCTCGGCGCCTGGGGCCTGGGCTGGGAGGTGTGGCTCAATGGCATGGAGGTGACGCAGTTCACCTACTTCCAGCAGGTGGGCGGCATCGATTGCAAGCCCGCCACCGGCGAGATCACCTACGGCCTGGAGCGCCTGGCCATGTACCTGCAGGGCGTGGACAACGTCTACAACCTCAAGTGGACCGACACCCTGAGCTACGGTGACGTGTACAAGCAAAACGAGGTGGAGCAGTCCACCTACAACTTCGAGCACAGCGACGCGGACTTTTTGTTCACCGCCTTCAACGCGCACGAAAAGCAGGCCAAGTACCTGATGGAGCAGCAGCTGGCGTTGCCCGCGTATGAGCAGGTGCTCAAGGCCGCACACAGCTTCAACCTGCTGGATGCGCGCGGTGCCATCAGCGTGACGGAACGCGCCGCCTACATTGGCCGCATCCGCAACCTGGCCCGTGCCGTGGCGCAGAGCTACTACGAAAGCCGCGAGCGCCTGGGCTTCCCCATGGCGCCGCGCGAGTGGGTGGAACAGATGGTCAAAAAGGCAGCGTGAACGAGCGAAAGAACAAGAACATGACGACCCAAAACCTCCTCGTTGAACTGTTTGTTGAAGAACTGCCCCCAAAGGCACTGCAGAAGCTGGGCGACGCCTTTGCCACCGTGCTGGGCGACCAGCTCAAGGCCCAGGGCCTGGCGACGGCTGCCTCGGTGGTCACGCCCTTTGCCTCGCCCCGCCGCCTCGCTGCCCATGTGACGGCGGTGGCCGACAAGGCCGCCGACAAGGCCGTGCAGCAAAAGCTGATGCCCGTGACCGTGGGCTTGGACAAAGACGGCAACGCCACGCCTGCGCTACTGAAAAAGCTGCAGGCGCTGGGCGCCGATGTGTCCAACCCCGCAGCCGCTGTGGCTGCCTTGAAGCGCGCGCAGGACGGCAAGGCTGAAGCCATGTTCTACGACAGCGTGGTGCCCGGTGCCACGTTGGCGGCTGGCCTGCAAAAGGCGCTGGATGAAGCCATCGCCAAGCTCCCCATCCCCAAGGTGATGAGCTACCAGCTTGAAACCGACTGCGAGCTGCCCGGCTGGACCAGCGTGAACTTTGTGCGCCCCGCACACGGCCTGGTGGCGCTGCATAGCAGCACCGTGGTGCCCGTCAAGGCGCTGGGCCTCACGGCTGGCAACAGCACCACCGGCCACCGTTTCGAAGCCGCCGTGTCGCCCGTGGTGCTGGCCGATGCCGACAGCTACGCCGCCACGCTGAAGAAGGATGGCGCCGTGATCGCCAGCTTTGC
This sequence comes from Acidovorax sp. LjRoot38, assembly GCF_964252975.1. Classification (NCBI taxonomy): domain Bacteria; kingdom Pseudomonadati; phylum Pseudomonadota; class Betaproteobacteria; order Burkholderiales; family Comamonadaceae; genus Acidovorax; species Acidovorax sp. LjRoot38. The sequence continues at coordinate 218,379 of NZ_CAXUPT020000005.1, read as the reverse complement.
CGAGCGCAAGGTCGAGATCGCGCGCCAGCTGGCCGCTGCTGCTGCGAAGGTGGGCAATGGCGCCCGCCCCATTGAAGACGAGGCGCTGCTCGACGAAGTGACCGCGCTGGTCGAGCGCCCCAACGTGGTCATCTGCCAGTTTGAAGAGCAGTTCCTGGGCGTGCCACAAGAGTGTCTCATCCTCACGATGAAGGCCAATCAGAAGTACTTCCCGCTGCTGGACGCTGCGGGCAAGCTCACCAACAAGTTCCTGGTGGTCAGCAACATCAGCCCCGAAGACACGAGCTTTGTGACCGGCGGCAACGAGCGCGTGGTGCGCCCGCGCCTGGCCGATGCCAAGTTCTTCTTTGACCAGGACCGCAAGAAGACCCTGGCCTCGCGCGTCGAGGGTCTGGGTAAGGTCGTGTACCACAACAAGCTGGGCACGCAGGGCGAGCGCGTGGAACGCGTGCGGGCCATTGCCAAGGCCATTGCCAAGCAGCTGGGTGATACGCAACTGGTGCAGGATGCCGACCTGGCCGCGCAACTGGCCAAGACCGACCTTGTGACCGACATGGTGGGCGAGTTCCCCGAGCTGCAGGGCATCATGGGCGGCTACTACGCCCTGAACGACGGCCTGGGCGAGACCGTGGCGCACGCGATCGAAGACCACTACAAGCCGCGTTTTGCGGGTGATGCGCTGCCGCGCAACACCGCAGGCGTCGTGGTGGCCCTGGCCGACAAGCTGGAAACCCTGGTGGGCATGTTTGGCATTGGCAACCTGCCCACGGGGGACCGTGACCCGTTTGCGCTGCGCCGCCACGCGCTGGGCGTGATCCGCATGCTGGTCGAGAAGGATCTGCCGCTGGAGATGAATGCGCTTCTGGCTGGTGCCGTGCCCGCCTTTGGCGACAAGATCACCGACGCCTCGGCGCAGCTCGCCGACTTCATCTACGACCGCCTCGCCGGCAGCCTGCGTGAGCAGGGCTACAGCGCCCAGGAAGTCGACGCGGTGCTGGCCCTGCGTCCGCAGCGCCTGGCCTTGGTCGAAAAGCAACTGGCCGCAGTGCGTGCCTTCGCCGCCTTGCCCGAAAGCCCCGCCCTCGCTGCTGCCAACAAGCGCGTTGGCAACATCCTCAAGAAGGCCGAGGTCGAAGGCCCGGTGGACGCGCACGTGAACCCCGAGCTGCTGCAGGAAAAAGCCGAGCAGGACCTGTACGCTGCGCTGCAGCGCTTCGTGCCCGAAGCCAACGCCCAGTTCGATGCTGGCGACTACACCGCATCGCTGCAGACCCTGGCCGTGCTGCGCGCGCCGGTGGATGCGTTCTTTGACGATGTGATGGTTAACGCCGAGCAGCTGGATGTGCGGATGAATCGCCTGGGCCTGCTCAAGATGCTGCACAACGCGATGAACCGCGTGGCCGACCTGTCCCGCCTGGCGGTTTGACCGGTTTGCACAAGCTGCTAGGCTGGCGGTTCTCACAAGGTAAACCCCTCCTATGAAACTCGCCATCCTCGACCGCGACGGCACCCTCAATCCGCTGGCGGACGACTACGTCACCGCTGCCGACGAGTGGACCGCTGTGCCGGGCGCGCTCGAAGCCATTGCGCGCCTCAACCATGCGGGCTGGCATGTGGTGGTGGCCACCAACCAGCCGGGCCTGGGCCGGGGCTTGTTTGATGTGGTAGCGCTCAACGCCATTCACGCCAAGATGCACCGCCAGGTGGCGGCGGTGGGTGGGCGCATTGATGCCGTTTTCTACTGCCCCCACGCGGCCGATGAGGAGTGTGCGTGCCGCAAGCCCGCCCCCGGGCTGCTGGAGCAGATCAGTGACCGCTATGGGGTGGAGCGTGAGGATGTGCAGGTGGTGGGCAGCTGCACTGCGCACCTGCAGGCAGGCGCCGCACTGGGCGCACAGCTGCACCTGGTGTGCACGGGGCAGTCGGCGCAGGTGCACCCGGGTGGCCCCTTGCCAGCGGGGGTTCCGCCGGGCACGCGCGTGCATGCCAGCCTGGGTGATTTTGTGGACCAGCTTTTGCCTGCTGTGCAGCCCGCTGCGGCACCCCTGGCGGCGACACCCCTGCCAGCGCCTGGTGGTGCCGCTTTCTGATGCTATTACTTTAATAGCTGTTAGCGCTTGATAGATAAGCGCTGGCGGCCAAAATGACCATCAAAATGGCCTTTATCCGTTCCGTCATTCACCTTCTCTGGATGGGCATCACTGTGGTGCCCTATGCGCTGACCATCATGCTGGGCACGCTGCTGGGCGTGCGCGGCAAGCCGCTGTACCGCATCGCCCGCGCGTGGCTGTCACTGTGCATCAGCGGTGCCCGCGTGATCCTGGGCATCCGCGCCAACGTGATCGGCATGGAGAACCTGCCGCAGGGCGAGAACGCGGGGGCGGTGCTGCTGGTCAAGCACCAGTCTACGTACGAGACCTTTCTGATGCCAGCGATCATGCCGCGCCCCCTGGCCTATGTGTTCAAGAAGGAGCTGCTGCGTGTGCCGTTCTTCGGCTGGGCCATCGGCCGCCTCGACATGATCCACATCGACCGCGACCAGCGCACCCAGGCCTTCCACAAGGTGGTGCAGCAGGGCAAGGACCTGTTGGCCCAGGGCATCTGGATCATCATGTTCCCCGAAGGCACGCGCATTGAGCGTGGGCAAAAGGGCAACTACAAGACCGGCGGCACCCGCCTGGCCATCGACACCGGCGCGCCAGTGGTGCCAATTGCTGTGACGTCCGCCAAGGTCTGGCCGCGCAAGGCGTTCATCAAGCGCCCGGGCGTGGTGGATGTGTCCATCGGCAAGCCCATTTCCAGCGTAGGCCGCAAGCCCGACGAGCTGATGCGCGAAGTGGAGGCCTGGATCGAGGCCGAGATGCGCCGCCTGGATCCTGATGCGTACCCAGCCGTGGTCATCCCCCCGCACGCCAAGGCGGGCGAGAAGTAGGCCACAGCGTGATGCAGCGGCTTGTGCAGTTGGCGCTCGACTTTTTCGACCCGCCGGTCGCACCGGCAGGACCGGCTGCGGCGCCGGGGGTGAAGGCTGCAGATTCCAAGTCAAAACTTCCCCCAGCGCCGGATGGGAAAGCGCCAGTAGCTCCTAAAACAGTAGTGAATCGGCCTGCTGCGCCTGCTGTACCGCTGCCATCTCTGCTGTCTCCGGCCGAATTCCGCCACCCGCAGGCCAGCCGCGAAGTGCTGCTGGGCGATGCCGTCGTGGCCTATGCGTTGCAGCGCGCGCGGCGCCGCACCATCGGCTTTACCGTGGGGGCCGATGGACTGTCGGTACGTGCGCCCAGCTGGGTCACCCTGTCGGGCGTGGATTCTGCGCTGCGCGAGAAGTCCGAATGGATCCTGCGCAAGCTGTCTGAGGCGCGCGAGCGCCACCAGCGCATGGAAGGCGGTCGCATTGTCTGGGCCGATGGCGCCGTGTTGCCCTATCTGGGCGAGCCTTTGACCGTGGTGCTGGACCCGAGCCACGGTTTTGCGGGCAAAGGCGGTGCGCTGGTGGCGGGCACCGATGTGGTGCCACCCAGCCTGCACATCGGCCTGCCCCACAGCGCCAGCCCCGCGCAGATCCGTGACGCCGTGCAGGCCTGGCTCATGCGTGACGCGCGCCGCCACTTCACGGCCCGGCTCGACCATTTCGCCCCGCTGCTGGGTGTGCGCTGGGCCAGCCTGCGCCTGTCGAGCGCCAACACCCGCTGGGGCAGTGCCAAGGCAGACGGCTCCATCCGCCTGAACTGGCGCCTGCTGCACTACCGCCCGGCCATCATCGACTACGTGGTGGCGCACGAGCTGGCCCACCTGCGCGTGATGGACCACAGTCCGCGCTTCTGGGACACCGTGGCCACCGTGGTGCCCGACTATGCGCAGCTGCGCAGCCGCTTGCGGGATGAGCCCGCGCCTTTGTGGTGAATCCCCCCTGAGTCGCCTTTGGCGCCTTCCCCCTAGGGGGACGACGCCCTCGCTGCGGGGCGGCCCTTGGCTTGCGTCCCTCGCACTGGTCGCGCCCAGTTCAAACGTTTTGCCTAGTGCCCAGAAAGGATCCAAACCATGACAAATACGCTCTCCTCCGTTTCTCCCGCCGACGGCTATGCCGGTGACGTGACGCCCCAGCAGGCCTGGCAGTGGGTACAGGCCGGCCAGGCCGTGCTGGTGGATGTGCGCAGCGACGCCGAACGTGAATGGGTGGGGCAGGTGCCCGGCGCCGTCGCCGTAGCGTGGAAGCAGTGGCCGGGCATGGCCATGAACGCGGATTTTGATGCGCAGATGCGTACTGCCGTGCCTGAGGGCGCCCGGGCTGTGCTGCTGTGCCGCAGCGGCGTGCGCTCCATCGCCGCCGCGCGCCGCGCCACCGAGCTGGGCATTACGGCCTACAACATCCTGGAAGGTTTTGAGGGAGACGCCGATGCGCAGGGTCAGCGCGGCAAAAAGGGCGGCTGGCGTTTTCACGGTCTGCCGTGGAAGCAGGGTTGATGCTCCCAAAAAAATAGCTGCCAGCGCTTTATAGATAAGCGCTGGCAGCTGGCTCTAAAGCTTGACTTGCCCCGGCGTTCCGTTCGTATGGGGCGTCGGTATACCCCCAACTCAGGCCAGCGCACCCGTGGAACCGGCTTTGCCGGGCCACCGGGTGTGTCCCCCTTGGGGGAAGGCGCCGCAGGCGACTCAGGGGGTTACTTAGCCTGCGGGATCCGCAGTTTCTGGCCGGGATAGATCTTGTCGGGGTGGCTCAGCATGGGCTTGTTGGCCTCGAAGATCACGGGGTACTTGTTGGCGTCGCCATAGAACTTCTTGGCAATGGCGCTCAGGGTGTCGCCGCGCACCACGTCGTGGTACTGGGCCTCGGGCTCGGGGTTGGTCACCTCCATCAGGTTCTCGACGCTGGTCACGCTGGCCACGTTGCCGCAGCACAGGGTGACTTTTTCCTTGGCGGCCTGGGTGGGCGCGGTGCCCTTGACGGTGACCTTGCCTTGCGTGCCGTCGAATGCCACCTGTACGTTGCTGGCGCCCAGGTTCTGGGACGCGATGTAGGTCTCGATAGCCTTGGATGCCTTGGCGTTGAGCTCATCCTGCGTGGGGGCGGCTGCCGTGGCGGCCTGCGCTTCTTTGCCGCCGAACAGCTTTTCGCCGGCTTCCTTGATGAAACTGAAAAGACCCATGTCGTACCTCCTAATGTTGCAGAAACAGGAAGGACCACTGTAGCGGGTACGGGCGGCTGCATCGTGTCGGACAGGGGCGCGACACGATTTTTCACAATTTGGGGGCCGGGGAGAGGTGGTGCCGCCGTGGCTGTCGCCTTCGGGCAGGGGCGCATCGCAAAACTCGGGATAATCCGCCGCATGACTTTTCTGGCCATCGACGTCGGTAACACCCGTCTCAAATGGGCGTTGTACGACGCTCCCCGCCCCGGGGCTGCGCTCATTGCGCATGGCGCCGAGTTTCTCGACCACATCGACCGCCTGGCCGAAGGCAACTGGGCCTCGCTGCCCCACCCGGAGCGCATGCTGGGCTGCGTGGTGGCGGGCGATGCCGTCAAACGCCGCGTACAGGAACAGATGGAAATCTGGGACGTCACCCCCTCGTGGGTGGTGTCATCGGCGCAAGAGGCGGGCTTGACCAACGGCTACGACCACCCCTCGCGCCTGGGCTCGGACCGGTGGGTGGCCATGATCGGCGCACGCCACCATGTGCTGACAAGTGGCCCCGCACGGCCGCTGGTGGTGGTGATGGTGGGCACGGCCGTGACGGTGGAGTGCATCGACACCGAGGGCCGCTTCATGGGCGGCCTGATCCTGCCCGGCCACGGCATCATGCTGCGTGCGCTTGAATCCGGCACCGCCGGCCTGCACGTGCCTACGGGCGAAGTGCGCCCGTTCCCTACCAACACCAGCGATGCGCTGACCAGCGGCGGCACCTACGCCATCGCGGGGGCCGTGGAGCGCATGTACCAGCACCTGTTGCAGCACTGCGGCCAGGAGCCTGCCTGCATCATGACCGGCGGCGCCGGCTGGAAGATGGCGCCCAGCATGACGCGGCCGTTTGAGCTGGTGGACAACCTGATTTTTGACGGTCTGCTGGAGATTGCCGCGCAGCGGTTTGGGGGCTGAGGGCTTTTGAGCTCCGCATCCATAGCAGCGCGACACGGCAATCTACTGCAAACCTCTGTGCAAAACAGGCGCTGCGCAAGCCAGAGACACCGAGCAAGGGCCGTCCCGCAGTGAGGGTGTCGTCCACCTTCCCGAATGGCGTAGCCAGTCGAGAGAAGGGGGAAGCGGCAAAGCCGCTCAGGGGGATGTCTCTTACTCTTCTTCCAGTTCCGCCCGTGCCATCTCCACATCCAGCCGCTCCATGGCATCCATGGGTTCTGCGGTGGCGGCCTTTTCGTAGAGCGCAGTGGCTTCCTTCATCTTCTTGTCGCCCTCCAGCATGACGAGGGCATTGGCGTACTCAATCATGGCGATGGCCGATCCCGGGTTGAGCTTGAGGGCCTCCTGGAACAACTTGAGGCCGGTGTCCTTCTTGGCGCCATAGGTCATGCCGCCAATCAGCGAACCCACCTTGTCGATCACCTCCGCATGGAAGGCACCCAGCGCAATGCGCGCATCGGCGTGTTTGGGCGACAGGGCGATGGCCTTTTCCAGCGACTCCTTCACCTTGCCGCCCAGGCCCTGCGCCAGCGCCTTGGCCACGCTGATGCCCTGGCTGTAGCGGCCCAGTGCGTAGGCATGCCAGTACCAGGCGTTGGCGTTGTCGGGCTCCTTGGCGGCCTGGGCCTCCGCCCGTTCGGCCACCTGCATGAACAGGTCCAGGCGCGCCTTCTCCTTCGGCTCCAGGTAGTTGGCATAGATGGAGGTGGCCTTGTTGGCGGCAGTGATACCCGCGCCACCGGCAGCCAGGCCCGCTGCCGCAGCTTTCTCAAAATCACCGTTGTGGAACAGCGCCCAGGCTTCCAGCACGGCAGCCTCCTTGGGGCAGGGTTCGGCATCACCGCCATGCAGTCGTGCCCAATGCTTCTTGACGCTCGCAGCGTCAAATTGGTAGTCGCCGGCGTGGGGGAAGGGGGTCCATTTGGCCATGGTGTGTGTCTCCGGAAGTTCTTGTTGGTGGGTGTCTGTGGCGGGTGGGCCGTGTATCAGCCTGGCGCTGGTGCGTAGGCGCCGACCAGCTGCAGCAGGTGGGCGCGCTGGCCGCTTTCGAGGTAGGGCATGAGCAGGTTCAGCACATGGTGGGCTCCGCGCAGCAGCGCAGCCTGGGCGCTTTCGGGCTCCAGTGCACGGCGCGGGTCGCGCACGTATTCAAAGCTCAGCCAGTAAGTGAGCACCACGACCATGCTGGTGGCGGTGGCCTCCAGCTCGCGCGAGTCGATGTGCAGTGCATCTGCGCGGCCCATGCCGTCGAGCATGGCGCGCACGGCGCGGGTCTTGTTCTTGAGGATGGCCTGGAAGTGGGTTTCCAGGCGCCGGTTCTTGGACAGCAGGTCGTTGAGATCGCGGTACAGGAAACGGTACTGCCAGATCAGCTCGAACAGCGAGTGCATGAAGAACCAGGCGTCCTCCACATTGCGCACACCATCGGCGGCGGCCAGTAGTTCGGTCAGCGAGGTTTCGTAGCGATCAAACAGCGCGTTGATCAGCTCGTCCTTGGCCGGGTAGTGGTAGTACAGGTTGCCGGGACTGATGCGCAGCTCGGCCGAGATCAGGGTGGTGGAGACGTTGGGCTCACCGAACCGGTTGAACAGGTCCAGCGTCACTTCCAGAATGCGTTCTGCGGTGCGGCGTGGCGCTTTCTTCACCATGTGTGCGGGCCCCTTCGCGTCGTTTGGCGTCGTTGTTGCGTTGTCTCTGATGGCTACTCTAACCCACGCGGTCATGCTGCAGTGCGACATGAACGTAGGGTGCGTATGCAGTACCTAGGCTGCTTGTAGCGCACTTCATGGGTTTCACCAAAAAAAGAAAAGCGGTCCAAACGCCTTGGCGCGTGGACCGCTTGGAGCGGGCTGGGTGCTTGCCGGTGGCAAGCCGTGATCAGCTGGCCGATGGCGTGCTGGTGGCTGCGTCGGCAGCGGCACGTGTCGCGGTCTTTTTGGCCGCAGCCTTCTTGGCGGGGGCCTTGGCGGCTGCCTTGGCAGGAGCCGCCTTCTTTGCCACTGCCTTCTTGGCGGGGGCCTTGGCTGCGGGTTTGGCGGCTGCCTTGGCAGCAGCTTTGGCGGGTGCAGCCTTGCTGCCCTTGGCCAGGGCGTCCACACGGGCGTTCAGGGCTTCCAGGTCGCGGGCCGAGGGCACGCCCAGCTTGGCGAGGGCCTTGGCCACGCGGTCTTCAAAGATGTTTTCGAGCTTGTCCCACTGGCCCTGGGCCTTGGAGCCGATGTCGCTGGCCATGGTGGTCACGCGGCTGGTGGCTTCGGTGATCTTTTCTTCGGCCACGGCCTGGGTCTTGCGCTGGATGGTCAGGCCTTCCTTGACCAGGGCTTCAAACACCTTGCCGCCTTCTTCCTGTGCCTTGGAGAAGGCACCCAGGCCTGCCAGCCAGATCTGCTGGGCGGAGTCCTTTACGGTGCTGGACAGTTGGGCGTTGCTCTTCTTTTTGTCGGCGCTGAGTTTCTGCAGTTTCTTGACCATGGGGCCTCCGTTGTGCGGTTGGTTGGGTTTGCCGGGGCGGGTTGCCTTCGACGCATGGCCGCACTGTACGCCGCACGGCGCGACAGGTGTAGGCGCGCGCTCCTAAAAATGTAGAGCGTGCCATCTAGCGGGGGCGTTCGCTGGCCGCCTAGCATCGGCGCGGGTTTCTGCTGAATCGGTGCGCGCAGGCCTTGGGCAAGAATGAAGCTATCTCAGAGGAGTTATCCATGCAGTATTTCGTGACGGGGGCAACGGGGTTCATTGGCAAGCGGCTGGTCAAGAAGCTGCTGGAGCGAAAGGGGGCGGTGGTGCATTTCCTGATCCGCAAGGAAAGTGCGGACAAGGTGGCCGACCTGCGTAGCTTCTGGGGTGTCGGGCCCACGCGTGCGATTCCCGTGTTTGGCGATCTCACCGCGAAGAAGCTGGGCGTGGCGGCGGAAGACGTCAAGAAGCTCAAGGGCCAGATCGACCACTTCTACCACCTCGCTGCCGTCTACGACCTGGGTGCGGACGAGGAAACCCAGGTGGCCGTGAACATTGAGGGCACGCGCAACACGGTGGACCTGGCCAAGGCGATTGATGCCGGGCATTTCCACCATGTCTCCTCCATCGCGGCTGCCGGGCTGTACGAAGGCGTGTTCCGCGAAGACATGTTCGAGGAAGCCGAGGGCCTGGACCACCCGTACTTCCAGACCAAACACGAGAGCGAAAAGATCGTGCGCCAGGACTGCAAGGTGCCCTGGACGGTGTACCGCCCGGCCATGGTGGTGGGCGACAGCCAGACCGGCGAGATGGACAAGATCGACGGCCCCTACTACTTCTTCAAGCTCATCCAGCGCCTGCGCCAGTTGCTGCCGCCCTGGATGCCCACGGTGGGCCTGGAGGGCGGGCGCGTGAACATCGTGCCCGTGGACTTTGTGGTGAACGCGCTCAACGTCATCAGCCACCAGAAGGACATCGGCAAGAAGTGCTACCACCTGGTGGACCCGGTGGGCTACCGCGTGGGCGATGTGCTCGATATCTTCAGCCGCGCAGCCCATGCGCCGCGCATGAACCTGTTCGTCAACGCCGCGTTGCTGGGCTTCATCCCCAAGAGCGTGAAGAAGAGCCTGATGGCGCTGGCGCCCGTGCGCCGCGTGCGCAACGCGGTGATGAAGGACCTCGGCCTGCCCGAGGACATGCTCACCTTCGTGAATTACCCCACGCGCTTTGATTGCCGCGAAACGTTGGCCGCGCTCAAGGGCTCCGGCGTCACATGCCCCAATCTCAAGGACTACGCTTGGCGGCTGTGGGACTACTGGGAGCGCAATCTGGACCCCGAGCTGTTCATCGACCGCACGCTCAAGGGCACGGTGGCGGGCAAGGTGGTGCTGATCACCGGTGGATCGTCCGGCATTGGGCTGGCGGCAGCGCACAAGTTTGCCGAGGCAGGCGCCACCACCATCATCTGCGGGCGTGACCAGGACAAGCTCGACGAGGCCTGTGCCGAAGCCAAGGCCAAGGGTTACCAGTTCATCGCCTATTCGGCAGACATTGCCGACATGACCGACTGCGACCGTTTTGTGCAGTTGCTCATCGACAACCACGGCGGTGTGGACTTCCTCATCAACAACGCGGGCCGCTCCATCCGCCGCGCCATCGAGTCGAGCTACGACCGCTTCCACGACTACGAGCGCACCATGCAGCTCAACTATTTCGGCTGCCTGCGCGTGACCATGGGCTTTCTGCCCGGCATGGTGGCTAAGCGCAAGGGCCATGTGGTCAACATCAGCTCCATCGGCGTGCTGACCAACGCGCCCCGCTTTTCGGCCTATGTGGCCAGCAAGGCGGCGCTGGACGCGTGGACGCGCTGTGCCTCCAGCGAGTTTGCCGACCAGGGCATCACCTTCACCACCATCAACATGCCCCTGGTGCGCACCCCAATGATTGCGCCCACCAAGATCTACAACAACGTGCCCACGCTGAGCCCCGAGGAGGCGGCGGACATGATCGCCCAGGCCTGCATCTTCAAGCCGGTGCGCATCGCCACGCGGCTGGGCATCACCGGCCAGCTGCTGCACGCGCTGGTGCCACGCGTGGCGCAGATCACCATGAACACGAGCTTTCGCATGTTCCCGGACTCCACCGCCGCCAAGGGCAGCAAGGACGCCAAGCCGCAGCTGTCGGCCGAGGCCGTGGCGCTGCAGCAGATGATGCGAGGCATCCACTTCTGATGACCCGCCGGCCCGGGCAGAAATACCCGCGTTGAACTCTGTTACCCGGGGGCCGGGCGGGGTGGGATAATCGTGGGTTCTGCCGAGCAGGCATTTCACACGGCCCTCCCTATGATTCTGGTTACTGGCGGCGCGGGTTTCATCGGCGCCAACTTCGTTCTTGACTGGCTTGCTGCCTCCAGCGAGCCCGTGGTCAACCTCGACAAGCTCACCTACGCGGGCAACCTGCACAACCTGGACAGCGTGCAGGGTGACGCGCGCCACATCTTTGTGCAGGGCGACATCGGCGACACCGCGCTGGTGGCCCGCCTGCTGGCCGAGCACAAGCCCCGCGCCGTGGTCAACTTCGCGGCTGAATCGCATGTGGATCGCTCCATCCATGGCCCCGAGGATTTCATCCAGACCAACATCGTGGGCTCGTTCCGCCTGCTGGAGGCCGTGCGTGCCTACTGGAGCGCGCTGCCCGAGGGCGAACGTGCCGCCTTCCGCTTCCTGCATGTGTCCACCGACGAGGTCTACGGATCGCTGGCCCCCACCGACCCGGCCTTCGCCGAGACGCGTGGCTTTGAGCCCAACAGCCCTTACAGCGCCAGCAAGGCCGCCAGCGACCACCTGGTGCGCGCCTGGCACCACACCTACGGCCTGCCGGTGCTCACCACCAACTGCAGCAACAACTACGGGCCCTACCACTTCCCCGAAAAGCTGATCCCGCTGATGATCGTCAACGCGTTGGCTGGCAAGAGCCTGCCCGTGTATGGCGATGGCATGCAGGTGCGCGACTGGCTCTACGTCAAGGACCACTGCAGCGCCATCCGCCGCGTGCTGGAGGCCGGCGCGCCCGGTGAGACCTACAACGTGGGGGGCTGGAACGAGAAGCCCAACATCGAGATCGTGAACATGGTCTGCAGCCTGCTCGACGAGCTGCGCCCCCGTGCTGACGGCCAAAGCTACCGCACCCAGATCACCTATGTGAAAGACCGTCCGGGCCACGACCGCCGCTACGCCATCGACGCCCGCAAGATCGAGCGCGAGCTGGGCTGGAAGCCCGCCGAGACCTTCGACACCGGCATCCGCAAGACCGTGCAGTGGTACCTGGACCATGCGGACTGGGTGGCCAGCGTGCAGACCGGCGCCTACCGCGACTGGGTGCAGACCCAGTATGCGCAGGAGGCCTCCGCTGCGGCTGTGACGGGCGCCACTGCATGAACATCCTGCTGTTTGGCAAGGGTGGCCAGGTCGGCTGGGAGCTGCAGCGCAGCCTGTCGGTGCTGGGCTCCGTCACGGCGTTGGACTTCGATAGCACCGAGCACTGCGGTGACTTTTCCAACCCCGCCGGCGTGGCTGATACGGTGCGCGCCCTGCGCCCCGATGTCATCGTCAATGCCGCCGCCCACACGGCCGTGGACAAAGCTGAGAGCGAAGCCGAGTTTGCCCGCACCCTCAATGCCACAACGCCCGGAGCCCTTGCGCAGGAGGCCGCGAAGCTGGGTGCTTGGCTCGTGCACTACAGCACGGACTATGTTTTCGATGGCAGCGGCAGCCGCCCCTGGGTGGAGACCGATACACCCGCCCCGCTGAGCGTTTACGGCCGCACCAAGCTCGAAGGCGAGCAGCTCATTGCAGAGGCGGGCGCCAAACACCTGATCCTGCGCACCAGCTGGGTCTACGCAGCACGCGGCGGCAACTTCGCCAAGACCATGCTGCGGCTGGCGCAAGAGCGTGAGCGGCTGACGGTGATTGATGACCAATGGGGTGCGCCCACCGGTGCCGACCTGCTGGCCGATGTGACCGCCCACGCGCTGCGCCACCTGCAGCAGCGCCCGCAGGATGCAGGCCTGTACCACTGCGTGGCTGCGGGCGAGACCAACTGGAATCAGTATGCAAAATACGTGCTGGCGCAAGCCCAGAAAGCGCAGATAGCTGCAAAAATAATAGCAAAAGAGGTCGCGCCTGTGCCCACAAGCGCATTTCCCACACCGGCCGTGCGCCCCCACAACTCGCGCCTGGGTACCCACAAGCTGCAGTCCACCTTCGGTTTGCAGATGCCCCATTGGCAACAGGGCGTGGCGCGCATGCTCACGGAAATTCTCTGAACGGACCCCAGACCATGACGCAACGCAAAGGCATCATCCTCGCAGGAGGCTCCGGCACCCGGCTGCACCCGGCCACGCTGGCCATCAGCAAACAACTGCTGCCCGTTTACGACAAGCCCATGATCTATTACCCGCTCAGCACGCTGATGCTGGCGGGCATCCGGGACATCCTGGTTATCAGCACCCCGCAGGACACGCCGCGTTTTGCCCAGCTGCTGGGGGATGGAAGCCAATGGGGCTTGAACCTGCAATACGCGGTGCAGCCCAGCCCGGACGGCCTGGCGCAGGCGTTTGTGATCGGGGAGTCTTTTCTGGATGGGGCTCCGAGCGCTCTGGTGCTGGGAGACAACATCTTCTACGGGCACGATTTCCATGAACTGCTGGGCAACGCTCAACAGCGCTCTGCGGGTGCCAGCGTGTTTGCCTACCATGTGCACGACCCGGAGCGCTACGGTGTGGCCGAGTTCGATGCCCAGGGCAAGGTGTTGTCGTTGGAGGAAAAACCTGCTCAGCCCAAGAGCAGCTATGCCGTCACAGGCCTCTACTTCTACGACAACCAGGTTGCGCAGATGGCCCGGAGCTTGAAGCCATCGCCACGCGGCGAACTGGAAATCACCGACCTGAACCGGCTGTACTTGGAGCAGGGGCAGCTCAATGTCGAGATCATGGGCCGCGGCTATGCCTGGCTGGATACTGGCACCCATGAAAGCCTGCTGGAGGCCAGCCAGTTCATTGCGACGCTGGAGCATCGCCAGGGCCTCAAGATTGCCTGCCCCGAGGAAATTGCCTGGCGCGCCGGCTGGATCGACAGTGCCCAGTTGCAGCGCCTGGCACAACCTCTTGCCAAGAACGGCTACGGCCAGTACCTCCAGCGTTTGCTGAACGACAAAGTCTATTGATCCCCCATGCACTCCATCCGGCAATCCATCCCAGACGTTGTCCTCCTTGAGCCCAAGGTGTTCGGCGATAGCCGTGGTTTTTTCTACGAAAGCTTCAACCAGCAGGCCTTCCGGGAGGCCACGGGTGTCCAGTGCGACTTTGTGCAGGACAACCACAGCCGCAGCAGCCAGGGTGTATTGCGGGGCCTGCACTACCAGTTGCCCCCCAGGGCGCAGGGCAAGCTCGTGCGCGTGGTGCGTGGCGCTGTGTTTGATGTGGCGGTGGATATTCGCAAGGGGTCACCCACCTTTGGCCAGTGGGTGGGGGCCCTGTTGACCGAAGACAACCACCGGCAGCTTTGGGTGCCGCCGGGGCTTGCTCACGGTTTTCTGGTGTTGTCCGAATCGGCTGACTTCCTTTACAAGACCACCGACTACTACAGCCCAGAGCATGAGCGCTGCATTCGCTGGGACGATCCACAGCTTGCCATCGCCTGGCCAGCCGTGGAGGCCGCCATTCAGCTTTCGGCGAAGGATCAGGCGGGGCGCTGGTTCGCTGAGGCAGACCTTTGACGACGGCGCAGGGGCGTGCAACGGGCGGATCTCTGGACCGCCCTGCCAAGCTGCGGATCGCCCTGTTGGGAGCCAGGGGCATCCCCGCGAGCTATGGGGGGTTCGAAACCTTTGCCGAACAACTCTCGATACGCCTGGTGGAGCGTGGCCACGAGGTCACTGTGTATGCAGAGACCAGCGAGTCGTCCGTCGAAGACACCTTCTACCAAGGTGTTCGCGTGCGCCACAAACGTCGGCCCCGGTGGGGAGCTGCATCGGTCCTGGCCTACGACTGTGCCTGCCTGTGGGACGCCCGGCGGGGGTACGACCTGGTCTACATGCTGGGGTATGGCGCTGCCTGGGCCTGCTGGTGGCCCCGGGTTTTTGGGGTTCCGGTCTGGATCAATGTGGACGGACTGGAGTGGGCCCGCAGCAAATGGGGGAGGGTTGCACGCATCTACCTGCGCTGCATGGAGTGGGTGGCCAGCCGGGTGGCCACGCGCCTCATCGCCGATGCCGAGGCCATTGCACAGCGGTTCCGCGAGACTTATCCCAAGGGGGCTCCGTCGAGCTTCATTGCCTACGGCGCCGAACTGGTGCAGGACCGGGACGTGGACCCTTCCGTGCTTTCTGCCTGTGGGCTGAAGCCCCGCCGCTACATGCTGGTCGTGGCGCGCCCGGAGCCGGAAAACCATATCCTTGAAATCGTTCAAGGCTATGAGATGCACGGCGGTGACTGGCCGTTGGTCATCGTAGGGGATGTGTCCGGTGCCACGGCCTACCAGCAACTGCTGAGGCAACATGCCAGCGACCGCGTGCGTTTCTTGGGGGGCATCTACGACACCGGGCAGCTCGCAAGCTTGCGTGTACATGCGGCCTGTTACCTGCACGGGCACTCGGTGGGGGGGACGAACCCTTCGCTGCTCGAGGCACTGGCCTGCGGAAACTGGGTCATTGCGCATGACAACCCGTTCAACCGCGAAGTGGCACGCGATGCGGCCGACTACTTTGCCACCCCCGAGCAACTCGCTCGCAGCCTGGACCTGGTGGTTGGCCAGTCGGACGCCATGCTGCCGCAGCGAAGCCAGCGCGCCCGCGATATCGTGGCGGAGCACTACACCTGGGAGGGCATCGCAGATGCCTACGAGGCGCTGATGCTTTCAGAATGCCGGCCCCACAGCGCTGCAACAACCAGCACGGGGACCGTGTGACTGAGCCGACTCATCGATTGGCCTCACGCGGAGGGGCGGGCGGGGCTGCCCCGTCGCAGTCACCGCTGGTGGATGTGCTGCTGGCTACGTACAACGGGGCGAAGTATCTCCGTGCCCAGCTCGATTCGCTGTTGGCCCAGACCCACCAGAATTTCCGCCTCCTCGTCAGCGATGACGGGTCTTCGGATGACACGCTTGCAGTCCTGGAGAGCTACCGGGTGCGCTTTGGAGAGCGTTTGGTACTTGTACCCAATCCCCACCATGGGCAAGGGCTGGTCCGAAACTTTGAGAATCTCATGGTGGCCAGCCTGCATGATGGTGTGGCTGCTTGGGTTGCTTTCTCGGACCAGGACGATGTCTGGCTCCCTCCGAAAATCGAGCTGTGTCTCCAAGAAATGGTGCGAATGGAGCAAGAGGGTGGTGCGGAATTGCCTTGTCTGGTGCACTCCGACCTGACGGTGGTGGATGAGCACTTGGGCGTGATTTCGGAGTCCTTCGCCACATACCAGCGTATGGACCCTCTGCAGTGCTCGCCACTTTCGCTGCTCAGCGTGAACCAGGTGACGGGATGCACGATGATGGTGAACCGCACCCTGTTGCGAATGGCCTTGCCCCTCCCGCAGGAAACCATCATGCACGACTGGTGGTGTGGCCTGGTGAGTGGAAGCGGCCATAGGCGTTTTGTGCCAACCCCGCTGATCCTGTATCGCCAGCATGGCGCCAACCAGGTAGGAGCCAAGGATCGTAGCCTGAAGACGCGTCTGCTCCGGCTGTTGACGAACGGCCAGGGGATCGTCCGGCGTGTCCGGGGGCTGGGTGGGGCTACCTATCTGCAGGCGCAGGCGCTGCAGCTGCGATTGCGCGCCTTGGGGCTGGATGAAGGCTACGTGTCAGAATACCTTGCGTGGAGGGATGGGCCTCTGAGGGCGAGAATTTTTGGGTATCGCGAATATTATGTGGGCCCCGAATTGGATCGATTAAGCCGCTGTTTGCTGTGGTTCAAGTGATTCACTCCGCCCGAGTGAGACAAGTCGGGCCCGGGTATTGGGTGGTTGGAAGAATGTTCAAAGGCGTTGGTAATGAAGCTCTCGGCTGAAATTGGTGAAGTGGAAAGCGTCGATATCGCTGCGCCCAGGCTCGGTGAGATGCTCCTTGCGGACCAGAAGTTGTCGCGCAATGACCTGGAGAGGGCGCTAGAGGTCCAGCGTTCCATGGGCGGTCGCCTGGGGCGCCTGCTTATCAGTCTGGGGCTGGTGTCTGAGGTGGATGTCTACTCCGCACTGTCCCGGCAGGCCGGATTGCCTTTGGTGCGTCAGGACGCTTTCCCGAAGGAAAAGCCGGAAACTTCACGACTGAACACCAGCTTTTTGCTGGCCAACAACCTGCTTCCTTTGGGAAATGCAGAGGATGCAGAGTCCACGCCGGATTTCGCGTCGGTAGATCCGAAGAGCGCGGCATTGCGCGATGCATTGCGCCTGGTCTTTGGGGATGTGCCCAGGGTCTTTTTTGGCCTGGAGTCTGAAATATCCAGTCAGCTCAATGCCTGGTACGTCCAGGAGTCGGAGCCGGAAGGAGAAGTCGTTGCGGACCAGTTTGAGGCTTCGGAATTCATCGAGCACCTGAGGGACATGGCCTCGGAGGCCCCCATCATCCAGCGCGTGAGCCATATCCTCTCCCAGGCCGTGGCGGCCCAGGCCTCCGACATTCACATCGAAACCTACGAAGAAAAATCGGTGGTCCGGATACGGGTGGACGGCGAGCTGTACCCCATTGACGAGATTGATAACAAGGATGCCCCCGCTGTGGTGTCCCGCATCAAGATCCTTTCGCAGCTGGACATTGCGGAACGCCGGATGCCGCAGGACGGGCGCACCAAGCTGCGCGTGCATGGCAAGGAAATGGACTCTCGCGTGTCCACCATTCCCACCATGTTTGGTGAATCGGTCGTCATGCGCTTGCTGGAAAAGAACTTCGACCTGCTCTCGCTGGAGAGCCTGCACTTCACGCCACCCACTTTGAAAACCATGCGTCAGCTGCTCAGCGTGCCACATGGGATCTTTCTGGTGACCGGTCCCACAGGCTCCGGGAAGTCCACCACGCTGTATGCCTCCATGCAGGAACTGGAGGGCGAGAACCTCAAGATTCTGACGGTGGAAGATCCGGTGGAGTACCGGCTGCAATGGCTCAACCAGGTGCAGGTCCAGCCCCAGATCGGGCTGACCTTTGCGAAGGTGCTGCGATCCTTTCTCCGCCAGGATCCTGATGTGATCATGATCGGGGAAATGCGCGATGGCGAAACCGCTGAAATTGCGGTCCAGGCGGCATTGACGGGCCACTTGGTCATGTCCACCCTACACACCAACAGCGCGCTCGGGGCCATCGTGCGGCTCATCAACATGGGGGTCGAGCCCTATTTGATCACGGCGTCCGTCATTGGCGTGCTGGCGCAGCGCCTGGTGCGCAAGCTGTGTGAGGAATGCAAAGCGCCGTTGCTGCCGGACCAGGCGCAGGCTGCCGCAGCCTCCCTGGGCATGGCCATGGAGGAGGGCCAGGTCATCTATCGGTCCGTCGGTTGTTCTGCATGCCGGGGGACCGGCTACCGAGGGCGGTTGGCTGTTCATGAATTGCTGGTAATGTCAGAAGACGTAAAAAAAGTGGTGCTCGAAAGAGGTTCTTCGTTGGGGGGCGGAGATGGCGCCTATGCCGGGGGGAACTTGTTGCAGGATGGCGCCACCAAGGTCTTCAAAGGTCTGACGACTGCGGAAGAAGTCCTGCGCGTTGCGCGTCAAAATGATTGAATTTCAATACGATGGAATCACGTCCGATGGCAAGGCCTGCCAGGGGACGATCCGCGCGCTGAACGTGGAGACCGCGCGACTGCGACTCATTGGGCAGGGCGTGACGCCGGTTCGTATTGCAGACGAGTCGGCAGCAGTTGCCCAAGATGAGCCGCAAAGCCGAGGGGGCAAGCTCAAACGTGGCGAGATCCTTTTGTTCAGCCGCGAGATGGCCCACCTCAAGCAGGCCAACATGCCGCTGGACAAGGCGCTGGTCATGCTCAAGGAGACGGCCAACACGGAGCGGCTGAAAGCGTTCATTGCCAAGGTCGAGGAAGGGGTGCGTGGCGGTAAGTCTCTGTACCAGTCGCTGCTGCCGTTTGAGCGGGATCTTGGGCGCCAATATCTGGTTCTGATTCGGGCGGGGGAAACTTCTGGTTCGCTGCATGTGGTTCTGAAAGAACTCACAGTGCAACTGGAGGCAGAAGACAAGCTTCGCAACTACGTCATTTCCTCCATGACGTACCCCGTCATCTTGCTGATTGTTGCGGTGCTGTCCGTCGTGATGCTCCTGGCATTTGTGGTTCCCCAGTTTCGGGAAATTTTTGATTCCATGGGCGACAAACTGCCTTACTCCACGCGCTTGGTGGTCGATCTCAGTGATCTGATCCGCTCGCACTGGATGGCAATCCTGTTAGGCTTGACGGTGGTCTTGTTCCTGGGCTCCCGCTGGGGCGCGACGCCTGCGGGGCGGTTGCGCGTTGACAGTGTGCTGTTGGACCTCCCCCTGTTCGGCAAGGTGTTGCGGAATCTGCAGTTTGCTATTTATTTCCGCACCTTCGGCATCTTGCTGCAGCGGGGTGTACCCATGGTGGATGCGTTGCGCATTGCTGTGGACACACTGACCAATACCGCATTGCGCAAGGATATTGAACCTCTGGTGGGCATTGTAAAAACAGGCAAACGACTTTCCACAGGGTTTGTCTCTCCTTACTTCGGGAAATCCAGCACCCCGCAGCTTATTCGGGTTGCTGAGGAAACAGGGCAGCTTGATATTACTCTGCTGGGTTTGGCAGATCGTTACGAGGATGAAGGTCGGCGTACCATGGGGCGTGTTTTGGCAGCCATGGAGCCCTTGATTATTATTGTTTTGGGGGCCTTGGTTGCCTTCATTATTATTGCGATTCTGGGTGGCGTTTTGTCGATCAACGACACAATTTGATTCTGGATTATTTGAGAGATTTTGAAATGAATGTAGTGAATTTTGAACACAAAGCAATGGCGCGAGCGCAGCGTTCCTCCGGCTTCACGCTGATTGAGTTGCTGGTGGTTCTGGTGATTCTGACGTTGCTTGCCGGGCTGGTGGGCCCGAAGGTGCTTGATCAACTCGGCGGTGCCAAGTCCAAGACGGCCCGCATTCAGATCTCGGAAATTGAGCAGAGTCTGGACCTTTTCAAGCTGGATGTCGGCCGTTATCCCAATGATGCGGAAGGGCTGCGTGCCCTGGCAGAGCGGCCTGCAACGGCCCAGGGATGGAATGGTCCCTACCTGAAGAAGGGCCTGCCTTCTGATCCTTGGGGTGCCGCCTATTTGTACAAAAACCCGGGACGCAATGGCGGGCCCGACGTGTTCTCTCTGGGGTCCGACGCCAAGCCGGGCGGTGACGGTGAGAACGCGGACGTTTTTAACTGACGCTCTGTTGCGCTTTCCACTCCCCAGTGCCGTCTGGTGACTTGTTTCGCATGAGCCGCCCTTTGTTGGCGTCAGACCTCCGCATCCGTGGCTTCACCTTGTTGGAGATGCTGGTCGTGCTGGTGCTGGCTGCCATTACTGTATCCGTGGTAGGGGCGGGCGGGCAGGCGTACATGGAGCGGTCACGCTACAACCAGACGGTACGGGATGTTTCCAGCCAATTGAACAAAGCGCGTGCGCTCAGCGTCCAGGAAGGCCGTTCGGTGACCGTGACCTACCAGTCAGACATTCGCAGGCTGGTGGTTGACGGGCGCCTGGCCCTGGAGGTGCCTGCATCACTGGTGGTCCAGTGGGAAGCGATTGAACGCAATTCGCGGACTGGCAAAACTGCAACTGCCGTGGGAGAACCTATTTTTGTGTTCAATTCCGACGGCGGCGCACGTGGCGGGCGGCTTGCAGTGCTAAGAGGTGGGCAGGGCGTCAGCTTTCGCGTGAACTGGCTCCTTGGGACGGTGGAGCAATCCATGGTCGCGGCCCAGTCATGACCGTGACGTGCTGTCTGTTGCCCCTGATTGATCCTATTTTCAAGTCATTCAGGCGAGCGCCACGGAATCAACGGGGGTTCAGTTTGCTGGAGGCCTTGGTCGCCATGGCAATTGCTTCCATTGCGCTTGCGAGTCTTTACCGCAGCGTGGGGCAAGGCTCTAAAAATGTGGTGGATGTGGAGGCTCGGGTGGAGGCCTCTCTCGTGGCCAGGTCGGCAGTGGCTGCTGGAACCTTTGCAGAGGATTTGATGCGACAGGATTCCGGGCGGGCAGGCGATTGGAATTGGCGGATTCAGGTGGCGCCCGAACCGGTCCAAATGATGGACGAGAGTGGTCGCCCGGTGGCCGGGCCACCTGTGCGTGCGGCAAGGGTGACCGTAGAGGTCAGTAAAGATGGGGTGACGGCCGTCACATGGACCACATGGAAGCCCTACAGGTCTGCACCATGACCCACTCTTTTCGAAAAACTTCCCGTGGTTTTACCTTGTTGGAGTTGCTGGTCGCATTGGCCGTGACGTCCGCAGTGGTCGCTCTGATGTTTGCGGGCGTGGGAGTCATCGGGCGTTCGGAAGAGCGCAACCAGCGCGTCATTGAGCGCTCTGAACGCATGTTGGTGGTCAGCCAATGGCTTGGGCGCAAGTTTGACACCCTGCGCTTGTTGAGTCGGCGCGACGAAAACATCTTTGTGAATTTCTTTAGCGGAAATGCTGCGGGTGCGATCTGGGTTGCGCCATTGCCGGAGCGGGGGGATGCTGGGGGGCTCTATGTATTTCGCATGAGCCCCCTGCGCCATGCCGATGGGCGCGTCGATCTGTCGGTAGAAGCCGTTCCTTATGACGGAGCACTGATGGCGCTGGACTGGGGCAAGGCTTTGCGCGAAACACTTCTGTCGGATGTGCGAACGCTTCAGTGGCATTACCAGGACGGACTGACGGGGCAGTGGACTCAGCAATGGGACTCTGCCAAAGCGCAGTACCCGGCACGTATCCGGGTGGAAATTGCCGATGCGCGCGGAGACTGGCCTCCTCTGGTGTTCCCTCTCGCGAGGGCAAGGTGATGAAGCGGTCGAAACACGGCAGCCGGGGCGCAGCGCTGATTCTGGTGCTGTGGCTGGTTGCGTCCTTGTCATTGGTGGTGATGGCGAGTTCACGGGGGATTCGCCAGCAAACGCAGCGCGCAGGGCTGGATTTGGAACGCTTGCGCGCTGAGTCCGTGCTGGACGCCGCGATCCAACTGACTGCGCAGCGAATGATGACCGAAAAGACCGCAGACAGTTGGTACCGCATTCAACGTTTGCCAATGGGGTCGAATGACATCTGGGTGGAGATCACGCCCTCTGGAGGGCTGGTAGACGTTAATGTCGCCAGCGAAGCTTTGCTGCAGGCGCTCTTTCAAAGAGCTGGAGGGCTCTCCTCGGGGGAGGCTGCCATCTTGACCTCACGTGTGCGGGACTTCATCGACCCTGACGACACGCCAGGTGGGGTGGGCGGGGCTGAGGCTGCCCAATACCGCGCTGCTGGCTGGCCCTCCCTGCCTCGAAATGGCGCGCTGGATGACCTTTCGGAACTGAGATCAGTCCTGGGAATGACGTCTGAGCTCTATGAGATAATCGCGCCCCACTTGGGTATCAATGGGCAGCAACGCATCGAAATCGATTCAGCCCCTCCCGCCCTGATCGACGTCCTCACGGGACAGCCAGGTTTGGGGGCGCGCATTCACAACTCCCCACCGGAAACGCGGGCTGGCGTGCTTTTGACAGGAGCTGCAGCCGAATTTTTCTCGCCTGCCCGCGCTGGAGGCGGTCTGACAGTGCGCCTCAATGCTTTTGTGCGGGCTGAAGGTGATCGCTGGTGGCAGCGTGAGGCATGGATCGATCTCAGCGAGCGTCCCGGTGGTCTGACGCCCTGGACAACGCTCTCTTTGGAGCCGACACGCCGCTTAAACAAGCCGGAACAGGAATTCAAGCCATGACAGGTTGGGGGCAGCTATCTCTTCGTGCGCAAAAAACACTGGACCGAATGGCATGGGGTTTCGGTGATCTCAAGCGCGTTCTCATGGAGCATGGCGCCTGGCCTGCAATCGCGAGTGCAGCCATTGCGTCCGACGGAGGGCGTTGGACCATCACTGGAACCCGTGCCCGCAAGCGCGCCAACAATCGAAAGGCTTCCAGCCTGCTGGTACCGGAGTCCGGCTGTCTTTGGGGCACCGTGCAGTTGCCGGATATGCCGCGGCGCTCGTTGGCAGGCGGCGTCGAAGAAGCCCTGTGGCGGGTCTCTCCCATGCCGCCGGAACAGATTGTGGCGGCATGGTGGGCAGAACCTCAAGCCCAAGGTGGTTGGATGGTGGAGTGGGGCATGTGCCGACGCAACACCCTGGCCGAGCAATTGACGCAGCACGGGTTTGCCGAAAATGCCCCTGTATATCTGATGCGCCAGGGGCGCGCGCTTCCCGTCCGTACAGCGGCGTGGCAAAAGCAGTACAACCGCCAGCGTTGGATGGATTGGTTGGGGGTGGGGCTGGTGCTTGTCCTGCTCGCCGCACTGTCATTGCCGGCACTCATGCCTCTGGTCTTGAAGCGCCAGGCGGTGGTCCGCGCTGTGGAGCACGTCAACATGCTGGAGCCCAAGGCGGCTCCCTTGCGCCAGAAGATGGATGAACTGCGCCGCCAGGCAGACTTGGCGGAAGAGCTTCGCAAGAACATCAGTACGGACCTGCCTCTCGCCAGTGTCGTGGATGCGCTTTCCGCCGCTATTCCTGCCGACACCTGGCTGGATCGCATCGAAGTCAACGGTAGCGAAATCCGGATCACGGGATTGACGGCAAATGCTACCGAACTTATTGGGCATCTAGGGCGCCAGCCTGGCCTGGTGGATGTGCGCGCCACCGGGGCAAATGTGCGCGACGGCACGCTGAATAAAGAGCGCTTCACGTTTGAAATGCGCTGGCGGGGCGAGGGAGCAAAACCATGAAAATGAATGTATGGCGCCGTCATTCGGTGGTTTTGCTGCTGGTGCTGTTTGTTGGCGCCTTGGCTTGTGCCGCTCTGATTTACAGCACTCTCTGGGCGCGTTACAACAACGCCCTGCAACAACTGGAGCCCCGTAGCGAACGCCTGGAAGGGGTGGTGAACGCCGGCGCTGAAATCGAAACCCTGCTCAGCGCTGCAAGCAGTACAGTGGCCCCGCTGGTGCACCCTGCTGGCGAAACTTCTCAAAACGATATCCAGCAGAAGCTTCGCCAGATGATCATGGCTTCTGGCAGCACGCTGGTTTCATCCCAGGTCGCGCTGGAGCCTGGGGTGGATGGCAAGCTGGCGCGCATACGCTTGACGGCAACCGTGAATGGTGAATGGGTCAAGTTGGTGAGTTTTATGGAAAGTCTTCAGACGCACCGCCCTCCTTTCTGGGTGCGCACCGCCAACATCACGCGTGAGGGGGCAAGTTCTGGCGCGGGTCCGCAAAATGCACGCCTGTCTTTGCAGCTGGAGGCCCCCTTGGCACCAGAAAAGGCCAAGCCATGATCAAACCTTGGTACGTCGGCCCCGTCCTGGGTGCCGTAGCTGTGGCTGCGAGCGCTTACTGGTGGCATACCGAAAAAGAGCGCTGGAACCCGCCGCAAGCGCGCCGGCCCGATCTTCCAAAGGTTGAGCCCATGCCCCCTGTGATCAAGGTCCGGGCAAAGCAGGCAGTGGAGCGCCCCTTGTTGTGGGCATCGCGGCGCCCGGTGGCGGTGGAAGAAAAAAAGACCAGTTTGGTCACGGAGTTGCTGCAGGCGCGCCTCACTGCAGTATTTGAGTCTGGCAAGGAGCGTGTGGCCATCTTGCAGCGCCCCGATGGCAGCACCCTCAAGATCACCGGGGAAACCAAACCCTGGCGAGTTGAGTCCTTTGATGGCCGCAAGGCTCTCTTTGTGTCAGCTGATGACCAACGTGTAGAGCGCCCGCTGGAAGCGGGAAGTGCGGCGGCCGTGAAAGCCGGACCGATCGGTGACCGCCTGCGCAGGCCTGCAACAAATCAATAAGCCCTAGCGGCGTACCCCAATATTGGAGCTATCTCTATGAATATTCGGCCATCCATCCTCTTGCTCGCATTGCTGGCGGCAGGCTGTGCCAGCACGCAGGGAGGTCCTGCGGCGTCCGGAGTTGCGGACTCCAAGGTCGCAGTTGGCGGAGCACCGGGGCCATCGCAGCCTGTTGCAGCTGCGGCTGCGCCAGTGGCGCCAAGCCCTGCACCGGCGGCGTCAGCGCCCAAGGAGCAGGCGCAAAAGAATGCTTCTTCCAGCACCAAGCTATATCCTGGCAACGACCAGTTTTTCAAGCGCGACAAGGCGCCTGCAATCGATCCCGTGCTTGCCAAGGGCGACAAGGTGGCGCTCAATTTCGAGAATGTCACTGTCAGCAACTTGGCTACAGCGTTGCTAGGTGACCTGCTCAAGCTCAACTACACCATCGACGCAGGTGGCGAAACGGTGGTGAGCCTGCATACGCGCCAGCCGCTGCTGCGCAGTCAGGTGCTGGATGTGCTGGATGCGGTGCTGTTGCCCCACGACTTGGCCATCGTCCGCGACAACGCGGGGGTCTATCACGTGACCAAGCGTACCGTTACCGTAGGCGCGCGCCCGGTGGTAGGGGCGTCCAAATTCAAGGATCTGTCAGGTGCCGGGACGGTTATCGTTCCCTTGAACCACATAGCAGCGGCCGAGATGGCCAAGATTCTGGCGCCTATCGCACCCCGTGAGGCCATCGTCTACGTGGACTCCCTGCGCAACCTGCTGGTGCTGCAGGGCAGCAAGGCCCAGTTGGGTGGTTGGCTGGAAATGGTAGAAGCGTTTGACGTGGACTTTCTCTCTGGCATGTCGCTGGGTGTGTTCGTGTTGGAAAACGCCAACGTCAACGTGGTACGGGATGCTCTGCAGGCGATGCTAGGCTCCGACAAATCCTCCGATCCCTATGGGGGGGCTGGTGCCGCACCTGCGGGGGGGGCGCCTAGCACGTCGGGTGCTGCTGCAGGTGGTGCGGCCGCAAGTGGTGGTGCCAGCGGTGCCGGCGCCCAGATGGCGACCCCTTTGGGTGGCTTGATTCGCGTCTTTCCCGTTGAGCGTCTGAATGCCCTGGTGGTGGTCACGCCGCGCAGTCATTTGTTGGCCCAAGTGGAAACCTGGATCCGTCGCCTGGACCGTCCCACCGATACGCTGGAGGCCAGCCTGTTCGTGTATCCGGTGCAAAACGGCTCGGCATTGCAGCTGGCGGAAATGCTCAATGGCCTTTTTGGTGGGCAGTCCGGGCAAGCCGGCTCGGGTGGCGTCGCGGCGGGCTCGGCGCCCACGCAGTTCTCTCGGGGGGCGGGGGGCTCCGGTCTGGGGACGGGCAGCACTGGCAATACGGGCAGTTCCAGCGGCCTCTATGGCAATAGCAGCAGCTCCGGCACGGGCAGTAGTCCTTTGAACGCCGCGCTGGGTGCTGGCGGAAACAGAACTTCTTCGAACAACACATCCCTTACGTCAACGAGTCAATTGGATGGCAATGTGCGTGTGGTTGCAGACGAGAAGCGCAACGCTCTGCTGATTCGCGCTCCGCGCACCGAATACCGCCGGATCGAGCAGGCATTGCGCGAGCTGGACAAGGCTCCGATGCAGGTGTTGATCGAGGCCAGCATCGTGGAGGTGAGCCTCACGGGCAACCTGGAATACGGCGTTGAGTGGTACTTGCAAAACGGTCTTAGCAGGGGGCGTCAAGGCGAGGCGTTGTGGGACGCAAACAAAGATGCTGGCATAGGTCCCAAACTGCCCGGTTTTTCGTACACCATTAGCAAGGCGGACGTTGTTCGCGCCACGCTGAACGCCGTTGCCACTAAATCACAAGTGCGGTTGTTGTCCAGTCCGTCCATCTTGGTTTTGAACAACCACACCGCCAACATTCAGGTCGGACAGCAACAACCCATTCTGAGTTCAACCTCGGCCGCTACTGGCAGTAGTTTTATCAGTCAGTCCATTACATACAAAGACACTGGCGTACTGCTCACCGTCACGCCATCCGTCAATGCGGGAGGGTTGATCTCCATGGACATCTCTCAGCAAGTCACCGATGTGGGTGAAGAGGATGCTGTGACAAAACAGCGGTCCTTTCAGACCCGGCAAATACAAACGCGTGTCGCAGTGCGTTCCGGCGAGTCCATCGTTCTGGGCGGGTTGATCCGTGAAAATGACAGCAATACTCGTAGCGGGTTGCCGGGGCTTGCGGATGTCCCATTGTTGGGGGCCTTGTTCTCTAACACGTCAAACCAGCGCAACCGCACGGAGCTGCTGGTGTTAATGACGCCCCGCGCCCTGGAGGACGATGATCAACTGCGTTCGGCCAGTGCGGAGATGCGCGAACGCATGCGCTCCTTGTCTTTGCAGGCCCAACCCATGAGTTTCCGCCCCCCAGATGCCCAGTTGCAACCTTCGCGCTGACTGCGCCTGGCTGCTATGGCCCTAGCCAGCGTGGCGTATCCCATATATAGATAGTCAATCAGGAGATTCTTTACATGACAAAACCTGTTACCCGTCGTCATCTCGTCGCGACCTTGGCAGCGCCTGCGGTTTTGGCGGTGCTGGTGGGCTGTGCCGCCACAGGTGGCGCAGTGGTGTCGGCCGAAGATGACCAGGCAGCACTTCTAGCCCGCACAAAAGCGTACTGGGCGCTCATTCAGAAAAATGACCGTGTAGGCGCTTGGGCCTATGAGGCGTTGTCCAAGGACCCGAGCGCCACGTTGGAAGGCTACCTCAAGCGTGGGGGCATTACATTTGATGCCGTGGAGGTGCGTGGTGTGCGCAGCATTGAAGGGGATCGCGCTATCGTTACCGTGTGGATGCGCTACTCATTACCATTGTTGCGTGTAAAAAAACTGGAGGCCGTTCTGGAAGACGAATGGCGTCGCATTGATGGTGCATGGCACCATGTACAGCGGCCTAGTGTCATGTTTCCAACAGCGCAGTGATGGTTCGTTGTTTGAGTGCAACAAACTGCCGTGCAGTGGTTTTCTGGCTGAAATAGGTTGAAAAAATCGAAGGTATCAGTATAAGATTGCATCAACCCAAACGGAGTACGGATGGGTTGCAGATCCCGCACAGGGTGGGAAAGCTTCCTTCAATTATCTAAGGACTGAGAAGATGAAAAAATTTGCAATGGCAGCCGTTGCAGCCGCTGCGCTGAGTGCAGGTGTGGCGCAGGCGTACACCGTGGGTACGTACAGCAATGGTTTCGTGGTTCCTAACGTGATCCACAACGGCGATGCCGATACCACCGCAGTGGGTATCGTCAACAACACCGGCAACGTTGTGCCTGTGTTCTGGACGTTCTTTGATGCGAACTCCAACCACGTTACCGACGGTTGCTTCCCCATGACCAACAAGGACTTCGAGCCCTTCATCTGGTCGCAGCAATCTGGCAATGGCTTGGCTGGTACGCGTGGTTACCTGGTGTTCGCTGTTGGTGCAAACACTGCAACCACCAGCGCAGCTACCGCATGTAACGTGGCTAACGCAACGGCTGGTGTGGCTGCTAACGGCCAAATCGGTGCGAGCGCCTTCCACGTGACCACTGGCGCCCAAGACGTGGCTTATGTTCCAGTGATCGACGGCCCTCTGACGCTGGCTACTGGCTCTGATCTGACGATCCTGGGCCCAATGAGCCTGCTGAACGTTGCTGGCGCTCGTTCGGTAACGGGTAACGTTGCTTCGGCCACGCCTGCTTTCGCCATGCGCTACGCTGTGGACAACACCCTGAATGCAGGTCTGGAAACCCGCATTGTGGTGTGGTCGACTGGTGACCATCGTGGTACCCACACGGTCAACATGTACGATGCGGCTCAAAACCGTAAGTCTGTGAACTTCGCTCTGGCTGAAGCCGAACTGTCGTTCTTCAACCCAGAAACGATCCCAGGCCGTCCTGCAAACTTCGCCGATGGTTTCATCGAGTGGTCGCCTATGTCTGCTGAGCCAGCTGACTACCCAGGTACTTCTGGTCAGTCGCTGTTCTCCCTGGGTGGCTCTGTGTTCACGTACAGCGTGATCTCCATGCCTGCCTTCGGCGCTGTGCAGTCCATCCTTGGTACGCACAACTAATTTTTCTTGATATACACGGCGATTTCTGCTGTGTATAAAATAGAAAAACAAGCAGTCCCATTGGGGCTGCTCCAAAAAAATGGCGCCAAACGGCGCCATTTTTTTTGCATGTCTGGGGTTCCTATGAAATTCTCTTGCTCTGTTCCTTTCCGACTTCTTGCTGTGCTGGGTGTTTGGGTTCTGGCGGGTTGCCAAATGCATCCTGTATCTGTTGAAGGGGGAGTGGCCCCTCCCGTCAAGGCGCCGGACACTCAAAAGGCTTCTGATCGAATGGCCATTGAAGCCCACATGGTCTGGGGTGGTGAGGTGCGCTGTTTTGCCAAGGGAGAGTGCCGCTTCGTGCTAGTCGAGCATGAAGAGGGGCGGGTGGTTCTGCACCAACTCAGCGGAAGAACCTCTCGTCAGCTGGATCGTCAACCTGTGGCCTATCATCCGGATTCTGCGGTGTGGTTATCGGACACTCTGGTGGCGGCAGCTGTTGAAGCTACGGGTAGCCTCGATATCTTCAGGGTTGAGGGCGAGCGCCTAGTACGGATACACCAGGCTCCCGTCGGATTTGCCCCGCGTGATGTCATCTTGGTGAGTGCGTCACAAGGCCGATACAAGTTGTTGGCAACACCTTACAGCGGAAAGAATGTGGCTTGGATCGATTGGCATGAAGACAATCGACAGGCAGCAGTGCCAAAAGCGGTGCGATGGTGTGAGGCTCCGTGGCATCCTGTTCGCGTAACCAAAATTCCTGGCTTGGCAGGGGGTGGGTTTGCCGTCGCTTGTCTTGACGACCGCAAGGTTGTCGCAGTCTCCGATGCAGATCTCTTGGCGGCACCTCGTGTGCTTGCCACTTTTGGTGCCGTCGCTCGCCATGCGCGGCCTTCACCTTCGGGTCAATGGTTGTATGTGGCGCTAGAGACCGGCGCACGCAATGCCCGTATCAACATGCAAACCGGGGAACTCCAATACATACAGTCACCTCTGACGGGCAGTGTTGCTGTCGCTCCACTGTCTGACGATCTGGTGGTGTGGGCTGAAGATGGAAAGATGTATCTGCAGCGCCTTGATGCTGACGCGAAAGTGTTGGAAACGCGCTGGATAAAGACCAGCGGATTCTCTACGGGTCTACAGCTCATCGATGTGGATGGCGATGGTGAGCAGGATCTGGTGGTGCTCAATTCCGTCGATACCGTTGTGGATGTGATCTACGGCCCGCTTTGGAATCGCGCTGTCGAACGTCTTTGAGTTTGTTTTTTTAGTTATTTCTATGACCCCTTCTTTGTGCAACTCGGGCTGGCTTCGAGCCTTGGTAATGTGTGCTGCGGTCGCTGCTGCCTCGCTGGCAAGTGCGTCGGAGACATTGGTTCGTCTATCCAACGGTGAAACGATCAGTCGCGATGACTTTTCGGCCTACGTGGAGAGGCGGGTAGATCTGCGTGCTTCTAGTCGCAACGTATGGGGTGTGCAAACCGTATTGCGGGAAATGGCCACAGTGCGGGTGCTCTCCCTAGAGGGCGCGCAAATCGGGGAGCCGCGCCAAGATGGACGGGAGGAACAGCGTTTCGATGATGTCTATGCGCAAGCTGTCTATGCCAAGTTGCTTCCTGTATGTGCGCCTCCTGCTGACGAGAAGGCATCGCGACAGTACTTTAGCGACAACCCTCAAGCATTCCGGGTGCCGCCGATGGCTCGGCTCAGTCGAGTTATTCTTCCTGCATCCGAGACCCTGGATGGTGAGCCTGCCGCAGCTTGGCTTATGAAAGAGGCGGAAGCCGTTGCTTCGGGGAAGAAGTCGTTTGATGATTTGGTCAAGCAAGCAGAGGCCGTGTACAAGCTGAATCCCCAAGGCGATTTGGGATGGGTTACCCTCTTTGACGAAGATGTGAGTGTGCTGCGTGTTTTGGCTACGACAAAACAAGGGGAGATGGTAGGCCCACTGCGCGAAGGTGATTTCGCCTATCTTTTCAAGGTGAATGAAAAGCGTGAGGGGCGTCAGTTGGCGTGGGAAGAGGTTGCTGTGTCTGTTCCCGCCCGTGCCGTCTCCTTTTGTCGCCAAGAGGGTGTCAAGAAGGTTCGAAGCGATTTGTTTGCTAAGTACGGCGTTGAACTGGATAACGCTGCAATCAGATCGTTATTCTTGAAGCAGCCTCCAGCCAAATAACCGCTGACGTAATTGGAAGCCGGGGAGGGGCGCCACTTTTGGGTGGCGCAGTACAATGGTCGGTTTTGCAGATTGCCATGGCGCTCTGCCAGAAATGTGCAATCTGACGACAAGGCGCATGGCGCTATCTTCCTATTGAGCCCCCGCCAATTCTGCCAATGACTGAAATACGCGCCTCCGTGTTGATCCCCGTCAAGAACGGAGGCTCCTTGCTGGGTGAAGTGCTGGATGCCGTGCTGTCGCAGCAAGCGCCGTGGCCATTCGAGGTCATTGTGGTGGACTCCGGATCATCCGACGATTCTGTGGAATGCGCCCGGCAGCGTGGCGTTCGCGTAGAGACTATTCCTGCGGCAGAGTTCGGCCACGGGCGTACACGCAATCTACTGGCTTCCATGGCAAGGGGGCAGTTTCTGGTGTTTATCACGCAAGATGCGCGACCTGCGAGCTCCAAATGGTTGCACAACATGGTGCAGGGCTGCGACGCTGAGCCAGGTGTGGCGGGGGCTTTTGGTCCTCATCGAGCCCATCCCCAAGCGCGGCATATTACGCACTGTGAGCTGAACCAGCATTTTGCCGGCTTTGGCGACAAGCTGTCCGTGGTTCGCCTTGAAGACCCCGCCCGGTTTGCTAGAGATACTGGTTATCGCCAGTGGCTGCACTTTTTTTCCAGCAACAATTCATGCATCCGCCGCTCGGTGTGGGAGCAACTGCCTTTGCCAGAAGTGGCATTTGCAGAGGACCAGACATGGGCGCTGCGCGCCATTGAGGCGGGGCACGCGAAGGCCTTTGTGCCAGATGCGGTGGTCTACCATTCGCACGATTTCGGTGTGTGGGAGACGTTGCAGCGCAATTTTGACGAAGCACGCTCATTCCATCTCTACTTTGGCTATCGCATTCAGGACAGCTTGGCGCAGGCTTTGAAGTCTGGTCTGTACTTGGCTAAGCGGGATCTTGGCTGGTTGCGCAGCGGGGGGCTGCAGGGCTGGCGCCTTTGTAAAAATGCGATTTACATGGGCTTCATTGAAATGGCGAGGGTTTCGGGACAATACCTGGGCACGCACCATGACCGTTTGCCCGCTTGGCTGCTGCGCTCGGTGTCACGCGATGAGCAATTGCAGCGTGCGGGAGCTGTCTGACCATGGCGTTGAATCTGTCCAAGAAGATCTGGCGTGTGAAAGAAATGGCGCGCAAGGAAGGTGTTTTTGCCGCCCTGCGTGCTGTGGTGCGTCGCCTGCGCCAAGGCCCAGGGAAGTATGTGGATGTCTTTCGACACTACGACTTTGCCCTGCCTTATGTCTTGCCTGCCCAGTCGGGTGAGGCCAAGCCGGGCACCTTGCTGTGGTTTATTCCTGACTTCAATGTCGGGTCCGGTGGCCATCTGAACATCTTCCGCACCATCTGGCATCTGGAGCAGATGGGCTACACCTCCAGTATCGTGATCGGCAAGCCCGTCATGCACCACGATGCGCAGGAGGCCCGCGAGGCCATTCGGAAGCACTTCTTTCCGCTTCAGGCGCAGGTGTTGTTGGGTCTTGAAGATCTGCCGCCGTGCGAATTCTCCATTGCTACGGGATGGGACACTGCCTACACCGTACGCGCCTTTACGGGCGCGAAGCACAAGCTCTACTTTGTACAGGACTACGAGCCGCATTTTTACCCCGTCGGATCGGAGTCGGTCCTGGCACAGAATACTTACAGCTTTGGATTTTTCGGCATCACGGCGGGCGGCTGGCTGGCCAGCAAGTTGGCGAATGAATATGGCATGACCACCCACGCTATAGGTTTTGGTGTGGAACTAGAGCGTTACCGGCGCTTGCCGCGCAGGGAGCCGGAAATTCGCCGGGTGTTTTTCTACGCGCGTCCCCCCACGCCCCGCAGGGCGTTTGAGATCGGACTTCTAGTGCTGAACGCAGTGTGGGAGCGGATGCCCGACGTCCAGTTCGTACTGGCGGGCTGGGACACGGCTGGCTATCACATTCCGTTTCCACACTTGGGGTGTGGAACTGTGGCCCTCGATGATCTGCCGGATCTCTACAGCCAGTGCGATGTGGCGCTGGTTCTGTCGCTCACGAATGCGTCGCTGTTGCCCCTGGAGTTGATGGCTTCGGGTTGTGCCGTGGTTTCGAATCGGGGGCCCAATGTGGAATGGCTCCTCAACGAAGACGTGGCCGCTTTGGCGGAGTCTTCGCCCGAGGGGTTGGCGGATGCAGTCTGTGACTTGTTGCAGAACGATGAACGGCGCCATGCCTTGAGCGTGCGGGCCGAAAAGTTTGCACGGGCGCAGACTTGGGACATGGTTGCGAAGGACTTTGAAGCCGCCCTGCTGCACGCGCGCACCCAGCAGCAAGTGGAGACTTCCTGATGCGTTGCGCGATTCTGGGAGGTGCTGGGTTTCTGGGGCGCCATATTGGGCGTGCCATGGCGTCGGAGGGCGCAGAGGTGTGGTCGGTAGACCGGTCATTGTCGGCTGCGGGTAGTGCTCCCTGGCTGGCGGGAGAGGTGCAGGCAGATTGTTTTGACCTGCCCTCCTGGTGGGATGTGGTGGGGGGGGCAGACGTGATTGTTCACCTCGCTTCCTCCACGGTGCCGGCCACTGCCAGTGAGGACCCCATCCAGGATGTCCAGACCAATCTGGTGGGAACCTTGCGCCTTCTTCAGGAATTGCGCAAAAAGGCCGCGCGCCCCAGGTTGCTGTTTGCGTCATCCGGTGGGGCGGTGTACGGGCGGCCGCAGTATGTGCCTTTGTGTGAGGCCCACCCCACCATGCCCATGGGGGCCTACGGCGCCACCAAACTGGCGATTGAGCACCACTTGCGCATCGAAGAGGCACAGCATGGCCTGCCATGCCGGATTCTGCGTTTGAGCAATCCCTACGGTGAGTGGCAGCAACCCCATGGGGTCCAAGGTGTGATTGCCGTTTTTGCACACCGTGCGCTCAATGCGCAACCGCTGGATGTGTGGGGGGACGGGTCCGTGGTGCGCGATTTTGTTTACGCTGCGGATGTGGGATATGCGTTCGCAGCAGCGGCACGCCATGAGGGGGAGACCCGGATATTCAACATTGGCGGTGGTGCAGGGCACAGCGTCAACGATATTGTGCACACACTGGAGCAGTTGTTGGGGCATGCCGTAGAACGGCGTGTATTCCCTGCGCGTCCTTTTGACCCACCGGTCAATGTGTTGGACATTCAGCGTGCCCGGAACGAGCTGTTCTGGAAGCCGACGATGGCTTTCGAGGATGGGGTGGCCAAATCGGTCGAATGGCTGCGGACGGTAGCATGACGCGCCCTGTTTCCCATTCCACTGGGGTCTCATCGGCAGCGCCGCGCAATGCGCGCCAGTTGTGGGTGCTTTGGCGGTACTGGATGGTGCGCGAGTTCAAGACGCGCTATGCCGGTTCGGTATTGGGTTTTGCCTGGGCTTTTGTTCAGCCCGTCGCCACGCTGGCTATCTTCTATGTTCTTTTTGGCTTGGTGCTGGCGGTGCGGGTGCCCGGGCTGGACGTGAACAATGGCTATCTGCTGCACCTTCTGGCGGGGCTTGCAGTCTGGCTACCCTTTACCGATGCCATTGGCCGTGGGGTTGGGTCCCTGGCGGCGTACGAGGACTTTCTGCGCAAGCAGCCTATGCCTGCGGAGATACTGCCCGCAGTGTCCGTTGGAGGTAGCCTGCTCGTTCTGGGTATTGGCTATGCGCTGTTGATTGTCTTGTCGGTGGTGCAGGGTGTGGGGCCTTACGCGTCACTGGCTTGGCTACCGGTTCTGGTGCTGGCCCAGATTGCGCTGACCTTTGGTCTTACGTTGCTGCTGAGCATGGCCCACTTTCTGTGGCGTGATGTGGGCTCCATGGTGGCCTTCGCACTACAGCTCTGGTTCTACCTAACACCTGTCGTATACCCCCTGTCCCAGGTGCCGGAGAAATTCCACAACTGGTTTCTTTTCAACCCCGTAGCTTGCCTGGTCCTGATGGTGCAGAGCACTGTATTGCATATGCCGGTGCCGCCGGGAACCCCCGTGGCCTTGGCCGTATGGGTGTTGTTGCTGGGTGGAGGGGGGTGGTGGTTCTTCCGCTCAATGAAGTCTGCACTGGGCGAGGCCTTGTAAAGCCATGACGATCCGCTTTGAAGGCATTGAAAAGACCTATATGGTCTACAGCCGTCCGCAGGACCGGCTTTGGGAGTGGGTGACGCGTAAGCAGCGCCACCGTATACATGTCGCTTTGACCGGGGTGGATTTTGAGGTGCAGGCCGGCGAAACGTTTGGCCTCATCGGTGAAAACGGTGCGGGCAAAAGCACCTTGCTGAAAATCGCGGCAGGCACCATCCGTCCCACCCGTGGGCAGGTGTTTCAAGAAGGCCGCGTTGCCGCGTTGCTGGAGCTTGGTGCGGGTTTTCACCCGGAGGAGTCCGGCTACGACAACATCCGCTTCATGGCCGCGTTGCATGGGCTGGAGGGCATCGCCATGGAGGACTTCATTGTCCGCGCCACTGCGTTCTCGGAGTTGACCAAGGAGACGCTGGAGCGGCCGGTGAAGACCTACTCATCGGGCATGTTCATGCGGCTCGCTTTTGCCGCTGCGACGGCCATCGATCCGGATGTTTTGATCGTGGATGAGGCGCTCTCCGTGGGCGACCTGCATTTCCAGAAGAAGAGCCTCAATCGCATTCTGGAGCTTCGTGAGCGAGGCGCCACGGTGCTTTTCTGTTCCCACAACCTGTATCAGGTACGAAGCCTCTGTCAGCGGGCGGCATGGATACACGGCGGTCGAGTGCAGGCGATCGGAGCTACCGAGGACGTGGTGACCGCCTACGAATCCCATGAGCGACGCAGGTATGCCCACCTGCGCGTCGAGGCCCATGAGGCTGCAAAAAAGGATGAAGCGGCGCAGCCCGCAGCGGCGTCTTCGTCGGGAGCGCCATTGGTAAAAATCGCCGGCCTGACGATCGAAACGGGGGACGGCATCAACCCTGCGCAGGTGGATTCGTTTCAGGATCTGTCGGTAGAGATCGAGATCGAGTCCTATGCGGACGCGCCGTTTCATGTGTTGTTTGCAATTGTTCGCCCGGACAAGGACAACGTTTTTGGCACGAGCACGCAGTTTCGTGCCGAGGGTAAGCCGCTGCAGGGCACTGGCAGCCACCGCATTCGCGCCAGGTTCCCACGCTTGCCGCTCCTGTCGGGTGAATACCTCTGGAGCGTCTATGTCCTGGATGATTCAGGTATCCAGGTGCTGGACATGGCGGAACTTATCCAGCCCTTTACCGTGCTGAACCAGAAGCACCGGGAGTTTGGTGTTGCCTGGCTGGAACACGAATGGGTGCTGGTGGAATGACGCGAGCCTGGTCTCTGGACCTGCTTTTCCCTTTCATTGCCCGGCTGCCTACGACCCTGCCCTGGCGGCTGGCCGGGCGGATAGGGCGGGAATCAGCGGCGGAGCGTGAGCACCTGCTGCGCTGGCTCGAAAGCTTGTTTGCCCGGGTCTTCCCGCAAGCCACGGGGGGGCAGCATGCGCAATGGGCTCGCGCCCACTTGGACATGTTAGCGCAGGAGATGGTGGATGCCATGGCCTTCAGCCGCCTGGGCCGTTCCGGAGGGCCGACCATTGATCTGCAAGGTGCCGAGTTTGCCAAAGGCCTTGCTCGCCAAGGCAAGGGCTTCATACTGGTTCTCAATCACTATGACCGGCTTCTGACGGCCCCGGTTGCTTTGGCGAGGGAGGGTGTCGCCACCAATGTTCTGACCATGCCGGTCTTGGACAATCCGGAGCTTGAGGCTGCGCAGCGCCGTTTTTTGCTGCGAAAAATTCAAGGCTATACCGAGGTGACGGGTGGAAAATGGCACACCACGAGTGAAGGGCTGCGCCCGGTGCATGAAAGCCTGCGGGCGGGGCAAGCGTGGGTGATTCTGGCTGATGCATGGCGACCTGAGTTTGGCCGCTTGCGTGGTAACCCTTTTCTGGGCGGCAACCTGAGTCTGCCCACAGGTATTGAGCGTCTGGCGCAATCCACGGGCGTTCCGTTGCTGCATGCTGTGACTTATTCCCGACGCCCTGACCATCTGGAGGTTGTCGTCGAGCCATTGCCGGAAAATCCCAGGCAGGCGATCGATATAGTCATCCAGCGGCTGGAGCAGGATGTTCTGGCCCGGCCTTGGGCATGGTGGCAGTGGGGATTGTGGGATCAGATGTGGCAGCCCGAACCGGCGCCAAAGGCGGAGGGAAATGCATGACCAATATTGAGCGATACGACTACGCATTCGACCCGGATGGTGAGGAGTGGGCCGCTCGGTTGCTGCGCCGCGTACCACCAGATGGCGGCTCGGTCTTGGAGCTTGGGCCGGGCCCTGGCGCCATGACCCGTGTTCTCCTGGCTCGGGGCTATCGCGTCACGGTGGTGGAAAACGACCCCGAGGCGCTGGAAGTGCTCAAGACACTGGACGTGGAGGTCATCCCTGGAAATCTGGACAGCACCGACTGGCTGGATGCGCTCAAGGGTCGGCAGTTTGATACGGTGATGGCTTGTGATGTGC
Source organism: Acidovorax sp. LjRoot38 (assembly GCF_964252975.1). Classification (NCBI taxonomy): domain Bacteria; kingdom Pseudomonadati; phylum Pseudomonadota; class Betaproteobacteria; order Burkholderiales; family Comamonadaceae; genus Acidovorax; species Acidovorax sp. LjRoot38. Next base: position 181,030 of record NZ_CAXUPT020000005.1, on the reverse strand, counting down.
TGGAACACCTCAGAAAGCCCGAAGATGTGCTGCAGCGGTTGAGTGAGTTTGTCGCTCCCATGGGCTGTCTACTGATTTCCGTTCCGAACATCGCCTATGCCGGGGTGCTGGCTTCTATGCGAAGCGGCATCTTTGACTATTCCGACAAGGGCCAACTGGACAGGACCCATGTCCGTTTCTTTACCAAACGCAGCATGGAGAAGATGTTGCTGGACTGCGGATGGGCTCCCCGGGTCTGGGAAGCCAACAGGGTACCCGTTGAATGCAGCGAATTCGCCGGCTACTGGAGCGCCCTGTCGGGCGACCAGCGCCAGGCGTTGTTGGCTGGGTGGCAGGACTTTGACGTCTACCAGTGGATGGTGGTGGTCACGCCTTCTGTGGATGCTCCAACGTGGGAGCTGAAAGAGGCTCGGGGCATGGCGGAAAGCTTGCGCGACGAGTTGCAAGCACTGACGGTGCTGCACCAGCGCGAACGAGCTTCGTTGCTGGAGCACCAGAAGGCCTTTGCGGAAGCCAAGGACCTCATTGGGAAACTCCAGCAAGAGATCAATGAGTTGCGCACAGAGGTGGGTTCGCTGCGGGCCGAAAAGACACTGGTGGAGTCTGAGCTTGCGACCACGCAAATAGCGTTGCAGGCCAGGACGGCGGAGCTGAACGATCGCGCATGGCGCAGCCGTTGGCGCAGGCTCATGGGCTCGCATCACAGCCGGTGAACATGACGGACATGCTGCTGGGAATTCCTGCTTTCACGGCGTCACACGCAGGTGTGGATCGCATGGGCGCCGAATGTCGGATCGACCCGTCCGTCTCGGTCATGCGTTTCGGCCAGCGCTCCGATGTCTTGTGCCTGGCCGACGGGGTCAGTATCTATGCCCAGACACGGCTGGTGCTGGGCGATGTGGTGGCAGATCCCTGCGTGGGTATCCGCATCGGAGCCCGTACTATCGTCAATGTGGGAGGCTACCTGTCGGGTGAAGGTGGCCTGGAGATTGGTGAGGATGTCCTGATTGGCCCCCATGCCAAGCTGCTGTCCGCCGGCCATGCCATCGATGGGGGGGATGTGGTGATTGCTCGCAACCGAATCACCCGGGCAAGAATCGTTGTGGAAGACGGTGCCTGGATCGGTGCTGGCGCGATTGTTCTAGAGGGCGTGACGATTGGCCGTGGCGCGGTCGTGGCAGCCGGGGCGCTGGTGCGACAGGATGTCCCGGCGGGCATGGTAGCTGCAGGTATGCCCGCCAGGCTGATCCGTTCAAGGCGGGGGGATGCATGGCCGGAGCCTGAGCCCGAGGCAGCGGCCTCCTGGTTGCAACAGGTCGGTGCTGGGCTGAAAAGTTTCTTTCGCGAAGGGCGCGAGGTCAAATGAGAACCATGAGTCTGTTTTGGAAGGAGTCTGATGAGCACGACCTCCCATCGCTTGGGACGGTCATGCGTGGTGTCATGCTCTTGGTTTTTCTGGTTGGGGGATGGTTGCCGTCCTCCTGGGCGAACCAGGTGTGGGAGTTTGTGGATGGGGAGGGCGTAACCCACATCGGCAATGTGCCTCCTTCGGCGGCTACGCGGGGTGTGATCTGGCTCAGCCGTGTGCCTCCCGCCTCGGTGGTGAAGGGCAAGGATCGCAGCCCCTCTGCACTGCAGTTTCCGGGCTATGACGACGTCAAGCAGCACCTGGAAGCGGCGGCGGTGGCGCAGTCGCTGGACCCTGCATTTGTGATTGCCGTCGCGGCAGCAGAGTCGGCCTTCAATGTGAAAGCCGTTTCGCGCAAAGGTGCGTTGGGGCTGATGCAGGTCATGCCGGCAACGGCTGAGCGTTATGGGGTTGCAGCGCGCCCTTCGTCAGACGGAGAGCATGCCGCGATGGAGCCCAAAGTGAATGCGCAGATTGGCACCCGCTACCTGGCCGATCTGCTGCGCATGTTCGATGGCGACAAGGAACTGGCGCTGGCGGCGTACAACGCCGGGGAAGGTGCCGTGATCAAGTATGGTCGGCGCATCCCGCCGTATCCCGAAACGCAGCAGTACGTGGAAAAGGTGATGCGTTTTTACCGTGGCTCGCTTCGGTAGTGGCCCCGGGTTCTGACCGCATGAACCCCTCCATGGCCCCCTCGGAGTTGTCGAGGGGCCGGCCTGATTCCGGCTCGGGCCTTCGTGGTGGCGTCTTCCCAGGTTCTCCCCACATGGCGTCCTTGCAGCATGCCAACAGCCCCAGTTCGCTGGGGTGGGGCTGCGTGGATAGCGCTTTCTTACAGGTGCTGGGACTGAGTGCGGGTACCATCGGCCGCTCATGATCTGGTTATCTGTGGTGGCATTCATCGTTGCAGCGTTGGCGGCAGGGTTCATCGTGCGGTGGATGCACAGCCACGCTTCCGTGTACGGCAACGGCATGCCCCAACGCTTTCATCTGGGGGACGTTCCCCGCTTGGGGGGAGCCGCATTGCTGCTGGGCATTGGGTGCAGTTGGGGCCTTGGTGTTCTTCAATCTACCCATTGGGGTGATCCTGGCTCGCTGAAGCTCGGAGCTTGGGTGGGGGGCTGGCTGGTGGCCTTGCTGCCCGCCGCGCTGGGCGGCATTGCGGAGGACATGACCCAGCGCCTGTCTGTGCGTTACCGTTTGAGCCTGACCGGCGCATCCGGCGCTCTGGCGGTGATCCTGCTGGATCTGACCTTGCCGCGCATGGGGTGGCCTTGGCTGGATTCTTTGCTGGCCGCTGCTCCGTGGCTGGGCGTTGCGGTGGTTGTTCTGGCGGTTGCGGGACTTCCCCATGCGTTCAACATCATTGATGGCTACAACGGCCTGGCGGGCATGGTGGCTCTGATCGTCTGTCTTGCGCTGGCCCATGTGGCCCTGCAGGTGGGGGACCGTGCGCTGGCTGCGCTGTTGGTGTCCACAGCGGCGGCGACGGGCGGGTTTCTGGTCTGGAACTACCCGCGCGGAATGTTGTTCGCGGGGGATGGCGGTGCCTACGTGTGGGGCGGCGTGATTGCCCTGGCCAGCATTTCCCTGGTGCAGCGCAACGCCGATGTGTCGCCCTGGTTCCCCATGCTTTTGCTGATCTACCCTGTATGGGAAACGATCTTCTCGATATACCGCAAGACAGTGCGGGGCGTTTCCCCCGGCGTGGCCGATGCGCTGCACTTCCACCAATTGATTTACCGTCGCATTGTTCGGGGTGTCTTCCATGACGATGAATCGCGCAGGGTGTTGATGCGCAATAACCGCACATCCCCCTACCTGTGGGGCTTCACCTTGCTGACGGTGGTGCCTGCGGTACTGTTCTGGAGCAATACCCCGCTGCTGATGGCGTTTTGCGGCCTGTTCGTCATCAGCTATGTGATGGCCTACCTGGCCATTGTGCGTTTCAAGGTACCCAACTGGTTGCGCCACTGACGGCGGGTGCGCGGGCAAACCCAGCGCGCCGCACGAATGCGGCACAATTTGCGCCTTACCGTTTTCTCTGGATGGCCCGCCTCCATGACCGACCTTCTTTCGATTGCCCCGCGCGACAAGGCTGAAATCCTGGCCCAGGCGCTGCCTTACATCCGCAAGTTCCATGGCAAGACCATGGTCATCAAATATGGCGGCAACGCCATGACCGACCCCGCGCTGCAGGCCGACTTTGCCGAGGACGTGGTGCTGCTCAAGCTCGTGGGCATGAACCCCGTGGTCGTGCACGGCGGCGGACCTCAGATTGAGACGGCGCTGAACCGCCTGGGCAAGAAGGGCGAGTTCATCCAGGGCATGCGCGTGACCGATGCTGAGACCATGGAAGTGGTCGAGTGGGTGCTGGCCGGAGAGGTGCAGCAGGACATCGTGGGCCTGATCAACCAGGCCGGCGGCAAGGCTGTGGGCCTGACGGGGCGCGACGGCGGCATGATCCGTGCGCAGAAGCTCAAGATGGTGGACAACAAGAACCCGTCCATCGAGCACGATGTGGGGCAGGTGGGAGACATCGTCTCCATCGATCCGAGTGTGGTCAAGGCGCTGCAGGACGACGCCTTCATCCCCGTCATCAGCCCCATCGGCTTTGGTGAGAACAACGAGAGCTACAACATCAACGCCGACGTGGTGGCCAGCAAGCTGGCCACGGTGCTGCAAGCGGAAAAGCTCATGCTGCTGACCAACACGCCCGGCGTGCTGGACAAGGCGGGCAATCTGCTCACCGACCTGACGGCCCGCGAGATCGACGCGCTGTTTGCCGACGGCACCATCTCTGGCGGCATGCTGCCGAAGATTGCGGGAGCGCTGGATGCTGCCAAGGCCGGCGTGAACGCAGTGCACATCATTGATGGGCGTGTACCGCACGCCATGCTGCTCGAAATCCTGACCGACCAGGCCTACGGGACCATGATTCGTAGCCATTGAAATGGTCTATCCCTCTGAGTCGCTTCTCGCCTTCTCCCTTCTCTCGCTTCGCGGGGTGGGTGACGTCGCCAGCGCCAGCACAGGGTATTGGCTGCCCTTGCACGGCGGCCGCCGGATGAGGCTGCGCCAGCCTATCGGGCATGCTGCTATGCACAGCGAACAAGTGGGTTGATATGCGACTCTTGCTGGTCGAAGACGATGTGATGGTTGCCAGCGGCATCAAGCTGGGGTTGACCGACGCGGGGTACGCCGTGGATTGGGTCGGAAGCGGTGAGCGCGCCGAAGAGGTGCTGCGCACCGAGTCGTTCGACGCGGCCATCATCGATATCGGCCTGCCGGCCATGGATGGGCTGGAACTCACCCGCCGCCTGCGCCGCCCTGATATGGCAAGCCCCGCCCTGCCGGTGCTGATCCTCACCGCGCGCGATGCACTGCACGACCGCGTGCAGGGGCTGGACCTCGGGGCCGACGACTACATGGTCAAGCCCTTCGAGTTGCCTGAACTGCTGGCACGCCTGCGCGCCCTGCTGCGCCGCTCGCAGGCCGCGACCACAGCGGTGTTGAGTTTTGGTCCGCTGGAGCTGGACACGGCTGGCCGTCGCGCCAGCATCCGTACCGGGGACGGGGAGCAGGTCATTGAGCTCGGTCCGCGCGAATGGACTGTGCTGGAGTACCTGCTCATCAATGCCCCCAAGCCTGCCAGCAAGGACAAGCTTCTGCAGGCTCTGACGGGTTGGGACAAGGAGATCACGCCCAACGCGGTGGAGGTCTACGTCTCCCGGCTGCGTGGCAAACTGGAGCCGCATGGCGTGGCGCTGCGTTCGATCCGTGGGTTCGGCTATCGGCTTGAACTCCAGGCCGCCTGAGCGGAACCGGCCTGGCTGAAGCCGTCGGTAAGGATCATGATGACGCCGCCGGACCGAGCCATCCCTTCCCCACGGCCCGGCCTGCGTGCCATGACCTCCGACCTGCGCAATCGGCTGCTGATCTTGCTGGTGCTGCCTTTGTGCGCGCTGGCTCTGGTGGGCGTGTGGCTCGACTACCGCTCGGCCGACGAGGCCGCCGGGCGGCACGACCAGCGCCTGCTGCGGCTGTTGCCCGCTCTGGCAGATTCGGTGCTGGCCCCCTCCATCCGTGACCACGAGCCGCCCTTGCTGCTGCTGGCGCCTCCGGTCGAAGACTTTCTGCGCCAGAACACCGGGTTTGCGGGTTACAGCGTGCGCGACATCTCTGGACGCCTGCTGCTGGGCGACGACTGGGTGCACAGTGCCGTGCCCACCACCCATGCGCCCGAATTCCACAGCGTTGAGTTTGGCGGGGTGACCTATAGGGTGGCGGTGCAGCGTGGTCGCACCGGGGCTGGCGAACTGGTGGTGGCGCTGGCCGACGGGTCTGACCCGCGCCAGCAATGGGCGCAGCAGCTCCTGCTGCGGGTGCTGCTGCCCAACCTGGTGCTGGTGGCCGCCGCCGCGCTGGCCATCCACTGGGCTGTGGGCCGGGCCTTCAAACCGCTGGTGGACTTGGCCGAAGCGGTGGAGCACCGTTCGCCGCGTGACCTGAGCCCTATCGACGAAGCCTCGTCGCCCGCCGAGGTGCGCCCGCTCGTGCACTCGCTCAACCGCCTGTTTGCACTGGTCAATGCGCAGGCGGAAGGGCAGCGCCGCTTTGTGGCCGATGCGGCGCACCAGCTGCGCACCCCGCTGGCGGGCCTGCAGGCACAGGTCGAAGCCTGGGCCATGATGGCCAAGGCCGCGGCACCACCCCGGGTGTCCTTGTCAAATCTTGAGGGAAAATTGCCGCTAGCGCACGATGGGCAAGCGAAAGGTGCTATTGTTTTAGGAGTTGACCAGATCGAGAAGCTGCGCAATGCCACGCGCCGCACTTCGCAGCTTGCCCACCAGCTGCTGGCACTGTCGCGCGCCGATGCGCGCAGCCTGGACGCGCAGCCGCCCCAGCGCGTAGACCTCAAGGACCTGTGCGAAACCCTGCTGGAGACCTTTCTCGACCCAGCCACCGGCAAAGGGCTGGACCTGGGGCTGGAAGTCCAGCCCGTGCATGTCACCGGCCATGGCTGGCTGCTGCGCGAGTTGTTGTCCAACCTGGTGGACAACGCCATCAAGTACACCCCGGCGGGCGGCATTGTGACCATACGCTGTGGCATGCGCCAAGGGCGCGCAGGGCCGCCACGTGTGTTCATCGAGGTGGAAGACGATGGGCCTGGCGTGCCCGATGCCGAGCGAGGGCGCGTCATGCAGCGTTTTTACCGGGTGCCCGGTACGGTGGGCGAGGGCACGGGGCTTGGGCTGGCCATTGCCGACGAAATTGCGCGCGTGCATCGCGCTGCCCTCACGCTGGGCACCGGCCCGCTGGGGCACGGCCTGCTGGTGACTGTGGTGTTTCCGCTGTAAATCGGCGTAGTGGCAGCTGCTCTCGCCCGTGCCCATGGGGCCGCCCCAGGGCCTGTGCGAGAATCATTTCCACACATGATTTACGCCCTGCCGCAGGCCGGTGCATGCTCACCTGGCATGTGAACCCGGCGCAGGGTGCCCTTGGCCGCATGGCCTTACCCCAGCCCTTGTCCCTGCATGTCTGAACTTTCGCCCCTCCCCGAGCCAGCCAGTACCGACGACGGGGGCGAAACTCCGGCTGCGCGCAAACGGCCCAAGCCGGGTGAGCGGCGCGTACAGATCCTGCAAGCGCTGGCGGCCATGCTCGAGCAACCCGGGGCAGAGCGCATCACCACCGCCGCGTTGGCGGCGCGTCTTTCAGTCAGCGAGGCCGCGTTGTACCGCCACTTCGCCAGCAAGGCGCAGATGTTCGAAGGGTTGATCGACTTTATCGAGCAGACCGTGTTCACCCTGGTCCAGCAGATTACCGGCCGCGATGTACCCGATCCGGACCAGTCTGCCGAAGTGGGCACGCGCCAGGCTGCGCGCATCGTGGCGTTGCTGCTGCAGTTTGGCGAGCGCAACCCCGGCATGGTGCGCGTGATGGTGGGCGATGCCCTGGTGTTTGAGCACGAGCGCCTGCAGCAGCGCATGAACCAGTTTTTTGACCGCATCGAATCCACCCTGCGCCAGTGCCTGCGCCCTGCGGTGGCGGGCTCTGCCACACCCACTGTGGATGCCCAGGTCGCAGCCAGCGTGCTCACGGCGTTTGCCGTGGGGCGCCTGCAACGCTACGCGCGCTCGGGTTTCAAGCGCATGCCGTCGGAACATCTGGAAGCCAGCCTGGCGCTGATTCTCTGATACCACCGCCTGGGTGCCGCCTGCCGTGGGCAGCCCTGTGGCGGGGGCGGAAGCGATGGGGTGGGGTGGGGCAGAGGGTGGCACCGCCGCAACGAATGGTTTGGGTGGGCCTCCCTATTTTTTCCGGGGGTTTTGGTCGGGCGGAGAATTTGCTGCAGAATAGAACGAACGTTCGTTTTTATTTGCCCGCATGTCCGCCACCTCTTCATCCAGCCAGGTCACCCGCATCCCGCGCGCTCGCAGCGGTACCGGCCGCGCCCTGCAAAAAGGCCAGCAAACCAAGGCGGCCATCGTCGAGGCAGCGCTGGGCCTGGCCACGCACATCGGGCTGGAAGGCCTGTCCATTGGGGCGTTGGCCGACGTAACGGGCATGAGCAAGTCGGGCGTGTTTGCCCATTTTGGCTCTCGCGAAGAGCTGCAGATCTCCGTGGTTCGTGAATACCACACGCGTTTCGAGCAGGAAGTGTTCTACCCCGCCATGTCCGCGCCGCGTGGCCTGGCCCGGCTCAGCGCCATGTTCGACAACTGGATGAAGCGCACTTCCATCGAAATCGATTCGGGCTGCATCTACATCAGCGGTGCGGTCGAATTTGATGACCGCACCGGCCCCGTGCGCGACGCGCTGGCCAGCTCGGTGCTGACCTGGCACGCCGCCATGCGCCGCGCCATCGAGCAGTGCAAGGGCCTGGGCGAGCTGCGCGCGGACACCAATGCCGAGCAGATGCTGTTCGAGATCCACGGCCTCATCCTCGCGCTGCACTACGAGGCGCGGTTCCTGCAAACCCCGGGCTCCATGGCCCGGGCGGTGCAGGGCTTTCACAACATCCTGGCGCGTTACAGCGCCGCAAAACCTGGCGCCACCGCAGAAGCCGCCCCCGCTGCTGCTGCCAAGCGCCGCAAAGTTTCCAACCAAACCACCACCTCCAAGGAGTAAACCCCATGCCTATGTACACGCCGCCCCTGCGCGACATGCAATTCGTCATGCACGAAGTGCTCAAGGTCAGCGATGAATTCAAGGCCATGCCGCCCCACGCCGAGGTGGATGTGGACACCATCAATGCGGTGCTCGAAGAAGCCGGCAAGTTCACTGCCGAAGTGACCTTCCCGTTGAACATCAGCGGCGACACCGAAGGCTGCGTGCTCAACAAGGCCACCCACGAAGTGAAGACCCCCACGGGCTTCAAGGATGCCTACGCCAAGTACGTCGAAGGTGGCTGGGCGGCACTGTCGTGCGACCCTGCCTACGGCGGCCAGGGCCTGCCCTTCGTGCTGAACCAGTGCCTGTACGAGATGATGAACTCGGCCAACCAGGCCTGGACCATGTACCCCGGCCTGTCGCACGGCGCGTACGAAGCCCTGCACGCCCACGGCACCGAAGAGCAAAAGGCCCTGTACCTGCCCAAGCTGACCAGCGGTGAGTGGACCGGCACCATGTGCCTGACTGAACCCCACTGCGGCACCGACCTGGGCCTGCTGCGCACCAAGGCCGAGCCGCAGGCCGACGGAACCTACAAGATCACCGGCAACAAGATCTTCATCAGCGCCGGCGAGCACGACATGACCGCCAACATCGTGCACCTGGTGCTGGCCCGCCTGCCCGATGCGCCCAAGGGCAGCAAGGGCATCAGCCTGTTCGTGGTTCCCAAGTTCAATGTGAAGGCCGACGGCTCGCTGGGCGAGCGCAACCCCATCTTCTGCACGGGCCTGGAGCACAAGATGGGCATCCACGGCAACGCCACCGCGCAGATCGCCATCGACGGCGCCATCGGCACCATGGTGGGCCAGCCCAACAAGGGCCTGGCTGCCATGTTCGTGATGATGAACGCCGCCCGCCTGGGCGTGGGCAACCAGTCGCTGGGCCTGACCGAAGTGGCTTACCAGAATGCGCTGGCTTACGCCAAGGACCGCATCCAGATGCGCAGCCTCTCGGGCGTGAAGGCCAAGGACAAGGACGCCGATCCCATCATCGTGCACCCCGACGTGCGCAAGATGCTGCTCACCGCCAAGGCCTACGCCGAAGGCGGCCGCGCGCTGCAGATCTTCTGCACGCTGCTGCTGGACAAGGTGCACAGCCACCCCGATGAAAAGGTGCGTGCCGAATCCGAAGAGATGGTGGCGCTGCTCACCCCCATCGTGAAGGCCTTCATCACCGACAACGGCCACATCTCCACCAACGCCTGCATGCAGGTCTTCGGCGGCCACGGCTTCATCAAGGAATGGGGCATGGAGCAGTACGTGCGCGACAACCGCATCAACATGATCTACGAAGGCACCAACACCATCCAGTCGCTGGACCTGTTGGGCCGCAAGATCCTGGGCAACAACGGCGCCACGCTCAAGAAGCTGGGCAAGCTGATCGGCAAGCTGGTGGAAGAAGAAGGCGTGAACGAGAAGATGGCCGAGTTCATCAACCCGGTGGCCATGCTGGGTGACCAGATGACCAAGTTCACCACCGAGATCGGCTTCAAGGGCATGCAGAACCCGGACGAAGTGGGCGCTGCCGCCGTGGACTACCTGCGCGTGGCCGGCCACCTGGTGTTCGGCTACCTGTTCGCCCGCATGGCCCAGGTCGCCCTGCGCGAGATCGCCGCTGGCAACACCGACCCGTTCTATGGCGCCAAGCTGCAGACGGCGCGCTTCTACTTTGCCAAGCTGTTCCCCGAAACCGCCACGCTGATGCGCACGGCCCGTGCCGGCAGCAAGGTGCTCATGGACACGGATCTGGCCCTGGCCTGATCGGTAGACCTGCGGATTTCAAGCTTTTTTGGCACGGAGCGCCTATGTATAAAGCGATAGTAGCTATCATTTTCGTAGCGTTTTCAGCGCCCGTCTGGGCGCAGGCGACGCCCGAAGGCCTGTGGCGCAACATCGACGACAAGACCGGCGAGGCCAAGGCCGAAATCCGCATCCGCGACATCGGCGGCGGCGTTTTGAACGGGGCGCTGGAAAAGCGCCTGTCCAAAGACGCCAAGCCCGACGATGTCTGCGACGAATGCTCGGATGACCGCAAGGGCAAGCCCATCTTGGGCCTGGAGATCATCCGGGGTGCCAAGAAGGCTGACGGCAAAGAGGTGTGGGAAGGCGGCAAGATTCTCGACCCCGAGAACGGCCGCAGCTACACCCTGCGCATGACCCCCGTCGAGGGCGGAAAGAAGCTCGAAGTGCGGGGCTCCATCGGCCCGTTTGGCCGCACGCAAACCTGGATCCGCATCCAGTAAACCCCATTCCCGTGGCCTTGCGCGCGCCATGCGGTGTTGCGCAAGGCCCCAACCAGGAACCCAACCCATGTCCCGATTCCAAGTGAAGAAAGTCGCCGTGCTCGGCGCAGGCGTGATGGGCGCGCAGATTGCCGCTCACCTCGTCAACGTGAAGGTGCCCGTGGTGCTGTTCGACCTGCCTGCCAAGGAAGGACCCAAGAACGGCATCGTCACCAAGGCCGTCGAAGGCCTGAAAAAGCTCAAGCCCTCGCCCCTGGGCGTGGCCGACGACGCGGCGCTGATCCAGCAGGCCAACTACGAAGAGCACATGCACCTGCTCAAGGAATGCGACCTCGTGATCGAGGCCATTGCCGAGCGCATGGACTGGAAGCTCGACCTGTACACCAAGATCGCGCCCCACGTGGCCAAGCACGCCATCCTGGCGTCCAACACCTCGGGCCTGTCGATCACCAAATTGAGTGAAGTGCTGCCCGAGAGCATCAAGCCCCGTTTCTGCGGCATCCACTTCTTCAACCCCCCGCGCTACATGACGCTGGTGGAGCTGATCAACACCCCCACCACCCAGCCCGAAGTGCTGGACCAGCTCGAAGCCTTTGTGACCAGCGGCCTGGGCAAGGGCGTGGTGCGCGCGCACGACACCCCCAACTTCGTCGCCAACCGCGTGGGCATCGCCGGCATGCTGGCCACGATGAAGGAAGTCGAGAACTTCGGCCTGACCTACGACGTGGTGGACGACCTCACGGGCAAGAAGCTGGGCCGTGCATCCAGCGGCACCTTCCGCACCGCCGACGTGGTGGGCCTGGACACCATGGCCCACGTGATCAAGACGCTGCAGGACAACCTGAGCATCGAGACGGATCCGTTCTACGAAAGCTTTGGCACGCCCGCCGTGCTGAAAAAGCTGCTGGAGCTGGGCAACCTGGGTCAGAAGACCAAGGCCGGTTTCTTCAAGAAGGTCGGCCGCGACGTGATGCGCTTCGAGCTGGAAAGCGAAGAGTACGTGCCCGCCGGCCAGAAGGCCGACGAGGTGTACGCGCGCATGCTCAAGAAGCCTGCCGCCGAGCGCCTGCGCCTGCTGCGCAACGCCGAAGGTGCGCCCGGCCAGTTCCTCTGGGCCATCCTGCGCAACAGCTTCCACTACGCTGCCGTGCACCTGGGCACCATCGCGGACAACGCCCGCGACGTGGACCAGGCCATGCGCTGGGGCTTTGGCATGAAGCAGGGCCCCTTCGAGCTGTGGCAGGAAGCCGGCTGGCTCGAAGTCGCCAAGATGATCCAGGAAGACATCGACGCGGGCAAAGCCCTGTGCAAGGCACCGCTGCCCGATTGGGTCTTCAAGGGCCCCGTGGCCGAAGCCGGTGGCGTGCACACGGCGCAAGGTTCGTGGAGCGCATCGCAGAACAAGTTTGTGCCCCGCCGCCAGTTGCCTGTGTACGAGCGCCAGATCTTCCCCGAGGCCCTGCTGGGCGAAACCGGCCTGCCCGACTGGCGCACCGCTGGCACCACCATTGCTGAGTCGAAGGCGCTGCGCACGTGGACGCTGGACGGCCAAGTGCTCATCGCCAGCATCAAGAACAAGATGCACGCCATCAGCCCCGAAGTGATGGAAGCGCTGATGGAAGCGCTGGAACTGGCCGAGTCCGAGTACCAAGGCATGGTCATCTGGTCCGGCGACGCGCCTTTCAGCGTGGGTGCCGACCTGGAAGCCACGATGCCCGCGTTCATGGTCGGCGGCGCCGATGCGGTGGAAAGCATCGAGCAGGAGCTGCAAAACCTGATGATGCGCATCCGCTATGCGCAGGTGCCTGTCGTCGCAGCCATCCATGGCATGGCGCTGGGCGGTGGTTGCGAGCTGGCCGTGTATTCGGCCAAGCGTGTGGCCCACATGGAAAGCTACATCGGCCTGGTCGAAGTGGGCGTGGGCCTGGTGCCCGGCGCCGGCGGCCTGACCTACATCGCCCGCCGCGCGGCCGAGAACATGGCCGCCTCCACATCCAAGGACATCCTGCCGTTCCTGACCGAGGGCTTCACCGCCGCCGCCATGGCCAAGGTGGGCACCAGCGCCATCGAATCGCGCAAGCTGGGCTTTTTGCTGGACAGCGACATCATCGTGCCCCACAAGGACGAGCTGCTGTTCGTGGCCATCAACGAAGCCAAGTCCATGGCCGCGAGCGGCTGGCGTGCACCGCACAAGCGCCTGTTCCCCGTGGCGGGCCGCAGCGGCCTGGCCACCATCAAGGCCCAGCTGGTGAACATGCGCGACGGCGGCTTCATCAGTGCCTACGACTTCAAGATCGGCGCCATGATCGCCGAGGTGGTCTGTGGCGGCGATGTGGATGCCGGCTCGATGGTGAGCGAGGAATACCTGCTCACGCTGGAGCGCAAGGTGTTCTGCCACCTGATCGCCCAGCCCAAGACGCACGAGCGCATCCTGGGCATGTTGTCCACCGGCAAGCCGGTTCGCAACTGATCCGGACGTCGATGGATAGCCGGTAGACCGACATGAGCGAACACGCCCCCAACAAATTGCAGCGCTCGCTGATGCGCCTGGACGAGGCGCCCGCCTTCATGCGCGGCTTCGTGCAGAACATCATCCTGCGCCGGGCCGTGCCCTTCACCGGCACGGCCGGGGTGCGGTTCGTGTCGCTCACGCCCGAGCGTGTCGAGGTGCACCTGGCCAACGAGCACCGTGTGCAAAACCACATCGGTGGTGTGCACGCCTCGGCCATGAACCTGCTGGCCGAAACGGCCACCGGCATGGTCGTGGGCATGAACGTGCGCGACGACTGCCTGCCGCTGGCCAAGGAGCTCTCCATGTCGTTCAAGAAGCGCGCCACGGGCGGCCTCAAGGCCGTGGCCACGCTCACCGCCGAGCAGCGCGCTGCCATGTTGGCCAGCGACAAGGGCGAGGTGCAGGTGAAAGTCACCGTGACCGACGAAGCCGGTGTGGAGCCGGTCGAATGTGTATTTACGTGGGCCTGGGTTCCTTCCAGCCGCCCCCCCAAGAATTGAAGGAGTTTCACCATGGCTCAAAAACAAGTCCAGGACGCCTACATCGTCGCCGCCACGCGCACGCCCATTGGGCGCTCGGGCCGCGGCTATTTCAAAAACACACGGCCTGACGACCTGCTGGTCGCCGCGATCAAGAGCGCCATGCTGCAGGTGCCCACGCTGGACCCCAAGGCGATTGAAGACGCCATCATTGGCTGCTCCTTCCCCGAAGGCGAACAGGGCATGAACATGGCCCGCATCGCGGTGGGCCTGGCGTTCGACCACCCTGTGGGCGGCGTTACCGTGAACCGCTTCTGCGCATCGGGCATCACCGCGCTGCAGATGGCCGCCGACCGCATCCGCGTGGGCGAGGCCGACGTGCTGATCGCCGGCGGCGCCGAGTCCATGAGCCTGGTGCCCATGGGCGGCAACAAGCCCTCGTTCAACGCCGAGATTTTTGCCAAGGACGAAAACGTGGGCATCGCCTACGGCATGGGCCTGACCGCCGAAAAGGTCGCCCAGCAGTGGAAGGTGAGCCGCGAAATGCAGGACGCGTTCGCCCTCGAATCCCACCTGCGCGCCATCAAGGCGCAAAAGGCCGGTGAGTTCACCGACGAAATCACGCCCATCGAGATCGTGGAGCGTTCGCCCAACCTCGCCACCGGCGAAGTGGTGGAAAAGCGCCGCACCGTGAGCCTGGACGAAGGCCCCCGTCCCGACACGTCCCTGGAAGGCCTGGCCAAGCTCAAGCCCGTGTTTGCCGCACGCGGCAGCGTCACGGCAGGCAACAGCTCGCAGACCAGCGATGGCGCGGGTGCGCTGATCGTGGCCAGCGAAAAGGCGGTCAAGCAATTCGGCCTCACGCCCCTCGCGCGTTTTGTGAGCTACGCCGCGCGCGGCGTGCCGCCCGAAATCATGGGTATCGGTCCTATCGAAGCGATTCCTGCGGCCCTGCGTTATGCGGGTCTCAAGAGCGATGACATCGGCTGGTACGAGCTGAACGAAGCGTTTGCGGCGCAGTCGCTGGCCGTCATCAATACGCTGGGGCTGAACCCTGCGAACGTGAACCCCATGGGCGGCGCAATTGCATTGGGGCACCCGCTGGGGGCGACGGGTGCCATCCGTGCGGCGACGGTGGTGCATGCGCTGCGTCGGCACAAGCTGAAGTACGGCATGGTCACGATGTGTGTAGGTACCGGGCAAGGCGCCGCCGGCATCATCGAGGCGTTGTAACTGGCTACTGCGCGTCTTTCAGGCGTCGTTGGGCGGTGCTCGCAATCCTCACGTACCGCAAGTACGTTCCGGTTGCTGCGCTCCGTCCGCCTCGCCTGAAAGCCGCTCGCTACGCCCTTGAGGGCGGGGTGTGAAGGCAGGGGGAAGTGCACTGCCTGTTTTTCTTTTCCATTCAAGCTGGCGCAGATCGGCATTGAACCAAGGAGACAGACATGAACAAGCAAACCTTGCAGGTCAACGGGGCGGTGTCTTTGGCGCTGCGTGTCTACGAACCCCAAGGCGCACCGCGCGCCAGCGTTGTCATCGGCGGCGCGATGGGGGTGCGGCAGTCGTATTACGAGGCCTTTGCGCTGTGGATGGCGCAGCAGGGGTTTCGGGTCACCACGTTTGACTACCGAGGCCACGGCGATTCGCTGCAGGGCGCCATGCGCGATGTGAAGGCGGATCTGTTTGATTGGGCGCAGGACTACGAGGCGGTGATTTCTGCCGCCAAGGCCGCACTGCCGTCGCAGCCGCTGTATTTGCTGGGCCACAGTCTGGGCGCGCAGTTGCCCGGTCTCTTGAAGAAGCCCGAGCAGGTTGACGGCCTGCTCAGCGTGGCCGCAGGTAGCGGCTACTGGCGCGATAACGCGCCCCAGCTCAAGCGCATCGTTCCGTATTTCTGGTGGGTGCTGGTGCCGCTGGCCACGCGGCTGTGCGGGTACTTTCCGGGGCGCACGCTCAAGAAGGTGGGCGACCTTCCGGCGGGTGTGATCCTGCAGTGGCGGCGCTGGTGCTTGCATCCTGCCTACAGCGTGGGTGCCGAAGGGCCTGCGGTGGCGCAGAGTTATGGCGCGGTGCGGTTCCCGGTGCTGGCGCTGTCGATGGCGGACGACGAGCTGATGACCTTGCGCGGCACGCACAACCTGGTGAACCTGTACGCCAACACCGAACGCCGGGTGGAGAGCATCACGCCGGCCGACCTGCAGGTGCGGCGCATTGGGCACTTTGGTTTCTTTCGCGACCAATTCCGCCAAAGCCTGTGGCCGCGCGCAGCGGCTGCGCTGGCTGCACTGGGCGGTGGCGGAATGCCCCACGGCGAAGTCTCCGGTACGACGGCCTGAGCGGTCGTTTCGCGGCACACTTGCAGCATGACTTCCTCTTCATCCACTTCTTCGTCTGCGTCTTCGTCCTCCGCGACCCACCCGCTGGACGAGGCGCTGCAACTGACGGCTTCGTCCGCTGCGACGGGCCAGTACGAAGGGCAGACCCACCCCGGCTACTGGAACATGGTGGGCCCGTTTGGCGGCATCACCGCCGCCACGCTGCTGCAGGCCATCCTGCAGCACCCTGACCGGCTCGGCGACCCGCTGTCGCTCACTGTCAACTATGCGGGCGCACTGACAGCCGGTGCGTTCACGGTGCAGGCAACTCCTGTTCGCACCAATCGCTCCACCCAGCACTGGACGCTTTCGATCCTGCAGGCTGGTGCCGACGGCGCGCAGGTGGTCACCACCACGGCCACCGCCGTCACGGCCGTGCGCCGCGAGACCTGGAGCGTGGGCGATGTGCCCATGCCTCAGGTGCCTCCGCCTGCAGAGCAAAAGGCCATCGTCGCCCCCTTGGGCGCTGTGGAGTGGCTCAACCGCTACGAGATGCGCCCCATCGCTGGCTTCATCCCGCGCACCTGGGACGGCAGTGGCGACCACAGCCTCACGCAGCTATGGATGCGCGACACACCACCCCGGCCGCTCGACTTCGTGGCGCTGTCCGCATTGGCCGATGTGTTCTTCCCCCGCGTGTGGCTGCGCCGCGCGCGCCAGGTGCCTGCGGGCACGGTGTCCATCACCGTGTACTTCCACGCCACGGCAGAGCAGCTGCAGGCCACGGGCACGGGCTTCCTGCTCGGCCAGGCGCGCGGGCAGGAGTTCCGCAACGGATTCTTCGACCAGACCGTGCAGCTCTGGAACGAGGCTGGCACCATGCTGGCCACCAGCCATCAGATCGTTTACTACAAGGAATAGGAAGTCGGCCCGTTGCTCTGCACGTGCATTCTTTCCTCCATCCATCAGCCCCCGGAACCCTTACCACCATGACCGAAGCCACCCAAGACATCCTTGCCCACACCGAAGCGGGCGTGACCACCATCACCTTCAACCGCGTGGACAAGAAGAACTCCATCACGCGCGACATGTACGCCGCCATGGCCGATGCGCTCGATGCCGCCAAGGCGGATGCCAGCGTGCGTGTGGTGGTGTTCCAGGGCGACGTGGCGATCTTCAGCGCGGGCAATGACATTGGCGACTTTCTGCAGCAGCCGCCCGCCACGCAGGACTCGCCCGTGTTCCGTTTTCTGCGCGGCATCGCCACTTTCCCCAAGCCTGTGATCGCCTCGGTGTGTGGCCCGGCCGTGGGCATTGGCACGACGATGCTGTTCCACTGCGACCTCGTTTACGCGGGCGACAACGCGGCGTTCTCCATGCCGTTCGTGAATTTGGGCCTGTGCCCCGAGGCTGCATCGAGCCTGCTGGTGCCGCAGATGCTGGGGTACCACCGCGCTGCGGAAGCCTTGCTGTTGGGCGAGCCGTTCATGGCCGAGGCCGCGTTGGAAGTGGGGCTGGTCAACCGCGTGGTGCCGCCGACCGAGTGCAATGGCGTCGCACAGGCGCAGGCCAAGAAGCTGGCGGCCAAGCCGTTGTCGTCGCTCATCGAAACCAAGCGGTTGATGAAGGGTGGGCAGACGGCGAAGGTGCTGGAGGTGATGGCGGAAGAGGGCGAGAGCTTTGGGCGCATGTTGCGTGAGCCTGCAGCGCGGGAAGCGTTCTCGGCTTTTATGGAGAAGAGAAAGCCTGATTTCAGCGCGGTTTGATTCGCTAGTTCTGAGGTATTTTTGGCTGCTGGCGCTTGTACATAAAGCGCTGGCAGCTATTGTTTTTATAGTTCGTTCTCGCCCCGTACGTTTGGGTTGAGCCTACCGAAGCTTGTTTTGGCGGTGGCTACTGCATGCCCGTGTGAAGTGCGGGAGCCGGGAGTCGCCCGGCGTGCGAGTAACTTTCTTTTGCTTCGCCAAAAGAAAGTCACCAAAGAAAAGGCGACCCCCAGTCTGCGACCCCTTCGCTGGCGCTGCGGGGCAAACCTGCGTCGTGTCGGTTGCGGGGTGCGCCGTGGAACTCGCTTTGCGCTGGCGCGCGCCGCTCGGACAACCACGGTGAGTCAGTTAACGAGGCATGGGCGCTCCGACGCCCATGCTCACCCCCCAACCGCCCCGCCGCAGGCGCAGCCCGCAGGGGGTTGGGCAGCCGAACATCCAACAGCCGGACACCCCCACGGGCCTTTGCTTCGCTCGGCCCCGCCTCGCGGGCGCAAGCGCCTCGCGCTGCGCAGGGCGGGGCCGAGCGCAGCGATGGCCCGAATGGATGTCCGATCCCGGTGGGTTCCCTTCTGTATGTGCCTGGGGCGCGCAGGGCGCGGGGTGGCGCGTGTGCCGAAGGACACACGCGCTTCGTGAACTGACTCACCGCAGTTGTCCGAGCGGAGCGCCGCAGGCGCGCAGCGAGTTCTGCGGTGCACCCCGTGACCGAGCACCCCAGGTTGCCCCGGAGCGAAGCGAAGGGGTCGCAGGCAGCAGGGTCGCCCTTTCTTTGGTGACTTTCTTTCGGCGACGCGAAAAAAAGTTACTCGCCTGCCGGGCGACTCCCGGCCTCCGTCCTTCGCATAGGCACGCGATCTGCTTCCAAATGAATAGCAAATCAGGCAGTGAATACTGGCGCTCAACCTCAAAAAGCACCCGTAGCAATCACGATCAGACAAGCTATCTATTTTTACAAAGCACTTGCTTGCTAAAAATAAACAGTTTTGCTATCGTGCCAGCATGGATTCACCCGTGCCGCGCACCAGCGCCATCGCCCCAGCTCCCAAGAAACCCCCGGCCCGCCCTCGCAGCAAGGCCGTAGCCCCCTCCGACGCCAATGCAGCCACTGCAGAGGCAACCCCCACCCGCCGCCCCCGTGGCCGCCCGCGCAAGACCGCCGAGGAACTGGATGACGGCAATCGCCGTCGCAAGCTCATGGACGGCGCGGCCAAGCTCTTTCGCACCCAGGGCTTTGCCGCCACCAGCACGCGCGACATTGCGGCGGCCGCAGGCATGCACAGCGGCTCGCCCTTCTACCATTTCGAAAGCAAAAGCGCGCTGCTCTACGCCGTGATGAGCGAGGGCATGACCATGGCCACACAAAGCCAGCAGCAGGCACTCAATGCACTGCCCGCCACGGCCACACCGCGCGAGCAATTGCACACGCTCATTCGCCACCATTTCGAGATCCTGCTCGGGCCCCGCAGCAGCTTCATCCCGGTGATGCTGTACGAGTGGCGCTCGCTCACGCCTGCGCAGCGCAAGGGCATTGCCCGCATCAAGGACAGCTACGAGGCCACCTGGATGCCCGTGCTGGAAGCGCTGGCACAGCAGGGCGCGCTGCAGGCCGAGCCCGGTGTGGCGCGGCTGTTCATCTTCGGGGCGCTCAACTGGGCGGTGCAGTGGTTCTCGCCCAAGAAGGGCAAGTCGCTCGACGCGCTCACCGACGAGGCGCTGGCCTTGTTCATCCGTTCATAACAAACAACCCCATCAAGGCAGAGTCACCATGGCCCCCACAGCGCGCAACGCCTACCAGTCTGTGTTTGCTCCGGGCCTGTTCCAGGGGCAGGTGGTGGTGGTCACCGGCGGCGGCTCCGGCATTGGCCGGTGCACGGCGCACGAACTCGCGCACCTGGGCGCGCATGTGGTGCTGGTGGGGCGCAAGCCAGAAAAGCTGCTGGCCGTGGCCGAAGAGATCACCGCCGATGGCGGCAGCGTGTCGTTCCACGTGTGCGACATCCGCTCCGAAGAAGCTGTGGTGGCGCTGGTGCAGCAGATCAACGCTGCGCAGGGCCGCATAGATGCTCTGGTCAACAACGCGGGCGGGCAGTTCATGTCGCCGCTCGAATCCATCAGCGCCAAGGGCTGGGAGGCCGTGCTGCACACCAACCTCACGGGCGGCTTTTTGATGGCGCGTGAGTGTTATCGGCAGTGGATGGCGCAGCACGGCGGCTCCATCGTCAACATCGTGGCCGACATGTGGGGCTCCATGCCGGGCATGGGGCACAGCGGGGCTGCGCGCGCGGGGATGGTCAGCTTGACGGAAACGGCAGCGCTGGAATGGGCGCACAGCGGTGTGCGCGTGAACGCCGTGGCGCCGGGTTACATCGCCTCCAGCGGCATGGACAACTACCCGCCCGAGGCGGCAGACATGCTGCGTGCCATGCCGCGCACGGTGCCGCTTGGGCGCTTTGGCAACGAGGCCGAGGTGTCGGCGGCCATCACCTTTCTGCTCAGCCCGGCAGCCAGCTTCATCAGCGGCACCAAGCTGCGGGTGGACGGCGCACGGCCCCAGGTGCGCATGGGCTGGCCGCAGCGCCCGCCTGGTGCCACCGCCGCTGCACACCCCGCCGTGCGGCCGTTTGACGGCTTTCACCGCGCGCAGGTGCCGCAGGTGTTTGCACCTTCCTATCCCCCCAAGACCGAGGCCGCATGACAGCCGTCTTCACTTCCCGATTCAACCCAGGCAGCGCCGAGGCCACCCAACGCCGCGCGGCGCTGCAGGCCCGCCTTCATGCCCTGCGCGCGCTGGAAGAGCGTGCCGCCGCCGCCTCGGCCCGGTCGCTGCCCCAGTTTGAAAAACGCGGCCAGCTGCTGCCGCGCCAGCGTGTGGCGCTGCTGCTGGATGCGGGTGCGCCCTGGCTGCCGCTGTGCACCCTGGCGGGCTACCTGCAGGACGTGAAAGACCCTGAGAAGTCTGTGCCCGGTGGCGGCATGGTCGCGGGCATCGGCTTTGTCAGCGGTGTGCGCTGCATGGTGGTGGCCAGCGATTCGGGCATCGAAGCCGGCGCCATCCAGCCCATGGGCCTGGAAAAGATCTTGCGCGTGCAGGAGATCGCGCTGCAAAACCGCTTGCCGTTCATCCACCTGGTGGAGAGCGCGGGCGCCAACCTCATGCGCTACCGGGTGGAGGGCTTCGTGCACGGTGGCACGCTGTTCCGCAACCTTGCGCGGCTGTCGGCGGCAGGCATTCCGGTCATCACCGTGCAGCACGGCTCGGGCACTGCAGGCGGCGCCTACATGCCCGGATTGTCGGATGTGGTGATCATGGTGCAGGGCCGCTCGCGCGCCTTCCTGGCCGGGCCGCCGCTGCTCATGGCTGCGACGGGTGAGATTGCGACGGAAGAAGAATTGGGCGGGGCCGAGATGCACACCGCTGTGTCCGGTCTGGGCGAATACCTGGCGCAGGACGACCGCGAGGCCATTGGCCTGGCGCGCGATGTGGTGGCGCAGCTGGAGTGGGGCGTAGCCCCGCGACCCAGCGCACCCGGCCCTACCTTGCCCGCAGACGATCTGCTCTCCCTGATGTCTGCCGACCTGCGCCAACCCGTGGACATGCGCGAGGTGATGGCGCGGCTGGTCGATGGCTCGGAGCTGCTCGAATTCAAGGCCCGCTACGGCATGGCCACCGTGTGCGCGCAGGGTCACATCCAGGGCCATGCGGTGGGCTTCATCAGCAACAACGGCCCCATCGACGTGGCGGGCGCGAACAAGGCCACGCATTTCATCCAGTGGATGTGCCAGCTGGGCCACCCCATCATCTACCTGCAGAACACCACGGGCTACATGGTGGGCAAGGACAGCGAGCAGGGCGGCATGATCAAGCACGGCAGCAAGATGATCCAGGCCGTGACCAACGCCACCGTGCCGCAGATCACCATCCAGTGCGGCGCCAGCTTTGGTGCGGGCAACTACGGCATGTGCGGGCGGGGCTATGCGCCGCGTTTCCTGTTCAGCTGGCCGGGTGCCAAGACGGCGGTGATGGGCGGCGAACAGGCTGCGCGCACCATGCAGATCGTGACCGAGGCGGCGCTGGCGCGCAAAGGCATCACGCCCGACCCGGCCGAATCGCAGGCCCAATTCGACAAAATCGTCGCCATGTTCGAGGCCCAGGCCGATGCGTTCTACACCAGCGGCCTGCTACTGGACGACGGCGTGATCGACCCGCGCGACACGCGCGCCGTGCTGGCGTTTTGCCTGGACACCTGCGCCGAGGCACAGGCCCGCACGTTGCGGCCCCTGAGCTTTGGCGTGGCGCGGATGTAAGCGCTTCGCACGCAATCGCCCCGATGGCCGAGCCTCTCAAATACCTGCTGAACGGCACCGTACCGCCGCGCATCGCGGCCATGGTGCGGCGCGCGTGGCGCAAGTTCGATACCACTGCATTTCTGCAGCAGGTGGAGCCCGGCTACGAATCGCTGGAGCTGATGGCGCGCGGCCAGCGCATTGCGCAGGCACTGCAGGCCCACCTGCCGAAAGATGTGCCGCGCGCGCTGGGTGTGCTGGTCGATTCGATGGACCCACCCATGGGCCTCGATGCCGCCGGTGAGCCCGACGCGGGTGACCGCCCCTACAGCGCCTTTTTGTATCTGCCGCACAGCATCTACATCGGCACACACGGTCTGCCGCATTTCGAGGCGGCCATGGCCGCGCAGCACGCGCTCACCCAGCGCTTTACCGCCGAGTTCTGCATACGCCCCTACCTGCTGCACCACCAGGGCCCTACGCTCGCGCGGCTGCGTGACTGGGCGCACGACGGCAACGCCCATGTGCGCCGCCTGGTGAGTGAAGGCACGCGGCCCCGCCTGCCTTGGGCGCCGCGCTTGCCCGCGTTCCAAAAGGCCCCTCAGCTGGCCCTGCCGTTGCTCGATGCACTCAAGGACGACCCATCGTCGTACGTGCGCCGCTCGGTGGCCAACCACCTGGGCGACATCGCCAAGGACCACCCCGACCTCGCTGTGGGCACCGCCCGAACCTGGCTGCAAGGCGCACCCGCCCCGCGCGAAGCCCTGGTGCGCCACGGCCTGCGCTTTCTCATCAAACGCGGCGACGCCGCTGCGCTCGATGCCCTGGGCGTGGGCCATGCCGTGGCGCTGGATGTGCGGGCCGCGCGCGTGCTGCCCGCCCGCGCACGCATTGGCGACAAGGTGCGCATCGAGGTCGAACTGCACAACCCCACGCTCCAGCCCCAGCGCGTGCTGGCGGACCTGAAGGTGCACTACGTCAAGGCCCACGGCGGCGCGGCGCCCAAGGTGTTCAAGCTGCAGACGCTGGACATACCGCCCGGCGCCACCGTAGCGGTGGGCAAGACGCTGTCGCTGCAGCAGATGACCACGCGGACCCACTACCCCGGCGCGCACCAGGTGGAGCTGGTGCTCAACGGGCGGCCCCAGCCGCTGGGGCAATTTCAGCTTTCGTGATCGAGGTTTGCAGGCACACCAACATACAAACGCAACAGCAGGAGACAAGCACCATGCAGTTCACACACGAGCACCGCGAGATCCAGAAAACCCTCAAGCGCTTCATCGACGAAGAGATCAACCCCCATGTGGACGAGTGGGAGGCGGCCGAGATCTTCCCCGCGCACGAGGTCTTCAAGAAGATGGGCAACCTGGGCCTGCTGGGCCTGTGCAAACCCGAGGAATACGGCGGCCAGGGGCTGGACTACTCGTACAGCCTGGCCATGGCCGAGGCGCTGGGCCACATCCACTGCGGCGGCGTTCCCATGGCCATTGGCGTGCAGACCGACATGTGCACCCCGGCGCTGGCGCGCTACGGCAGCGAAGAGCTCAAGCGCAACTTTCTGGCCCCTGCGATTGCGGGCGACATGGTGGGCTGCATCGGCGTGAGCGAGCCTGCGGCGGGCAGCGATGTGTCCGGCATCAAGAGTGTGGCGCGCAAGGATGGTGATGACTACGTGATCACCGGCCAGAAGATGTGGATCACCAACAGCCTACAGGCCGACTGGATGTGCATGCTGGTGAACACGGGCGAAGGGCCTGTGCACAAGAACAAGAGCCTGGTGATGGTGCCCATGCGGGATGGCCCGGGCGGCAAGCTCACCAAGGGCATCGAGGTGGCGCAAAAGATTCGCAAGATCGGCATGCACAGCAGCGACACGGGCTTGATCTACTTTGACGAGGTGCGCGTGCCGCAGCGCTACCGCATCGGTGCCGAAGGGCAGGGCTTCATCTACCAGATGCAGCAGTTCCAGGAAGAGCGCCTGTGGTGCGCCGCCAGCACGCTCGAATCGCTGAACCACTGCATCCAGTGGACCATCGACTACGCACAGGAGCGCAAGTTGTTTGGCAGTACGCTGGCCGACCAGCAGTGGGTGCAGTTCAAGCTGGCCGAACTCAAGACCGAGGTCGAAGCGCTGCGCGCACTCACCTACCGAGCCTGCGACCTGTACGTGAACGGGCAGGACGTGCTGGAGCTGGCCAGTATGGCCAAGCTCAAGGCCGGCCGCCTGAACCGCGAGGTGCCCGACATGTGCCTGCAGTTCTGGGGCGGTATGGGCTTCACGCTGGAGAACAAGGTCTCGCGCATGTACCGCGACGGGCGGCTGGCGTCGATTGGCGGAGGCGCAGATGAAGTGATGCTCGGCATCCTCGCCAAGCTGATGGGCATTGCGAAGCGGCCCGTATGAGGGGAAGCAGTTTGCCCTGCAATGAGCAGCGCGCGCGGTCTTCTGGCCCCTCTCCCCTCGCGGGAGAGGGGTTGGGGAGAGGGGCATGCGCCAGCGCTGCGCCCCAGTCCGGCGCCCCCTCTCCCCAGCCCTCTCCCGCAAGGGGCGAGGGAGTGAATACCGCCTGCTGCGTGCGTGCAACGAATCACTGAAATGACCCTTACACCTTTGCTCATCGACCGCGTGCCGCTGCCCAGCGGCAGCGTCGAAACCTGGACGCTCAACGACCCCGCCAGCCGCAATGCGTTGTCGGAGGCGATGGTGGACGCACTGCTGGCCGCGTGCGAGCGCGCCGCTGCAGATGCCGACCTGCGCGGCGTGGTGCTGCGCGGCGCGGGAGGTCACTTCTGCGCAGGTGGCAGCCTGGGCGGCTTTGCCAAGACCATTGGCCAGTCCCTGGCTGCAGGCGAAGCCGATCCGCTGGTACCGCTGAACCGCCGATTCGGCACGCTGCTGCAGGCCCTGTGCGCGCTGCCGCAGTGGCTCATCGTGGCGGTGGAAGGGGCGGCCATGGGTGGCGGCTTTGGTCTGGTGTGCTGCGCCGACCAGGTGTTGGCCCACACCAGCGCGCAGTTCGCCACGCCCGAGGTCACGCTGGGCATCGTGCCTGCGCAGATCGCGCCCTTTGTGGTGCGGCGCCTTGGCCCGTCTGCTGCGCGGCGGTGTTTGCTGACCGGCGAGCGCTGGGATGCCGCTGCCGCCCAGCGCTTGGGCCTGGTCGATGACCTGGTGGAGGGCGACATGAATGCCGCTTTGCAGGCCGCCATTGCACGCCACGCTGCCGCAGCGCCGCAGGCAGTGGCCGCCACCAAACGTTTGTTGCTGGCACAGCCCGAGACGGCGTTGCCCGCGCTGCTCGATGACGCCGCCCTCGCCTTTGCGCAAGCGCTGCGTGGCCCCGAGGCGCCGCAAGGGCTGGCAGCGTTTGCTGCGCGCAAGGCGCCGCCGTGGAGTGCGAACTCATGAAGAAAATCCTCATAGCCAATCGATCAGAGATCGCACGCCGCATCATCCACACCGCCCGCCGCATGGGCATCGAAACGGTCGTGGTCTATTCCGACCCCGATGCCAACGCCCTGCATGTGCGCGAAGCCACCCAGGCCATCGCGCTGGGCGGCGCAGCCAGCGCGGATACCTACCTGCGCACCGACAAGCTGCTGGCCGCTGCCCGTGCCACCGGCGCCGATGCCGTGCACCCCGGCTATGGCTTCCTCAGCGAGAACGCCGACTTCGCCCAGGCCGTGGTCGATGCTGGCCTGACGTGGATCGGCCCGCCGCCCGGCGCCATCCGCGCGCTGGGCAGCAAGGCCGGGGCCAAGGCGTTGGCCCAGACGCAGGGCGTGCCCTGCCTGCCCGGCTATGCGGGCGACGACCAGAGCGACGAGCGCTTTGCCGCCGAGGCTGCGCGCATCGGCACGCCCCTAATGGTCAAGGCCGTGGCGGGTGGGGGAGGGCGCGGCATGCGCCTGGTCACCGACCTGGCGCAGTTGCCTGCCGCGCTGGACAGTGCCCGGTCGGAGGCTCTGGCGGGCTTTGGCTGTGGCGACCTGCTCATCGAGCGCGCGCTGCTGCAGCCCCGCCATGTGGAGGTGCAAATCTTTGCCGACGCTCACGGCGCGTGCATCCACCTGGGCGAGCGCGATTGCTCGGTACAGCGCCGCCACCAGAAGATCATCGAAGAGGCCCCCAGCCCAGCCGTGGACGCAGCATTGCGCGAGCGCATGGGCGCCTGCGCCGTAGCGCTGGCGCAGGCTGCGGGCTATGTGGGCGCGGGCACGGTGGAGTTTCTTCTCAATGGCAGTGATTTCTACCTGATGGAGATGAACACCCGCCTGCAGGTGGAGCACCCGGTGACCGAAGCGCTCACGGGGCTGGACCTGGTGGAGTGGCAGATCCGCGTGGCGCGGGGTGAGCCGCTGCCGCTCACGCAAGATCAGGTGCATCTGCAAGGCCACGCCATCGAGGTGCGCCTGTGCGCCGAAGACGCGCACTTCCGCCCCCATACCGGTCGTGTACTGCAGTTCAGCGCACCACCGGCCGCCGCCTTTGAGCGGGCTGCGCCGGGCGCGCTGCGCTTTGACCATGCGCTGGAGGAGGGGGCAGAGGTCACGCCTCACTACGACGCCATGCTGGGCAAGCTCATCGTGCACGCTCCCACGCGGGCCGAGGCCATTGCCGCGCTGGTGCGTGCGCTGCACAGCACCCGCGTGTTGGGCCTGCCCACCAACCGCGCGTTTCTGGCGGCGTGCCTGCAGCACCCGGTGTTTTCCAGTGGGCAGGCGCTGGTGCCGTTCTTGGCAGAGCACGCTGCTAGCTTGCAAGATTTGCTATTGAAAAAGGAGCTATCAGCGCTTATGCAACCAGCGCTAGAGGCCATTTTTGCTTTAAATCCTGCGTCAGATCTGCCTTGTTCCATGGCCCGGCCTTTGCGCCTGCGCCACCAGGGCCAGGTGCACTCCGTCGCCGTGCGCGAGCTAGGCAGTGGGCGGCTGCAGGTTGAGCAGGCCGGGGCTGAGCCCACCAGCATCACGCTGCAGCTGCCCCATCGCGGTGTGCATTACGCTGCCGTGGGGCCGTTGCGCTGGCACTGGCAAACCGACGGCGTGGACGGGTGGGTAGAAGACGCATCGTGGGAGTCCGCCACACGCGCAGGCGCCGCTGGTGGCGCCACCGAGTTGCGCGCCCCCTTCAACGGAAAGGTGGTTGCGCTGCCCGTTGCCGCAGGCCAGGCGCTGGCGGCCGGCGATACGGTGGTGGTCATCGAATCCATGAAGCTAGAACACAGCCTGTCCAGCCCCGCAGCCGCCACCGTGGCCGAGCTGCTGGTGGCCCCCGGCCAGCAGGTGTCGCCCGGCCAGGTGCTGGCCCGATTTGCACCCGCCACGCAAGGAGCGCCCGCATGACCGCCACATCCGACGCAACCCCTGTGAGCGACGAAGACCGCACCGCCCTCACCGACACCGTCACCCGCTTTGCCCGCACCGAGATCGCGCCGCATGTGGACGCGTGGGATGCCGCCGGTGAATTCCCCCGCAGCCTGTACCGCCGCGCGGCCGACCTGGGCCTGCTGGGCCTGGGCTACCCCGAGCCGTACGGCGGCACGCCTGCCAGCTACGCCTTGCGCCTGCCGCTGTGGCGCGCGCTCAGCCGCCACGGTGCCAGCGGCGGTGTGCTGGCCAGCCTGCTGTCGCACAACATCGGCCTGCCGCCCGTGTTGGCCCATGGCAGCGATGCTGTGCGTGCTGAGGTCATTCCACCGGTGCTGGCGGGTGAGGAGATTGCCGCACTGGCCATCACCGAGCCCGGTGGCGGGTCTGACGTGGCCCAGCTCAAGACCACCGCGCAGCGCGAGGGGGATGAGTACATCGTCAACGGCGAAAAGGTGTTCATCACCTCCGGCATGCGCGCGGACTGGATCACGGTGGCTGTGCGCACTGGCGACGCTGGCAGCAAGGGCAGCGGCGGCATATCGATGCTGCTCATCCCCGGCCACAGCGCAGGCCTGTCGCGCAGCAAGCTCGACAAGATGGGCTGGCTCTGCTCCGACACCGCCCATCTGCGCTTTGACAACGTGCGCGTGCCCGCCCGCTACCTGCTGGGCGAAGAGGGCGCGGGCTTTCGGATCATCATGGCCAACTTCA
Source organism: Acidovorax sp. LjRoot38 (assembly GCF_964252975.1). NCBI lineage: Bacteria > Pseudomonadati > Pseudomonadota > Betaproteobacteria > Burkholderiales > Comamonadaceae > Acidovorax > Acidovorax sp. LjRoot38. The sequence continues at coordinate 152,758 of NZ_CAXUPT020000005.1, read as the reverse complement.
ACGGCGAGCGTTTTGGCCTGGCCGCATCGGCCCTGGGCTTTGCAGAAGCCTGCTACGACGAGGCCCTGGCCTGGGCCCGCCAGCGCAAGACCTTTGGCGCCGCGCTGGTCGAGCACCAGGTCATCCGCCACAAGCTGGTGGACATGCAGATGCGCATCCAGTCCACCGCCGCGTGGTGCGAGTCCGTGGCCGCGCAGGCCGACGTGGGCCGCACCGGCCCTGAGTGGGTGGCGCAGGTGTGCCTGCTCAAGAACCACGCCACCCAAACCATGCAGTTCTGTGCCGACCAGGCCGTGCAGATATTGGGCGGCATGGGCTACATGCGCGGCACCGTCAGCGAGCGTATCTACCGCGAGGTCAAGGTCATGATGATCGGCGGCGGTGCAGAAGAAATCATGAAAGACCTGGCTGCACGCCAGCTAGGCATTTGAAGGAGACAGGCACCATGCACAGCACCGACCACAGCAACAAAGCCATCATCACCTGCGCCATCACCGGCGTGCTGACCGACCCCGGCCAGCACCACGTGCCCGTCACGCCCGAGCAACTGGCGAAAGAAGCCCGCCGCGCCTACGACGCAGGTGCCGCCGTGGTCCATGTGCACTTTCGCAACCAGGAGCCCGGCAAAGGCCACCTGCCCAGCTGGGACCCGCAGGTGGCGCGCGACTGCGTGCAAGCCATGCGCGAGGCCTGCCCGGGTTTGATCATCAACCAGACCACCGGCGTGGTGGGCCCCAATTACCAGGGCCCGCTCGATTGCCTGCGCGCCACCCGCCCCGAGATGGCCGCGTGCAATGCCGGCTCGCTCAACTACCTGAAGGTGCGCAGCAACGGCACCTGGGCCTGGCCGCCCATGCTGTTCGACAACCAGCCCGCCAAGGTCAAGGACTTCATCGACGTGATGCTGGAAACCGGCACGCTGCCCGAGTTCGAATGCTTCGACGTGGGCATCGTGCGCTGCGTGGAGATGTATGTGCAGACCGGCATGTACACCGAGCGCCTGCCCGAATACAACTTTGTGATGGGCGTCGAGTCCGGCATGCCTGCGGACCCGGACCTGCTGCCCATCCTGCTCAAGCTGAAAATCAAGGACGCCCCCTGGCAAGCCACCGTCATCGGCCGCAGCGAGATCTGGCCCGTGCACCAGCGCGTGGCCGAACTGGGCGGGCATCTGCGCACGGGGCTGGAGGACACGTTCTATCTGCCGGATGGGGCCAAGGCGGATTCGAACGGGCCGCTGATTGAACGGCTGGCGCAGTACGCGCGCAATGCGGGGCGGGAGGTTGCGTCGCCGCAGGAGGCGCGGGGGATGTTGGGGTTGCCTATTCGAGGCTCTGCGGGCCCACTCCTGTCAGTGGAGAGCTAAGGATAGTCACGCTTGGGAACAACTCCCAATCTATAAGCTATCGACGCTCCTGATCTATGCTTTGAACCAACCTTCGAAAACGCGCGTACATGTTCGCAATTCTGAAGACGTGCATAGTCGCGGCAATCACACAAGTCAGGGCGTACAAGAAGGCCCCGTAGCCTGCAAATCCTGCAAGTCCATTTAAGAGGGGAAGCCAGTTTCGGATGGGGTCTACGAGGGGGGTGTAAAACCACCAAGACTTGGCAATTACCGCCATAAGTAGCGCAATCGCCTGGACCAGAATGAAGTGAACAAACGAAGCACAAAGTTCAACATACATTGTTGGAAGGTTGCTAGCTTCATCGTCGTTCGTGGAAGACGGGTCTGCTAAAGCGCCTCGAAATTTCTCATCGCCGAAGCCAATAAATATAGCGAAACCACCAAGGGTAAAACCGAGGAGGTTAGGCAGCACAGAAAGGCTTTGGTCCCACCAAGCGACGCACGATCCTCCTGCTGGACACTGAGGTGCCCACCACGTATTCCAGGTCAGCGCGAGCACGAGCGCCGCCAGATGCAAGTATGGCGAGCAGAGTAAAGCGCCTAGGCCACCATAGGCCTTCCAATAAACCTTGAAAATTGAGCGAGCGCCGCTGTACATAGCCGTTGCATCCTAGATGCATCACTCATCTTTTGCACGTCGGAGAACATCCAATGCTGTTTCAATTGCGCTATTGACACGCATGTATAGACGCTTCGGCTTTTGGGCTGTTGTTCTTTCAATGGGGCGACCAAAGTCGTCGCGGCCGATCCCCTTGACATTTCCATTTCGCGCCGCCACTTCGGCTTCCGCGCGGAGTTGGTCATCGGGCTGCAATTCTTGGCCCCTGGCGGCCGCCAGAGTTTCCTGCCTGCTGCGGACATTCATCGCGGCCAAGCGTTCTTCGAACTTGGCTTCCAAATCTCCCGCATCGTCGGGGTTGGGACGCTTGAAAGAGAGCTCAATCCGATGAAGTCCGGGTATATCAAAAACTTCATCAAGTGCATCTTCGTCCGGTAAAGCAGTTACGGCTATTTCCGGGAACTGATGCTCGTTCGCCGTCTGTTCCAACAATGGTTGGAAAAACTTTTCCATTGCTCCAACAGAAAGAGCGTCTTTTTTGTCTTTTGCCACGAACCACAGTTGGTGCTCCCTCGGATAGAAGACGAATTGGATTCGTTGCATATGAGCGAGCAAGTGTTCAGGTATGGCAATTTGCTCAACCTCTTCGGGAGTAGCTTGTCTCCGCGTGCGCGTGTCAAACCAAGGCTCATTCGCGTCCACCTTGACGAAGCGATACACCTCGCCAGTGAATTCATTCGCCTCAACCGCGTCTCGGAGTCCTTGTAAGCGGCCAAGCATCAGGCCATGTATTTCTCCTTGTGAGTACAAACGCCGCGCTGCATGAGCCGCTCTGAAAAGATCTACGTAGCGCTGAGGAGAATGTGGTCGGTGCATTGCTACATTGAGCGCACTGATCGTTATTGTTCTAATTTGCTTAGCCACGCACTTGCCCTCCCGTTTGCGCAGTTTGGTCTGTTTTATTGCGACTAGCGTTCAGCTTGCGCCTCGGCTAGTTCTTTCACTCTATCAAAGTCCGTAGTTCTGTCACTTGATATTTGTCGTAGCTCCCGGGACTCCGGATAACAGAACTGCGCCGTGGGGGACGGTGTTCTTCAATGCGCTGACTTATGACGAGCGATTGCCGTTACTGCCTTTTCGTCCAGAACGAACCCCCGCCCATACTTCTTCGCCAGTGCATCCGCACGCTTCATGAACGCCTCAACACCCGTTCCATAAACGAACTGCATCGCCCCCCCCGTCCACGCCGGAAACCCAATCCCAAAAATCGACCCGATGTTCGCGTCATGCACGCTGGTCAGCACCCCTTCAGCCAGGCAGCGTGCGGTTTCGATGGCCTGGCGGTAGAGCAAGCGGTCCTGGATTTCCTGCACGCTCCATTCCACGCCAGGCTTTTCGAACAGAGGTTTCAGCTCTGGCCACAGGTGCTTCCTGGCGCCTGCGGGGTAGTCGTAAAAGCCGCCGCCACCGGCGCGGCCGGGGCGCTTCAGCTCCTTGACCATGCGCTCCACCAGCAGCTCGCCGGGTGTGGTGGTGTAGGTCTTGCCTTCGGCCGCGTAGTCGGCGCGGGTCTGGTCCAGCACGTGCACGCTCAGGGTCAGCGCGGTTTCGTCCAGCACGGCCAGCGGGCCCACGGGCAGGCCAGCTTGCATGGCGGCGTTTTCAATCGCAGCGGCGGGGATGCCTTCGCCCAGCATGGCGGCGCCTTCCATCACGAAGGTGCCGAAGGTGCGGCTGGTGTAGAAACCGCGTGAGTCGTTGACCACGATGGGCACCTTGCCCAGGGCCTGCACGTAGTCGAACGCGCGGGCCACGGTTTCGTCGTCCGTCTGTTTTCCGCGAATGATTTCCACCAGCTTCATCTTGTCCACGGGGCTGAAGAAGTGGATGCCGACAAACTTCTCGGGCCGGCTGCTGGCCGTGGCGAGGCTGCTGATGGGCAGGGTGGAGGTGTTGCTGGCAAAGAAGCCGCCGGGTGCCAATTGCGGCTCGGCCTCTTGCGTGACTTTGGCTTTCAGGTCACGGCTTTCATAAACCGCTTCGATGATGAGGTCACAGCCCGCCAGGTCAGCCGTGCTGGCGGTGGGCGTGATGCGGGCCAGCAGCGCCTGCTGCGCCTCGGCCGTCATGCGTCCCTTGTCCACGCGGGCCTGGGTGAGCTTGGCGCTGTAGGCCTTGCCGGCCTCGGCCTTCTCTGCGCTCACGTCCTTGAGCACGGTGGCGATGCCCCGGCTGGCCTGGGCCCAGGCGATGCCCGCGCCCATCATGCCGGCGCCCAGGATGCCGACCTTTTGTGGCTTGTAGCGTGGGGCTGAGCCTGGGCGCGACTTGCCGCTCTTGATCGCGTTCATGTCAAAGAAGAACGTGTTGATCATGTTGCGCGCCACGGGGCCGGTCATCAGGCGGGCGAGGTAGCGGCTTTCGATGCGCAGGGCAGTGTCGTAGTCCACCATCGCGCCTTCGACCATGGCGGCCAGCGCCGCCTCGGGCGCGGGGTAGCGGCCGCGCGTGGTCTTCTTGAGCATGGCGGGCGCTACCGTCAGCGCGCCTGCAATCTTGGGGTTGGCGGGCGTGCCGCCGGGCATCTTGTAGTTCTTGTCGTCCCACGGTTGCACGGCGTGCGGGTGGGTGGCGATGTGGGCCAGCGCGGCGGGCAGCAGCTGATCGCGCGTGGCCACCAGCTCGTGCACCAGTTGCAGCTCCAGCGCCTCGGCGGGGTTGAAGAGCTTGCCTTCCAGGATGTAGGGCTGTGCGCCCATCAGGCCCAGCAGGCGCGTCATCTTGGTCACGCCGGTGGCGCCGGGCATCAGGCCCAGCGTGACCTCGGGCAGGCCGAACTGGATCTTGGCATCGGCCACGGCGATGCGGTAGTGGGCGATCAGGGCCACCTCCCAGCCGCCGCCCAGTGCTGCGCCGTTGAGGCAGGCCACCACGGGGATGCCCAGCGTTTCGAGCGTGCGAAAGTGCTTCTTCATGCGCTCGATCTCGCCAAACGCGTTGGGCGCATCGGCGGGTGTGAGGCGCATGGTGGCCTTGAGGTCGGCACCGGCAAAGAAGCTGGTCTTGGCCGATGCCAGCACGATGCCTTTGAGCGCAGTGCCCAGGCGTTCGCGGTCGCCCAGCACCTGGGCCGTGACCTCGCCCAGCTCTTGCTGCCACTGGCGGCACATGGTGTTGACGGGGGAGTTGGTTTCGTCAAACGTGATGACGGCGACCTGGCCTTCGGTGCCCTGGGCGGGGATGAGTTCGTAGCGGATGGTTTGCATGTTGTTGTCTCCTTCCCAGTCAATCAGATTCGCTCGACGATGGTGGCAATGCCCATGCCGCCGCCCACGCACAGCGTGGCCAGGCCATAGCGCTGGCCCCGGCGGTGCAGTTCGTCAATCAGGGTGCCGAGGATCATGGCGCCTGTGGCGCCCAGCGGGTGGCCCATGGCGATGGCGCCGCCGTTCACGTTGACTTTGTCGTGCGGTACGCCCAGCTCGCGCATGAAGCGCATGGGCACGGCGGCGAAGGCCTCGTTCACTTCGAACAGGTCGATCTGGTCGATGGTCATGCCCGCACGGGCCAGCGCCTTTTTGGCAGCGGGCACGGGGCCGGTGAGCATGATGGTGGGGTCGGCCCCGCTGAGGGCCGTGGCCACAATGCGCGCGCGCGGCGTCAGGCCGTGGGCCTTGGCGGCGGCCTCGTTGCCGATGAGCACGGCGGCGGCGCCATCCACAATGCCCGACGAGTTGCCCGCGTGGTGAACGTGGTGGATACGCTCCACCTGCGGGTAGCGCTGCAGCGCCACGGCATCAAAGCCCATGCCACCCAGTTGCTCGAACGATGCCTTGAGCGCGCCCAGGCCCTCCAGCGTGGTCTTGGGCTTGATGAATTCGTCTTCCGCCAGGATGGTCTGACCGATGAAGTCGCGCACGGGCACGACCGAATTCTTGAAGTAGCCCGCGGCACGCGCGACGGTGGCGCGGCGCTGCGATTCGAGTGCGAAGGCGTCCACGTCGGCACGGGTGTAGCCGTCCAACGTGGCGATCAGGTCGGCGCCGATGCCTTGGGGCACGAACAGCGTGGCGGAGTTGGTGGCGGGGTCTTGCGCCCAGGCGCCACCGTCGGAGCCAATGGGCACGCGGCTCATGCTCTCCACGCCACCCGCCACCACCAGGTCCTCCCAGCCGCTGCGCACCTTTTGCGCGGCCATATTCACGGCTTCGAGGCCCGACGCGCAAAAGCGGTTCACCTGCACGCCCGCACAGCGAAAGTCCCACCCGGCCTTGAGCGCGGCCACCTTGGGCAGCACCGAGCCCTGCTCGCCCACGGGCGAGACGATGCCCATGACCACATCGTCCACCGCCGCCGTGTCAAAGCGGTGGCGCGCTTGCAGCTCGGTCAGCAGGCCTGCGAGCAGGTCAATGGGCTTGACCTCGTGCAGGGTGCCGTCCTTCTTGCCCTTGCCGCGCGGGGTGCGCAGCGCGTCGAATACATAGGCTTCGGTCATGAATGGTCTCCGGTGGTTTCTCTAAACTTCAAGCAGTGCGGCGATAAAGCAGCTGGGCTGGCTCACGCCACTACAAGGTGCTTTCTGACGCGGGTGCAGTGGTTTTTGCACTATCTTTCGGCGGTTGCTATCTACATTTCTGGCTATGGAACGAAATACATCCCCTGCATTGCAGCGCATTGCTCGCAGCGCCATCGAATACGACGACACGCGCGAAGGGTTTGCGCTGGAGCACCATGTGGTTCTCGCCGCATCCAGCGCGCTGGCGGTGGCGGCCTTCATGGCGCCCAGCCGCAGCTCGGCGGCCATACGCGGCATTGGCGCAGGCTTGCTGCTGATGCGCGCGCTGAGCGGCAGCCAGGGTGTGCGCTCCTGGCTGAATGTCACCGACCGCCGCCCCGGTGCGCCGCTCAGCCCCGAAGAGGCCCGCGCCGCCTGGTATCTGTAGCGGCATTCGGCGCCCACTGGTACGTTGTGAAGGGCGTTGTGCACTGCGTTATTCACGGTGCGGTGCATTCCGTTATTTGCCCAGGCCCATGGCCCGCGCAATCACTTCTTTCATGATCTCGTTGGTGCCGCCATAAATGCGCTGGACGCGTGCGTCGGCATAGGCGCGGGTGATGGGGTATTCCCACATGTAGCCATAGCCACCGAACAGCTGCACACATTCGTCCATCACCTTGCACTGCAGGTCGGTCGTCCAGTACTTGGCCATGCTGGCGGTTTCGGTATCGAGCTGATCGCGCACGATCAGCTCACAGCATTTGTCCACGAACACGCGGGCCACCTGCACCTGCGTTTGAAGCTCGGCCAGGGTGTGGCGGGTGTTTTGAAATGACGCCACGCTCTGGCCAAAGACTTTGCGCTGCTTGACGTAGTCCAGCGTCCAGTCAATGGCGGCCTGGGCGGCGGCCACGGCGGTGATGGCGATCTGCAGGCGCTCCCAGGGCAGCTGCTCCATCAGGCAGATGAAGCCGCGCCCTTCCATGGCGGGGCCGCCCAGCAGGTTGCCCACCGGCACCTGCACGTCGTTGAAGAACAGCTCGGACGTGTCCTGCGCCTTCATGCCCATCTTCTTGAGGCGCTGGCCTTTTTCAAAGCCGGGCATGCCGCGTTCCACCAATAACAGGCTGGTGCCCTTGGCGCCCGCAGCCGGGTCGGTCTTGGCGACCACGATCACCAGGTCGGCATGCCAGCCGTTGGTGATGAAGGTCTTGCTGCCGTTCAGCACGTAGTGTGATCCGTCCGCACTTTTGATGGCCGTGGTCTTGATGCCTTGCAGGTCGCTGCCCGCAGCCGGCTCGCTCATGGCGATGGCGCCCACCAAGGCGCCGCTGGCCATCTGCGGCAGGTACTTCTGTTTCTGGGCTTCAGTGCCGTAGTGCAGGATGTACGGCGCCACGATCTCGCTGTGCAGACCAAAGCCGATGCCCGTGGTGCCTGCACGCGCCAGCTCTTCCATCTGCGCCACCGAGTACAGCTTGTCGGCCCCGGCGCCGCCGTACTCCTCGGGCAGGCTCATGCACAGAAAGCCGTTGGCGCCCGCCTGGCTCCACACCTCGCGCGCCACATAGCCCTGGTCTTCCCAGGCGGCGTGGTGGGGCGTCACTTCGTTGTCGATGAAGCGGCGAAAGCTGTCGGCAAAGGCCTGGTGGTCGGGCTGGAAGAGGGTGCGTTCGATCATGGTGGGGCTACCAGGTTATTTATGCAAAGTTACTGCTTGGTTAAATTCTGCCACCGACTGAGTCCGGATGCACCCCCTGAAACGCAAAAGCCGCCCGAAGGCGGCTTGAAGGAGGCGGGTCAGGCGCTCATGGCTTGACGTAGTCGGAGACCACCTTCCACTTGCCATCGGTGATCTGCGACAGGCGAGAAAGATCGCTGCCCAGGCGCTTTTGTGGGCCAAAGGTGCCCTCGGCGCTGCCGAACATGTCGGGCGGAATCACCATGGTGTCCATGGCCTTGATGAAGCTGTCGGTGCTCAGGTTGGGACCTGCCTTCTGGGCCGCCTTGATGAAGGCGTCGATGGCGTTGTAGCCGTAGACCGAGAACACGGTGGGGTCTTCGTTGAACTTGGTCTTGTACTTGTTGGCCCAGAAGCGGATGGGCTGGCTGGCTTCATCCAGGTAGGGGTGTTGCACCGTCATGGTGGCGTACAGCCCGTCCATGGGCTTGCCGCCCAGCTTGTGGATGAGGTCGGTGTAGGCGGCGCTGGAGCCCAGGAAGGTAGGGTTGAAGCCCGTCTTGCGCGCCTCGCCAATCGTGCCGATGGTCTCGCGGATGATGGTGCCCAGGATCACGAAGTCGCATTCGGACGACTTCATCTTGGCGACCTGTGAAGAGAAGTCGGTGGCGCCGCGCTTGTACGAGGTCTTCTCGGTGAAGTCCATGCCCATGGACTTGAGTGCCGCCTCGCCCCCGCGCATCACCTCCAGGCCAAATTCATCGTCCTGGTAGATGGTGCAGATCTTCTTGGCGCCCTTTTCCTTGATGAGCTTGGGGGCTGCCAGGCGGATCTGGTCATAGTAAGTGGCGGCAAACGAATACTTGAGCTTGTGGAAGGGCTCGTACATTTCCCGCGCGGCCGTCACCGGGAAGAAGTTGATCACGTTCTTGCTGAACTGCACGGGCATGGCGGCCAGGTTTTGCGCCGTGCCGATGTGCGCCACCATCATGAAGATCTTGTCCTGGTTGACCAGCTTCTGCGCGGCCAGCACGGCTTTCTTGGGGTCGTAGCCCGAGTCCTCCACCTTCAGGTCCAGCTTGCGGCCATTGACGCCGCCTTGCTCGTTGGCCTCGTCCACGCGCAGCATCATGCCCAGCCGCACCTGCTTGCCAAAGCCCGCCAGCGGGCCGGACAGATCCTGGATGGAACCCAGCGTGATGGTGTCCTTGCTCACGCCCTGGCTGGGCTGGGCCTGTGCAGCACCTCCGGCCATGGCCACGATGGCCAGCGCGGCAATGTGATGAAACTTCATGGCACGTCTCCTTTGGTTGGATCGAACTCGGTTGCTCGTTATAGAACGATGCCCGGGGTGGGGCACCAGCACTTTCCCTATCCTGATGGGCGTGGCCTGTGGTTGCGTGACGTGCGCACCTACCGGTACATCGCCTCAATCTGGGGGGCGTACTTCTGCTGCACCAGCTTGCGCTTGAGCTTCATGGTGGGTGTCAGCTCTTCATCCTCGGCCGTGAGCTGGGTGTCGAGCAGGAAGAACTTCTTGATCTGCTCCACGCGGGCGAACTTGGCGTTCACGCGGTCGATTTCGCCCTGGATCAGCTCTTGCACCTCGCGCGTGCGGGTCAGGCTGGCGTAGTTGGAGAACGGCACGTCGTTGTCCTGTGCGTACTTTTCCACGTTCTCCTGGTCGATCATGATGATCACCGTGAGGTAGGGCAGCTTGTCGCCAATCACCACCGCGTCGGTGATGTAGGGGCTGAACTTGAGTTCGTTCTCCAGCTCGCTCGGCGTGATGTTCTTGCCGCCCGCCGTGATGATGATGTCCTTCATGCGGTCGGTGATGCGAAGGTAGCCATCGGCGTCGATCAGGCCCACATCCCCCGTGTGCAGCCAACCTTCGGGGTCGATGGTTTCGGCGGTTTTCTCGGGCTGGTTGAGGTAGCCCTTGAACACATTGGGGCCACGCACCAGGATTTCGCCCGTGGCGGGGTCGATGCGCACCTCGTTGTAGCTGGCCGCCGGGCCGATGGAGCCCGGTTTGATGCGGCTGGCCGGCACACCGGTGGAGGCGCCGCAGGTCTCGGTCATGCCCCACACCTCCAGCATGGGCACACCCAGCGCCAGGTACCACTTCACCAGATCGGGCGAAATGGGCGCTGCGCCTGTGACCAGAAAGCGCGCACGGTGGATGCCGATGAGCTTGCGCACATTGTTGAGCGCCAGAAAGCGCGCCAGCATGAACTGCGCCTTCAGCAAACCGCCCACCGGCTGTCCGGCCAGCACCCGATCTGCGATGCGGGTGCCCACGCCAATCGACCAGGCATAGGCCGCCTGCTGCATGCGCGTGGATTCCTTGAGCGCGATCATCACGCCCGAATAGAACTTCTCCCACACCCGGGGTACGGCGGTGAACACCGTGGGCGCGATCTCTCGCACGTTCTCGGGCACGGTGTCGGGGTTCTCGACAAAGTTCAGGCGCGCGCCGGTGTAGAGCGAGAAGTATTCGCCGCCCATGCGTTCGGCAATGTGGCACAGAGGCAGGAAACACATGGTCTCGTCCGCCTCGCTGCGCGAGATCAGCGTGTTGTAGCCGCGCACGGTGTAGGTGAGCGCGGCGTGTGTGTGCATGGCGCCCTTGGGCTTGCCGGTGGTGCCCGAGGTGTACACCAGAATGGCCAAGTCTTCGGGTCGGCAGGCCTTGACGCGCTGCATCAGCGCGTCGGGGTGTTGTGTATTCCAGGCCCTGCCCAGCTCGCGCAGGCCCGCAAGGCTCAGCACATCGGGGTCGTTCAGGCTGCGCAGGCCTTCCATGTCGAACACCACCACCTTGCGCAGCAGGGGCAGGCTGCTGCGCACTTCCAGGGCTTTGTCGAGTTGTTCATCGTCTTCCACAAACAGCACGGTGGTGCGAGAGTCTTCGCTCAGGTAGTGCACCTGCGCCGCCGCATCAGTGGGGTAGATGCCGTTGGACACGCCGCCACAGCTGAGCACAGCAAGATCGGCCAGCACCCATTCTATGTTGGTGTTGGACAGGATGGAGGCGCATTCGCCCGGCGCAAAACCCAGCGACATCAACCCGCCCGCGATCTCGCGCACGGCTTGGGCCGTCTGGTCCCACGTCCAGCTCTTCCAGATGCCCAGCTCTTTTTGCCGCATCCACACGCGCGGGCCGCGCTCGGCCACGGCGTTCCAGAACATGGCGGCGATGGTGTCGCCTGCGAGCACGTCGGTGCCTGCGGGCTGGATGTGATCTAGGTCCCAGAGGTTAGACATTTGCGCTTATCTCCAGGTCTTCTTTTTCTTCCAGCGCCGCTCTCCGCGCACGCCGACATCTTTCATCCCAAGGTAGAACTCCTTGATGTCGTCCTTCTCGCGCAGGCGCTCGCAGCTGTCTTCCATCACGATGCGGCCGTTCTCCAGCACATAGCCGTAGTCCGATGCGTTGAGCGCCATGTTGGCGTTCTGCTCGACCAGCAGGATGGTGGTGCCGCGCTCACGGTTGATGCGCACCACGATCTCGAAGATCTCCTTGGTGAGCTTGGGGGACAGGCCCAGGCTGGGCTCGTCGAGCAGGATGAGTTCGGGGTTGGCCATGAGCGCACGCGAGATCGCGAGCATCTGCTGCTGCCCTCCCGACAGCAGGCCCGCGTCCTGCGCGGCGCGCTCCTTCAGGATGGGGAAGTAGCCATACACCGTTTCGATATCCCGAGCCACGGCGTCGGCATCGCTGCGCGTGTAGGCGCCCATGAGCAGGTTGTCGCGCACCGAGAGCAGCGCAAACACCTCGCGCCCCTCGGGCACATGCATGAGGCCCCGGCGCACGATGGCGGCTGGGTCGTTGGCGGTGATGTCGGCGCCCTGGAATTCGATGGAGCCCTTGCGCGGGTCGATGATGCCGCTGATGGTCTTCAGGATGGTGGTCTTGCCCGCGCCGTTGCTGCCCAGCACGGCGGCGATCTCGCCGCGCCGCACCTGCAGGCTCACGCCGCGGATGGCCTTGATGGGGCCGTAGGCACTCTCCACGTTCTGCAGGCGCAGCAAGGGTTGGTCAGCAGCAGCTGCTGCTGCGGATGTGTTGACGGCGGCAAGTACGGCGTTCATGCCCGAACCCCCATTTTTGAACCCGCCGGACGCCGCAGGTTGCTCACGTCGTCGATGGTGCCCAGGTACGCCTCGATCACGCCGGGGTGCGATTGCACCTCGCGCGGCGTGCCCATTGCCACCACCTCGCCCTGGTTCATGGCCAGCACGCGGTCGGACACCTTGGAGACCAGCGACATGTCGTGCTCCACCATCAGCACGGTGATGCCCAGCTCGTGCTGGATGTCCTGGATCCAGAAGGCCATGTCGTCCGTCTCCTCCACGTTCAGGCCCGACGAGGGCTCGTCGAGCAGCAGCAACTGCGGCTCAGTGCACAGCGCACGTGCCAGCTCCACCACCTTGCGCACGCCGTAGGGCAGGCCGGCCACCATGGTGTCGCGGTAGTGCTGCAGGTCGAGAAAGTCGATGACCTGCTCGGCCTTCTCCCGGGCCTGAATTTCCCCTTCACGCACCTTGCGCGTGAAGAACATCTCGGCCCACAGGCTGCTGTGTTGTCGGGTGTGGCGGCCGATCAGCAGGTTGTGCAGCACACTCGCGTGCTCGAAGAGTTCGATGTTCTGGAAGGTGCGTGCAATGCCCAGGCCTGCCACCTTGTGCGGCGGCTGGTCGGTCAGTGGCAGCAGGGCCCCGCCCGGGCCCGCATAGGCGATGGTGCCGGTGGTGGGCGTATAGATGCGGCTGATGAGGTTGAACACCGTCGTCTTGCCCGCGCCGTTGGGGCCGATGAGGGTAAACACCTCGCCACGGCGCACGTCAAAGCTCACGTTGTTGACCGCGAGCACGCCGCCAAAGCGCACACTGAGGTTCTGGGCGCTGAGCAGGATTTCGTCAGTCATGGGTACAGCAATTGGGGTCATTTCACAGGTCCAGTGTGCTGAATGCCGTCCGCAGCCGTTGCGACTGGCGTGACCGAGGCCAGTGCCCCCGCGCAAGGGCCGCCCCGCCGCGCTGGGGGCGTGCCCCTCCCGAATCGCGCAGCGAATCGAGAGAGGGGGAAGGCGCGAAGCGACTCAGGGGGTGCTTCATTTCAATCGATCTGATTTCTGGAACGACTTCTGCCGCTTGAACAGGCCCTTGCGGTAGAACGGGAACATCTGCAGCCAGGTGCGTACCTTGAGCCAGCGGCCATACAGGCCCATGGGTTCGAACAGCACAAAGGCGATCAGCACCGCGCCGTACACCACAGCCTGCAGGCCCGGTGCCTGGCCGATGGCGGCGGGCAGCCAGTCCTTGCTGAGCGAAATCATCTGCGGCATGGTGATGAGGAAGATGGCGCCCAGGAACGCTCCATGCACCGATCCCAGCCCGCCGATCACGATCATGAGCAGCAGGTCGATGGACTGCAGGATGTTGAACTGGTCCGGCGAGATGAACTGCAGCTTGTGCGCGTACAACGCACCGCCGATGCCTGCAAGTGCAGCCGATATGGAGAACGACAGCGTCTTGTAGCGGGCCAGGTGGATGCCCATGCTCTGCGCGGAGATCTCTGAATCACGGATGGCGACAAACGCGCGGCCCGTGGGCGAGCGCAGCAGGTTCAGGATGGCCAGCGTGCTGACCACCGCAATCACAAGGCACAGAAAGTAGAACGACTCTGTGGTCTCGAACGAGTAGCCCGCGATTTGTGGCGGTACCAGGTGCTTGCCGGAGTTGCCGCCGGTCACAGACTCCCACCGCGCGAACACCTCTTCCACGATGAAGCCGAAGGACAGTGTGGCCATGCCCAGGTAGATGCCTTTGACGCGGAGTGCTGGCAGTCCCACCACCACGCCCACAGCGGCCGACAGCCCCGCCGCGCAGGCCAGCGACAGCGCAAACGGCCAGCCCATGCCAGTGAGCACCGCCTGCGTATATGCCCCCACGCCCAGAAACGCTGCATGCCCCAGCGAGAACAAGCCGGTGAAGCCCGCCAGCAGCATCAGCCCCAGGCCCACGATGGCGTAGATGAGCACAAAGGTGAGCTGTGCCAACCAGTATTCAGGCGCCACCCAGGGCGCGGCGACCAGGGCCAGGCACAGCAGGCTGTACCAGAACACATGCCCGCCATGCTTGGCGAGGCGAATGTCTTGCTCGTACGAGGTCTTGAAGAGAAAGCGCATGGGTCAGACTTTCTTTCTCAGCTTCTCGCCGAACAGTCCGTTGGGTTTGACCATCAGCATGATCAGCACGACGATGTACGCGGCTGTGTCCTTGAACCCATCGGGCAGATAGAAGCCCGAGAGCGATTCGACAATGCCGATCACCAGCCCGCCCACGATGGCCCCGGGCAGGCTGCCAAAGCCGCCCACTACAGCGGCGGGGAAGGCCTTGAGCCCGATCAGCCCCATGTTGGCATGCACAAAGGTGATGGGCGCCAACAGCAGCCCGGCTACCGCCGCCACCGCCGCGGCAAGCCCCCAGGCCAGGCCGTTGAGCCGCTGCACCGGGATGCCCATGTAGTAGGCCGCCAGCTGGTTTTGCGAGGCGGCCTGCATAGCAATGCCCAGCTTGCTGTAGCGGAACATCGCGAACAGCAGCACACACAGCACGCCCGTGGCGCCGATCACCACCAGCTGCTCGGCGCTGACCACCAGTTCACCCAGCCGCAGGGACTGGTCCTTGTAGGGCACGGGCAGCGTGTGCGTGTCGGTGCCGATGTTGGGGATCATGGTGACCAGGCCGCGCAGCACATAGCCGATGCCGATGGTGAGCATGACGATGGAAAACGCGGGCTGGCCCAGGATGGGGCGGATCACTGCACGCTCCAGCACCGTGCCAAACAGCCCCATGGCCAGGATGCTGGCGAGCACCGCCACCCAGAAGGGAAAGCCCAGCACGGTCATGAGCGCCAAGCCACAGAAAGCGCCGAGCATCATGAGTTCGCCCTGGGCAAAGCTCACGGTCTCCGTGGCTTTGTAGATAAGCACGAACCCGAGCGCGATCAGCCCGTAGATGCACCCCTGCGAGACACCGCTGATCAACAGTTGCACAAATTGCACACTGGCTCTCCAGAATAAGTGATACGCAAAGCGGGTAAATGCGGGGTGTGCGCCTCGTGGGCATGGGATGGCCGCATCGTCGCTTGCGCAGGTCCTGCAGAATATTTATACAAAGCGATTGCTTTGTATAAATAATGGTGCACGCGCGCTGTGCATACCGCACTCGGGGCTAACCCTGATGGGGCGGGCGAGCGGGTAGCGGCGGATATTGACGCAGTGCTGCACCCTGCGCAATAGGAGTAACGTCGGGTGGGTGAACAGGTTCTGACGCCGGGCCACAGGAGAGCCACATATCCGCAGAGGTTGAAGTGCAAGGTGGTGTCACGCTGGTGACATGGCGCAGGCCCGATGTGCAAAACGCGGTGGATGCCAGCACAGCCCGCACCAGCGCGCTCGCCGCCGAAGGGCTGCCGTTACGGCGAGCCTTGCTGCAGGAATAGGCGGGCGGCCGCGAATGCCTGGCCGAAGCACTGCGCGGCGCCTCGCGGTTTGCCGCAGGGCAAGTGCGCCACGGCCAGTTTTAAGTAAAAATAGCCTCTAGCGCTTATCTATTAAGCGTAAGAAGCTACAAAATCAGGAGCATCTGGATGGTTTCGATTGCACGCACCATCCCGCAGTGACCCCCAGGAGACCCATGAGCAAATCCACCGCCACCCCAGCCCCGCAAGCCTTTGAGCCCGAGTTCATTGCCGGGCTCAAATCCATCTTTGAAGAAAAAATCGTGTTCAACCAGGTGCTGGGCCTGAAGATCACGTCACTGGCACCCGATGGTGTGGTGGGCCGCATCGACATGAAACCGGACCTGGTGGGCCACTATGCCTATAACCGCATCCACGGCGGCGTGATCAGCGCGGGGCTCGATGCCATGGGCGGGCTGGCCGTGATGGCCGCGATTGGCGCCAAACACCTGGATGAAGCACCCGAGCAGCGCCTGCACCGCTTTGCCAAGCTGGGCACCATCGACCTGCGCATTGACTACCTGCGCCCCGGCATTGGCAGCCACTTCGAGCTGCGCGCCCAGGTGCTGCGCCTGGGTTCGCGTGTCGCAACCACGCGCATGGAGTTTCTGGGGCCGGATGGGCAGATCATGTCGGCCGGAGCTGCGGCTTACATCGTCTCTTGATTGGGGCGCGCTCCTGAGCCGCCTCGCCACGGGGCGTTGCCATTCGCAGGATGTGTGATCCCGCAAGCCTTGCAAGCGCATGCTACGAGAGAACCGTTTGGTTACCGTTCTTGCGTAACCAGGGCATCTTTCACGGGGCGCGATACCTACGATGACTCTCTTTTCAAGGAGATCTGATGGCCGTGCAAAACCCCTTCTTTGGCAAGCGTGAACCCGAGTCGTTCCAACCCCGCAACAGCACCACTTCAGGCTCCGTATTGGGGAGCTCAGCGGCGAGCAGTGCTGCGGCTGCACAGCCGGTGCCCAGCCCTGCTGTCCCCAAGGCCGCCAGCAGCAGCGACAGCTCGGGCAGCAAGCTCACGGTGGGCCCGAACATCAAGCTCAAGGGCGTGGAAATTACCGATTGCGACACCCTCGTGGTCGAAGGCACGGTGGAAGCCACCATGGATTCGCGCGTGATCCAGATTGCTGAGCATGGCGCCTTCAAGGGCTCTGCCGAGATCGACATTGCCGAGATCCATGGCGAGTTCAACGGCACTCTCACCGTGCGCCAGAAGCTGGTGATCTACAGCACCGGCAAGGTCAACGGCAAGATCCGCTACGGCAAACTGGTGGTGGAAGAGGGCGGTCAGCTGGCGGGTGAGATCGAGGCCGGGTTCTCGCCCTCGTCATCCAGCAGCACTCTGCAGCGCACGGCAGCTCCTCTGCGCACCGAACCGGCCACTGCACTGGCCGCCTGACCGGGCCATGAAGGCGTCCGCGCACCGCCAGGCGTGGTCTGCGCGAACCGACCTTCCGTGCTTTTACCCCGGCGCGTTGTGCTTGGGCACTGGGCGCGGCCTGCCCTGGTCGTCGATGGCCACATAGGTCAGGCGCGCCTCCGTCACCTTCACATACCGGCCCTGGTCGGTAAACCGTTCGGCATACACCTCCACCTCCACGGTGACCGAGGTGTTGCCCACCCGCGTGATGGACGAGAAGAACGACAGGATGTCGCCCACGCGCACGGGCTGCTTGAAGATGAATTCGTTGACGGCCACCGTGGCCATGCGGCCCTGGATGTAGCGCGCGGGCAGCACAGAGCCCGCCAAGTCCACCTGCGCCATCACCCAGCCGCCAAAAATGTCGCCATTGCCATTGGTGTCGGCGGGCATGGGGATGACCTTGAGCACCAGTTCCTTGTCGGTGGGCAATGCGGCGGGTGGTGGGCTGAAAACGGCAGACATGGGCACAATCTCGGTTGGGGCTGAGCCAATCCTTGTCGGAACCTGGGGTTTTGCAAGGCGGCTGGCCCGCAAAAAAACCACCTTGGCATCAGCCGGGTCGGTAAAAACAACAACAACCGGAATTGTCCCCCATGCGCCACCTTGGCGAAACCGCCCCCCCCACCCCTGGCACGCCCGCGCCCCCCAAGTCCGACTGGGTCACGCTGAGGCGGCTCCTCCCTTACCTGTGGCAATACAAGTGGCGCGTGGTGGCGGCCATTGTGTTCATGGTGGGCGCCAAGCTGGCCAACGTCAGCGTGCCGCTGCTGCTCAAGACACTGGTGGACGCGATGGCGTTCAAGCCTGGTGACCCCGCCGCGCTGCTGGTGGTGCCGGTGGGCTTGCTGGTGGCGTACGGGGCGCTGCGCCTGTCCACCTCGTTGTTCACCGAGCTGCGCGAGCTGGTGTTTGCCAAGGCTACGCAGGGTGCAGCGCGCTCCATTGCGCTGCAGACGTTCGAGCACCTGCACGCGCTGAGCCTGCGCTTTCACCTGGAGCGCCAGACGGGCGGCATGACGCGCGACATCGAACGCGGTGTGCGCGGCATCGAGTCACTGATTTCGTTTTCGCTGTTCAACGTGTTTGCCACCTTGATCGAGGTGATCCTGGTGTTGAGTGTGCTGGCCGTCAAGTTCGATGCCTGGTTTGCCTGGATCACGCTGGCCGCGCTGGTGCTGTACATCGCCTACACCGTGCTGGTGACCGAGTGGCGCACCAAGTTCCGCCGCGAGGCCAACGAGTTCGACTCGGCAGCACACTCCAAGGCCGTGGATTCGCTGCTGAACTACGAGACGGTCAAGTACTTCAACAACGAAGGCTTCGAGGCCCGCCGCTACGACGAAAGCCTGGAGCGGTTGCGCCTGGCCCGCCTCAAAAGCCAGACCACGTTATCGATGCTCAACACCGGCCAGCAGCTCATCATTGCCGTGGGCCTGGTGGCCATGCTGTGGCGCGCCACTCAGGGCGTGGTCGATGGCCGCATGACGCTGGGCGACCTCGTCATGGTCAACGCCTTCATGATCCAGCTGTACATCCCGCTCAACTTTCTGGGCGTGATCTACCGCGAGATCAAGCAGAGCCTCACCGACCTGGACAAGATGTTCACGCTCATGGACAAAGAGCGCGAAGTGGCCGACGCACCCAGCGCCCAGCCGCTGGCGGGGCTGAGCCAGCCCACCGTGCGTTTTGAGAACGTGCACTTTTCCTACGACGTGCGTCAAGGCAGCGACCTCAGCAGCGGCCGGCCCATCCTGCAGGGCATCAGCTTCGAGATCCCGGCGGGCAAGACGGTGGCGGTCGTGGGGCCTTCGGGTTCGGGCAAGTCCACACTGGCCCGGCTGCTGTTTCGCTTCTACGACATCCAGCAGGGGCGCATCACCATTGCGGGGCAGGAGATCCGCAGCGTGACGCAGGCGAGCGTGCGCCAGGCGATTGGCATCGTCCCGCAGGACACGGTGCTGTTCAACGACACGGTGGCCTACAACATCGCCTATGGCCGCACCGGTGCCAGCCAGGATGAGATCGAAGCCGCCGCCCGTGCCGCGCGCATCCACGACTTCATTGCCAGCACGCCCAAGGGCTACGCCACCATGGTGGGCGAGCGCGGGCTCAAGCTCTCGGGCGGTGAAAAGCAGCGCGTAGCGATTGCCCGCACCTTGCTCAAGAACCCGCCCATCCTGATCTTTGACGAGGCCACCAGCGCGCTGGACTCCGCCAACGAACGCGCCATCCAGGCCGAGCTGCAGGGCGTGGCGCAGAACAAGACCACGCTGGTGATTGCGCACCGCCTCTCCACAGTGGTGGATGCGCACGAGATCCTGGTCATGGACGCGGGCCGCATCATCGAGCGCGGCACGCACGCGCAACTGCTGGCCCAGGGTGGCCGCTACGCGAGCATGTGGTCTCTCCAGCAGGAGGCCCCCCCTGAGTCGCCTGCGGCGCCTTCCCCCTGAGGGGGACGATGCCATCGCTGCGGGGCGGCCCTTGCTAGGCGTCCCGCGCCTGGGCCGCGCCGGTTTTGTACGCTCTGCGCGAAGCGCACGATGCAAAGCGTAGCGTCCCGTTTTCTTTTTTCGAGATTGCACTATCCCATGAAGCCTGTACTGCTTGCCCTCATGTTCCTGTCCGAAGAACATCGCGCCCAGATGGCGCAGTCGTTCGAGCTGGTCTACGCGCCCGACGCTGCGCAGGCCGCAGCCGCCATTGCCGAGCATGGCGCGCGCATCACCGTGGTCCTGACCATCGGCGCCACGGGCCTCTCAGCCGCGCAGATCGATGCGTTGCCTGCGCTCACGCTGATTTGCGCGCTGGGCGCAGGCTACGAGAACATCGCCGTGGCCCACGCCAAGGCGCGGGGCGTTGTGGTGGCCACGGGCGCGGGCACCAATGACGACTGCGTGGCCGACCACACCTGGGGCCTGCTGATTGCCGCGCAGCGCCGCATCCTGCCGCTGGACAAGGCCACGCGCGCGGGCATCTGGCGCACGGCCTTGCCGCTGCCGCCCAACGTGTCGCACAAGCGCCTGGGCATCATCGGCCTGGGCACCATCGGCAAGAAGATCGCACAGCGCGCGCTGGGCTTCGAGATCGAGGTGGGCTACCACAACCGCAGCGCGCGCACCGATGTGCCGTACCGCTACTTTGGCGATGTAAAGGCGCTGGCCGAATGGTCGGACTTCCTCGTGGTCGCCACGCCCGGTGGCGCGGGCACCAAGCACCTGGTCAACGCAGACGTGCTGAATGCCCTGGGCGCGCGCGGCGTGGTGGTCAACATCGCGCGCGGCAGCGTGATCGATACCGCCGCCCTGGCCGCCGCGCTGGTCGAAGGCCGCATTGCGGCAGCAGGCCTGGATGTGTACGAGAGCGAGCCCGCGCCCCCGGCTGAACTGCTGGACCTGGACAATGTGGTGCTGACACCCCATGTGGCGGGCTGGTCGCCCGAAGCGGTGCAGGCTTCGGTGGACCGTTTCCTGGAAAACGCTCGCCGCCATCTGGCAGGCGAGGCGCCGGTGTCTCCGCTCTGAAATTCGGATGAAAAATTGCTCTGGCGCTTTATGGATAAGCGCAAGCAGCTATCAAATCAGGAGTTGTGGCAATGTCCCTGGATGTCGATGCTTTGCAGGCGCGGCTGCGCGCGTTTGCCGCCGAGCGGCACTGGCAGCCGTTTCACACCCCCAAGAACCTGGCGATGGCGCTGATGGTGGAAGCGGCAGAACTGACCGAGATTTTTCAGTGGATGACCCCCGAGCAGTCGCTGGCGGTACGTGATGACCCGGCGCTCACGGAGCCCATTGCCGATGAGGTTGCCGATGTGCTCCTGTACCTGCTGCAGCTGGCAGACCACGCGGGTGTGGACCTGGCGCAGGCGGTGGAGAACAAGCTGCGCAAGAACGCCGTCAAACACCCGGCGCCGTGCGTTGGTGGTGCAGCCGTGGGTGGTCGTGAAATTTAGATGAAAAGTGCCTCTGGCGCTTTACTGGTAAGCGTCGACAGCTATCAATAGTGAAGCGACCGGCTCTCGCCCTGCAAGGATCCAGCGACAGCAAAAAGCCCCGCGAGCGGGGCTTTTGTTGGGGGCTTTGGCGAACCAGCGTCTGGCTTATTGCTTGCGGGCCGCAATCGCCTTCTCGGCCGAGGTGACCAGGTCGGCACCAATCTGGCCCTTCCACTTGTCATATACCGGGCGTGTGGCCTTCACAAAGGCGGTGCGTTCGGCGGGGCTCAGCTGGGTCACCGTCACGCCCAGTGCGGCGATGTCTTTGAGCAGAGGTTTGTCGGCTTCGACCACGCCCTTGCGGGCCAGGGCGATTTCTTCCTTGCCCGCGTCGATGGCGGCTTGCTTGACGATCTCGCGGTCGGCTGGGGTCCAGCTGTTCCAGATCTCCTTGTTCACCACAAAGATCAGCGGATCGTTCACGTAGCCCCACAGCGTGATGTGCTTTTGCGCCACGCTGTGCAGCTTGGCGGCGGTGAAGATGGACAAGGGGTTTTCCTGTCCGTCCACCGCGCCGCTGGCAAAGGCGGGCTGTGCGTCGGCCCAGCTCATCTGCGTGGGGTTGGCGCCCAGGGCGGTGAAGGTGTCGAGGAACAGCGGCGAGCCCACCACGCGGATCTTCAGGCCCTTGAGGTCTTCAGGGGTCTTGATCGCCTTCTTGGAGTTGGAGATTTCGCGGTAGCCGTTTTCGCCCCAGGCCAGTGGCATCACACCGGCCTTGTCCAGCGTGGCGAAGATGCTCTTGCCCACGTCGCCCTGCGTCACAGCGTCCACGGCTGCGTAGTCGGGGAACAGGAAGGGCAGCGAGAACAGGTTGAGTTGCTTGACCTGGGGCGACCAGTTGATGGTGGAGCCCACGGCCATGTCGATCACGCCCTGGCGCAGCGCGCTGAATTCACGCGTCTGGTCGCCCTGGATCAGCGACACGCCGGGGTAGAGCTTGATGTTGATGCGGCCATTGGTGCGCTCGCGGACCTTGTTGGCCCACAGCTCGCCGCCCTTGCCCCAGGGGAACGCGGGGCCCAGCACCAGCGACATGCGGTATTCGCTCTTGTACGCAGTTTGTGCGATGGCGGCAGGTGCGGTGAAGGCCAGGGCGGCTGCAGCGGCCACGGCAGAGGTGAGGAAGGTGCGCAGTTTCATCGGTTGTCTCCTTATTGGATGGTGAATGGGTGAGGAAAAATCAGTAGCCCAGCCGCTGGGGCAGCCAGAGCGCAATCTGCGGAAACACGACGACCAGCAGCATCGCCAGCGTCATGGCCAGCACCAGCCAGACGACCCAGCGGGTGGTCTGCTCCATGCGTACACCGGCAATCTTGCTGGACACCATCAGGTTCACGGCCATGGGCGGGGTGAACTGGCCGATGGCCACCGTGAGGGTCAGCACCACGCCGAACCACACCACGTCCCACTGGTAGTGCTGCATGATGGGCATGAGCAGGGGCACAAAGATCAGGAAGATGGAGATGCCGTCGAGGAACATGCCTGCGATCAGCAGCATGACGATCAGCGCGCCGAGCACACCCTGCTCGCTCAGCCCCGACTGCACGATGGTGCGGGTGATGGGGTCGATCACTCCCAGGGTGGACAGCGAGAACGCAAAGATGCCAGCCAGCGATACCACCACGAGGATCACGGCCGACAGTTCACCGGCTTCGCGCAGGATGGTGAACAGGTCGCGCACACGGATCGTGCGGTGAATGCACATGCCCACAAACAGGCCGTAGAACACGGCCACCACGGCAGCCTCGGTGGGAGTGAACCAGCCGGCGCGCATGCCGCCCAGAATCACCACCGGCGCGGCCAGCCCCCACGCCGCCTCGCGCAGGCTGCGCCAGAACGGCGGGCGGGGCATGTCGGCTTCAGCGCCACCCATCTTGTGGCGCCGTGCCAGCCACACGGCGGGCACGATCAGCGCAATGCCCGCCAGGATGCCTGGGAACATGCCTGCGGCAAACAAGGCGGGCACCGAGGCGCCCGGCACCAGCACCGAATACACGATGAACGCCACCGAGGGCGGGATGAGGATGTCGGTGGCTGCTGCGCCCGCCACCACACTCGCCGAGTAGGCAGCGGGATACCCGGCGCGCGCCATGGCGGCGATCATGACGCCACCCACCGCCGCTGCGGTAGCAGGGCCCGAGCCGGAGATGCCGCCCAGGAACATGGCCACGGCAATCGCCACCAGCGGCAGCATTCCGGGCCCTCGGCCCACGATGGACACCGCAAAGTTCACCAGCCGCAGCGCCACGCCTGAGCGGTCGAAGATCGAGCCCACCAGCACAAACATCGGGATGGCCAGCAGCGGGTATTTGCCCAGGCCTGCGTAAAAGTTCTGCGGCACGGCCAGCAGGCCGAACCAGGGGGTCTCGGCATTGGCCACGGCAATGGCCGTGGCGCCCGCCAGACCCAGGGCCGCACCAATCGGAACGCCCAGAAACATCATGCCCAGGAAGGCGACAAACAGCAGGGTAGCGATCACGGGCGGGCCTTCGGTGCGGTCGATGCGGCCGATGCACGCCGCAGGCGGGCAAACAGTTGCAGTGCCCGGGCTGTGGTCAGCGCGCACAGCACGGGCAGCCAGACGGTGTACCACCACTGCGGCACACCGATGCCGGGCGATGTCTCTTCAAACCGGTAGTCGTCCCACACCACGCGGATGCTCAGCACCGTGATCAGCCCAAACAACAGCGCCACCATGAGAGCACCAAACTGCGCCAGCACCCGACGCCGGTGCTCGGAGCCGCCATCGGCAAAGAACTCGATGCGTATGTGCAACTGGCGCGCCACGGCGGCGGAGCCGCCGACCATGGCCAGCACGATCATCAGGAACACCGATATTTCTTCGGTCCAGGCGAAGGATGCATCGGTGAAATAGCGCAACACCACGTTCACAAAGGTGATGAGCGCCAGGGCGGCCATGGTCAGGACGATGAGCCAGTCTTCCAGGCGCAGGGAGCGGGGTTCGTCAGCGGCAGCGGGCGCTGCAGGCACTATGGGCGCAGAGGGCTGCCCATCGGGAGTGGAGGTGGACATGAACGCGGGGAGTCAGAAGAACACGGGGCAAATGCCGATCTTGCTGCCCGGCGGCGTTGTGCACCTGGGGCGTTGACCGAGGGAGAAGCGGGGTAGACGCGCTGGGTATTATGCGTCGCTCGCTATGCATGCACAGCATTGGTGCGGGGGGCCAGCGCAGCCGGGAGACGCGCATGGAGCCGAGGGCTGCAGGCGCGCGGGCCTGTGGAAACCCTGATGCCCGGTGCCAGCACGTTGCAGCGCCCGCGCGGATAATGCGTCGATGGAAACCAAGTGGCTTGAAGATTTCGTCAGTCTTGCGGAAACCCGCAGCTTCAGCCGGTCAGCGCAGCTGCGGCATGTGACGCAGCCCGCGTTCTCGCGGCGCATCCAGGCGCTGGAAGCCTGGGCTGGCACCGATCTGGTGGACCGCAGCTCTTACCCCACCCGACTCACTCCGGCTGGCAAGACACTGTACGACCAGTCTCTGGAAGTGCTGCAGGCGCTGCAGAACACGCGTGCCATGCTGCGGGCGCACACCAGCGCGGGCAAGGACATGATCGAGTTTGCCGTGCCGCACACGCTGGCGTTCACGTTTTTCCCGGCCTGGGTGTCGAGCTTGCACGACAAGTTTGGGCCGTTCAAAAGCCGGCTGATTGCGTTGAACGTGCACGACGCCGTGATGCGCCTGGTGGAGGGCGGGTGCGATCTGCTGATTGCCTACCACCATCCTTCGCAGCCCTTCCAGCTGGATGCCGACCGTTACGAGATGGTGAGCCTGGGGCAGGAAGTGATCTCCCCCTACAGCAAGGCCGACGCCGACGGACAACCCGTGCACCGCCTGCCGGGCCGGGCCGGGCAGCCACTGCCCTACCTGGGCTACGCCCCGGGCGCCTATCTGGGACGCGTGACCGAACTGATCCTGAAGGAATCCGGCACGCCCATCCATCTGGAGCGCGTGTACGAAACCGACATGGCCGAGGGCCTCAAGGCCATGGCGCTCGAAGGCCATGGCGTGGCCTTTCTGCCGCACAGCGCCGTGAAGAAAGAATTGCGTTCGCGCCGCCTGGTCAGTGCAGCACCGGTCGATAGCGAAGGCCTGCAGATGACCATGGATGTGCGCGCCTACCGCGAAAAACCAGCGGGCAAAGAGGCTCCCAAAGGCACGGCACAGGCGCTGTGGATGTACCTTCAAGCGCAGGCCGGGTCATGCTAAGGGTAAATACGGATATAAACACTTTGCATAGTTGCGCGCGCAAACGGCATTGGAATTTCACGGTAACGACACGTACAGTCGGCGCCATCGCTGGGTCGGCTGCCGCAGCGTGTGCCGTCTAAGAGCAGATTCTTAGTCCCCACGGTGGCACGAACATTGCGAATCCGATCCATCCACTCACCGAGACGCCGTATGAAAGTTCAGCATTGGGGAATTGCCTGGGGCCTTGCCGCTGCAAGCTGCGCTTTCGCGGCCTCTGCGCAGGCCTCGGTGCTGGAGCGTATCGGTGCCGGCGGCAAGCTGGTGATTGCGTACCGTGAATCGTCGGTGCCTTTTTCGTACATCGACACCCAGTCCGGCAAGCCGGTGGGTTATGCCATGGACCTGTGCCTGCGCCTGGCCGAGGTGGTGCGCAAGAAAACCGGCAAGAAGGACATGGAGGTTGAGCTTGTAGCGGTCACGCCGGCCAACCGTATCGCCATGATCGAGCAGGGCAAAGCCGACATGGAGTGTGGCTCTACCACCAACAACGCCGAGCGGCGCCAGAAGGTTGCGTTCACCATCCCCCATTTCATCACCGGTGCGCGGCTGCTGGTGAAGACCTCCAGCCCCATCGACCGTGTGGAAGACCTCAATGGCAAGAAGCTGGTGTCCACCAAGGGCACGACACCGCTCAAGGCCGCCGATCAGGCCAACCGCGAGCGCTTGATGGGGATCACCATTGTTGAGGCGCCGGACCACGCCAAGGCGGTCGAGATGGTCGAGAAGGGCGAGGCCGATGCTTTTGTGATGGACGACGTGCTGTTGTATGGCCTGGCCGCCGGGCGGCCTGACCCCAAGGCGCTCAAGGTGGTGGGCCGCTTCATGACCACCGAGCCACTGGCCATCATGCTGCCCAAGAACGACCCCGAGTTCAAAAAGCTCATTGATGAAGAGATGCGCCGCCTGATCACCAGCCGGGACATCTACCCCATTTATGACAAGTGGTTTAACAAACCCATCCCTCCCAACAACACGGTGCTGAACCTCCCGGTCAGCTACTTGTTGCGCGACTTCTGGAAATACCCCACCGACCAGGTTCCGTTCTGACTAATATCCCGGTCGAGGTTTCTGTTTTTGGAGAATGCGACCTGCCGGCACTGCCGGCGTGGGCGAATCTCTAGAATCCCCCCGTTTTTAGCTTCACACACAAGGAGATACCAATGAAGAAGCATTTGCTCGCGGTTGCCGTGACCGCCCTGGCTGCAGGTAGCGCTTTCGCTCAAGCCACCGATACCCTGGCCAAGATCAAGGCCTCGGGTAGCGTGACGCTGGGCGTTCGCGAATCTTCCGGTCTTTCCTACACCCTGGGTAACGGCAAGTTTGTGGGCTTCCATACTGAAATGGGCGAAATCGTCCTGGCCGACATCCAGAAGCAACTGGGCCTGCCCAAGCTGGATATCAAGTACCAGCCCGTCACCTCGCAAAACCGTATTCCCCTGGTGACCAATGGCACCGTGGATCTGGAGTGCGGCTCCACCACCAACAATGCCGCCCGCCAAAAGGACGTTGCCTTTGCCGTGACCACCTACGTGGAAGAAGTGCGCACTGTTGTCAAGGCCAACTCGGGCATCACGTCCATCAAGGACCTGAACGGCAAGACCATCGCCACCACCACGGGCACCACTTCGGTGCAAACCCTGCGCAAGCATGAGCGTGCTGGCGGCATCGACTTCAAGGAAGTCTTTGGCAAAGACCACGCTGACAGCTTCTTGATGCTGGAAACCGGCCGCGCCGATGCGTTTGTGATGGACGGCTCCATCCTGGCTGCCAACATCTCCAAGTCCAAGAACCCTGCCGACTACAAGATCGTCGGTGAAGTTCTGAGCGTGGAGCCTATCGCCTGCATGCTGCGCAAGGACGATCCAGCCTTCAAGAAGGCCGTGGACGACTCCATCAAGCGCCAGATTGCAGACGGTTCGCTGGCCAAGCTGTACGACAAGTGGTTCATGCAACCCGTGCCACCGACCAACACCAAGATTGGTCTGCCGATGTCCGACGCAACCAAGGCAGCATGGGCATCGCCCAATGACAAGCCCATGGAAGACTACGCAAAGAAGTAATTTTCTGAACGCTTGTGCCCCTTCGGCCAACCGGTTTGAAGGGGCTTTTTTGTTGGGCTCGCAAAGGGTTGCGCCCAACGCAATACCAAGAATTTAAGGGGTGCTCCTATGAGTTGGGATTGGCAGGTGTTCTGCCAGGACACCATGGACAGGGAAGTCGTGCAAAGCTGCTTTGGCAAGGGCGGCGATATCACCTACCTGGACTGGATGCTGTCGGCCTGGGGTTGGACGGTGTCTGTTTCGGTGCTGGCCTTGGTGCTGGCGCTTGTGTTGGGTTCCTTGATCGGGACGCTGCGTACCTTGCAGGACCGGCCCATGATCGTGCGCTTGGGCAATGCCTGGGTCGAGCTGTTTCGCAACATTCCGTTGCTGGTGCAGATTTTCCTGTGGTACCACGTGCTACCCAGCCTGTTTCCGGTGCTCAGGGGCGTTCCTGGCTTTGCGCTGGTGGTGCTGGCACTGGGCTTCTTCACGTCGGCACGTATTGCCGAGCAGGTGCGCTCCGGCATCCAGGCGTTGCCACGCGGCCAGCGGTACGCAGGTCTGGCCGTAGGCTTCACCACGTTCCAGACCTACCGCTATGTGCTTCTGCCCATGGCGTTTCGCATCATCATCCCGCCGCTGACCAGCGAGACGATGAACATCTTCAAGAACTCGTCCGTGGCGTTTGCCGTGTCGGTGGCTGAACTCACGATGTTTGCCATGCAGGCGCAGGAAGAGACCTCGCGCGGCATCGAGGTCTACCTGGCGGTGACGACGCTGTACATCATCTCGGCTTTTGCCATCAACCGCATCATGGCCTTCATCGAAAAACGCGCACGCATCCCTGGCATGGTCGTGAGCGGCGCGGCCGGAGGGGGGCATTGATATGAATATCGATTTCTCCTTCTACAACTGGGAGCTGATCTCCAACTTCGTGCTCAAAGGGCTGTATTTCAGCCTGCTGCTCACGCTCATCGCCACCATCGGAGGCGTGATCTTCGGCACGGTGCTGGCGCTCATGCGCCTGTCGGGCAAGAAGTGGCTGGATGTTCCTGCGACCATCTACGTCAACGGCATGCGATCCATTCCGCTGGTGATGGTGATCCTGTGGTTCTTCCTGCTGGTGCCAGCCATCATCGGCCGCCCCATTGGCGCGGAAGTGTCGGCGATCATTACCTTCATCGCCTTTGAAGCGGCCTACTTCAGCGAAATCATGCGCGCTGGCATCCAGTCCATCCCACGCGGCCAGGTGTATGCCGGCCAGGCGCTGGGCATGACGTACGGCCAGAACATGAAGCTGGTGGTGCTGCCCCAGGCGTTCCGCAACATGCTGCCGGTGCTGCTCACGCAGACCATCATCCTGTTCCAGGACACGTCGCTGGTCTACGCCATCGGTGCCTACGACATGCTCAAGGGCTTTGAAGTGGCGGGCAAGAACTTTGGTCGTCCGATCGAGGCATACCTGGCCGCTGCGGTTCTGTACTTCATCATGTGCTACGCGCTGTCCTGGGCGGTCAAGCGCCTGCACCAGAAGATCGCGATCATCCGCTGATCGATGCTGGTGCAAAAGAGATTGGATTGAGGAAAAAGAAATGATCGAACTCAAAAACGTATCCAAGTGGTATGGCCCGGTGCAGGTGCTCAACGAATGCACGGCCACCATCCAAAAGGGTGAAGTGGTGGTGGTGTGCGGCCCCTCGGGCTCAGGCAAGTCCACGCTGATCAAGACCATCAACGCGCTCGAACCCTTCCAGAAGGGCGAGATCACAGTGGACGGAATTGCACTGCACGACCCCAAGACCGACCTGCCCAAGCTGCGCAGCCGCGTAGGCATGGTGTTCCAGCATTTCGAGTTGTTCCCGCACCTGTCGGTGACGGACAACCTGACCATTGCGCAGATCAAGGTGCTGGGCCGCAGTGCGGACGACGCCAAGAAGCGCGGCCTGAAGATGCTCGAACGCGTGGGCCTGATGGCGCACAAGGACAAGTTCCCTGGGCAGCTCTCTGGCGGCCAGCAGCAGCGCGTGGCCATTGCCCGTGCGCTGTCGATGGACCCCATCGTGATGCTGTTCGACGAACCCACGTCCGCGCTCGACCCCGAAATGGTCGGTGAAGTGCTGGACGTGATGGTGGGCCTGGCCAACGAAGGCATGACCATGATGTGCGTGACCCACGAAATGGGCTTTGCCCGCAAGGTGAGCAACCGCGTGATCTTCATGGACGTGGGCGGCAAGATCCTGGAAGACTGCTCCAAGGACGACTTCTTCAACAACCCCGACGCACGCCAGCCGCGTACCAAGGACTTCCTCAACAAGATCCTGCAGCACTGAACGGTGCTTGCACGCCCGTGCCGCAGGGGTTTGGGGCTACAAAAAAGCGCTCTCCGGAGCGCTTTTTTCATGGGGCCACCCAGGGCTGAACGTCTGCTGCGCGCAGGCTAGCGCTTGCTCCGCCGACCGGCTGGCGAGGGGCTTTCCACGATGAGTTGCGACTCGAAATCCGTCCACAGATCGTCGCGCCGCTTCAGTGCTTCTGACACCGCCTTGTGCCGCAGCTGGGCCACAGCCGAGACCAGCGCGTTGCACAGGAAGAACGCGGCGGTGTACGAGTCGAACGGCGATGCGTTGGACGTGCGCACCTGCAGCCGGTGGTGGGACAGCGCGGCCAATGGCGCTGCGGCGCTGTCGGTGATGGCCAGCACCTGGGCCCCCGCGTCGCGAAAGCGCTGCGCCACTTTCACCGGCCCGCTGGCGTAGCGGCGGATGCTGAAGACCAGCAAGGCGTCCTCGGGCTGGATCCACAGCAGCTGGTCGGTGGCGTCCACCGCGCCAGCCCCCAGTTCGTGCACGCCGGGGCGGCACATGTTCAGGTGCAGCGCCAGCCAGGCGGCCACCGGTGCGCTGTTGATCTGCGCCAGCACAAAGATGCGTCCCTTGCCCTGTGCAATGCGCGCCACCATGGCCTCGAAGGCTGCCATGTCCAGTCCGTCGCGCGTGGTGGTGAGGTTGTGCTGGTCGTGCAGCAGCGCGTCGTCCACACACTGCTGCAGGCTGCGCCGGTTGCCGATGGTGACCGGCGCGCGCTGCCCCGCCGTTTGGAGCAGGGCGGTGACCTCGGCCCGCGCCTCGCGCTGTGCCTCGGCATAGCTGCCGTAGCCCAGCTTGGCAAACAGCCGCACCACGGTCGATGCGCTGGTGCCCGTGCGTGCTGCCAGGGCGGTGGCCGATTCCAGCAGGGCGTGGGGGTAGTCACGCCCCAGGGCCACGGCCAGCGCGCGTTCGCTGGCGGTCAGGTCGGCGTCCTGGCGGGCCAGCCGCTCGGTCAGCATGGCGCCGGATTCGTGCAATGATGATTTCATAAAATTCTCATTCGTGCAAAATACGTTGCAGAACTTCGGGTTGCGTGCAACACTGCGGCCCAAATTTTGCCCCTACCTGGGGCTTGCCCAAGGACAACGATGCTCAATACCCCCAACGAAAGCCAGCTGCCGGTGCGTGCGCAGGTCCTGGACTGGCTGGCCCGACAGCAGCAGTCCATGCAAGACCTGTTGCAAAAAGTGGTCAATATCGAGAGCGGCAGCCGCAATGAGGCGGGCGTGACGGCCGTGGCCCATGCCCTGGCCGAGCGCCTGCAGGCTGCCGGTGTGCCGGTGCAGTTTGAGCCCGTGCCCGGCTATGGCGTGCTGCTGCATGCGCAGGTCAACCCGGCAGAGGGCGCTGCAGCCGGTGGAGCACCCATCATCCTCATGGGGCACATGGACACGGTGTTTCCAGATGGCACCGTGGCCAAGCGCCCCTACCGCGAAGAAGCGGGGCGCGCCTACGGCCCCGGCGTGGCCGACATGAAGTCCGGTCTGGTGCTCAACGTGTTTGTGGCCGAGGCCTTTGCGCGCTGTGGCGGCCTGCAGGCGCCGCTGCACCTGTTCTTCTCGTGCGATGAAGAGATCGGTTCGCCCGCCACGCGTGACCTCATCATGGCCCGCGTGCGGGGGGCGCGTGCCGTGTTCAACGCCGAGCCCGGCCGCGTGAGCGGCAACGTGGTCACCAGCCGCAAGGGCTCGATGGTGGTGGAATTCGAGGTGCAGGGCGTGGCCGCGCATGCAGGCATCAACCACGCCGCTGGCGCCAGCGCCATCGAAGCCCTGGCCCGCAAGACCCTGGCGCTGCATGCGCTGACCGACCCGGCCACGGGCGTCACCTGCAACGTGGGCGTGGTGCAGGGCGGCATCGTGCCCAACATGGTCGCCCCACACGCACGCGCCGAGGTGGACCTGCGCTTTACTGCCGACACCAACCCCGACGAGCTGCTGGAGCGCGTGCGCGCCATCGTCGAAGAAGAATCCTTGCCCCGCACCCAGGGCCGCGTCATCGCCGCGCGCCGCACGATGCCCATGAAGCCCACCCCGGACGACTTGCTGGCGCTGTACCAGCAAGGCGCAAGCGCGCTGGGCTTTGAGGTGCAAGGCGAATTCACCGGCGGCGCGGCCGACAGCGGCCTGACCGCATCGGTGGGCGTGCCCACGCTGTGTGCCACGGGCCCGGTGGGCGGACATGCACACACCGAACGCGAGTACTGCGAGCTGTCCACCTTTGTCCCGCGCGCGCAGGCCGTGGCGCTGGCCGTGCTGTCACACCCTTGATTCTTTCCGTATCTTTTCAACCTGTTTCTTGAGTTCTTTGACCGCCATGAACACCACACCTTCCCGCCGCCACCTTCTGACTACCGGACTGGGCCTTGCCGGTCTTGCCGCGCTGCCCTCCATGGCACAAGATAAGTTCCCTTCGCGCCCGATCACGCTGGTGGTGCCGTTCCCGCCCGGTGGGTCGGTGGACATCATGGCGCGCCAGTATTCCGAGCCGCTGTCGCGCGTGCTGGGCGTGCCCATCGTGGTGGAAAACCGCGCCGGCGCGGGTGGCTCGGTGGGCGCGCAGTATGTGGCGCGCTCCAAGGCCGACGGCTACACCCTGGTGGTGTCGTCGCAAAGCAGCCACCTGGCCAACCCGCTCACCCAGCCCAAGATTGGCTACGACCCGGTCAAGGATTTTGAAAACATCGCCATCCTGGGCCGCCAGCCCAACGCCCTGGTGGTGCACAGCAGCCTGCCTTTCAAGACCTTCAAGGAGTTCATAGACTACGCCAAGAAGAACCCCGGCAAGCTCAACTATGGCAGCGGTGGCGTGGGCAGCATGGGCCAGCTCAACGTGGAAATGCTCAAGGTCTCCACGGGCGTGTTCACCACGCACATTCCCTACCGTGGGGGCACGCCGCTGATCACGGGCGTCGTGGGCAACGAGGTGCAGTTCATCCTCGACAACCTGGTCATCATGCTGCCGCACATCCAGGCGGGCAAGGTGCGCGCCCTGGCCGTAGCGGCCGACCAGCGCCTGCCCCAGCTGCCCGATGTGCCCACCATGGCCGAGGTCGGTCACCCCGAGCTGAACCTCACCTCATGGACGGGCTTGGCCGCGCCCGCGGGCACGCCTGAAGCGGTGGTGCAGACGCTGTACAAAGCCGTGCGCCAAGTTGCCACATCGCCCGCCATGGTGACGAACCTCAAGGAGCGCGGCGTGATCGTGCCCGAAGAGATGCCGCCCGCCGCGTTTGAAAAGATGATGGCAGAGCGCCTGGTGAAGTTTGGCGACGTGGTGCGCAAGGCAGGCATCACCGCCGAATGACGCGGTGTTGCTCTGAATTTTGAGTGTTTTTGGCTGCTAGCGCTTATTGGATAAGCGCTAGCAGCTATCAAAACAATAGTTGATAACCCGATGGGACAATGCTGCCCATGACAGCCGCACTCCACCCCCCCACCGCGCCCACCACCCTCACCATCATCCGCCCCGACGACTGGCACCTGCACGTGCGCGACGGCGAGCCCCTGCACACGGTGGTGCCCCACACCGCCGCCCAGTTTGGCCGCGCGATCATCATGCCCAACCTGCGCCCACCGGTCACCACGGCCGAGCAGGCCCTGGCCTACAAACAGCGCATCCTGGCCGCCGTACCTGCCGGTGTGCAGTTCGAGCCGCTGATGACGCTGTACCTCACCGACAACCTGCCCGCCGACGAGATCGCGCGCGCCAAGGCCGCAGGCGTGGTGGCCTGCAAGCTCTATCCCGCCGGCGCCACCACCAACAGCGACGCGGGCGTGACCGACCTGCGCAAGACCTACAAGACGCTTGAAGCCATGCAGAGAGCCGGCATGCTGCTGCTGGTGCACGGCGAGGTGACCAGCAGCGACATCGACCTGTTCGACCGCGAAGCCGTGTTCATCGAGCAGCAGCTCATCCCGCTGCGCCGCGACTTCCCCGAGCTGAAGATCGTCTTCGAGCACATCACCACCAAGGACGCGGCGGACTACGTGGCAAGTGCCGATTGCTTCACCGCCGCCACCATCACCGCGCACCACCTGCTGTACAACCGCAACGCCATCTTCATCGGTGGCGTGCGCCCGCACTATTACTGCCTGCCCGTGCTCAAGCGCGAAACCCACCGCGTGGCCCTGGTGCAGGCCGCCACCAGCGGCAGCAACAAGTTCTTCCTGGGCACCGACAGCGCTCCGCACCCTGCGCACCTCAAGGAACATGCCACCGGCTGCGCGGGCTGCTACACCGCCCACGCGGCCATCGAGATGTATGCCGAGGCGTTCGACAACGCCGGTGCGCTCGACCAGCTCGAAGGTTTCGCCAGCTTCCACGGCCCCGACTTCTACAGCCTGCCGCGCAACACCGGCAGCGTCACCCTGCGCCGCGAGTCGTGGACACCGCCCGACAGCTTTGCGTTTGGCGAAGCCGAACTCAAGCCCCTGCGTGCCGGTGAAGCGCTGCCGTGGCGGCTGGTGTAAGCGAAGCCTTCGACGCCATCGACTGGAGCGCCCCCTGGCTGGCGCCGTGGCGCGGCC
This sequence comes from Acidovorax sp. LjRoot38, assembly GCF_964252975.1. Taxonomy (NCBI): domain Bacteria; kingdom Pseudomonadati; phylum Pseudomonadota; class Betaproteobacteria; order Burkholderiales; family Comamonadaceae; genus Acidovorax; species Acidovorax sp. LjRoot38. The sequence goes on along the minus strand of NZ_CAXUPT020000005.1, from coordinate 118,442 downwards.
TGGGACAGGCTGTGGTGCAGCAACTGCAGCACGATCCGTCAGTGCACCGGGCGTTGCAGGCCGCGGCGCCGCCGGGAATGCTTGTGGGCTTTGCGCCGCAAGACGAGCTGCCGGACGGCACGGCCTACGAGCAGTACATCTGGGACACCCGCCGGGTGCCCACGCGCGACAACCTGCACGACTTCTTCAACGGCCTGGTCTGGCAACAGTTTCCGCACACCAAGCGGCGCCTGAACGAGCTGCAGGCCCGGGCCATCGCCGCCGATGGTGTGCAGGCTGTGCGCGGGCCGTTGCGCGATGCGCTCACGGTGTTTGACGAGAACGGCGCCGTACTGCAAGCGCCGCCCGCGCTGTGGGCCGCGCTCAGGGCGCGAGACTGGCAGCGCCTGTTCATCGACCTGCGCCCGCTGTGGGGGCAGGCCCGGCTGGTGGTGTTCGGGCATGCGCTGCTTGAAAAGCTGGTTATCCCTCGAAAACCCATGGTGGCGCATGTGTATCAGGCGCCAGTAGCTATTGAATCAATAGCAATTTTGGATGCTTGGCTGGCGCAGGAAATTCAGCCGCAGCCGTGGTCTGCCAAGCCCTTCACCCCGCTGCCCGTGCTGGGCGTACCCGGCTGGTGGCCCGCCAACGCTACGCCGGACTTTTATGCGGACACCCAGGTGTTCCGCCGGCCCCGGGCTGTGTCAGGGGGCTAATTCCCGTCAACGCTTGTGTGATAAGGCCTGTGCGCGGGTTTGCACCTACCATAGCGCGATGAAATCGCGGCCATGGGGCTGCCAGGGGCGTGCAGTGGCCCCAGCAGCGGGTGTTTGGTGCTTGAAGCGCAGCACCCGGCCCCCATCTGAGCCAGCAAACACTTGTTGTTGTTTACCCCACGGAGAAACCATTCCATGAAGCGGATCCTTTTGTTTGTGATGACCAACCTGGCCGTCGTTGTCGTGCTGGGGGTGGTGGCCAGCCTGCTGGGCGTCAACCGCTACCTCACGGCCAACGGGCTCAACCTGGGCGCGCTGCTGGGCTTTGCGCTCGTCATGGGCTTTGGCGGCGCCATCATCTCGCTGCTCATCAGCAAGCCCATGGCCAAGTGGACCTCGGGCGTGCGCGTGATCGACGGCTCCGGCTCGCCCGACGAGCGCTGGATCGTCGAGACCGTGCGCAAGTTCGCCACCGAAGCCAAGATCGGCATGCCTGAAGTCGGCATCTTCGAAGGCGACCCCAATGCGTTTGCCACGGGCGCGTTCAAGAACTCGGCTCTGGTGGCGGTGTCCACGGGCCTGCTGCAAGGCATGACGCGCGAAGAGGTCGAGGCCGTGATCGGCCACGAGGTGGCCCACATCGCCAACGGTGACATGGTCACCATGACGCTGATCCAGGGCGTGATGAACACCTTTGTGGTGTTCCTGTCGCGGGTGATCGGCTATGCGGTCGACAGCTTTCTGCGCAAGAACGACGAGAGCAGCTCGGGCCCCGGCATCGGCTACTACGTGACCACCATCGTGCTCGACATCCTGCTGGGCTTTGTGGCCGCGATGATCGTCGCCTGGTTCAGCCGCCAGCGCGAGTTCCGTGCCGATGCAGGCGCGGCGCAACTGATGGGCCGCCGCCAGCCCATGATCAATGCCCTGGCCCGCCTGGGTGGCATGCACCCGGCCGAGTTGCCCAAGAGCATGGCCGCCATGGGCATTGCCGGTGGCATTGGCAAGCTGTTCAGCACCCACCCGCCCATCGAAGAGCGCATTGCTGCGCTGCAGAACGCGCAGCAGCAAGGCTGATCCGGTTCAACCTGGCCCTTGAAGGCCGCTGCAGGGGTTGCCCCTGCGGCGGCCTTTTTGTTTCTGGGTGGGTTGTCGGCCTTGTGGGGCGGCTCAAGGGTTTGTAACCTTTTGTCGATAACCAGTGGAAACCCAATCCCGCATGCCGTGCGGGCAGCAGCGGGTTGCCGATCCTTATTCCCACGAGAACACCTTATGTCCATCTCCCACGCACGTGTTGCGGTCCGCCTGGCCCTGGCCTTTGGCGTTGTCTGTCTGGTCATGTCGCTCTCGGCCGCCGTCGGTATCTGGCGGCTGGCGGGGCTGCAGGACATTGCCGACGACCTGGGCGGCGCATCGTCCGAGCGCGCGCTGCTGGCGCGTGAGCTGCACGCCATCGTGGTGCTGAGCTCCGCACGCGCCGAAACACTGCTGGAGATCGACAACCCCGCCTACGCGGCGCGCATCGACGCGGACCGCAAAACCACGTCGGCCCGTTCGTCCGAAGTGCGCAAGCGCCTGGACGAGCTGGCGGCAGACCCGGAATCCCAGGCCTTGTTCGATGCCATCGACAAGGCAGGCAACGGTTTTCGCACGGTGCGGGACGACCTCGTCAAGCGCCGCAAGGCGGGCGAGGCCCTGCCCCCCGACGCCATTGCCAACCAGCTGCGGCCTGCGGCCGATGCCTATGCCGCTTCGGTGAACAAGCTGGCCGAGTACCAGCGCCAGCGTGTGGCCGAGGCCCGCGAGGCTGCCGCCCGCAGCGAGAGCCAGGGCATCACGCTGCTGGCCGCAGGCTCGCTGGTGGGGCTTCTGCTGAGCCTTGCCTGCGCCTGGCTGCTGTCGCGGTCCATCCTGCAGCCGCTGGCCCATGCGTCCGAGGTGACCGACCGCATTGCCGAGGGCGACCTCACCTCCCCCGTGCCCGCGCCGCAGGCGGGCAGCCGCGACGAACTGCAAGCCCTGCTGGCGCGCCTGGGGGGTATGCAGGCGCGGCTGGCGGAACTGGTGGTGGGCATGCGCCAGGCCAGCACCTCGGTGGCCGGTGCCAGCAGCGAGATCGCGGCGGGCAACAGCGACCTGTCGGCCCGCACCGAGCACACAGCTTCCAATCTGGAAGAAATCGCCGCCAGCATGGAAGAACTGCTGGCCACCGTGCGCCACAGCGCCGACGCCGCAGCGCAGGCCAGCACCCTGGCCACCGGTGCCAGCAGCGTTGCCCAGCGCGGGCGCGAGGCCGTGGACCGCGTGGTGGGCACCATGGATGGCATCGCGCTGTCGTCGCGCCGCATTGCCGACATCACCAGCGTGATCGATGGCATTGCGTTCCAGACCAATATCCTGGCGCTGAACGCGGCCGTGGAAGCGGCCCGTGCCGGTGAGCAGGGGCGGGGCTTTGCGGTGGTGGCCAGCGAGGTGCGCAGCCTGGCCCAGCGCTCGGCAACGGCGGCCAAGGAGATTGGGGGCCTCATCAGCGACAGCGTGCGGCAGGTGGAAGAAGGCACCAAGCTGGTCCATGCAGCGGGCGGCACCATGGGCGAGATCGTGAACTCGGTGCAGCAGGTGGCCACCATCATTGGTGAGATCAGCACGGCTGCGCGTGAGCAGACCACGGGCCTGAGCCAGGTGGGCGAGGCGGTCTCGCAGCTCGACCAGATGACGCAGCAGAACGCTGCGCTGGTGGAGGAATCCTCCGCCGCAGCCCAGGGCCTGCGCGTGCAGGCGCAGCAACTGGCCGAGCTGGTGGAGGCCTTCCGGCTGCCCGCAGGCAACGCGCTGCGCTGAGCTGGGCTGGGCGGAGAGCAGGGGCGTACCGCTCTACTTCACCTCCACCCGCCAGCGACGGCGCGGCGCACGCAGCGCATGGCGCTTGCGGTACTCGGACGGGGCCATGCCGGTGTAGCGCACAAAGATGCGCCGGAACGCAGCCGGGTCGGCGTAGCCGCAGGCCACGGCAATGCTGGGCACGCTTTCCAGCGTCACCTCCAGCATCACCCGGGCACGCGCGCAGCGCAGGCCGTGCAGGTGGTCCAGCGGCGACTGCGCCAGCTCCTGCTGGAAATGCCGCAGCAGGGTGCGCGTGCTCACCGATGCGGCCTCGGCCAGCCGGTCCAGCGAGTAAGGCTGGTCCAGGTGCGCCTCCATCCAGGCAATGGCGCGGGCGAGTGTGCTGTCGCGCGTGGCGGGTATGTGCTGCTGTGCGTTGGCCTGCAGCGCCGCGCGGGCGCGCTGGTGGTCGGGGGTCATCACGGTCTCGCAGGCGGCAGCCAGCTCCGGCCCCAGCGCCTGGCGCACCAGGGCGATTGCCAGCAGGTTCACGTTGCTGGGCAGTGCGCAGCTCAGCCAGGGGCCGTCGTCCGACAGGTCCTGGCCCAGGCTGTGGCCGATGCCCGGGAAGTCCCGTTCAAACCCCGCGAGGTAGAACCAGGGCAGGCAGGCCTGGCGCCCATTCAGCCGCCCGCTTTGCGCCGCCAGCCAGGCGCCATTGCCCATGGTGAGCAGCTTTTGCCCTGCGTCCAGCGCAATGCCCAGCTGGCGTGACAGCGCCTGGTGGCGGGCTGCCACAGCACGGATGGCCGGGATGTCCGGCGCGTGGAACGAAGGGATGAACAGCGCCCGGGTGGGGGCCAGTGCCGCATCCTTGTCATCTGGCACCGTGTAGGCTGCGAGGGGGCTCGGCAAGGGTGCCAGGGGCAGGCCCTCGGCGTCCAGCAGGCGCCAGGCAAGGCGGGGTGCTTGTGCACCCAGCCGCTGGCTGGCCAGCAGGTTGGCGCCGCGCAGCAGGTCGATGAGCTGCAGGGCACTGCCTGCGGCCGATTCGGGCAGCAGCGGGATGTCCACGCGGAACACCGGGGGTTTGGGCGGCGCCGAAGGCAAGGACGAAGGTGACGGTGGCATGGCGATATTGGCTCTGTGTATGGCGATTTTCGCTTGTCATGAAGGCAGCGTGCGCTTTTAGCATGAACGTGCTTTTCGCTTCCCCACCCAGGCCCTCGTGGCTGTTCACTCCCTACGGATCTGCCCATGCATAAACCCCTCTCTGCCATCGCACTTGCCGCCGGCCTCGTCGCCAGCGGGCTGACTTTCGTCTCTTCGGCCCAGGCCCAGGCGCTGGATGCCGCGGGCCTGCAGACCATCGACGCCGCCGTGAACGCCGTGGCGCCCAAGATGGTCAGCTGGCGCCGCGACATCCATGCCCACCCCGAACTCTCTGGCCAGGAAGTGCGCACCGCCAAGCTCGTGGCCGAGCACCTGAAGAAGCTGGGCATGGAGGTGCAGACCGGCGTGGGCGGCACCGGCGTGGTGGGCACGCTCAAGGGCGGCCTGCCCGGCAAGGTGGTGGCCCTGCGCGCCGACATGGACGCGCTGCCCGTGCTGGAGAACACTGGCCTGCCCTTTGCCAGCAAGGCCAAGGCCAACTACCTGGGCAAGGAAGTGCCCGTGATGCACGCCTGCGGCCACGACGCCCACACCGCCATGCTGATGGGCGCGGCCGAGGTGCTGGCGGGCATGAAGGCCCAGCTACCCGGCACGGTGAAGTTCATCTTCCAGCCCGCAGAAGAGGGCGCGCCCGTGGAGGCCGATGCCAACGGCAAGGTGCCCAGCTTCGGCGCCAAGGCCATGATCGAAGCAGGTGCGCTCAAGGACGTGCAGGCCATCTACGGCCTGCACATCACCTCCAACCTGCCGGGCGGCGTGGTGGGCTACCGCAGCGGCCCGCTGATGGCCGGGTCGGACAACATCACCATCCATGTGGAAGGGCGGGGCGGCCATGGCTCGTCGCCCTGGGCCACCATCGACCCCATCGTGGCCGCCAGCCAGGTGGTGATGGGCCTGCAGACCGTGGTGAGCCGCCAGCTCAACATCAGCCAGGAACCGGCCGTGGTCACCATCGGCCAGATCCAGGGCGGTACCCGCTACAACATCATCCCCGACAAGGTGGAGATGATGGGCACGCTGCGCACGTTTGACGAAGACATGCGCCAGGAAGCACTCAAGCGCATCACCACCACGGCCGAGTCAATCGCTGCCGCCAGCGGCGCCAAGGCCAGCGTGCGTTTTGGCCCCGTGGCCTACCCCGTGACCACCAACCCTGCGCAACTCACGCAGGCGTCGCTGCCCGCACTGAACCTGGCCATGGGCGGCAAGACCATGGTGATCCCCAAGGTGGCGGGCTCGGAGGACTTCTCGGAGTTCCAGAAGGTCGTGCCCGGCTTCTTCTACTTCCTGGGCGCACCGCCCAAGGGCAAGGAATTTGCCAAGGCGCCACCCAACCACTCCGCGCTGTTCGACATCGACGAAGACCAACTGCCGACCGGCGCACGCAGCCTGGCCGCACTGGCCGTGGACTTCCTGCAGCGCAAGTAAGAAGCGAAAAGCAGAGGGGCGCCGCGCGGCTCAGGCCGTGCGGCGGGGCGAAGCCAGTCGGCTGCCGATGAGCAGGCGAAACGGCAGCAGCAGCGCCACGCCCAGCCCCAGCTTCACCGCGAGGTCACCCAGTGCCCAGGTGATCCACGGGTCGCTGGTGCCCCCAAACGCAATGCTCCAGAACACGGCCGTGTCCAGCATGGCCGCCAGCAGCGTGGCCACCAGCGGCGCGCGCCACCAGACGCCGTGGCGCAGGCGGTCGAACACGGCAATGTCCAGCCATTGCGAGAGCAGAAAGGCTGCGCCCGACGCGATGGCAATGCGCGCAGGCGCCAACACCAGCGAGGCGGCCACCGCCACCCCAAACCCCACCCAGGCCACCCGCCGCGCCTGCTGCGGGCCGTGGGCGCGGTTTACCAGCTCGCTCACCAAAAAGGCCACCGGGTAGGTGATGGCGCCCCAGGTGAGCCAGTCATTGAGGGGGAACTGGACCAGGATGTTGGACGCCAGCACCACGGCGGCCATGGCCAGGGCCGCTGCTGCAAACTGCAGCGGGGTGGGCGAACGCATCATGTGGCGGCACCGAGCAGGCTGCGCGCTACGGCTTCGCCCACCTTGATGCCATCCACGCCCGCCGACAGAATGCCGCCCGCGTAGCTGGCGCCTTCGCCCGCCGGGTACAGGCCCGGCGTGTTCAGGCTTTGCAGATTCTCGCCACGCCCGATCTTCAGGGGCGATGAGGTGCGCGTCTCCACGCCCGTCAGCACCGCGTCGTGCATGTCAAAGCCCTTGATCTTGCGGCCGAACACGGGCAGTGCCTCGCGCAGCGCCTCGATGGCGTAGCCGGGCAGGGCGGCGTGCAGGTCGCCCAGGGCCACGCCCGGCTTGTACGAGGGCTCCACGCTGCCCAGCTGGGTCGAAGGCTTGCCCGCAATGAACTCGCCCACCAGCTGGCCCGGTGCGCTGTAGTCGCGGCCGCCCAGCACAAACGCATTCGATTCGAGCTGGCGCTGCAGCACGCTGCCCGACAGGGGGTGGAACTGACCGGCGGGCAAGGCTTCCACACCGTAGGTCTGGCCCAGGTGGGTCTCAAACGCCTGCGCGTCCTGCGGATAGTCGCGTGGGTCGATGCCCACCACCATGCCCGCGTTGGCATTGCGCTCGTTGCGCGAATACTGGCTCATTCCGTTGGTCACCACGCGGTTGGGCTCGCTGGTAGCGGCCACCACGGTGCCACCGGGGCACATGCAGAAGCTGTACACCGCGCGCCCGTTGGCGGCGTGGTGCACCAGCTTGTAGTCGGCCGCGCCCAGCAGCGGGTGGCCCGCGTGACGGCCCCATCGGGCGCGGTCGATCACGCCCTGCGGGTGCTCAATGCGGAAACCGATGGAAAACGGCTTGGCCTCCATGGCCACGCCGCGCTGGTACAGCATGGCAAAGGTGTCGCGCGAGCTGTGGCCCAGCGCCATCACCACGTGGTCGGCACGCAGCTCGGTGGTCTCGCCCGTGGCCTGGTTCAGCACCTTCAGGCCGCGCAGGTGGCGGGCTTCACCGGTGCCTTCGATGATCACGTCCGTCACGCGCTGCTCAAAGCGGATCTCGCCGCCCAGCGCAATGATCTGCTCGCGCAGGTTCTCCACCACCTTCACCAGCTTGAAGGTGCCGATGTGCGGGTGGGCGACGTACAAAATCTCTTCGGGCGCACCGGCTTTGACGAACTCGTTCATCACTTTGCGGCCCAGGTGGCGCGGGTCCTTGATCTGGCTGTATAGCTTGCCGTCGCTGAAGGTGCCTGCGCCGCCTTCGCCAAATTGCACGTTGCTTTCGGCATGCAGCTCGCGTTTGCGCCACAGGCCCCAGGTGTCTTTGGTGCGCTCGCGCACGGTCTTGCCGCGCTCCAGCACGATGGGCTTGAAGCCCATCTGCGCCAGCACCAGGGCCGCAAAGATGCCGCAGGGGCCAAAGCCCACCACCACGGGGCGCAGGGGCAGGTCTGCCGGGGCCTGGCCCACATGGTGCCAGGCCATGTCGGGCGTGGGCTGGATGTGCGGGTTGCCCGCAAACTGGGCCAGGAGGGCGGCTTCGCGCGCGGGCTGCGCGAGGGTGATGTCCACGATGTAGACCGCCAGCAGGTCGGCCTTGCGCGCATCAAAGCTGCGCTTGAAGACGTGCAGGTGGGCGATGTCGGCATCGGCGATGCCCAGGATTTGCGAGGCAGCGGCGCGCAGGGGCGCCTCGGGGGCTTCGGCCACGGTGAAGGGCAGCCGGATTTCGGAGAGTCGAATCATGTTCTTGCGGGCCCGTGTCGATCGGGCGGGTTGCAATGGCGTGGGGCCGCGATGATACGGGGTGCTCGCCACCCACGGAAGCCCTGGCGTGCAGGGGGCGTGGAGCCGTGTGCCTAAAAAACTATCAAATCAATAGCTGCTCGCGCTTGATGGATAAGCGATAGAGGCACTTTTGAATCATATTTTTCGAGCTTTTGGAACTTCATCATCGCTGCCCGACTGTTGGCGCCAGCGCAGCTCTGCCACACCAAAGGCTATGGCCGCCAGCACCAGTGGCCCAAAGTAATACAGCGCCCGGTAGGCCAGCAGGGCCGCCAGCACTTCTTCCTGCCCCAGCGCCTGGGTGGCCAGCAGCGCCACGCCCACGGCCTCCAGCACACCCAGGCCCGCAGGCACGCGCAGCACCAGCCCGGCCACCGCCCCCAGCAACACGGTGGCCAGCGCGGCGGGGTAGCTCACCTGGTGTTGCAGCACCGTCCACAGCGCGGCGCCCATCAGCATCCAGTTAGCGGCCGACACGGCCACCTGCCACAGCGCCACGGGCCAGCCGGGCAGCGGGAACGCGTGGCCTCTCAGCGTGAGGGCGCGGCCACTGCGCAGGGCACACAGCGCCACATAGGCCAGTGGCAGCAATCCCAACACGGTGCCGCCAAGACGCCACTGCCAGGACTCTACAGCCCACCCGGCCACCGCAGGCGGCTGCCACGTCCACGCCAGCACGCCAGCCAGCAACAGGTAACCCACCCAGTTCGTCACGATGCTGGTGCCCACCACCTGACCGATCGTGCCGGGGTCCACGCCACGCCGGTCGTACAGTCGGTAGCGCACGCCCACGCCGCCAATCAGCGAGCCCAGGTTGAGCGTGAACGGGTAGCTCGTCATGGCGATGGCCAGCGTGGTGGTGCGCGCCAAGCGGTGGCCGCTGCAATGGCGGCCCACCCAGTCAAAGCTGCCATAGGTGAAGTGGCTCAGCAGCGCCAGCGCGCCACCCACGGCCAGCGCGGTGGTGGGCAGGTCGCGCAGCGCCTGCAGCACGGCGGGCCAGTCTACGGTGCGCGCCTGCCGAAAGATCAGCCCGGCCACCACCGCAAAAAAAGCGGCAGCGAACCCCCGGGTGGCCCACGGCCACCAGGCCTGCTGCGGCCAGTGGCGCCAGCCGCGTGGGCTGCTGCTACTGGTGCTGCTGCTGGGGGCAGGTGATGCCATGGCGTCGGCGGTGCCCGTCTGGGTGTCCGCGGGCAGTGTGGAGGTGGCCATGGCGGGGGCTCCGGGGCGCCGTCAGGTGGCCGCGCTGCTGGCGGGCTCGGCCGACGACGTACCTGGGCTGGCCAGCGTGATCGTGGGCTCATGGTGGGGCAGCCAGCCCGCCCACGCCGGGAACCAGCGCATCAGGTGGTACACCGCATAGCTGCGCAACAGACGCAGTCCATTCCAATGGCTGGGCGCTGCAGCTTCGATCTGCTTGCAACTGGTGTCCATCAGATGCGACAGGCGGCGGTGCAGGTGGGCGTTGAAGTCGCGGTCCTGGATGATCACGTTGGCCTCCAGGTTCAGCGACAGGCTCAACGGGTCGAGGTTGCTGGAGCCCACGGTGGACCAGTCCTCATCCACCAGCGCAACCTTGCCGTGCAGCGGGCGGTCGCAGTATTCGTACACCCGCACGCCCGCGCGTTGCAGGTGGTCGTACAGCAGGCTGGCTGCTGTCTTCACGATGGGCATGTCGGGCTGGCCTTGCAGGATCAGCCGCACGTCCACGCCCCGCTTGGCGGCCCGCCGCATCTCTCGGATGAAGCGGTAGCCCGGGAAGAAGTAGGCATTGGCAATGACCACCCGGGTGCGCGCGGCGCGCAGGGCCACGCGGTACTGGCGCTCGATATCGTTGGTGTGCTGCTGGTTGTCGCGCGTCACAAACATGGCGTTGGCTGTGCCTGCGTGGGGGCGGCCGGTAATGTCTGTGGCGTGGGGGCGTTGGTGCGCGCTGCGGTCCAGCACCGCCTCGCGCGTGAAGCGGTGCATCTGCGCCACAACCGGGCCGCGCACCTGCACGGCGTAGTCCTGCTTGGCCTCGGGGCCGAAGTCGGCCATGTGGTCGGCTGAATAGTTGATGCCGCCGATGAAACCCAGCTGGCCGTCCACCACCACGATCTTGCGGTGCATGCGGCGCAGCACGTTCAGCCGCTGCCCGAGGAAGCGACGGCCCGGGTCAAAAATCCGAAAGCGCACACCCGCATCCACCAGACTGCCCACAAACTGGTCCGACAGATCGGGCGAGCCAAACCCGTCCACCAGCACATGCACCTCGACACCGCGCTTGGCTGCGGCCAGCAGGGCGGCATGCAGTTCCTGCCCGATCTTGTCCTCGAACAGGATGAAGGTTTCCAGCATCACCTCGCGCCGGGCCTGGGCAATGGCGTTGAACACACGCGGGAAGAACTCCTCGCCGTTTTCCAGCAACTCGAAGTGGTTGCCCGGAACCCAGCGGGATGAGCGTGGCAGGCTGAAAGCAGGGCGCTTCATAGCAGGATCTCCGCCGCCAAAGGCGCATGGTCCGAGAGCTTGTCCCAGGGTTTTTTGGGCAGTGACAGCGGCGCATGCACAGCGGCGTTGCGCACGTAGATGCGGTCCAGCGCCAGCAGCGGCATGGAGGCTGGAAACGTGCGCACCGCACGGCCAAAGGCCTGCACAAACACCTCTTGCAGGCCCGCTTCGCGGTGCAGGATGTCGTGCGCGCGGTTGCGCCAGTCGTTGAAATCCCCCGCCAGCACCACGGGCTCGTTGGCTGGGAAGCTGCGCAGCAGATCGCACACACGCAGCAGCTGCCGCTGTCGATGGGATTCCTGCAGGCCCAGGTGCACACAGACCGCATGCACCGGCAGGTGGTGGCCCGGCGGCTGCAACACGCAATGCAGCATGCCGCGCCGCTCGGGCCCGCTGATGGAGATATCGTGGTTCTCGTAGTGTGTGATCGGAAACTTGGACAACAGCGCATTGCCGTGGTCGCCGTTGTCATACACCGCGTTGCGCCCGTAGGCGTATTGCGACCAGATGGTGTCCGCCAGAAACTCGTAGTGCGGCACCTGCGGAAAGTTGGCGAACCGGCTGGCATGGCGGTGGTGCGTGCCCAGCACCTCCTGCAGAAACACCAGATCGGCTGCCACATCCCGCACGGCATCCCGCAGCTCATGCAGCATGAAACGCCGGTTGAAGGTGGTAAAGCCCTTGTGCACGTTCACGGTGAGCACCTTGAACGCGATGGGCTGGGGATCGGTAGCGGCGGTGGTGGCCATGGGCAGTCAAACAATCTTTGGAGTGGGTCCCCCGCGAAGCCGCCGCGGTGTGCGCAATGGCCACTAGGGGCAGGCCGAGGGATGACTTGATTGTTTGGGCTGCACTGCCTTGCCGCTGTAGGACGGCTGGCCGTGGTTTTGTGCTGCTGGGGACGAAAAAAATGGGGCCTGATAGCCCCATTTCGTTCTGCAAAGTGCTGCCCTGGCGGCAGCGGCGCTTACGCCGGCAGGAACCCTTCGACCGACAGGTAGCGCTCGCCCGTGTCGTAGTTGAAGCCCAGCACCTTGGCGCCCGCAGGCAGCTCGGGCAGCTTTTGTGCAATGGCGGCCAGCGTGGCGCCCGACGAGATACCCACCAGGATGCCCTCTTCGCGCGCAGAGCGGCGTGCGTATTCACGGGCCGGTTCGGCATCGACCTGGATCACACCGTCGAGCAGGCTGGTGTCCAGGTTCTTGGGGATGAACCCCGCGCCAATGCCCTGGATGGGGTGGGGCGACGGTGCGCCCCCCGAGATCACGGGCGATGCCGTGGGCTCCACCGCAAACACCTTCAGGTTGGGGGACTTGGCTTTGAGCACCCGTGCCACGCCCGTGATATGGCCGCCCGTGCCCACGCCGGTGATCAGCACGTCGATGCCATCGGGGAAGTCCGTCAGGATCTCCTGCGCCGTGGTGCGCACATGCACATCGATGTTGGCGGGGTTCTCGAACTGCTGGGGAACCCACGCGCCGGGTGTCTGCGCCTGCAGTTCTTGTGCGCGGGCAATCGCGCCCTTCATGCCCTTCTCCCGCGGGGTCAGGTCAAACTGCGCACCATAGGCGAGCATCAGGCGGCGGCGCTCGATGCTCATGCTGTCGGGCATCACCAGAATCAGCTTGTAGCCCTTGACGGCGGCCACCAGAGCCAGGCCGATGCCGGTGTTGCCGCTGGTGGGCTCGATGATGGTGCCGCCGGGCTGCAGGGCGCCGGACTTTTCAGCGTCTTCCACCATCGACAGTGCGATGCGGTCCTTGATGGAGCCGCCAGGGTTGCTGCGCTCGGACTTCACCCACACGTTGGCCGCCGGGCCAAACAGGCGGTTGATGCGCACGTGGGGCGTGTTGCCGATGGTTTGCAGAATGTTGTCAACTTTCATGGCGTCTCCTGTGAGTGGCAAAGAAGGGGGTTGATCCAATCCAGCCCTTCAGAACAAATCCGTTCGGGCTGAGTCTGTCGAAGCGGGGCGCGATGGCGAACTCTTCCACAAACTCAAGCGAACGAGTTCCCGGGCTGGCATTGCGGCACCACGCGCATTCTGAACCAGTTGTTCTACAGCCTTGGTGATATGGATATAGCCAAGGCATCCACCCCAGTCTCTGCAACCCGGCTTACAGCTGCGGGCTGATCTCCACCAGCATGGCTTTGTCCACTGGCGTGATCTGCACCCGCACCGGCAAACCCAGTGCAATCGTCTGCGCGTTGGTTGCCGTGTGCTGCGTCACCTCCGTGCAGGTGTAGCGCGCGGCCTGCCCACTGCGCCACACCGCCAGGGCCAGCGGCAGCATCCACTGATCGGCCAGGTGCGGGCCTAAGGCACCCGCGCTGCGCTGGTAGTCGCGCACTTCATCCACCAGCCGCTTGGCAACCTGCTCGGCCGACAGGCTGCGCTCGCCCAGCTGGCAGAACACCTCGGTGATGTGCTCGTACTCCAGCGTGGCGATCAACGCGTTGCCCGGGCCTTCGTTCTGACGCGTAGGGGGCTGGCGCAGTCGGCCGGATTCAAAGGTCCAGCCCATGCGCTGGCCCAGCGCGTCCAGCTCCCGCGTGGCAATGTTGCGCGCCAGGCCCGGCACCAGTGCCTCGCCCCACGCGTCTTGCAGCGGGCCGCGCTCCAGCACGTCCACAGGCGTCAACGGCAGCGCTGCGGGCGTGATGTGTGCCAGCACCTCGCCACCCCCGGCGGGGTAGAAGCCGCGCCGCTGCAGTTGCAGATCCAGGCCCACGCCCAGCCGCCGCACCAGCGGTGCAAACGCCCGCTCCAGAAAATCAAACGGCGGCGCCATCGGGTTGTGCGTGCCGCCCGAGAGCTGCACGCGGCTCTGGCCCTCCGTCAGCATCAGTGCGGGCAGCACGGTCTGCAGCACCAGCAGGCAACTGCCCGCCGTGGCGATCTGAAAGCGGTAGTCGCCTGCGCGCACGGCGCCGGGCGTGAACAGCAGCGTTTGCGACCCCAGTTCCGCGCCTTCTGCATCGCCGCCGCATACCGCCACCGCCGCCTGCACGCAGGCCAGGTGCTGGTGCATCAGCCCCGGCTTGGGCCGCCCGGCGCGAATGCGTGTGATGTGCAGCGGGCGGCCGGTGACCATGGCAAGGGCCAGGCCGGTGCGGAGGATCTGGCCGCCGCCTTCGCCGGTGGAGCCGTCGAGGGTGAGGGGGGTCACATTAGCAATGGGAATTTCTTTTTTCTTTTCCATCAAGGTTTGTTTGAAAACGGATTGCGTTAGGTCGGCACATCCTTACGGGCTTCATGGGTAGCAAGTAGATAAATAGCTAGTGCGCCGGAGAGGTTGACTGCTAGTTCTGCGTGGCGCGCGGCAGGCCGAATGCCTACTTTTCCCTTTCCGTGAGCATCTCCCAACCGGTTCCGGAGTGCCGCTAAACCCTCAACGACAGCCGTGCATCCTCCCAGGATTTGCTTGAAAACCTGTTCAGTATGTTGGGATGGCGCTATTCGCAACTCTTCTGCTGTGAGTCGATAAAGTTTGTTCATGTCAGGGTTGTCGTCGTGTGCAACGTTGCACTCGTCAAGAATTTGCTTGCACACCGACTCAAGGAGTGTTCGAGCCACGGTGATGGCACCCTCCGGATCGGAAGCCCTCCGATCCAGGGCCTTCGACCAAATCGCTTGGGCGTACGCCGAATTCATTCTTTTGACAGCTCCGGAAACCAATGAATCCGCTGGGGAGTCTTGGTCCGATTCAATTTGCTCCAAAAATGGACGAAATTCGCCCCAAATGAAATCTCTTCTTTCGGCATAGGTGGCGTATTTGCCTTTTACGAATTGCCAGAACTGGGGCAGGCTTCGGCACGTTCTCACGAAGCTTGGAACCTGAGACTCAAATCGCCTTTCAGACAAGACGACCTGTCTGAGCCTCACATAGTCAGCGTCGTCTTCGTCATTACCTGTTGCTCGTGAAACCAACAGGTTTTGGAGTGTTTCCACTTGCTCTTTGTAGACGTTCATGCTCTCTCACCCCTTCACACAAACGACCTGCTTGAGCGTGTAAACCACCTCCACCAGGTCCTGCTGCGCAGCCATCACTGCATCGATGTCTTTGTACGCCATCGGAATCTCATCAATCACGTCGGCATCCTTGCGGCATTCCACGCCCTGGGTTGCCTTGATCTGATCTTCGACCGTGTACATCTTTTTGGCCTTGGTACGGCTCATGGTGCGGCCCGCGCCGTGGCTGCAGCTGTTGAAGCTCTCGGGGTTGCCTTTGCCGCGCACGATGAAGCTCTTGGCCCCCATGCTCCCCGGGATGATCCCCAGCTTGCCCTGCTCGGCACTCACCGCGCCCTTGCGGGTTACGAAGACCTCCTGGCCAAAGTGCGTCTCGCGCTGCACGTAGTTGTGGTGGCAGTTCACCGCTTCCACATGCGTCTCGAACGGCTTGGTGATCACCGTGCGCAGCGCGGCAATCACGCGGCCCATCATCACTTCGCGGTTGGCGGCAGCAAACTTTTGCGCCCATCCCACGGCCTTCACGTAGTCGCCGAAATACTGTGCGCCTTCCTCGAAGTACGCCAGGTCCTTATCGGGCAGGTTGCGCTGGTTCATCTCGGCGTCCTTCTTGGCCAGCTCGATGAAGTGGGTGCCGATGGCGTTCCCCACCCCGCGTGAGCCGGAGTGCAGCATCACCCACACGGACTGGTGTTCGTCCAGGCAGATCTCGATGAAGTGGTTCCCCGTTCCCAGCGTCCCCAGGTGCTTGTAGTTGTTGGTGTTCTTGATGCGCGGGTGCGCCTCGCAAATTTCCTCGAACTCATCCACCAGACCGGCCCAGGCGCGGTCGGTCTCGGCGGGCGGGGTGTCCCAGCTGCCTTTATCGCGGCCCATGCGTTTGGGCGTCATCCCCACCGGCACGGCGCGCTCGATGGCGGAGCGCACGCCGGACAGGTTGTCGGGCAGGTCGCTGGCCGTCAGCGTGGTCTTGCACGCCATCATTCCGCACCCCAGATCCACCCCCACCGCAGCGGGGATGATGGCCTTGAGGGTGGGTACCACCGAGCCGATGGTGGCGCCAATCCCCAGGTGCACATCGGGCATCACCGCCACATGCTTGAAAACGATGGGCAGGCGCGCGATGTTGCGCAGCTGGTTGCGGGCTTCTTCTTCCACGGGCACGCCGTTGGTCCACATCTTCACGGGCACGCCGTTGGGTACTTCATATTGTTCGTAGTTGTTCATGTTTCTTTCCTGTTCTGTTGTTCATCTTCAGCTGGCCATTGCATCAAAGACAGCTGCAATGCGTTCGGTCAGCGGGTAGTGGATCTGGCCGCATTTGGCGCATGCCGGGCGCCAGTCGGCGGGTGTCCCGTCCTCTGTCAGCTTCAATAGCTTGTGTGCCCACGCGGCTTTGACTTGCGGATCATTCAGCCATGCCTGCATGGCGGCATGAAAGGGCGCCTCGGCAAACGCGTTGGAGATCGCTCCGCCATTCGTCCAGTATTCCCAGTAGTAGGAATCTACAAAGTTCAGTGTCGCGGCTTCGCGGTCGTCGGCTAACCAGTCGCCCAGCAAGGGCTGTATGGATACTCCGGCGTAGTCCCACATCAGCAGGATGCTGAATGCGTGCTCTCCCTGGAAAAGGCCTTCGCTGTCCGGCTCCCACTGCGCCAGGCCCTCGGCGAAGAATGCCCGTGCATAACCCAGCACGGCAGCCCTCTCGTCAGATGAGTAGGCATCGGCAAGGCAACGCCCCAGCCGGTCGAGATAGATCTCGGTGGAGTGGTGCAATCGGGCTCCTTGCGCCAGCAATTCCAGCATGCGAGGAAGGTAGTACTTGATCTCGTCCGCGGGCTGTACCTGGCTCTTGGCAGAGTCGTTGTATTGATAAAAGTGTTCCCGCGTCAGTTGGCGCAGCGGCAGGCATCGCATCTCGCGCTCCAGTTCGGCATCCATGCAGCAGCCGGTGCAGACATCCAGCAGCCCATGCGGTGCCTGGTATTTCGCAAAGGTCTGGTAGACCGCCTGTGTGGCGGCTTCCAGAGGCATTGCAGCAGTCGTTGGTTTCTTTTTCATGGTTCTCTTTCAGCGCATCTTCACCAGGCCGTTCAGCACCTGGTCCAGTCCACCAAACACCGATATCTTGTCGATGCGCTCGGCCACCCGTTCCAGCGTCTCCAGCTCCTTCATGCGCAGGGCGACGGGGTTGTCCTCCATCACCTTCGCCGTGTTGAGCAGCGAGCGCGTAGCGGCGGTCTCTTCGCGGCGGCGGATCACGTTGGCCTGGGCCTGTTTCTCCGCCTGCACCACCTGGGTCAGGATGGTTTTCATCTCGCCGGGCAGCACGATGTCCTTCACGCCCACGCTTTCCAGCTGCATGCCGTAGGGCGATAGCTTGGCGGCCATGTGCGCGGTCACCACGTCGTCGATCACCGTCTTGTTCTCCAGCAGCTCATCGAGCGTGCGGGTGCCCACGGCGGCGCGCAGCGCAAACTGCAGCTCGCGATACAGGTGATCGGCGGGCTTTTGCAACTGGGCAAAGGCGCGCAGCACATCGGTGTAGCGAAAGGTGGCCGAGAGGTTCAGCCGCAGGCTCACCTTGTCGCGGGTCATGATGTCCTGGCCCGATACCTCCACGGCTTGCAGGCGCAGGTCCACCAGCTCCACGGCGATGGTGCGGCCGTACTTCCAGAACGCGTAGGCGCCCGCAGGCAGCAGCCGATCCACTTTGCCGTCGATGGTGAGCAGCGCGCACTGGCCCTCGGGTACCTGCACCTGCAACACACCAGCCAATCCGGTCACGCTGCGCTGGCGCAGTTGTGTGTGTGTCAGGCGCGCCACCAGGGCGGCGGGCAGCTCGGGGCTCGCTTCCAGGTCGATCACCTGCACGTTCACCTCCACCAGGCCTTTCCAATAAAGGCGGCGGGTGCCAGGGGGCAGCACCTCGACCAGCACGCCGTTTTCGCTGCGCAGGCCCACTTGCTGCTCCGACAGGTTCACTTGCACAAACTCTGCCGCCACCACGGCAGGCTCCTGCGCCATCAGGTAGTCGGCCAGGCCGTGGGTGAAAGCGGGTTGTTCGAGGGCGAAGGTCTCTACGCGCAACTGGTCCATGCCTGCAAACAGCCAGTAGGTGCCGCTTTGGAGCACGCGGTCAAAGCTGCCGTTGCGCAGCAGCAGGGCGCGTTCGTTTTTCTTCACGGTCACTCGTTCGATCAGCTTCATCATTTTTCTTCTCCTTGTTCTTTTGTTGTCGTTACTTCGTCGTTGTTGTCATTGCAATCAGGGTGCCGTTACAGCGATGGCGGGGTGCCAGCGGGCACAGCCGGGGCCTTGCAGTGCGCCGTGGTTGCTGCCCTGCAAGCAGGGCGGCAGCGTGGCTGGCTGCGGGCGCGGGCCGTGCCGGGTGCTGGCACAAACCGCCACCGGCTGACGGGGCCTTGCCTTGCGGGTGCGTCCAAAAACGCAACCCTGGGGCAACTCCCCGCGTTCGGCGGGTGGTCTTTCGACCGGTACTTCCAAGTGCTGGCCTTGCGGCCGTGGGCAGGAATCGAACCTGCGACAACCCCTTTCGGGGGGCTCTACCAGACTGAGCTACCAGTGGTGGCAAGCCGGGAGTCGAACCCGGCGCGTCCTCTTGCGAGGCGTCACCACGACCTTGCCGTTACCCAGCGTTTGCGGTGTGCGGCATGCAAGGAATCGACAAGGCCTTGAGAGCCCGGAATCCCTGCACCGGCGGGGCGAACGTTGGTCCTAACCCCGGCCTGTGAGCGGTCACCGCTTGCACTGGATGTCTTATCTATTGCCAGATGCGTGCCAGTTTGCGTTTTTTCGACTGAACTGCTTCAACCCATTGATTTATATGCAGAAATTCCATTCAATGATTTTTTATTTGTTTAAGAAATGTGAAATAACTAGAATGAAAGCTAAATAAATAGATAAATAGCATGCGCAAAAACAAAGTCGTGATCGGTTTCCTTGGCACCCAGCTCGACTCCGGCCGGGGCGCGGGGCGGTGGGAGAAGTGGCGCCCCACCGTATCGCTGGTGCAGCATGAGGACGTGGTGATCGAGCGGCTGGAGCTGCTCTACACGCCGCCCCACCAGGACTTGGCGCAACAGGTGCGCGCGGACATGGTGATCGCGTCCCCCGAGACCACGGTGAACCTGGTACCCCTGCCCATTGCCGACCCGTGGGACTTTGGCGAGGTGTATGCGAAGCTCTTTGATTGGGCGCAGCGCTACCGCTTTGACACCGAGCGCGAGGAATACTGGACCCACATCACCACCGGCACCCACGTGGCGCAGATCTGCCTGTTCCTGCTGGTGGAGTCGCGCCGCATTCCGGGCGTGCTGGCGCAGACCTCGCCGCCCAAGCGCCAGCAGATGGGCGACCCGGGCAGCTACACGCTGATCGACCTGGACCTATCGCGCTACGACGTGATCGCGCAGCGCTTTGGCGCCGAGCAGCAGGACGCGGTGCAGTTCCTCAAAAGCGGTATTGCCACGCGCAACGCGCGCTTCAACGCGCTGATCGACGAGGTGGAGCGAGTCGCGGTGCGCTCGCGCGCGCCCATCCTGTTCACCGGGCCCACAGGCGCGGGCAAGTCGCACCTGGCGCGGCGCATGTACGAGCTGAAGAAGGCGCGCCACCAGGTCGAGGGCGAATTTGTGGAGGTGAACTGCGCCACGCTGCATGGCGACGGCGCGGCATCCACGCTGTTCGGCCACAAAAAGGGCGCTTTCACGGGCGCGGCAGCCGACCGTGCGGGGTTGCTGCGCACGGCGCACAAGGGCGTGCTGTTCCTCGACGAGATTGGCGAACTGGGCCTGGACGAGCAGGCCATGCTGCTCAAGGCTGTGGAAGAAAAACGCTTCTACCCCATGGGCAGCGACCGCGAGGTGGCCAGCGACTTCGAGCTGATCGCCGGCACCAACCGCGACCTGCGCACCGAGGTGGCGGCCGGGCGCTTTCGCGAAGACCTGTATGCGCGCATCAACCTCTGGAGCTATGTGCTGCCCGGCCTGGCGCAGCGGCCTGAAGACATCGAACCTAATGTGGACCACCAGCTGGCCCGCGCAGGCGCCGAACTGGGCCGCAGCGTGCGCTTTTCCAACGAGGCGCGCGCCGCCTACCTGCGCTACGCCCAGTCGCCCGAGGCGCTGTGGACGGGCAACTTCCGCGACCTCTCCGCCAGCGTGACGCGCCTGGCCACGCTGGCCGACAGCGGCCGCATTGGCCTGTCCCTGGTCGAGGCCGAAATGGCCCGCCTGCGCTGGCTGTGGCAACCCGCCAGCGATGCGCGCAACGGTTTGGCGTTCACGCCCGGCGTGTTGGGCCGCGACGATCTTGCGGCCCTGTTGGGTGAGGAAGCGGTGGGAACCATGGACCTTTTTGATCAGCTGCAGCTGGCGGCGGTACTGCATGTGTGCCGCAACGCCCGCACCCTGTCGGACGCTGGGCGGCAACTGTTCCAGGCCTCGCGCACGCAGCGCACGGTGGTCAACGACGCGGACCGGCTGCGCAAGTACCTGGCGCGTTTTGGTCTGGACTGGGATCGCGTCGCGGCCGCTGGGCGATAATCCACCCCGTGAAGCGCGCCAGACCGCCGCTGGTGCAATCTGGGAAACCAGGCACTGGAGGAACGTCCGGACTGCACAGGACAGCGTAGCAGCTAACGGCTGCCCACCGTGAGGTGAGGATCAGAGCAACAGAGACGAGTCCCGGGGGAGTGCCGCAAGGCAAACCACCGGGGGTGAAACGGGCAATCTCTACGCGCAGCAATACCAAGTAGGCCAACGTTGATGTGGTTCCGCAGAGTTGGCGGGTAGGTAGCACCGAGCCGTGGTGGCGACACCCGGCCCAGATTAATGGCGGTCACACTGCGGGCAACCGTGGTGCACAGAATCCGGCTTATCGGCGCGCTTCACACTTTATTTCCCATCCCCGGTTTCCCCACCGCGGTTCCCAGGCCCTTCGCGCCTCAAGCTCTGCCGATGGCGGGAATAAGCCGGCCTTGCCCAGCAAAGGGCGGGGGCTGGCTCAGTTTTTCGCGCAATGGGGCGCATGCCCCTTTTCCAGCTCGCTGGCTCGCGCCACGGTGTCGGGGTGGCTGCTGAGCAGCGACCAGACAGGGTGCGAGGCCATCTCTTCCGCCGTCTTGCGCTGGCGCGAGCGTTCGGGGCTGCTGGCGCCGGGTTTGGCCGTGGGTGCGGCTGCCTGGTTCTGGCCTGCTTTCTCTTCTTCTTCTTCTTCTTCTTTCTTCTTGTTTTCTTCTTCTTCCTCTTCGTCATGGGCAATGGCCAGCAGCAGCTTGCCCATGGGCGCCGTGGGCAAGGCCGTGTGGTCCATGAGGGCGATGGCGTAGCAGTCGGCTTCGCGTTCGTGGGTGCGGCTGTAGGCCAGGCCGGTCAGCACCGAGGCGCCTGTGGACACCACGGCCGAAACGTCCCCGAGCGCCAGGCCCAGGCCCATGTTGAGCACGCCTTGTTCCACCACCATGCGCGTAGTGTGGCGGTACACCACATGGCCGATCTCGTGGGCCAGCACGCCCACCAGGGCGTCGTCGGGCAGGCCCTGGTCGGTGGCGGTTTTCACGATGCCGTCGGTCATCACGATCTTGCCGCCGGGCAGGGCAAACGCATTGGCGCCCATGCCTGATCGGAACTCCAGCGACAGCGGCGGACGGTAGTCGGGGTAGCGGTGCATGGTTGTGGGCGTCTGCTGCACCAGGGCGTCAAAGCGGGCCTTGAGCTGCTCCTGCCGCTCCTTGGGGAGCTTGCTGGGCTTCAAGGTGCCGTCGTCCATCTGCTTGAGCACGTTCTCGGCCACGCTGGTTTCCCAGCCCAGGGGCACAAAGCGGGTGAGCTGTGTGGCTGCCCAGGGCGTGCCATAGCGGTAGAACAGCGTGAGGCCGATGACGGCGGCGGCTGTCACACCCAGCAGCACGGGCCAGCGGGTCTGCATGCGCTGGGCCAGGCCGGGGCGTTCGCCAGCGGCTGCGAGGGCGGCACGCCAGTCGCTCACGGCATCGATCTCCAGGCTGCCGTGGTCCCGCAGGTCCACGACCACCAGGGGCTGGGGCTTGTGTTCGTTCCAGGCCTCTGGCCAGCCCACGTCCTTCCAGGCGAACACGACCGGCTCGGCGCCCGGCGGTGAGAGCGGGTGCAGCACCAGCGACGGGCCCTGGGGCGTGGCCCGCAGGCCCACCATCACGGGGCGGGCTCTGCTGCTCTGGCCGTCGAACCAGCGTCCTTGGATCAGGTCTGCGTTCACTGGGGCGGGCATGCTCAACCGATGAGGTCCAGGCCTGCCGCATCGGCCAGCGCATCGCCCAGGCCGCCCTGTTGCTGGCGCACCATGGCGCCCGCCACCTGTTCGACGCCGCCCTTGACGTGCAGGGTGACGGATTCGCATTTCATGCGGTATTCACTCACTCGTGCAAACGGGCGGTAGAGGCCGAGCGTGAGCAGGGTGAGCAGCATGTTCTTGATGCGCAGCCCCACGTAGCTGCCGCTCTTGAGGTGGCACTTGAACCGTGCCACATGGCTCACGCCGATGTTGTTCCACATGAGCTGGAACATGCGCGCCTCGCGGTAGGCGCGGGCGGGGGCCGACGCCAGGATCAGCATGAAGATGCCCGCGATGATGGACACGATGATCACCAGAATCATCCACAGGCCCATGCGGTTGCTCTGACCGGCGAACAGGGCGATGGAGCTGCCCGCCAGCACGCCAATCAGCACCGAGAACCCCACCACGGTCAGCACGAAAACGGCCACCGTGGCCAGCCACACCTTGACGAAATCCATGTACACCGGCTTCCAGCGGCCTTTTTCGGCGCCTACCTGGGCCTTGAGCACCAGCAGGCTCTTGTAGTTGTATTCCAGGCGGATGAAGCACAGCACGGTCAGCACCAGGCCCAGCAGCAGCAGGGCGCCCATGGCCGGGGTGAACGAAGGCATCTTGGGGTTGGCGGCTTCGTCCTCCACCTCCTGCAAGACGTCGGCCAGTTCGGGCGAGAGGATCTGCATGCCAAAAAACACGCCGAACCACACCAGCGCCAGCGCAAACAGGGGCCAGCTCGCGAGGTAGACCTCTTTCCAGTGGGCGGTGAACTGCAGGCGCAGGCCGCGCCAGCGCGTGGCGCCCAGCCGAAAACGCATGGCACTGCCCCAGATCAGCGGCGAGAGCACGGCGCCCGTCAGCAGCAAAACGCCCACGGCAGCATCCTGCCCCGTGTTGGCGGCAATGTTGTAGGCCAGGGTGATGAGCATCAGCAGCACGAAGCCCATCACCATCTTGCGCTGCTGCGCAGTGAATTCGAGCGGGCTGCCCGCCACCAGCGTGTGGCTGTAGAAGTATTGCGCCGTGCGGCGCCGGGCCCAGGGGGTGTAGATGCCCAGCGTGACGATGGACAGCAGCACGTTGACGATCCACACCCGGAAGTATTCGCCCCCGCTGCCCGTGAACTCCATCGGGTGTGCATCGATGTTCTGCGGCATGAACGTAGACATCGGCCCCGCAGCGCTGTCTCTGTCTGATGAAACTTGGCTCATGAACTCCCTCCTGTTTGCCGCGCAGTGTAGCAGCGGTCTGTGGAAGAAAAGTTTATGCCGAATTGGCCTCTGGCGCTTTTCCATAAAGTGCTGGCAGCTATGAATTTGATAGCTGTGAACTTGTCGCTTGGAAGCTGGGGCTTACCGTTCGGGCCGAGCATGTCCAAGCTTGGCGCCTTGCTTCGACAAGCTCAGCGTGAACGGTTTGGGTTGGTCTGATACCGAACCCGTCGGCAGGGTCGCCAAGCGGACAGTCGCACCGACGTAGCCACGGGGCACGCGGCCAGACCAGTGCCACCGTGGAACTGGCTTTGCCAGGCCACCGGTGGCGTCCCCCCCGGGGGGGACGGCGCCGAAGGCGACTCAGGGGGGATTCAAAATCTTTCCCAAGGCTGCAAATACCGCCACTGCCCTTCAGGTACCTTCGCCAGCGGCACGCGGCCGATGCGGATGCGCTTCAAGGCCACTACGGCTAGGCCCACGGCCTCGCACATGGCCGGGATCTGGCCGGGGCGGATGCCCTTGAGGGCAAAGCGCAGCTTGGTCTCGTTTTGCCAGCTCACCTTGATGGGCGGCAGCGGGCGGCCGTTGAACGAGAGGCCGTGGCACAGGCGCTGCAGCCCGTTCGGTGCAATGTCGCCTTTTACCTCCACGATGCACTCCTGCTCCAGCGACTCGATGTCTTCCGCCAGCTTGCGCGCGATGCGCTTGTCCTGCGTATAGACCACCAAGCCACTGGCCTCGGTGGGCAGCGGGGTGAAACATTCCAGCTGCTTGAAGTGGCGCTGCAGCACGCGGATGCCTGAGGCGTCCTCAGGCAGGTGGGATGCCGGGCTCAGCAGGGTGGTGGCCGCAGTGGCGCCCTGGCTGCGGCTGGCGTGGGCCGCCTGCCCGGCGGGCAGACCCAGGCCCGCTTCAAACCCCACTGGCTTGTGTAGCAGCAAGGTCACCGGGGTCAACTCCAGCAGGCTGGCGTCTGGCGCCACCGTCACGGCCTGGTCGGGGCGCACGCGTGCGCCGGGGGCTTCCACCACCTGGCCGTCCACGCTCACAAAGCCGCCTTCGATGAATTGCTCGGCCGTGCTGCGCGAGCAGTTCAGTTGGTCGGCCACACGCTTGGCCAGGCGGATGTGGGAGGGGTCGGGGTTTTTGTCATTCATGGGTTGGGGCGGCTTTCTTTGTTGGATGGATTGTGTGGGCACGCCTCTTGTTGTTCGTGGCGCGTGCAGCGGGCGCGCTCTCCGCCAGGGACGCCAAGCAAGGGCCGCCCCGCAGCGAGGGCGTCGTCCCCCGGATGGGGGAAGGCGCCGCGGGCGACTCAGGGGGCGAACATTCTTATTCGCTCCACATGCGCCAGGAGCGAGCGCTGCGCAACGGGCCACATGCGCGGCGGCACGTCGGCGTAGGCGTGCCGCACCCAGTCTTCCATGCTGCCCTGGGGCAGCGCCTGCATGGCGGCCAGCACCTTGGCCTCGCGTGCCAGGCGGTGGGCCTTGAGCTTGGCGATGGCGCCACGGGCATCGCCCAGAACATAACCGTGCGCAGGCAGGATGAACTCCACGCCATGCTCGGCGCACACGGCGTCGAGCTTGTCCAGCGAATCGAGGTAGTCGGCCATGTTGCCGTCAGGTGGGTCCACCACCGTGGTGCTGCCGTTCAGGACATGGTCGCCGCTGAACAGCAGGGCGTCTTCCACCAGCAGCAGGCACAGGTGGTTGGCGGCGTGGCCCGGGGTGTAGATGACCTGCAAAGTATGGGTAATATTGCCCTCTGGCGCTTGTCCATCAAGCGCGAGTAGCTCATTATTTTGTAGCGATCTGTCGGGTGTGAATGTGCTGGCCGTGCGCGCGGTGGGCGCCGAGGGCAGGCCCAGGATGGGGGGCCGGGCTTTGCCCGCCTGCACACACAGTGCCTGCAGCGGCGCGGCGCCCGGCGAGTGGTCGGGGTGCGAATGGGTGCACACGATCATGCGGATGTCGCCGCCCGCCGCGCGCCAGAGCTTGTCCAGGTGTTCGGGGTCTGCCGGGCCGGGGTCGATGGCGATATAGCCCGTGGCGGGGTCGCCCACCAGGTAGCTGTTGGTGCCGGGGCCGGTCATCACGCCGGGGTTGGGGGCGGTCAACCGCTGTACGTTGCGCAGCAGCGGCACGGGGCGCTCGGTTTGCCAGTCCAGCGGGTGCACGATCTGGCCGTCGGGGCACACCAGGGCCAGCTCGCCGTAGGGCATGTCGCTTTCCATGTACCGCGCTTCCTTGCCCGCCAGCGTGCCCGCGCGCGGGCAGCTGGTCCACAGGGGCAGCTCGTGGGCCAGCGCGTCAAACACGGCCTGGGTGGTGGCAAACGTGGCCAGCCGCTGCAGCGTGCGGATGGTTGGAAAGATCATGAAGAACTGCCCCGCCTCATGCCGTGCCAGCGCATCGGCCGGGCGCACCCAGACGGGCTCGAACTGCTCGGCCTCGTCAGCCACAGGCTCCTGGCCCTCGGGCATGCGGGCGACGAGAAATGGCACGTCGAAGCGGCGCGGCAGGTCGCGGTCGGTGATCCAGTGGGCCAGCATGAAAACGCTGTCGGCCGCCAGCCGCAGGCCGCGCGCGGTGCATTGCGCCACAAAGGGCTGGTGGCGGTCGATGGCGGCGATGTCCTGCGCATCGGCCATCAACCCCTTGCGGGGGCCGTCGGCATGGCGGGCCAGCAGCACACCCAGTTCTTCAAAACTCTCACGGATGGCGGCGATGGCCTGGGTGAGGTGCAGGTCGCTTTGTGTGGGGCGGCGGTCGGCGGCGGTGTGCGATTGCGCATCCAGCGCATCGATGCCCCCGCCCGGGAACACATAGGCACCCGGTGCAAAGCTGGCCTTGTCGGAGCGCCGGGTCATGAGGACTTCGATGCCTCCCGCATTGCCGGGTGCATCGCGCAGCAGCAGCACAGTGGCGGCCAGGCGGGTGGCTACAGGTTCGCGGTAGGGGTGCAGTTGTTGGCTGGTGCGGGGCATCGGGCCATTATCGAGGGGAGGCGCGCCATGTGCACACCTCCCACTTCGGTACGGCCCATGGGCCGTACTACGGCGGGTGTGCTGGGGTCGCCCACTCAGCGCATCGCCCGCAGCTGCTGCAGGCGCAGCAGCACCGCATCAATGACGGCGTTGGCGCCTTCCACGTCGCAGCTCCACAGCATCTCCAGCAGCTCGATCAACGCGATGGCGTTGGTCTCCTGCAGTGCCGCCTGGGCAGCTGCCTGGAGGTTGTGTGCGCCCAGATCGTCCAGAACGTTGACGGTCAATCCCATGGGGTACTCCCTGATTTTTTAAGGAGGTCCATCGTAGGCGCGCGGCGGCCGTGCGGCGGGCTGGTCGGCATGATCAATATCAAGGGCGGGCGAGAAAGAAAGCGACAGTGCGCACCCCCTCCTCGCTCAACCGCGTGCCGGAATTGCCAGACCCCTGACCACCGCCGGGCGTGCCACAAACACGTCCAGCACGCGCTGCACGTCGGTGAACTGGCCAAACTCCACCAGGTCGCCCGCGCCGTAGAAACCAATCAGGTTGCGCACCCAGGGCAGGATGGCGATGTCGGCAATGGTGTACTGGTCGCCCATCACCCACTGGCGGCCTGCCAGGCGCTGGTTCAGCACGCCCAGCAGGCGTTTGGATTCGGCCACATAGCGGTCGCGCGGGCGCTTGTCTTCATAGTCCTTGCCCGCAAACTTGTGGAAGAAGCCGAGCTGGCCGAACATCGGGCCCAGGCCGCCCATCTGCCACATCACCCACTGGATGGTTTCGTAGCGCGCAGCGGCCTCCTGCGGGATCAGCTGGCCGGTTTTCTCGGCCAGGTACAACAGGATGGCGCCGGATTCGAACAATGCCAGCGGCTGGCCGTCCGGGCCGTTGGGGTCGAGGATGGCGGGGATCTTGTTGTTGGGGTTGAGCGACAGGAACTCGGGCGAGGTCTGGTCGTTGGTGTCAAAGCTCACCAGGTGGGGTTCATACGGCAGGCCCAGCTCTTCGAGCGCAATCGACACCTTCACGCCGTTGGGCGTGGGCAGCGAATACAGCTGGAGGCGGTCGGGGTGCTGGGAGGGCCATTTGTGGGTGATGGCGAAGGCGGAAAGATCGGGCATCAAAGAGTCCTTGGCGGGTGGCAGCCAGAGCGGCGCCCAAAGAGCGCAAGCCTAATGGGGCCGTGAAACCGGCGCTGCCTGAGGTTATTGGCGGCCCACCGACGATAATCTGACGGATGCAGATTCGCTTTACCAAAATGCAGGGCGCGGGCAACGATTTCGTGGTGCTCGACGAAACGCAGGGCCGCCTGGGGCTCAGCACCGCCCAATACCGTTTTCTGGCCGACCGCCACTTCGGCGTGGGGGCCGACCAGATCCTCACCGTGCGTCCTTCGCCCGCTGACGGTATCGACTTCGAATACGTGATCCACAACGCCGATGGCGGAGAGGTGGAGCAGTGTGGCAACGGCGCCCGCTGCTTTGCGCGCTTTGTGCACGACAAAGGCCTGTCGGGCAAAGACACCCTGCGGGTGCAGACCCAAAGCGGCGTGATCGCCCCCCGCCTCACGCCCGATGGCCGTGTCACCGTGGACATGGGCCGCCCGCAGTTCGATCCCGCGCAGGTACCGTTCGATGCCAGCGGCCTGAGCCCTGTAGAGCAAGGATCAGGGCAAAAATGGCCTCTAGCGCTGGATGGTAAAGCGCTAGTAGCTACTGTTTTGATAGCAGTGGTCTCCATGGGCAACCCCCACGCCGTACAACTGGTGGACAACGTGGACACCGCCCCTGTCGCCGAAGCGGGCCCTTTGATCGAGCGCCACGCGCGTTTTCCGCAGCGCGTGAACGCAGGCTTTTTGCAGATCGTGGACCGCACCCACGTGCGGCTGCGCGTGTTCGAGCGCGGTGCTGGTGAGACCCTGGCCTGCGGCACGGGCGCCTGCGCCGCCGTGTCGGCCGGCATCCGCCTCGGCTTGCTCGATAACGAGGTGCATGTGGACACGCGCGGCGGCCGCCTCACCATTGCCTGGAGCGGTGCCGACACCGATTCCGTTTTCATGACAGGCCCCGCCACCACGGTGTTCGAAGGCCAGATCGATATTCCTGACACCCTCCTATGACGTCCCACATCCCACCGATCACCGAAGACGACATCGCCCAGTTCCTCACCAACACGCCGGGCTTTTTCGAACGCCATGCCGAGGTGCTGGCCAGCGTGCAGATCACCAGCCCCCACGGCGCGCGCGCCGTGAGCCTGCAGGAGCGCCAGGCCGAAATGCTGCGTGAAAAGATCAAGGGCCTGGAGCAGCGCATCATGGAAATGGTGCGTAACAGCACCGAAAACGCTGCCATTGCCAACAAGGTCCACCAATGGACCGGCAGCCTGCTGCAGGTGCGCGACCCGTTCGACCTGCCCCAGGCCGTGGTGGATGGTGTACGCACCCTTTTCGACGTGCCCCAGGCGGCGGTCCGCGTGTGGGAGGTGGCCGCGCCGTACATCGACGCCGACTTCACCCAGGGCGCCAGCGAAGACGCCCGCGCGTTCGCCTCGTCGCTCACCATGCCGTTCTGCGGCCCCAACCTGGGTTTCGAACCTGCCGCCTGGCTGGCCAACGAGGCGGGCGAACCCGCCCAGTCGCTGGCTCTGCTGCCGCTGCGCGCAGGCGCCATCGACAGCGCCACGCCCGCGTTTGGCCTGCTGGTGCTGGGCTCGCAAGACCCGCAGCGTTTTGATGCCACGATGGGCACCGAATTTCTGTCGCGCATGGCCGAGCTGGCCAGCGCCGCATTGCTTCGTCTGAAGTAGCCAGACGGCCAGCGGCCACTCTGCGGCGGCTCAGCCACGGTAACCATGTCTGACACGCCCACTGCGCCCACCACGCTCGACCCCCACGTCCTGCGCTACCTGGAGCACGTGCGCGTCGAAAAGCGGCTGGCAGCGCGCACGCTCACGCTCTACACCCTGGACCTTGAAAAGCTCGCGCAGTTTGCGGCGGCGGTCAGCGTGCCGCTGCTGCAGCTGCAGACCGCACACATCCGCCGTTTTGTCGCGCAGATGCACAGCGGCGGGCGCAGCGGGCGCGGCATTGCGCTCATCCTCTCGGGCTGGCGCGGTTTTTTCATCTGGGCGGGGCGGCAGGGGCTGATTCCGCACAATCCGGTGCAGGACGTGCGCCCCCCTAAGGCGCCCAAGCCACTGCCCAAGGCGCTGGGCGTGGACGACGCCGTCCGGCTGGCCGAATTCGACAACACCGGCGCCGACCCCTGGCTGGAGGCGCGCGATGCTGCGATGGTCGAGCTGCTCTACGGCTGCGGCCTGCGCGTGGGTGAACTCGCGGGGCTCGACGCCATCCCCAATGCCGACACGCAGCGCCAGGGCCGTGGCTGGGTGGATCTGCAAGCCGGGGAGGCCCATGTGTTCGGCAAAGGCAGCAAGCGCCGCAGCGTTCCCGTGGGCAGAGCGGCCACGGCAGCGCTGCAGGCCTGGCTGCAGCTGCGGGCCACGCCCTTCGGCGGTGAAGGATCAGCGCGGCTTGACACCGCACTGTTCGTCGGCCAGCGCGGCAAGCGGCTCACGGCGCAGTCGATCTGGCTGCGCCTGCGCCAGCGCAGCCAGCAGGCGGGGCTGACCACGCCCGTGCACCCGCACATGCTGCGCCACTCCTTTGCCAGCCACCTGCTGCAAAGCAGCGGCGACCTGCGTGCGGTGCAGGAGCTGCTGGGCCACGCCAACATCACGACCACACAGGTCTACACGCGCCTCGATTTTCAGCACCTGGCCAAGGTGTATGACGCGGCGCATCCCCGAGCTAGAAAAAAGCCCCCCTGAGCGGCTGCGCCGCTTCCCCCAAGCGGGACGCTCCCCCTGGCCCGGCAAAGCCGGTTCCACGGGTGCACTGGAATTGGCTGCGCTCACAGCAAGTACTGTGGGAGATCCGCAATGGCCTGTCTCACGGAACCAAGTTGCAACAGGGCGCATCCGAGCAGAGCGCTTGCTTTGAAGCTACTTGGAGTTGTCGTCATGCTGCTGAACTGGATCAAATCGAACCGTGGGTTCATCGTGCTGCTGCTGTGTTTCGGCATCTTCCGCACGGCGGTGGCCGACTGGAACCCCATCCCTTCGGGGTCGATGCGCCCCACGCTGCTCGAAGGCGACGTCGTTTTTGTCAACCGCCTGGCCTACGATCTGAAGCTGCCACTGACCGATGTGGTGCTCGCCCGCATGGGCGAGCCCGAGCGGGGCGATGTGGTCACCTTCTCGTCGCCGCGCGATGGCACGCGGCTCATCAAGCGCATTGCGGCGTTGCCCGGCGATACTGTGGAAATGCGCGACGAGGTGCTGTACCTCAACGGCGAGGCGGCGCGCTATGACGCGCCCGAAGCGG
Organism: Acidovorax sp. LjRoot38; assembly: GCF_964252975.1. Taxonomy (NCBI): domain Bacteria; kingdom Pseudomonadati; phylum Pseudomonadota; class Betaproteobacteria; order Burkholderiales; family Comamonadaceae; genus Acidovorax; species Acidovorax sp. LjRoot38. The sequence continues at coordinate 87,599 of NZ_CAXUPT020000005.1, read as the reverse complement.
TGACCGAAACCCTGGCGGAATGGGGCGCCCAGGTGCCTGCCACCCGCTGGACGGAGCACCTGCTGGGCCACGAGCGCCGTGTGCAGTGGCTGCAGGGCGTGACCGCGCACCGCAGCTTCGGCCCGGTGACGGTGCCCGAGGGCGAATACCTGGTGCTGGGCGACAACCGCGACAACAGCGCCGACTCGCGCTACATCGGGTTTGTGCCGCGCCACCTGCTCATCGGCCAGGCGCGCCGGGTGCTGGTGTCGGCCGACATCCTTGCCAATTGGGCCCCGCGCCTGGGGCGTTTCGGTCACGCGCTTTGATTCGGCGCGAGCGCTGAACCGCGTTGTGCGGTGGGCGCTGAGAGGCATTGTGGCCACGTCCGCTACTCGGGCAGCGCTTCACTTTCGCCTTGATTGGTCGCATGCAAGCATGGGGTTGAGCTCGCTGGAGGCGTGAGGGACGGGGGCTGCTGACCCCGCATTCAGAGGGAATAACTCTGGAGCTTGCGGCCGCCGCAGGTAGCAGATTGTCAACAAATGTTGCATTTCGGTGGCGCTTGTCGCTTTGCGTAACAGCCCTCCTATGATCGCGGCCACACTTTTGAGCCTGTCCCGATCTATGCGCTTCTCTGGTTCTCTGCTGCGTCCCCCGACCTTGTCTGCCGTGCTGATGGGTGCGGCTTCTTTGCTGAGCGGCTTTAACGCTGGCGCTCAGACTCTGGACGTCTACCTTTCACCGCCCGGCGAACAGAACACGACGCGATCGGGCGCCATTGTTGAAACCTTCTCGGATGCAGCTGGGGCAATTGGTGCGACGGGGAGTTTTGCCATCGGGGCTTGGACGGGTGCCACCGGGGGTGTCAACCGCACTGCGGCGGACCAGTACGGTGGCGCAGATGGGACAGGGAACTACCTTGCAATAGGAAACGGCAACCAGGTCACCATCACCCTGATTGGCGACCGGAAGTACGTTGGATTCTGGTGGTCGGCGGGGAATGCCGGCAACACCATCGAGTTCTATGACGACACCAACACCTTGTTGGCGCAGTTCACGACGAACTCGCTGACAACGCTGCTGGGTGGGGGCGGCAACATCACGGCGATCGACGGCAATTCGTACGCCAAGGCGGACTACTTTGGCAACCCCAATCCGCCTGCGGGTCGCAATACAGGAGAGCCCTATGGCTACATCAACCTGTTGCTGCGGGGGGCCAGCGTCAATTTCAGGACCATCGTTGTCCGCCACGCTGGAGGAGGGGGCTTCGAGCTGGACAACCTGGCCGTGACCGATGCAGCCACGGTGCCAGGCACCTGGGTGGATGTTGGAACCGTGACGGTGACCTTGCCGCCTGGAGCCATCGGCGCTGTGGACGACACGGCCACCACCCCGTTCAACACCCCTGTGCCGGGCAATGTGGCCACCAACGACACGACCGTGGCTGGCTCCACTTTTGCCGTGGTTGCGACACCCGCCAACGGCTCTGTGGTGCTCGATCCATCCACGGGGGCCTACACCTACACGCCGCAACCTGGTTTTTCAGGCCAGGATACGTTCACCTATCAACAGTGCAAGCCAGCACCTGATCAGGCAACCTGCGTCCCCGCTACGGTCACAGTGACCGTCGGCCCGAATGCGGTAGATGACAATGCAGGCCCCGCCACCCAAGGGGTGCCGTTCAATGCTTCGGTGACAGGCAATGATTCCGCCCCGGTGGGTTCCACGTACGCGGTGCTCGCGAGCACCGCCAACGGCACCCTGAATCTGAACAGCGCGACGGGTGCCTATACCTACACGCCGAATGCTGGCTTCAGCGGGACCGACACATTCACCTACCGGGTGTGCCTGCCTGCTCCGAACGCGGCTCTTTGTGACGATGCGACGGTGCAAATCTCGGTGGTTGCGCAGGTGCCCCCTGTGGCCCTGTCCGTGTCCGTTGCGGGCGTGCCGACCATTGGGCAACCCGCCACAGGCAACTACACCTACACGGACGCCAATGCAGACGTGCAGGGTGCGTCCACCTTCCGCTGGGTGCGTAGCCCCAGCAACAGCGTGGCGGCAGGAACGAATGTCGCCACAACGATGGGGTATACCCCGGTGGCAGGCGATATGGGCAACTTCCTGTTTTTCTGTGTGACGCCAGTGGCCGCTACCGGGGCCACGCCGGGTCTGGAAGTGTGTTCGCCGGCAAGCCAGATCGGGTTTGCGTCACCCATTCCTACGCTGTCCCAGTGGGGGATGATCATTTTATCGATTCTGATGGGCTGTTTCACCACGGCCTTTGCACGCCGTCGCCGCTGATGCATAACCAATGAACTACTGCGGTGTCGGTGTATCGGCCCCGCAGTGGTAAGCAATGCGGCTTATACGAACGGCGGGGCGGCTTTCGGCGGAATTTGCAGAGGCAGCGACAGCGTAAATGTGGAGCCCTCGCCCACCCGGGACTTGACGGTTAACGTGCCGCCCAGCAGTTGGGCAAGCGCACGAGACAGCGACAGCCCCAGTCCGGTGCCCCCGTGTTGGTAGCTGACGCGGGCGTGGCCCTGGCTGAACTTTTCGAAAATGACCTCGTGCAGGTTTTCCGGGATACCCGGGCCTGTGTCTGTGACATGGAACTGCACATGGTGACCGTCTGCGCTGGTATCCACGGCCAGGCACACGGTGCCCGACGGGGTGAATTTGATGGCATTGGACAAGAGATTGTTCAGGATCTGCTTGAGCTTGAGGCGGTCGGTTAGCAGAGAGTTCGGGACGTTGGCGGCCGTGGTCGCCGTGAGCGCCAGCGATTTGGCCACTGCACTGACACGGAACAGCTCGATCACATCGTGCAGCAGACCGGGCAGTTCCACGGACTCGGGGTGCGCTGGCATGGCACCCGCTTCAATCCGCGCCAAGTCGAGGATTTCCGTCAGCAGAGCGTTCAGGTGTTCTGCGCCCTGGCGAATAAGGCTCGATTGTTCCCGGGTCTGTGGATCGTTGCTGCGCAGCTCCATGAGTTCGGCAAAGCCGCGGATGCTTGTCAGCGGAGTACGCAGCTCGTGCGACATGGCGGCCAGGAATTCGCTTTTGGCCTGGTTGGCGCGCTGGGCTTCGGCCTCGCTGCGGGTCAGGGCCGCGTGGCTGACCGCCAGCTTGCGTATGCTTCCCAGAAATACGGCGACAAAGGCCACAACCGCCAGGCTCAACAGTGCCGTCAACCACAGGATCGTGTTGCGTGTGGTGCGCCAGCGGGCGAAAGAGTGTTTTTCTGAGGTGCCGCTGAGTACGGCAAGCGGGTAACTTCCGACACGGCTGAAACCAATAATGCGCAGTCTGGCGTCGGACGATGGCGACAACATGGCCCCGCTGTCCTGGCTGCGCAGTGCTTGCAGGAGGGGTGCGGGCAGCTGCATCCCAACTTCTGTGCTGGCCCCCCCCAACACACGCACGCGGATCACTCCGTCAAGCCCCGCAAGTCCCACACCGCCGTCGCTGCCCAGTTGCACGCCCCGGTACACGTCGGCGAAATGGCGTGGATTGAGTGACGCCACCACCACCCCCAGGACGCGCCCATCAGCGGCCGTGACCTTGCGCGAGAGCTGGATGGTGGATACCCCCGACACCTTGCCCAGCAGGGACTTGCTGATGAAAAGGCCGTTGTGCAGCATGCCAGAGCTGGGCGGGGCCGCTTCGGCGGGCAGCAAGTGCACCCGGATATGGTCGCGGTCCATCAGGCTCACATGGTTGCTGCGCGAGCCGTCGGGGTCTAGGTTGCTGCCCTGAAAGCGGCCATCGGGGCCCACGAAGGACAACTGCGTCAGGATGTGCGGCACCATGCCGGTTTCATTGGCGATGGTTGCCAGGTCCTCTCCGTTGAGTGGTCCGTCTTCGGCGGTATGCTGCAAACGCCACATGGCCTGGTCCACCGTGTCCAGGATGCGCAGCGTATGCTCCTTCAGTGCCAGGGCGGTGTTGGTGTTCTGGCGCATCTCGGCGTCCAGGGTTTCCTTCCACTGCCAGCGCAGCATGGCGGCCATGGTGGCCCAGGCACCCAGCAGCACTACAGCGCTGAAAACGCAGGCCACCACAAAGTACATCAGCGCCGGGCTGCTGCGCCAGTCGGAGGATTGGGGCTTGCTGGGCTTCCTGTTCATGTGAGCGGGGCTGGCATCGTGTCCGTGTAGCCTGCGGTGAGCAGCATGATATGGAAGATGGTACCGCCGTCGGGCCCGTTGGTGGCATGGATGCGCCCCCCATGTGCTTCGACGATCTTGCGGCATATCGCCAGGCCCAGGCCCGTTCCGCCGGAGCCATCGCGCGTCTTGCTCGATTGCACGAAGGCCTGGAACACGGTCTCCAGCTCTGCGGGAGGAATGCCCGGGCCTTGATCGCACACCTGGATGTGGATGCTGTGGTCGTCCGAGACTCCGGCGGTGATGTCGATGATGCTGTCTTCGGGCGAGAACTTGATGGCGTTGCTCAAGACATTGCGTACCACTTGCTGAAAGCGCGATGGATCCACTTTGGCGATCAAAGGCATGCGGCCCAGTCGCAAGCCCAAGCCCAGGCGTTTGCGGTCTAGCAGCAACTCCATCTCTGCCGCCACTTCCTCGATGAGATCGCGCACGTCGGCGCGCTCGAATTGGAAGGCTCCAACCGTGCTCTCGATCTTTGCGATGTCGAGCAGGTCATTGACCAGCACCAGCATGCGCTGGCCCGCGTCGTGGATGTCGCTGAACATGGACGCTAGCTTGGATTGATGACGGCCCCGCGCCAGTCCTAGTTCGGAGAAGCCTAGGATGGATTGCAGGGGCGTGCGCAACTCGTGGCTGATGTTGGCCACAAATTCCGACTTGGAGCGCGACGCCTCTTCGGCCAGATCGCGCGCGGCCCGGAATTCCGTGATGTCCATCTTGGCGGTCAGGATACCGATGGGCTGCTTGCCGTTGGTGGTGACGAGCACCTTGGTGACCTGCACATCCCGGAAGCTGCCATCGGGTCGGCGCATGCGCTCTTCGTAACGGACACGACCGCCCTCGCGCAACAGTTGTTCTTGGTGTTCGCAGTACACCTGCGCCTCCTGCTTGGGCAGAAAGTCGATGTTGCGCATCCCCAGGACGCTTTTGCGCGAGAGACCCATGAAACTTTCCCAGGCCTGATTGACCGAGAGAAGACGTCCTTCAGTGTCGGTCATGCAGATGGGCAACGGGTTGCATTCGAGCACCTGGCTTGTGAGGGCCAACTGCTCTTGCAGGCTTTGCTGGGCGGCCAGCAGGGCTGTCACATCCACCGCGCTGCCCGCAAAGCCGCGCAACTGACCCGACCGGTCACGCAGCGGAACCACCGAGATGTCCAGCGCGCGCGTTTCTCCAGCGGGTCCCGTGAGGCGGACCTGCGCCATGCGCACGCCCGGGGGCTGGGTGGCGTCGAACAGGGCATCCACGCCATCGCGGCACTCGGGGTGGACGACGTCCCGCAGACGCTGGCCTCGGGCCATTTCAGCGGGCTGGTTGGTAATGGCATGCCAGCGGGGATTGACGAACCGGATGGTCCCTTGGGCATCGGTGCGGAAGATCAGCTCCTGAACACTTCGGAACAGGACCGACAGCTCTTGTTCGCGCCGTGCGGTTTCTTGCTGGGCCTCATCGCGTTCACGTTGCGCAACTTCTTTTGCGCGGGCATTGCGCCAGGACGCATGGGTGAGAAGTCCTATCAGCGCCAAGGCCACCCCCATGAACAGCAGCGGTCCTCGCATTGCGGCCAGCCACTGCTGGGTCGTGGCTTCATAGGGTTGCTCTACAAAAGCCACCAGAGGCTGGCTATTGGAACTGCGCCAGGCGCCCAGGCTATGGGCCTGAAAGGTTTGCAGCGGGCCGTAAGTTCCTTTGTGCGCTGGCAGCAAACCCTGGAACAAAGGGTGGGAGCCCAGGCTGCTACCAAGATTCAAGGTGTCGTTGCCGACCTGGGTGAGCAAGGTCCCGTTGTCCAATGCCAGCATGACCTGTGTGCCAGGGTGGCCTGCCTCCATCAACTGCCGCTGGTAGGTGGCCAGGGCGTCGGGATTGATCTGTGCCACCAACGTCACCACAGCGTTCGATGGCAGGCGAACCAGGCGCACCATGGGAATGTAGCCAAGGCCCGCTGGCACGGCTGCATTGCGCATATCTTGGGTGAGTGTGCGGCCACGCACCCAGGCTCCAATGACCACCCGCTCATCGGTCGCTGGTGAAGGAGGCAGGCGCTGCAGATCCACCTTGCCACCCCGGTCCGAGGCGGTCGTGGAGGCCAGCACCAGCCCTTCGGAGCTGACGATGGCGATGCTGCGCAGAAAAGGCAGGCCTTGCAAGCGGTAAGACTGCTGTGCTTCGAGCTGCGCGGGAGTGTGATTCTCGGTGGTCAGGTTTTTCGCAAGGCTGTCCAGGGTGAGCTTGGTGTTGTCGAAAACTTGGCTGGCGTGCGACTCCATGACGCTGGCCAGTAGTTCGAGCTGCTTGCGGTCCTGAGCTTCTGTGCGGCGGAACTCCAGCCACATCAGCGATGCGGTGCCGACGATTACGGCCAGCATGAGAAGTGTGCCCCCGAAGAGCGCCCTGCTGCTGGCTACTTCCAGCAGGCTGAGCTTGGCAAAGGGAATGGATCGTTTCATGGCAGAGGCATCAGTTCAGGAGGATGCTTTCGAGTCCGTGGCGCCGTGCTGCCGTTTCCAGGCGGCCGTCCTGCCGAATCCGGGCGACAAAAGCGTTGAGCACGGCTCGCCATTCGACGTCGCCTGGTTTGCTGGCATGGGCGTAGGGGAGCGTATAGAACGGCTTGGGGGGGGCCACCAGTGCGGCCCATTCCGTGCTTTCGATCAGTGTGCGACCGTAGGGGTAATCGGTCATGAAGACGTCCACGCGGCCAGCAATGAGCTCGCGTTCGCGCGTCTGTGGCAGGTGGATGGAGACGAGACCTGCATGCTTGAGGCGTTGCCGCATGACGGGCTCCATGAACGTTCCAGCCTGCACGCCTACCTGCACGCCGGGTTGGTCGATGTCACTCCACTGCCGCACGATGCGGCTGGTGCGTGTGGTTACGGCATAGATATCGCTTTGCAAATAGGGCGTGGAGAACTGGAGTTGCTCCATGCGCTGCGGCAGCATGGCGATGCCGAACATCGCTACATCGCATGTGCCTGCCTGCAGGTCCTGCACCAAGGTGACGAAGGACGAGTCCACGAATCGCAGCTTGACGCGCAGATCAGACGCCAATGCGGTAGCCAGATCGATGTCCAGGCCGCTGAGCTGGCCGGAGCGCGGGTCCCGAAACGAGATGCGCTGGTACGCGGGCCAGATGCAGACCCTGACTTCGCCCCGGGCCTGAACGCGGTCCTGCACCTCACCTGCTGTGGCACCCCAGGAGGCCACTGCGCCAGCCAGGAGCAACAGCACCGCAGCCACCACACGGTATGTGGGCAAGATCATGGCGCATCCTGCTTGTGGTTGATCAGGTCGGCGAAGGCCATGCGTCCGGTCGTGACCTGCTCACGCAGGGCAGAAATGGCGGGGCTGTTGCGCAGGAAGCAGTCCACGATGTCCGGGTCAAAGGCCTTGCCCCGTTCGGCCAGGAGCATCTCCAGCGCTTTTTCGTGGCTGAAGGCTGGGCGGTAGACCCGGTCCATGGTCAGGGCGTCATAGAAGTCCACGATGCTCACAATGCGTCCAGACAGCGGAATGGCTGGGCCCGCCAACTGGTTCGGGTAACCCTTGCCATCCCAGCGTTCATGGTGTGCAAGCGCAATTTCGGCCGCCATCTGGAAGAGGGCGATGCGCGATTTGCCCAGGATATCTGCACCGATGGCGGAGTGCTGGTTCATGGTTGCGCGCTCTTGGGGCGTGAAGGCACCGGGTTTCTTCAGCACGTCGTCAGGAATGCCGATCTTGCCGATGTCGTGCATGGGGGCCGCCTTGCGCAGCATCAGCGCATAGTCCTTGGGCTCGCCCAAGAAAAGCGCCAGGGCCTCAGCCAGGAATCCGATGCGCACGATGTGGATGCCCGTGTCGCCGTCTTTGTATTCCGCCGCCATGGACAGCAGAAACAGTGCCTCGTGGTGGGCGCGGGCCACTTCCTGCAACGCCTCGTTGCGTTCCTGGTACATGCGGCCCAGGTCGAAGACGATCTTCTCCATCTGCTCGGCCGCCGCAGGGCTGAACTGGGTATTTTCACGTGCAGCTGCAACCATGTTCATGGCGCCTCGCCGGGGGTTGTGCCCAGGTGGTTGATGGTTTCGATCAGTTTGAGGGGGCTGAAGGGCTTGAGCAGATAGGCGTCGGCCCCGGCCATCATCCCCGCCTCGATATCCTGGCTTTGCCCGCGAGCCGTCAGCAGCACCACCCAGGGTTTGCCCAGCGATGGGTCGCTTTTGACAAGGCGGCACAGATCGAGTCCGTCCATGCTTCCGGGCATCATGATGTCCAGTAACAGTAACTGGGGGCGCAGCGTTCGCACGGCCTCCAGGCCCTCGTCGGCGTTGACGGCTTCATGGATGTCGTGGTCTTCGAACTCCAGGGTCATGCGGATCAGTCGGCGGATATCCGCATGGTCTTCGATGATCAGAATGCGTTTGTTCATGGTTGGGCATTTGTTGCAACTAGTTTTATCAATTTTATCACAAAAGTGATTTTTCGAAGTGATAAAATTCGCCGCTATGGAACTCAGTCTTCTCTCTTCGCTGCCGGTGGATTGCAGTACCCGTGATGTGGCGCGGGTGCTGGGCATGGCGGTTCGTTCTGTTCAGCTGATGGTGGACCGGGGTGAGCTGGAGGCCTGGAAAACACCAGGAGGTCATCGGCGCATCGCGAAGGCATCGGTCGAGCGCTGGCTGGCCCAGCGGCAGGGTCAGCCCGTTGTACCGGTTGCCGAAGTTGCCGTGTCTGGTGTGGTGGTCGCGCCAGACGATGGGGTGGTCAAAGCTGCTCCCAGGCGCGCCGAGCAGGTCGGCGCTTCTCGCGAACCAGCGGGTACACACGGCCAGCGGGTGTTGCTGATCGAGGATTCCGCACATTTCCAGACCCTGGTGAAGCTGTTGATGGCGCACGATTTCCCGCAAGTGGAACTGCATGTGGCAGACGACGGCATCGTTGGCTTGGCGATGGCGGGCGAACTGCAGCCGGATGTGCTGATTGTGGACATCCTTCTTCCTGGCATTGATGGCGCAACGCTGATTGCGCGTCTGCGCTCGCATCCCCAGTTCCAGCGCAGCCGTCTGATCGTTGTGACTTCGCTCGACGAAGAGCAGCGCAGTCCCTACGCCTTTGCGCTGGCCGGGCTGCCTGTGGTGCACAAGCCCCGCTTGGTGCAGGAGTTGCCTGCGTTGCTGGCGGGGTTCCTACGTCCTGTGGCAGAGAAGGCCTGAGCGCCGTCGTGACGCAGCCGCGCGTGCTGTTGGTAGAGGACGATCCGTCAGTGCGCCGGTTTGTCCAGATGGCGCTCGATCCCCTCGGCGTGAATCTGGTGCCATGCGCCACGCTCGCCGAGGCGAAGCAGGCGCTGACCACCGAAGTGGCACCCCTGGTCCTCACGGATCTGACCCTGCCCGATGGCTCCGGCCTTGATCTACTGGTATGGATGCAGACAAATCTTTCGCCTCAGGGAGCGGCCTGCCGCACCGTGGTGTTCAGTGGCGGGATTGACCCAGCCACGCAGCGCCGGTTGGAGTCGCTCAACGTCTGGCGCGTTCTGCACAAACCCGCCTCCGTGGGGGCGCTGATGGCATGTGTTTCTGAGACTCTGGCCAGCCTCGACTTGGGGGCTCAGGCCGATTCCGCCGTCGTCACCGTTGCTCAACACAATCCAGTGGCCGAGTTTTTCGGCGGCAACCGAGCGCTTTACGAAGCTTATCGACAGGCATGCCTGGCCCGGTTTCCTCAAGATGTAATGGAAGGCGATCTGGCCGTGGCGGCGCAAGATGCACAGGCGCTGCGGCGCGTGGCGCACAACCTCAAGTCAGTGTTGACGATGCTGGGTGAGGCGCCAGCTGCCCAGTGTGCGCGAAGCACCGAGGAGTGGGCTGCAGGGGGCGATTCTGACCTTATGCAACAGGGATGGCGACAGTTGCGGCAGCAGGTGCTGCGCGTGGTTTCTGTTCAAGGCGAAAATTGAATTCTTTGCATCTCGCAAACGGCAGCCTATTGCCGGTACGTGGATCATTTCACAGCTTCTGAACAATAGAAAAACCACCCGAAGGTGGTGATTCCAAGGGGACTTCAACAGCAGACGCCTGGCGTCTGGCGTCTGGCTTTGAGGCTGTCGGGCTTGGAGTGCCGATAGCGAAAGTTGCCCCAGGGGGGCAACTTGCAACAGACGTTTTCCAAGTCCGGCGGGTTCCTAGAAGTTTTCCCACTCTTTCTCTGCATGTGGAGCGGCAGTCACGAGTTTTGCCGAAGGCAGATGCGCTACGCCCGATTTCGCCATTGCCACACTTCGGACAGCAGCCTTGATGGCGGAGGTCGCGGATCGCTGGTTTGGGGCTTTCCGGGCCATCGGCGGCCGTGAAGCATATGTGGTGGATGTGCTGAGCGCTCCTTGTGGGGGCACCACCGCAGGGCGCTCTTCCAAAGCCAAGGGCGAAATCTTGAAGGAGGAAACCACGTTGACCAGCTCCGCTGCCTGGGTGTTGAGGCTGCTGGCTGCTGCCGCCATTTCCTCCACCAGTGCCGCGTTCTGCTGGGTGGCCTGGTCCATCTGGGTGACGGCTTCGTTCACCTGGTCCACGCCCTGGCTCTGCTCGGAACTGGCTGCGCTGATCTCCGCCATGATGTCGGTAACGCGGCCAATTGCCGAAACCACGTCGCTCATGGTCTGGCCTGCCCGGTCCACGAGGGCGGAGCCGGCTTCTACCCGTTCCACACTGGCACCGATCAGCACTTTGATTTCGCGCGCGGCGTCTGCGGATCGGCTTGCCAGGCTACGAACCTCGCTCGCAACCACCGCAAAGCCCCGGCCTTGTTCACCCGCACGGGCGGCCTCCACGGCGGCGTTCAGGGCCAGGATGTTCGTCTGGAAGGCGATGCCGTCAATGACACCGATGATGTCCGAGATCTTTCGGGAGCTGTCGTTGATGTCTTTCATCGTGCGGACCACGTCTGCGACAACCTCGCCGCCTTGGCTTGCCACGTTCGACGCGTTCTGCGCGAGCTGATTGGCTTGCCGGGCGTTCTCGGCGTTCTGGCGAACCGTCGAATTCAGCTCCTCCATCGATGCTGCGGTTTCTTCCAGTGCACTGGCCTGGTTTTCGGTGCGTGCCGAGAGATCGCTGTTGCCCGCCGATATCTCCGCGCTGGCAGTGGCCACGCTGTCGGAGCCTAGGCGTACCTGCGAGACAACCTGTGTCAGCGATGTCTGCATGTCGGAGAGCGCTTGCAGCAGCGGACTGAATTCATCGTTGGCGTTGTCAATGACCTCTCCGGTCAGGTCGCCATCGCGCACGCGGGCTGCGATCACTTGCGCTTCTGACACCCGGCGCTGAAGGACGCTGCCGACATACCAGGAAAACACCATCAAACCGGCTGCAATCGCCGCGACGGCTGCCACCAGGCTGTAAAGCGTTTGTTTCGCATCTGACTCGATCTTTCCAATGCTCTCGGTCAGCGATGTGTTCTGGCGCTGCTTTTGTTGGCTCAGCATCTCGAGCACCACGTTCCGGGCAGGAATCGTCTTGGCGACCAGAAAGTCGAAGCCTTCTTCCTTGTTACCTTGCTCAATCAACTGGATGTTTTGCCCTGCGATCTGCCAGAACGTGCCCAGCGCCTGAACGAGTGCAGCGTACCCAGTCTTTTCGGTCGTGGTGACAGCAGTTTTTTCCAGTGCCAACTGGTCGGTGTCGATCAGCTTCTTTTTCTCCGCAATGTCTGCCAAGGTGGCCTTCACGTCGCTGGGTGTCCTGACCAGCAGCGCATGGCGCAACTGGAGAGATGATCGTGTGACGTTGAGCTCCATGGCTGCCAGCCGCAACTGGTGGGGAACGGACTCTGTGGCGACTTTTCGGGTTTGGGCGGTGACCTCGGAGAGGTTGAACCATGCGAGAAGCGCGACCAGGGTCAGGCCACTGATGAGTGCGAAGGACAGCAGGTGCAGGCGTTTCGCAATGCCGAATGCTCTGAAGAAGTTCATGGGGATTCCGTGTAGGTGTGTTTGTGTTTCGTGGCAATGCGACAGCGCGTCATTGCACGGTGAGGGGCGATGGCAACGAGGGTGCCAAGAGCTTTTCGATGTCGAGCAGGATGAGCATCCGGTCATCGACCGATCCGATGGCCAGCAGGTGGTCCCGATCCACGTCCATGTCGAGTGCGGGGACAGGGCGCAATTGCTCTCTCTCCAGCGTGAGCACATCAGACACGCCATCCACCACAACGCCCACGACGCGCTGACCAATGTTGAGCACGATCACCACGGTCAGATGGTCATAGCGAGCCTCTGGCAAGCCCAGTTTCAGGCGCAGGTCGATGATGGGCACGATCACGCCGCGCAGGTTGACCACGCCCTTCAGGTCGGCGGCGGCATTGGCGATGGTGGTGGGCTTTTCGTACGAACGGATCTCCTGCACCCGCAGGATGTCTACGCCGTACTCCTCGTTGCCGATCTTGAATGCAAGGAACTCACGAAGATCGGTCAAGACCGTTGGGGCTGCATCAGGGATAGAACCCAGGCTGGATAGGGTGTGAAGATTCGCTGACATGTTTGTTTGATAAAAATGATAGTTGTGCGAATTTTATGAGAAATTAATCAAATTTGTCAAATAAATGATTTCAAAAAATGATAAATATGCTTTCTCACCAGCGCTGTGGGTGGTCTTTTGTGCAAACGGGCGGGCTTATCGCAGGGGCAGCGCGTGCTGTTTTTCAAGGGATGATGGTTGGACGGCAGCGGTGAGCCCGCACAATCCGGGGCATGAAAACCCTTCGCCTTCGCCCTGGCAAGGAGCGCTCGCTCCTGCGCCGCCACCCCTGGATCTTTGAATCGGCCATCTCCAAGGGCGGCGGCGACAGCGGCGAGACCGTGCGCGTGGAATCGCACGAAGGCCAGTTTCTGGCCTGGGCTGCGTACAGCCCCAGCTCGCGCATCCGTGCCCGAGTGTGGAGCTTTGATGAGGCGCAGCGCATTGATGCTCCGTTTTTTATAGCTGCTTGCGCACGTTCCATCATCGCCAGGGCACGTTTTGACGTGCAAAGCGATGGCGTACGCCTGGTGCATGGCGAGTCCGACGGCCTGCCCGGGCTCATCGTGGACCGCTATGGCGATACGCTGGTGGCGCAGTTCACCAGCGCAGGCACCGAGCGCTGGAAGGGGGTGATTGCCGATGCGCTGCTGCGCGAAACGGGGCTGACCAAGCTCTACGAGCGCTCGGATGCCAGCGTGCGTTCGCTGGAGGGCCTGGAGCCCGCCACCGGCTGGCTGCGCGGCGGGCCCACGGGTGCTGCAGGTGATGGCGAGGGGCCGCCGCTCGAACTCACGATCCGTGAACACCAGTGGCGTCTGACGCTCAACATCGCTGAGGGCCACAAGACCGGCTTCTATCTGGACCAGCGCGACAGCCGCCAGCGGTTTGCTGACTACACCCAGCGCCTGGGTTTCAAGCATGTGCTCAACTGCTTTTGCTACACCGGCGGCTTCAGCGTGGCGGCACTGGCGGGTATGCGTGCAGCGGGCACCGTGGCCGACGGGCACGTGACCTCCATCGATTCCTCGGGCCCGGCCCTGGAGCGCGCCCGCGCCCATGTGGCGCTCAACGGGTTCGATCCGAACCGAGCCACCTTCCTCGATGCCGACGTGAATGCCTCGCTGCGCCAGTTCCTCAAGGAAGGCCAGCGCTTTGACGCCATCATCCTCGACCCGCCCAAGTTCGCCCCCACAGCGGCCCACGCCGAGCGGGCCGCGCGCGCCTACAAGGACATCAACCGGCTGGCGTTGCAACTGCTGACCCCGGGCGGGGTGCTGTTTACCTTCTCGTGTTCGGGCGGCATCAGCGCCGACCTGTTCCACAAGATCGTGGCGTCGGCGGGCGCGGATGCAGGGGTGGACGGCTACATCCTGGAGCGCCTGGGCGGCGCGCCCGACCACCCGATGACCCTGGAATTCCCGGAAGGGGAGTACCTCAAGGGCCTGGTGGTGATGCGGAAATCTTGATGTTTTTGGCCTCTAGCGCGTATCTCTTATGCGCTAGTGGCTATCAAAGTGATAGTGCATCGGGTGCAGTACGTGCCAGGTAGTCTGAGGCGAACTGCACAAACCAGTCGATGCTCTCGGGCTGCGCCAGCGCGTCGCGGTTGAGCACCCGCTCGGCCGGGTGGCCCAGAAGCAGCTTTTTGATGGGCAGCTCCAGCTTCTTGCCTGTCACGGTCTTGGGGATTACTGGCACCTGCAGGATTTCGTCGGGCACGTGGCGCACCGACAGCGCGGTGCGCAGCGCCTGGCCAATGCGTCGGCGCAGCGGCTCGTCGAGTGTGGTACCTGCGCGCAACTGCACGAATAGCGCCAGGTAGGACGGGCGGCCCAGGTATTCCAGATCCACCACCAGGCTGTCGAGCACGTCGTCCAGCCCCTCGACCACGCGGTACAGCTCGGCCGTGCCCATGCGCACGCCCTGGCGGTTGATGGTGGCATCCGAGCGGCCGTAGATGATGCCGCCCACAGCCTCGGGCCGGGCCACCAATCGCAGCCAGTCGCCCTGGCGCCACACGGGGCGCTGCTCGGCGTCGTAGAAGGTGTCGAAGTAGCTCTCCTTGTAGCGTGTGCCGTCGGCGTCGCCCCAGAAGTACAGCGGCATCGACGGAATGGGCCGGGTACAGACCAGCTCTCCCACCTCGTCCATCACCGGCTGGCTCGCGTCGTTCCAGGCCTGCACGCTGGCGCCCAGCGCACGGCATTGCATCTCGCCCAGGTGCACGGGCAGCGTGGGCAGGCCCACCAGGAAACCCCCTGCGATGTCGGTGCCGCCGGAGACCACGTTGAGCCAGAAGTCGTCCTTGACATCGTAGTAGAGCCAGCGGTAGGCCTCGGGCGACAACGGTGATCCGGTGGAGCACACGGTGTGCAG
The DNA here is from genome assembly GCF_964252975.1 of Acidovorax sp. LjRoot38. Lineage (NCBI taxonomy): Bacteria > Pseudomonadati > Pseudomonadota > Betaproteobacteria > Burkholderiales > Comamonadaceae > Acidovorax > Acidovorax sp. LjRoot38. The sequence goes on along the minus strand of NZ_CAXUPT020000005.1, from coordinate 72,565 downwards.
GGCCGACAGGTCGGCCACCTGCCGGGGCACCACACTGGCCTTCAGGCAGGCGTGGTGGATGGCGGCTCCCACGCCGAAGGTAGTCACGCGCAGACGGCCTACCAGGCGCCACAGATAGGCCCAGTCGGGGTCGGCCCCCCCGCCGCCCGCACCGGTGACGGAGCCGTCGTACAGCACGATGGTGGCGCCGCCCAGCAGTCCCATCACATGCGCGTTCCACACCATCCACGAGGTGTTGACCGCCCACAGCACCCGGTCGCCGGGGTGCAGGTCGTTGTGCAGCACCATGGCCACCAGGCTGTTGGCCAGCACGCCACCGTGGCCGTGCACGATGGCCTTGGGCAGGCCCGTGGTGCCGGATGAATACAGCGTCCACAGCGGGTGGTCGGGTGCGAGTGCGAGCGGCTTAAGCGGTGCGTTGCCCGCCACGGCATCGGCCCAGTGCACCACGGTGCGCGCCTGCGCCTGCGCGGGGGGCGCAGGCGCCGGGTCGAGGCAGGGTACCCAGACCACGTGGCTCACCGTGGGCAGCTGGTCCAGGATGTCGCCCAGCGCAGCGCGGCGGTCAAACGGTTTGCCCGCGTAACGGTAGCCATCCACCGCGACCAGCACCTTGGGCTCGATCTGGCGGTAGCGATCGCTCACGCTCACGGGGCCCATGTCGGGCGCACACAGTGCCCACACCGCACCGATGCTGGCGGCCGCGAGGAAGGCCACCACCGCTTGCGGGATGTTGGGAAGGTAGCCCACCACCCGGTCGCCCGGCTGCACGCCCAATGTGCGCAGCGTGTGCGCCAGCGCGCCCACCTGGCGGCGCAGTTCGGGCCACGAGATTTCTCCGGCGCCACCGGACTCGTCCTCGAACACGATGGCCGGTGTATGTGGCTGCGTGCCTCCTGGCGTGTGGCGCAAAAGGGTGTCCACCAGGTTCAGCCGCGCGCCTTCGAACCATTGGGTGGCGGGCATCGGGTCGTCCGAGCGCATGCGGCGCGGGGCTTGCGCCATGGGTACGTCGAAGAAGGCCAGCAGTGCGCTCCAGAACGCTTCGGGTTCGTCCACCGACCACTGCCACAGGGCTTCGTAGCCGCCAAAGTGCAGGCCTCGCTCGCGCGCCAGCCAGGCCTCCAAGGCGGTGATGAGGGCGCGCTCGCGGCGTGCAGCGCTGGGTTGCCAGAGCGGGGTGTCCGGGGTTTCAACAGGGGGCGAGGCTGTTGGGGGCAAGGCTGTCAGGGTGGTCATGAAACGGTTCTTTCGCCTTCTCTTCTCAGGTGTCCGCCGTGAAGCCGATGTTCTTCACATGCACCCGCCACTGCTCGGCCTCGGCGCGCAGCCGCGTGACTAGCTCTTGCGGTGTGGACGAGCGTGCCGTCATGCCGAATTCCGCCAGGCCGCGCACGAAGTCCGGCTGGGCCACGGCAGCGCGCATGGCGTCGGCAACACGCTGCACCGTGGCGGTTGGCGTGCGCGCGGGCACGAAGACACCAAACCATTCGGTCATGTCCAGCGCAAAGCCCTGTTCGCGGTAAGTGGGCAGGTCGGGCGCGAAGGCGCTGCGCTCGGTGCCCGAGACGGCCAGCAGGCGCAGTCGGCCGGATTTGAGATGCGGCAGGTAGCTGCCCAGCACTGTCGAATAGGCCGGCACCTGTCCCCCCATCAGGTCCTGCAGCCCGGGTGCATCGCCGCGGTAGGCAATGTGGGTGAAGTCGATGCCCGCCATCTTGCCCAGCACGCTGCCCACCAGATGCGGCGTGGAGCCCGACGCCGGCGAGCCGAAGCTGGCCTTGCCGGGATTGGCCTTGGCCCAGGCGACAAAGTCCTGCAGCGTTCGCACGCTGTCGGGCACGGCCGGCCCCACTGCCAGCGCAAACGGGAAGGTGCAGGCCATGGACACGGGTGCCACGTCCTCCAGCGCATAAGGCAGCTTGCGGTAGGTGTAGGGGTAGACGGTGAACGGGGAGGGCGGCGACAGCAGCAGCGTGGTGCCGTCAGGCACGGCGTCCTTGAGCGCGCTCACGGCAATCTGGGTGCCCGCGCCGGGCTTGTTGTCCACAAGCACGTTGGCGGCATAGGTGCCGCGCAGCTTCTCGGCCAGGCGCCGGGCCACGTTGTCGGTGCTGCCCCCAGGCGGAAAGCCCACCAGCAGGCGGGCCAGGTCGGACTGTTGCTGTGCCTGTGCGGCAGAGAAGGTGCCGGTGCCCAGTGCGGCCAGGCTGGTGAGTTGGACAGCGAACTGTCGGCGGGTAGTCATGGTTTGTCTCCTGGTTTTTGGTGTGCCACTGCGGTGGTGCGGTGCGACTGTGCCGCAAGGGCGCAGGGGCTGCTTTCCAATTACTGCGGTGGGTATCGCAAAACTGCGGACCTAGGGGAAAACCTGGGCATCGCGCGCGGTGGGGTGAGACCCCCGGGGCGACTGGGCACGCTACGAGCGGCGATAGTCCGAAGGCGTTACACCCCAGTGGCGGCGAAAGGCGTGGCTGAAGTGGGCCGCCGAGGGGTGGCCGGTGAGCAAGGCGATCTCTAGCAGGGGCTTGCGCGAATCGCGCACCAGCCGTGCGGCCAGCTCCATGCGCTGAAAGTGCACCCAGGCGTGGGGCGTGGCGCCAAACGACATTTTGAAGGCGCGCGCAAAGTGAAACGGGCTGAGCCCCGCGATGTCCGCCAGGCGTGCCACCGGCCAGGGTTCGTGCAAGCCAGCCATCACGGCCTCGGTCAGCTGGCGCATCTGCCGCGAGGTGAGTGTGGCGCCGGTGCGCGGGCGCTCGCCGGGCAGTGCGTAGTTTTCCACGAGGTGGATGGCAATGCCCATCGCGATGTGTTCGCCAAACGCGGGTTGCAGTGAGGCGTTGTTGTCCAGCGACGCCAGAAGCAGGTCGGCAAAGGCCGCGAGCACCGGGTCCTTGCGGCCAAAACACTGGCCCAGCGCCACTTCGCCGCCTGCGGCACGCTGCAGCCAGGCGGGGGCCAGGTCGATGTGGATGTTGTCGCGAACAGCCGAGCTGCGCCAAAAACTCGGGGTATCGCCGGGCAGGATCACCGCCTCTCCACGCTGCCACAGCGTCTGCCCCACCTGGTCTCCATGGCGCTGCAGCAGCCGGGTGGGGGCGCCCCTGCGCACGAGGATGACGCAGTTGCTGTGGGCGGGCACATACAGGTCGCCTACGGGGCCGACTTGGTGCCACACCGTCAGGCCCTGCCAGGGGCGCCCGGCGCTGGAGCGGTGAACGTGGTCCGGCAGCGCCTGCCAGGGGTGGTCCAGGCGGTTGTCCGCCAGTGCCTGCCAGCGCACTGTGTCAAAACCTTCGATGGCAAGCGGAATGTGGCGGGCGGTTAGAGGCGGCGTCATGGTGAGGTTGGGCAATGGAGTGCCACCAGCGGCCTATCGTAGAGGGTTCCAGGTTCTGGGTACCTGTGTTTCCCGTCGGGCTGGGCGATGGTCGGACCGCGCTCTGGTGTGGCCAGGTGCCAGCAGGGGCTTGACAGCCTCGGTACACTGAAAAACATGCCCCTGGGTGGGGCACTGCGCCATGCAGCGCAAGTATTTGATTCCCTTGAAAGACAGATTTATGGCACTGATCCCCGTCACTATCCTCACCGGCTTCCTGGGCTCGGGCAAAACCACGCTGCTCAAGCGCCTGCTCTCCGAAGCCCATGGCCAGAAGATCGCCGTGATCGAGAACGAATTCGGCGAAGAGAACATTGACAACGACATCCTCGTGACCGAGTCCAAGGAGCAGATCGTGCAGATGAGCAACGGCTGCATCTGCTGCACCATCCGCGAAGACCTGCGCGAGACGCTGCAGCTACTGGCCGCCAAGAAGCGCAAGAACCTGCTCGAGTTCGACCGCATCGTGATCGAGACCACCGGCGTGGCCGACCCCGGCCCGGTGGCGCAGACCTTCTTCATGGACGAAGAAATCGCCGAGACCTACCTCATCGACTCCATCATCACCCTGGTGGACGCCAAGCACGCACCCCAGCAGCTCAATGACCGCCAGGAAGCGCGCCGCCAGGTGGGTTTTGCGGACCAGATCTTCCTGTCCAAGACCGACCTGGTGTCCAAGGACGAGACCGAGGCGCTGATCCATCGCCTCAAGCACATGAACCCGCGCGCGCCCATCAAGGCCGTGCATTTTGGCGAAGTGCCGCTCAAGGAGGTGTTGGACCTGCGCGGCTTCAACCTCAATGCCAAGCTGGACATCGACCCAGACTTCCTCAAGGAAGAAGGGGATGGGCATGACCACCACGACCATGACCACGAACATGGCGAGCACTGCAGCCACCCCTCGCACCAGCATGAACATGGCCATGGTCACCACCATCACCACGACGATGATGTGAAGAGCTTCGTTTACCGCTCCGACCGGCCATTCGACCCGGCCAAGCTGGAGGACTTCCTGGGGGCCATCGTGAATATTTACGGCCCGCGCATGCTGCGCTACAAAGGTGTGCTTAATATGAAGGGCACTGAACGCAAGGTGATCTTCCAGGGGGTGCACCAGCTCATGGGAAGCGATCTGGGACCCCAATGGGCCGAGGGTGAGACGCGCACGAGCAAGATGGTCTTTATTGGCATTGACCTGCCCAAGGACATCTTCCTGCAGGGGCTGGAACAAAGCCTGGTCTGACCCTCACCGGGGCCTGTGCCGCCCAGGGGAGAACGGCGTGTTTGTGTTGTATCTGCAACGTTTTCGTTTGCGTCAGCCCAGGTCGATACAATCGCGCCCCGGTAAAACCCCGGAAGGCTTGCCACCCGCCCTTGGCTGCGAATGCAGCTAGGGCCCGCCCGTACTGCGAGGAGACCAGGAAGTGAAAGCCGACACCAGCAAATCCAAGGGGGCCACCAAGGCAACCCCTGCCGCGGCGAAAAGCGCCGCCGCCCCAGCGGCACCCAAAGTTGCTGCGAAGGCCACTGCCAAGGCTGCTGCGGCGCCCAAGGTGGCCGCACCCCCCGCCGTGGCGGCTCCTGCTCCGGCACCCGTGCTGCAAGCAGGCTCGCAGGTACCCGTGCGCACAACCCGGCCTTCTTCACGATTGGCCCAATTGACCGTACCATCCATGGCACAGACAGTGGCTTCGACCGCTGCCAAAGCCAGTTATCTACATACCATGCCCACGACCGCGCAAGCACAGCCTACGTATACGGCTGCCAAAAAAGACCCCAAGCTGGCGAACAACTGGAAAACCAAGTCCGCCGCTGAGTTGACCGATGCCGAAGTCATGGCCATGCCTGACGACGAGTACATGAACGACAAGCAGATGGCCTTCTTCCGACTGAAGCTGGTGCAGCTCAAGCAGGAGATCCACAACAGCGCTGGTGAAACCACCGAACACCTTCGTGAAGACACCGTGGTGGTGCCCGATCCGGCCGACCGCGCGACGATCGAAGAGGAACACGCCCTGGAGCTGCGCACCCGCGACCGCGAGCGCAAGCTGCTCAAGAAGATCGAGCAGTCCATTGCCCGCATCGACGCAGGTGACTATGGCTACTGCGACGAAACCGGCGAACCCATTGGTGTGGGCCGCCTGATCGCGCGTCCTACTGCCACGTTGTCCCTCGAAGCACAACAGCGCCGCGAACTCAAGCAGAAGATGTTTGGTGATTGACCGGGCCGTCTGGCCTGATCAACCCCAAGCGCACCCTGAGCCATGAGCAAGGAAGAAACCACCCCCGGAGGCCTGCTGTCGAAGGTGGTTCGGTTCGTGAAGAACCCGACGGTGAACTGGACCGAGCTGGACTCCATCCAGGACGACCGGGAGAGCCAGTACAGCAAGCAGATGCTCAAGGAGATGATCGAGCGCAAGCGCCGCAACGATTTCGTGCGGCGCCGCGAGTTCGATCAGTTGCGCAAGCTGCGTCAGCGCGAGGTGCTGCAAGGCCAGCGTGTGGAAGACGCCGCAGGGCGCCCCTCGTTCTTTCAGAGCAGCATGGCTTCGCCCGACGAGCGGGCCGTCACGCTCAAGAAGATCGACGAGATCGAAGCGCAGATGTCGCAGCAGTGGTGGAAGAGTAAGCAAGGTGCAGAGGCTCCCACGCAACCCGGCGCCATGCCTGTTGCTGCCGACGCAGCTGCGTCCTCTGATTCCGCCCACGCAAGGGCGTATGCGCCCACGGCACCCGGCAGCCTGCCAGCGCCCCTCGAAAACAAGGCCGGTGTCCAGCCGCTGTTTGCCGATGACAGCATGGCCATTGGCCGGTTTGGCGGCACCGATGCGCAAATGCTCGCGGGTGCAGGTCCTGGCGAAGCGTCCTTCAGCCTTGCGGCAGCTACTGCGGTAACGCCAGCGCCCGCATCCGAACCGGAGGAATTCGTGCACGAACCCGATTTAGAAGAAGCTGCCATCCGGTTTGCCAATGGCGACCACGCCGGGGCTGAGTCCGGCCTGCTCGATGTGCTGGCCCAGCACCAGCAGGATGCGCCCGACGACCAGCTCGAAATCTGGATGACACTGTTCGACCTGTACCGTGCAACGGGCCAGCACGACCGGTTTGACACCCTGGCCATCGACTTCGCCGCCCAGTACAGCCGCTCCGCTCCGCTGTGGTTTTCCATGCCCGAGCAATTGGGCATGGCACCGCCCGCCGCAGCGGCTGCGGCTGGAACGGCTGCAGCCGCACCGGCAGGCGCGGTGCGCCGCGATTTCAGCTGGAACGCGCCGCCCACGCTGGCTGTGTCTTCGGTGGCCGCACTCCAGGCCTCGTTGGCACGCGCCGCGTCGCCCTGGACCCTGTCCTGGGCCCGCTTGGGCGCTATCGATGACGCTGCCGTGCCTTTGCTGGCGGACCAGTTCACCCAGTGGGCCGAGCGTGATGTTCAGCTGGTGTTCTCCGGGGTAGAAAAGCTCAACGCCCTGCTGGATGCCAAAACCCAGTCTGGCGACCGCGCCACCAGCCCCGAGTGGTGGCGCCTGCGCATGGCGGCACTGCGGCTCATGGGCAAGCCGGATGAGTTCGAGCTGGTTGCGCTGGATTACTGCGTGACCTACGAAGTCTCTCCACCGTCGTGGGCGTCGCCGCGCTGCGGGTATTCGGACAACGAAGGTGTGTCTTCGGGCTCGGCGCCTCTGGCGGCCGACAGTGACTTCATGGCCTCCGACCTGGGTGAGTTGTCCGCCCCCGCTCCGCTGGAGGCGGGCCCCGTGGCGCAGCTCAGCGGCTATATCGATGGTGATGCCACGCCACTGCTGGAGCCTTTCCAGGCCTTCCTGCGCCCGGGTGTACCGCTGACCATTGCCTGCGACAAGCTCATTCGTGTGGACTTCGCGGCTGCGGGCTCGGTGCTCAACTGGGCGGCCGAGCAGCAGGGCCACGGCCATGTGATCCAGTTCCAGAACCTGCAGCGGCTGGTGGCAATTTTCTTCAACGTGATCGGTATCAACGAGCACGCTTGGGTGGTACCCCGAAAGAACTGAAACCTCCATGGGACGTATCACCAGTGCGGCGGAGCAACCCTTGCGCGCCGGCTGGGTGCGGGCCGTGATCGTTGCATAGTTTTTGGGTGGGCTGCGGGGCCACAGATTCGCTGGCTGCTCGTGGCTGGTAGCGTACGGCTTCGCCTTGAAAGCGCTGCCCGTGCCCTCAACTGCCGCAGCTATGGACTCATCAAACGACAACCACCCGGTGTTCCACGGCACCACCATCCTGAGCGTACGCCGCCAGACGCCCCAGGGCGTTCAAGTGGCCATTGGCGGGGATGGCCAGGTCACCCTGGGCAACATCGTGGTCAAGGGCACGGCGCGCAAGGTGCGCAAGCTGCACCACGGCAAGGTGCTGGCCGGTTTTGCGGGCGCCACGGCCGATGCCTTCACCCTGTTTGAGCGCTTTGAAGCCAAGCTCGAAAAACACCAGGGCCACCTGGTGCGGGCAGCCATTGAACTCACCAAGGACTGGCGCACCGATCGCGTGCTGCGCCGCCTCGAAGCCATGCTTGCCGTGGCCGATCTGGAGGCCTCGCTCATCATCACCGGCAATGGCGACGTGCTGGAGCCCGAGCAGGGCATCGTGGCCATTGGATCGGGCGGGGCCTACGCGCACTCGGCCGCCAAGGCGTTGCTCAACCACACCGACCTCTCTGCGCAGGACATCGTCAAGAAGTCGCTGGAGATTGCTGGCGAGTTGTGCATCTACACCAACATGAACCACACCATCGAGACCTTGTAGGTCGGGTGTTTTTTGCAGGGCGGTCTTGACCGCATTTGATACGTTTTTGATAGCTGCTAGCGCTTGATAGATAAGCGCTAGAGCCCAATTTGACTGGAATTTTCGCCATGTCGTCCATGACCCCCCAGGAAATCGTCTCCGAGCTGGACCACCATATCGTGGGCCAGGCCAGCGCCAAGCGTGCCGTGGCCATTGCGCTGCGCAACCGCTGGCGCCGCCAGCAGGTCGAAGGCAGCCTGCGCCAGGAGATCACACCCAAGAACATCCTCATGATCGGCCCGACCGGCGTGGGCAAGACCGAGATTGCGCGCCGCCTGGCCAAGCTGGCCGATGCGCCCTTCATCAAGGTCGAAGCCACCAAGTTCACCGAGGTCGGCTATGTCGGCAAGGACGTGGATTCCATCATCCGCGACCTGGCGGAGATGGCCGTCAAGCAGACGCGCGAATCCGAGATGAAAAAGGTGCGCGCCCGCGCCGAAGATGCTGCCGAGGAGCGCATCCTGGACGTGCTGATTCCCCCTGCCCGCGCAGCCGCAGGCACCGAGCCCGCGGCTGACAACACGGCCCGCCAAGTCTTTCGCAAGAAACTGCGCGAAGGCGCGCTGGCCGACAAGGAGATCGAGATCGATGTCGCCGAAGGCCGCCCGCAACTCGAAATCATGGGCCCCCAGGGCATGGAAGAAATGGCCGAGCAGTTGCGTGGCATGTTCAGTCAGATGGGGCAGGACAAGCGCAAGACCCGCAAGCTCAAGATTGCCGAGGCCCTGAAGCTCATCACCGACGAAGAGGCGGGCAAGCTCGTCAACGAGGAAGAGATCAAGACCCGCGCCGTTGCCAATGCCGAGCAGAACGGCATCGTCTTCATCGACGAGATCGACAAGGTGGCTGCGCGCCAGGAAACCAGTGGTGCCGACGTGTCGCGCCAGGGCGTACAGCGCGATCTGCTGCCGCTGGTGGAGGGCACCACGGTGTCCACCAAGTACGGCATGATCAAGACGGACCACATCCTGTTCATCGCATCCGGGGCGTTCCACCTGTCCAAACCCAGCGACCTGATCCCGGAGCTGCAGGGGCGCTTCCCCATCCGGGTCGAGCTGGAGTCGCTGTCGGTCAAGGACTTTGAGGCCATCCTCACGCAGACCCATGCGTCCCTGGTCAAGCAGTACCAGGCCCTGCTGGCCACCGAAGGCGTCACGCTCGAATTTGCGCCTGAGGGCATCACGCGCCTGGCGCACATCGCCTTTGAGGTGAACGAGCGCACGGAGAACATCGGTGCACGCCGCCTGTCCACGGTGATGGAGCGCTTGCTGGACGAGGTGAGTTTTGATGCGACTCGCCTATCGGGTCAGACCATCACCATTGACGCTGCCTATGTGGACGCCCGCCTGCAGACACTGAGCCGGGACGAGGACCTTTCACGCTACATCCTGTGACCACTCGGTCAAGCCTTGAGAGGTCACTTTCATAGGCCTCTCTAAGTGCTTATTTTTCAACGACTTTTGGCTTTTTAATCTCTGCAAAGTCGCGTCTAAGTCGTTGATTTCATTACAAAAGTTTGTTGGGCACCCTCTTGTTCGGTGTGCTTTTCCTGCTACAGTGCAAAAAAGTGCAATTAAGTGGTGAAAAGTGCCCTCAAGGTCCATTGCACGGACCCCGAGGCGCAAAACCGAATTGGAAATCTGTCCGTGTTTCAAGGTGCCTCGTCGCTGAGTCTCGATGCGAAGGGTCGGCTGTCTGTGCCGACCCGGCATCGTGACGTCCTGGCGGCCACGGCATCCGGTCAGCTCACCATCACCAAGCACCCGCACGGCTGCCTGATGGTGTTTCCCCGCCCCGAGTGGGAGAAGTTCCGCGAGCGCATTGCCCAGCTGCCCATGTCCGCCCAGTGGTGGAAGCGCATTTTTCTGGGCAACGCCATGGATGTGGACATGGACGCCACGGGCCGCGTGCTGGTTTCGCCCGAGCTGCGTGAAGCAGCCGGTATCTCCAAAGACACCATGCTGCTGGGCATGGGCAACCATTTCGAACTTTGGGACAAGGCCACCTACGACGAGCAGGAGGCCAAGGCCATGCAGGGCGAGATGCCGGATGTCTTCAAGGACTTCTCCTTCTAAGGCGCGCTGTGACATCCCCCCTGCAACACACCACCGTCCTGCTCAATGAGGCCGTGGATTCTCTCTTGGGCGGCGCAAGCCCTGAGCCTGCGGGCACCTGGGTCGATGCGACCTTTGGGCGCGGTGGGCACTCTCGCCTCATCCTCCTTCGGCTGGGGCCGCAGGGGCGCCTTGTGGCCTTCGACAAGGACCCCGAAGCCATCGCCGAAGCAACGCGCATCACCGATGCGCGTTTTTCCATTCGGCACGAGGGTTTCCGCCATCTGGCCGATCTGCCGCCCGCCAGTGCTGCGGGCGTGCTGATGGACCTGGGGGTGAGCTCGCCCCAGATCGACAGCCCCGAGCGGGGCTTCAGTTTCCGTTTTGACGGCCCGCTGGACATGCGCATGGATACCACGCGCGGCGAAAGCGTGGCCGATTGGTTGGCCACGGCCGAAGTCGGTCAGATTGCGGAGGTGATACGTGACTACGGTGAAGAACGGTTTGCTGGCCCCATTGCAAAGGCGATTGTTGCTCGGCGCGAAGAACGGGGTCCTCTTTCAACCACCGCAGAACTTGCCGATCTCGTGGCTGGCGCGGTCAAAACCCGCGAAGCGGGCCAGAACCCTGCAACGCGCACATTTCAAGCTCTTCGGATTTTCATCAACGCCGAGCTTGAAGAGCTGCAACAGGCGCTAGAGGCCAGCCTCTCGGTGCTGCAGCCGGGCGGGCGGCTGGTAGTCATCAGCTTTCATTCGCTCGAAGACCGCATCGTCAAGCAATTCATCGCCAAACACTCCAAGGAGGTGTACGACCGCCGTGCGCCGTTTGCCGCGCCGCAGGCCATGAAGCTCATCGCGCTGGACCGCATCAAGCCCAGTGCTGCCGAAGTGGCCGCCAACCCCCGCTCACGCAGCGCCATCATGCGCGTGGCCGAGCGCACGGCGGTCGTCTGACATGACGAGGCTCAACGTGGTCCTGTTGCTGGCGGTGCTGGCCAGCGCGATCTATCTGGTGCACACCCAGTATGAATCGCGCCGCCTGTTCACCGAGCTGGACCGCGCTGTGGCCGAGGCCCGTCGTCTGGAAACCGAGCACCAGCGCCTGCAGGTGGAAAAGCGCGCCCAGGCCACGCCGCTGCGGGTGGAGAAGATCGCGCGTGCCCAGCTGAACATGCGCACGGCCACGCCGGCCATCACGCAGTATGTATCTGACCCACAGGGTGTTGCGGCGGCGGCTGCAGCGGCCGCATCGCAACCGGCAGGGGTGCAGCCATGAGCCGCAGCGTGCTCTACACCTCCAGCCCGCTGCTGGCCAGCAAGACACCGGTCTGGCGCAGCAAGTTCATCGTGGCGATGATTGCTCTGGGTTTTCTGGGGCTGGCGGGGCGCGCTGCCTATGTGCAGGTGTTTGGCAACGCGTTTTTTCAGCGCCAGGGCGAAGTGCGTTTTGCGCGCACGCTGGAGCTGCCCGCCAACCGCGGCAAGATTGTGGACCGCAACGGATTGATCCTCGCCTCCAGCGTGCCAGCGGCCAGCATCTGGGCCATCCCTGAAGACGTGGACCAGGACAAGCCCGAGGTGCGCGCCAAGCTCAAGCAACTGGCCAAACTGCTCGACATGCCGCAGGCCGAGCTGCAGAAAAAGCTGGCGGATGAAGACAAGACCTTTGTCTGGATCAAGCGCCAGCTCGACTGGGATGTGGGTCAGCAGATTGCTGCACTCGACATCAAGGGCATCTACCAGCGCAAGGAATACAAACGCCAGTACCCCGAGGGTGAAGCCGCTGCGCACGTGGTGGGCTTCACCAACGTGGAAGACCACGGCCAGGAAGGCATGGAGCTGGCGTTCGACAAGGAGCTCGCGGGCAAGCCTGGCTCGCGCCGCGTGATCAAGGACCGCCTGGGTCGCGTGGTCGAAAGCGTGGGCGAAACCGTGCCGCCGGTCGATGGCAAGGACATGCAGCTGTCCATCGACAGCAAGGTGCAGTTCTTTGCCTACCAGAAGCTGCGCGACCAGGTGGCCGCGCACAAGGCCAAGGCGGGCAGTGTGGTGGTGCTTGATGCGCACACAGGCGAGTTGCTGGCGCTGGCCAACTACCCGAGCTACGTGCCCGACAGGCGCCAGAACCTCACGGGCGAACAGCTGCGCAACCGCGCACTGACCGACGTGTTCGAGCCCGGTTCGACCATGAAGCCCTTCACCATCGGCCTGGCACTGGAGACGGGCCGCGTGCGTCCCGAAACCATCGTGGACACCACACCGGGGCGCATCAACATTACCGGCTCCACCATCTCCGACACGCACAACTACGGCGTGCTGACGGTGGAAGGCGTGATCCAGAAGTCCAGCAACGTGGGCACCACCAAGCTGGCCATGCAGATGCCTGCACGCGAAATGTGGGAGACCTTCTCAGCCGCTGGTTTTGGCCAGAAGCCGCAACTGCATTTCCCCGGTGTGGTGACGGGTCGTCTGCGCCCGTACAAGACCTGGCGCCCGGTGGAGCAGGCCACCATGTCGTATGGCTACGGCCTGTCGGCCAGCCTGTTCCAGATGGCGCGCTCGTACACGGTGTTTGCCAACGGCGGCCGGGTGATTCCCGCCACCATGCTCAAGACGGCCGAGCCCGCCGTGGGCGTGCCGGTATTTTCCGAGCGCACGGCCGACCAGGTGCGCAAGATGCTGCAGATGGCTGCAGGCCCTGGTGGCACTGGCCAGAAGGCCCAGACCGTGGGCTACTCGGTGGGCGGCAAGTCGGGCACGGCGCGCAAGCAGGTGGGCAAGAACTACGCTTCGGGCAAGTACCGCGCGTGGTTCACCGGGATGGCGCCCATCGACAAGCCCCGCATCATCGTGGCCGTGATGATCGACGAGCCCAGCAATGGCGTGTTCTACGGCGGTGCCGTGGCTGCACCGGTGTTCAGCGAAGTCGTGCAGCAGACGCTGCGCATGATGGGCGTGCAGCCCGACATGGCGGTCAAGCCACAGATCGTGGCCAACGCGGTGGAGGAATCGCTATGACGACGGTGCCTTTGCTCCAATCGGTGCACGATGCTGTGGCCTGGCTGCGCGAGCGGGTGACCGGCACCCTGCAGACCGACAGCCGCCAGATTCGCCCCGGCGATGGTTTCATCGCCTGGCCAGGTGCTGCCACCGACGGCCGCGCCCACGTCGGCGATGCGTTTGCGCGGGGTGCTGTGGCTTGCCTGGTGGAGCACGAGGGTGTCGAGGCCTTTGCGCTGCAAGGTTTGCCCGTGGCGGCACTCCATGGCCTGAAGGCCGCCACCGGCCTGATTGCGGCCGACTGGTTCGACCAGCCCACTCAGCGCTTGGACGTGCTGGCCGTGACGGGCACCAACGGCAAGACCAGCACCAGCTGGTGGCTGGCCGAAGCCCTCAATGTGCTATCAAAAAATGAGCTTACTGCGCAAGGTGGATGCGCGCTGGTAGGCACTTTGGGCATGGGAACGCCACCGGCACTCACCAGCACGGGCATGACCACCCCCGACCCGGTGCGCTTGCAGCGCGCGTTCCAACAGTTCGCCGATGCGGGCCGCACGGCCTGCGCCATTGAGGCCTCTTCCATCGGCCTGGCCGAGCACCGCATGGCAGGCACGCGCATCCGTGTTGCCTTGTTCACCAACTTCACGCAGGACCATCTGGACTACCACCCCGGCATGGCGGCCTACTGGCAGGCCAAGAGCGTGCTCTTTGACTGGCCGGGCCTGCAGGCTGCGGTGGTCAACATCGACGATGCACGCGGCGCCGAACTGCATGCCACGTTGGCAGACCGGCTGCTGGACCTGTGGAGTGTGTCCATCACCGGCCCCGCGCGTCTGGCGGCGCGCGACATCAGCATGGGCGAAGGCGGGCTGCGCTTCACCGTGGCCGAAGGTGTGCACACGCATGTGCTGCAGACCCGTGTGATCGGGCAGTACAACGTCTCCAACCTGCTGGGCGTGCTGGCCGGGCTGCGCGCGCTGGGCGTGCCGCTGCAGCATGCGCTGTATGCCTGCGCCCAGCTTTCCCCGGTGCCGGGCCGCATGGAGCAGATCCACCACCCTGGCCAACCCCTGGTGGCCGTGGACTATGCCCATACGCCCGATGCACTGGACAAGGCCTTGCAAGCCCTGCGCCCGATCGCGCAGGAGCGCGGCGGCCAGCTCTGGTGCGTTTTTGGCTGTGGCGGCGACCGCGATGCAGGCAAGCGCCCGCTGATGGGCGCAGTGGCGCAGCACCATGCCGACCGGGTGGTGGTGACCAGTGACAACCCGCGCAGCGAAGACCCTGCGGCCATCCTGCACCAGATTCTGCAAGGCACCATTGCTGGCAACACCGTGCGCGCCGAGCCCGACCGCGCCGCCGCTATTGCGCTGGCCATTGCCGAGGCAGCGCCCGCCGATGTGGTGCTGATCGCCGGCAAGGGCCACGAAGACACCCAGGAGACGGCCGGTGTGCGCCTGCCGTTCTCCGACATGGCCCATGCGCAGACCGCGCTGCAGGCCCGAGGAGCCCGTCCATGACCGCCACCCCTGGGGTGATGATGACCCTGGCGCAGGCTTTTGCGCTGCTTCAGCCGCGCATTCCCGCCGCCCGCCTGGTGGGCGATGGCGCCACGCCGCTCGCACGCGTGCACACCGACACGCGCACGCTGCAGGCGGGGGACCTGTTTGTGGCGCTCAAGGGCGAGCGGTTTGACGCCAATGCGTTCTTGCCCGACGCCCGCGCTGGTGGCGCCGCTGCTGCCATCACCCACGGCGGCCTTGCCGCAGCAGGCTTGCCCGGCATCGAGGTGCCGGACAGCCTGGCAGCGCTGGGCGCGCTGGCTGCAGCGTGGCGGGCGCAGTTCAGCCTTCCGTTGGTCGGCGTGACGGGCAGCAACGGCAAAACCACGGTGACGCAGATGATTGCGTCCATCCTGCGCGCCTGGAAGGGTGAAGCTGCCTTTGCCACGCAGGGCAATTTCAACAACGACATCGGCGTGCCGCTCATGCTTCTGCGCCTGCATGCCAGCCACGCCGCCGCCGTGATCGAAATGGGCATGAACCACCCGGGCGAGATCGCCACGCTGGCCGCCATGGCGCAGCCCACGGTGGCGCTGGTCAACAACGCGCAGCGTGAGCACCTGGAGTTCATGCACACGGTGGAAGCCGTGGCCCGCGAGAACGGCTCGGTGTTCGCCAGTCTGCCTTCCGACGGTGTGGCCGTGTTCCCTGCGGAGGATGCCTACACGGGCCTCTGGCGCTCGTTGGCGGCAGGGCGCCGCGTTGTCACTTTTGGCGACGGTGGCGATGTGGCCTGCGCGCAGGCTGCGTGGGGCCAGGGCGCTTGGGCCGTCACACTGGCCACGCCACAAGGCGAAGTGGCCACCCACCTGCACATTGCGGGGCGCCACAATGTGACCAATGCACTGGCAGCCGCTGCCTGCACGCTGGCGGCGGGGGCGCCCCTGGCCGCCATCGCCCAAGGGCTGAACGACTTTGTGCCAGTCAAGGGCCGCTCGCGCGCTTTCAGCGTGCACTGCGCGGGCCGCGACATCACCGTGGTGGACGACACCTACAACGCCAACCCCGACTCCATGCGCGCCGCCATCGACGTACTGGCCGAGCTGCCCGGCCCGCAACTGCTGGTGCTGGGCGACATGGGCGAGGTGGGCGACCAGGGCCCGCAGTTCCACGCCGAGGCCGGTGCCCATGCGCGTGCGGCAGGCATCCCCCTGCTGTTCGCGCTGGGCGCGCAGTCGGTGCACGCCGCCACGGCCTATGGAGGTGCCCGGCATTTCAACGATATGAGTGCGCTGCTGGTGGCAGTGCGCGATGCCCTGTCCACCGTGGGCAGTGTGCTGGTCAAGGGATCGAGATTCATGAAGATGGAACAGGTGGTGGAGGCGATTGCCGCCACTGCAGCCGCCGCAGCGCAGCCGCAAGAACAACAACAAAAGCAGAACCGGGCACTGGAGGGACACCATGGCGCAACACTCTGAAGTCACCCGTGTGGTGGCGGCACCCAAGGCCGTGCGAGCGGGGGAGGTCACATGCTGCTGATGTTGTCGCAATGGCTGCAGGGTCTGTCGCCCGAGTTCGGCTTTTTCCGCGTGTTCCAGTACCTCACGTTCCGCGCGGTGATGGCCGCCATGACGGCGCTGCTCATCGGCCTGATTGCGGGCCCCAAGGTGATCCGTGTGCTCACCTCGCTCAAGATCGGCCAGCCCATCCGGGGCTATGCCATGCAGACGCACCTGTCCAAGAGCGGAACGCCCACGATGGGTGGCGTGCTGATCCTGCTGTCGATTGCGATTTCCACGTTGTTGTGGTTCGACCTGTCCAACCGCTTTGTGTGGATCGTGCTCATCGTCACGCTGGGTTTTGGCGCCATCGGCTGGGTGGACGACTGGCGCAAGGTGGTCAACAAGGACCCCGAAGGCATGCGCTCACGCGAGAAGTATTTCTGGCAGTCGGTGATCGGCTTGATTGCTGCGCTGTATCTGGTGTTCAGCATTTCCGAAAGCTCCAACGCCAAGGTGTGGGAGCTGTTCGTGGGCTGGGTGCAGTCGGGCTTCTCGCTGGACCTGCCGCCCAAGGCAGGCTTGCAACTGCCGTTCTTCAAGGAGATCAGCTACCCGCTGGGCGTGCTGGGCTTCGTGATCCTGACCTACCTCGTCATCGTCGGCTCCAGCAATGCCGTGAACCTGACAGACGGCCTGGACGGCCTGGCCATCATGCCGGTGGTGATGGTGGGTTCGGCCCTGGGCGTGTTTGCCTATGTCACGGGCAGCTCGGTGTACTCCAAGTACCTGTTTTTCCCGCACATTCCGGGCGCGGGCGAACTGTTGATCTTCTGCGCCGCCATGGCGGGGGCGGGCCTTGCCTTCCTGTGGTTCAACGCGCATCCAGCCCAGGTGTTCATGGGCGACGTGGGCGCACTGGCGCTGGGTGCTGCGCTGGGCACCATCGCCATCATCGTGCGGCAGGAAATCGTGCTGGCCATCATGGGCGGCATCTTCGTGGTTGAAGCACTGTCGGTGATGCTGCAGGTGACCTGGTTCAAGTTCACCAAGAAGCGCTACGGAGAAGGCCGCCGCCTGCTCAAGATGGCGCCCCTGCACCACCACTTTGAAAAGAGCGGCTGGAAGGAAACGCAGGTGGTCGTGCGCTTCTGGATCATCACCATGCTGCTGTGCCTCATCGGCCTGTCCACCTTGAAACTGCGATGAACGCTGACGAGCCTCTCATCCGTCCCACGCCCGCCGAAACCGGGGCGCCCGATGCCGCGCGGCCGTTGGCAGGGCCGGGCGCGGACGCCGACGTGAATGCGCCCGCCGGTGACGACTTTTTTGCACCGGACCCCACGGAAACTGTCGATACCGATACCGATACCGAGGCGCTGAACACCGATGCGCAGCAGCCCAGCGTGGGCATTGCGGCTGAGCCGTCGTCCCGAGCTGGCGAACCCGTCGCCGCAGTGCCGCCTGAAATGGCCGCGCCGGACGTAACCCCTGCGGCCGGGAACGCACCCGCCAAGGGCCATACCTGGGACCCTGAAGCCGTGCCCGCCATCTCGGCTGCCAAGGCTGCCGCCGATTTCGTGGCGCAGATCTTTGCCGACGTATCGGCGCCCGAGGCCGCGCCCGTCGAGCACAGTGTCGACGTTGAAGGCGTTGACGTCCCGGGTGCATCCGGCGCAGAGGCCGAGCCGCAGGTCGCGCCGCGCGAAGCCATGGCCCAACTGCTGCAAGGTCAGAACATCCTTATCCTGGGGCTGGGCGCCTCGGGCCTGGCCATGGCCCGCTGGTGCGTGCGCTGCGGGGCCGAGGTCACCGTGGCCGACACCCGCGCTGCGCCGCCACAGCTGCCCCTGCTGCAGCAGGAGCTGCCCCAGGTGCGTTTTGTCGCCGGTGCCTTTGATGCCAGCCTGGTGGAAGGCCAAGGCCTGAACGCGGTCTACCGTTCTCCCGGTTTGAGTCCTGAGGCAATAGCTCCTGTTTTGATAGCTGCTGGTGCTTGTGGAATAAGCGCTGGGGGCGAACTAAGTTTGTATTCCATGGCGCTGAACGCGCTGCGGGCATCCCACGGCTACGCACCGGCGGTGCTGGCGATCACCGGTACCAACGGCAAAACCACGGTCACATCGCTCACGGGCCAGCTCGTGGAGCGTTCGGGCAAGAGCGTGGCCGTGGCTGGCAACATCGGCCCCACGTTGCTCGATACCCTGGCGGGCCACATCGACGCGGGCACGTTGCCCGAGGTGTGGGTGCTGGAGCTATCAAGCTTCCAGCTCGATGGTGTGACCAACTTTGAGCCCACTGCGGCGACCGTGCTCAACATCACGCAGGACCACCTGGACTGGCACGGTGACATGGCGGCCTACGCGGCGGCCAAGGCGCGCATCTTTGGCCAGACGGGGCTCATGATTTTGAACCGCGAAGACGTGGCCGTGATGCAGATGCTGCCGCCTCCGGTCAAGGTCAAGCTGCAAAAGCCCCAGGTGCGTGAGCACCTGACCTTTGGCGCCGACATGCCCCGGCGCCCCGGCGACTTTGGCATTGAGGTCGTGAGCGGCATGCCCTGGCTGGTGCGCGCGATGGACGCGGATGAAACCCGCAAGCGCGGCCGCAACGAAGTGGCGGAAGACCTGCACATCCAGCGCCTGATGCCCGCCGATGCGCTGCGCATCCGGGGCCGCCACAACGCGGTGAACGCGCTGGCTGCGCTGGCCCTGGCCTCGGCCGCAGGCTGCACGTTGGCCCCGCTGCTGTACGGGCTGCGCGAATACCGGGGTGAGCCGCACCGTGTGGAGCCCGTGGCGATCATCAATGGCATTGAGTACTTTGACGACAGCAAGGGCACCAACGTGGGCGCCACGGTGGCGGCCCTTACGGGCCTGGGCGCAGAGCGCCGCATCGTGGTCATCCTGGGTGGCGAAGGCAAGGGGCAGGACTTCTCGCCGCTCGCAGCGCCGGTGTCGCGCTATGCGCGCGCTGCGGTGCTCATCGGGCGCGATGCGCCGCAGATCCGCGCTGCGCTGCAGGACTGCGGTGTGGTACTGCTGGATGCCGAGACGTTGCCTCAGGCTGTGGCTCTGGCCACGCAGCGGGCCCATGCGGGCGATGCCGTGCTGATGTCGCCCGCCTGCGCCAGCTTTGACATGTTCAAGGACTACGAACATCGCGCACAGGTCTTCTGCGACGCGGTGCGCACGCTGGCAGACGATGCCGGGCAATCCCTGGAGGGCATGGCATGACGGCCGATGTGCGCAACTCCACATTGCTGCAGCGGGTGACCGGCTGGTTTGGCGGCCTGCCCGGCAAGGCCGCCGACGTATTGCCCGTGCGCGTGGGCGGCACGGAGTACCGCCAGTCGTCGAGCACGCCGGCCAGCGTGCTGGGCTTCGACCAGGCCCTGCTGTGGGTGGTGGTCGCGCTGCTGGCCTGGGGGCTGGTGATGGTGTATTCGGCCTCGATTGCCATGCCGGACAACCCGCGTTTTGCCAACTATGCCTCCACCCATTTTCTGACCCGCCACGCGATGTATCTGGTGATCGGGTTTGTGGTGGCCTTGCTGGCCTTCCAGGTGCCTATGGCGCTGTGGGAGCGTGCGGCGCCGTGGTTGTTCGTGGTCGCGTTGCTGCTGCTGATCGCGGTGCTGATCCCCGGCGTGGGCAAGGTCGTCAACGGCGCGCGGCGCTGGTTGTCCATCGGACCCATTGGCTTTCAGCCCTCTGAAGTGGCCAAGTTTGCCGTGCTCATCTATGCGGCCGACTACATGGTGCGCAAGATGGAAGTGAAGGAGCGGTTTTTCCGCGCCGTGCTGCCCATGGGCGCTGCCGTGGGCATTGTGGGCGTGCTGCTGCTGGCCGAACCCGACATGGGCGCGTTCATGGTCGTGGCCGTCATTGCCATGGGCATTCTGTTCCTGGGTGGCGTCAACGCCCGCATGTTCTTTCTCATCGCCGGGGTGCTGGTGGCGGCTTTTGGCGTGATGATCGCCAGCTCGCCTTGGCGCCGCGAACGCGTGTTTGCCTACCTCGACCCCTTCAGCGAGGAGCACGCTCTGGGCAAGGGCTACCAGCTCTCGCACTCGCTCATCGCCATCGGGCGCGGCGAGATTTTTGGTGTGGGCCTGGGCGGCAGCGTGGAAAAGCTGCACTGGCTGCCCGAAGCGCACACCGACTTTTTGCTCGCCGTGATCGGCGAGGAGTTTGGCCTGGTGGGCGTGGTCACGCTCATCGTGCTGTTCTTGTGGATGACGCGCCGCATCATGCACATCGGCCGCCAGGCGATTGCCCTGGACCGCGTGTTCGCTGGATTGGTGGCGCAGGGCGTGGCGATCTGGATCGGCTTTCAGGCCTTCATCAACATGGGCGTGAACCTGGGCGCGTTGCCCACCAAGGGGCTCACGCTGCCGTTGATGAGCTTTGGGGGGTCTGCGATTTTGATGAACCTGGTGGCGCTTGCGGTGGTATTGCGGGTCGACTACGAGAACAAGCTCCTCATGAGAGGGGGCCGCGTATGAGCGCGCAGAAGACTGCTCTGATCATGGCCGGTGGCACCGGTGGCCACATCTTTCCGGGCCTTGCGGTGGCCGAAGAGCTGCGCACGCGTGGCTGGCGTGTGCACTGGCTGGGCGCGCCCGGCAGCATGGAGGCGCGCATCGTGCCCACGCACGGCTTCGCCCTCGAACTGATTGACTTCTCGGGCGTGCGCGGCAAAGGCATCGTGACGCTGGCCCTGCTGCCGCTGCGCCTGTTGCGTGCCTTCTGGCAAGCCCTGCAGGTGGTGCGGCGCGTCAAGCCCGATGTGGTGGTGGGCCTGGGCGGATACATCACCTTTCCGGGCGGCATGATGGGGGTGCTGGCAGGCAAGCCGCTGGTGCTGCACGAGCAGAACTCGGTGGCGGGCATGGCCAACAAGGTGCTGGCCGGAGTGGCCGACCGGGTGTTCACCGCCTTCCCCAACGTGTTCAAACAAGGCCAGTGGGTGGGCAACCCCCTGCGCACGCCGTTCACGCAGCAGCCCGGCCCGGCCGAGCGGTTTGCGGGGCGCGCCGGTCCGCTGCGCCTGCTGGTGGTGGGTGGCAGCCTGGGGGCGCGCGCACTCAACGAGATCGTGCCAAAGGCTATTGCCCTGATGCCTTCCGACCAGCGCCCGCAGGTGATTCACCAGAGCGGCGCCACGCAGATCGACGCCCTGCGGGCCAACTATGTGGCTGCAGGGGTCGAGGCGGAGTGCACGCCCTTCATCGATGACACCGCCAGCGCGTTTGCGGCGGCCGACATCATCGTCTGCCGCTCTGGCGCGAGCACGGTCACCGAGATCGCTGCCGTGGGCGCTGCTGCCTTGTTTGTGCCGTTCCCGTCAGCGGTGGACGACCACCAGACCACCAATGCCAGGTTCCTCGTGGATGCCGGTGGCGGCTGGCTGGTGCAGCAGCGCGACCTGACGCCCGAAGGGCTGTCGCAGATGCTATTGAAATTGGAGCGCCCTGCGCTTGTAGATATTGCGCTGAAGGCCAAAAACATGCAAAAAATCAACGCCACCCGCGAAGTGGTGACTGCCTGCGAGGAGTTGGCATGAAACACGCGATTCGCCATATCCATTTTGTGGGCCTGGGCGGCGCGGGCATGAGCGGCATCGCCGAGGTGCTGCTCAACCTGGGCTACCGCATCTCGGGCTCGGACCTGGCCGACAGCGCCACGCTGCGCCGCCTGGAGGGGCTGGGCATCAAGACCTGCCTGGGCCATGCGGCTGCGCACATTGATGGTGCCGATGCGGTGGTCACCTCCACTGCCGTCACGCCCGACAACCCCGAGGTGCTGGCCGCGCGCGAGAGAAAAATTCCCGTGGTGCCCCGCGCGCTGATGCTCGCCGAGCTGATGCGCCTGAAGCAGGGCATCGCCATTGCAGGCACGCACGGCAAGACGACCACCACCAGCCTGGTGACCAGCGTGCTGGCCGAGGCGGGCCTGGACCCGACCTTTGTGATCGGCGGCAAGCTCAACAGCGCAGGCGCCAATGCCAAGCTGGGCAGCGGCGACTACATCGTGGTCGAGGCCGATGAGTCCGACGCGTCGTTCCTGAACCTGCTGCCCGTGATGGCCGTGGTGACCAACATCGACGCCGACCACATGGAGACCTATGGCCACGACTTCGGCCGCCTCAAGGGCGCGTTTGTCGATTTCCTGCACCGCATGCCGTTCTACGGCACGGCCATCCTGTGTGTGGACAGTCCCGCCGTGCGCGACATCCTGCAAAGCGTGACCTGCCCCGTCACCAGCTACGGCTTTTCGGAAGACGCGCAGGTGCGCGCCATCAACGTGCGCGCCGAGGCGGGCCAGATGCGCTTTACCGTGCAGCGGCGCAACGGCGTCACGCTGCCCGACATGGAGATCGTGCTCAACCTCGCGGGCGAGCACAACGTGCTCAACGCGCTGTCGGCCATTGCCGTGGCCGTGGAGCTGAACATTCCGGACGAAGCCGTACAGCGTGCGCTGGCAGGCTTCAAGGGTGTGGGCCGGCGCTTCCAGCGTTATGGCGACCTGCCCGCCAAGGATGGCGGCCAGTTCACCGTGATCGACGACTACGGCCACCACCCGGTGGAGATGGCTGCCACCTTGGCTGCCGCACGGGGTGCCTTCCCGGGGCGCCGCCTGGTGCTGGCTTTCCAGCCGCACCGCTACAGCCGCACGCGCGATTGCTTCGAGGATTTTGTGAAGGTTATTGGCAATGCCGATGCCGTGCTGCTCACCGAGGTGTATGCCGCTGGGGAGGCGCCTGTGGTGGCCGCCGATGGTCGATCGCTGGCCCGCGCGCTGCGCGTGGCGGGCCGCGTGGAGCCGGTGTTCATCGACAGCGTGGCCGACCTGCCGCAAGCCATTGCCGACAACGCGAAGGACGGCGACGTGGTGATGTGCATGGGCGCAGGGTCGATTGGCGCCGTACCTGGCAAGGTGGTGGAGATGCTACAAAATAGTGAGCTTTCGGCGCTTGAAGGGAGCGCGCTATGACCGTTTTTGATTCCAATTTTGATGTGAAATCCCTGGGCAAGGTTGCCGTACTGATGGGCGGTGACTCGGCCGAGCGCGAGGTCTCGCTGATGTCTGGCAGCGGCGTGCTGCAAGCGCTGCGTTCGCGCGGGGTGGATGCCCATGCCTTCGACCCTGCGCAGAACGCACTGGGTGACCTGAAGCGCGACGGCTATGCACGCTGTTTCATCGCGCTGCACGGCCGCCATGGTGAAGACGGCACGGTGCAGGGCGCGCTGGAGCTGCTGCGCATCCCGTACACCGGTCCGGGCGTGATGGCCTCGGCCATCGCCATGGACAAGGTCATGACCAAGCGCGTGTGGCTGGCCGAGGGCCTGCCCACACCACGCTACGTGTGGCTGGCGCCCGACCGCCAGCAGCGCGAGGTGGTGCGCACCGTGCCCGATGAGCTGGGCCTGCCCCTCATCGTGAAGCCGCCGCGCGAAGGCTCCTCCATCGGCGTGACCAAGGTGCGTGGCTACTCGGACATGCAGGAGGCCGTGCAGCTGTCTGCCCAGTACGACCCCGATGTGTTGTGCGAAGAGTTCATCGAAGGCGAAGAAGTGACCTGCCCCGTGCTGGGCCAGGGCGCCAGTGCCCGTGCGCTGCCAGTGATCCGCATCGTGGCGCCCGATGGCGCCTACGACTACCAGAACAAGTATTTCACCGATGACGTGAAGTACCAGTGCCCGAGCGGCCTGCCCGAGGCTGAGGAGCGCGAGATCCAGCGCATCGTGCTGGAGGCGTACCGCACCCTGGGCTGCCGGGGCTGGGGCCGTGCCGACCTGATGATCCGCGCCAGCGATCGCAAGCCCTTCCTGCTGGAGATGAACACGTCCCCCGGCATGACCGGGCATTCGCTGGTGCCGATGTCCGCACGGGCTTCGGGCATCAGCTACGAAGAGCTGTGCCTGCGCATCCTGGCCGATGCCGCCTTGGACACACCGACAAGGTCGAAGGCAGACTGATGACCCAAACGTTGCCCGCACCGCTGGACGTCAAGCTCATGAACCTGACCGCATCGGTCTTGTTCGTGGGCTGCGTCCTGCTTGTGCTGGCGGCGGGGGCCTGGTGGGTGCTGCGCTACCCGGGCTTTGCGATTGCGCGCATCGTGGTGCAGGGCGAGCTGGTGCACAACAACGCGGTGACCTTGCGGGCCAATGTCGCGCCGCACCTGGTGGGCAATTTCTTCACGGTGGATTTGCGTGCCGCGCGCGAGGCCTTCGAGCAGGTGCCCTGGGTGCGCCGCGCCCAGGTGCGGCGGGTGTACCCCGGCAGCCTGCGCGTGGAACTGCAGGAGCATGACGCGGTGGCGTACTGGGGGCCGGACACCGGCTCTGCACTGGTCAACAGCCAGGGCGAAGTGTTCGAGGCCAACGTGGGTGATGTGGAACAGGACGGCCTGCCGCGCCTGCTGGGACCTGCCGGCAGCTCCCCCGAGGTGCTGCAGATGTTTGGCCTGCTGCAGCCGGTGTTCAAACCGCTCGGGCTGGAGGTGGAGACGCTGGAGCTGACGGGGCGGGGCGGTTGGCGGGCCACGCTGGACAGCGACGCCGTGGTGGAGCTGGGCGGCGGCACACCGCAGGAGGTGGTGCAGCGCACGCAACGCTTCACGCGCACCCTGACACAGGTGGCTGCGCAGTACGGGCGGCGTGTGGATGCCCTGGAGTCCGCCGACCTGCGGCATGCCGGGGGCTACGCCCTGCGCATGCGCGGTGTGACCACGGTGGTGACCGATACCGCAGCGGCGGCTGCTTCGGCCAGTGCCGTGCGCAGGAGGTAATGGCATGCAGCAACAGCAACAGCGCTGGTATGTGGAGCGGTACGCAGGTGGGTTCGTGAATGGGGCCGTGGGGCGGCGGGACAGAACAGAGAAGGGCAGAGACTGATATGGCAAGAGAATACAAAGACGTTGTGGTGGGGCTGGATATCGGCACCGCCAAGGTCATGGCCGTGGTGGCCGAGGTCCTGCCCAATGGCGAGCTCAAGCTTGCAGGCTTGGGCGTGGCCCCGAGCAATGGCCTCAAGCGCGGCGTGGTGGTGAACATCGACGCTACCGTGCAAAGCATCCAGCAGGCCCTGAAAGAGGCCGAGCTGATGGCCGACTGCAAGATCCAGCGTGTGTACACCGGCATCACCGGCAGCCATATCCGGGGGCTCAACTCCAGCGGCATGGTGGCCGTGAAGGACAAGGAAGTCACCTCGGCCGACGTGGCGCGCGTGGTCGAGACGGCCAAGGCCATCAACATCAGCAGCGACCAGCGCCTGCTGCTGGTGGAGCCGCAAGAGTTTGTGATCGACGGGCAGGATGTGAAAGAGCCCATCGGCATGAGCGGCATCCGCCTGGAGGCCAAGATCCACATCGTGACCGGTGCGCAGAGCGCGGCCGAAAACATCATCAAGTGCGTACGCCGCTGTGGCCTGGAGGTCGAGCAGCTCATGCTGAACCCGCTGGCCAGCAGCCAGGCCGTGCTGACCGACGATGAGCGCGAGCTGGGTGTGGTGGTGGTGGACATCGGCGCGGGCACGACCGATGTGGCCATCTTCACCGGTGGCGCGATCCGCCACACGGCAGTGATTCCGATTGCGGGCGACCTCATCACCAGCGATATCGCGATGGCGCTGCGCACGCCCACCAAGGACGCTGAAGACATCAAGGTGGAAAGCGGCTACGCCAAGCAATTGCTGGCCGACCCCGAGGCGCAGGTGGAAGTGCCGGGCCTGGGCGACCGCAGCCCGCGCATGCTGAGCAAGCAGGCGCTGGCCGGTGTGATCGAGCCGCGGGTGGAAGAAATTTTCTCGCTCGTGCAGCAGGTGGTGCGCGAGTCGGGCTATGAAGAAGTGCTGTCGTCGGGCATCGTGCTCACAGGCGGCAGCTCGGTGATGCCCGGCATGATCGAGCTGGGGGAAGACATCTTCCTCAAGCCCGTGCGCCGAGGCATTCCCAAGTATTCCAGCGCGTTGTCTGACATGGTGGCCCAGCCCCGTGCTGCTACCGTCATGGGCCTTCTCGAAGAGGCCCGGCTGGCCCGTCTGCGCGGCTTCAAGGTGGCGCAAAAGAGCGGGTCCATGAAGACGGCGTTCGGCCGTTTCAAAGATTTCATCGTGGGGAATTTCTGACCATGAAATACCCAGGAATGAGCGCCGCCGGGCCGCCCCAAGGTGCGAAGGCCCCCTTGGGGGGCAGCGCAGCACACGCAGTGGCAAGCGTGGGGGCCTTGTGGTTAGCCCGTGGTAGCCCGCACGGCACTGCGCGAGAGCGATGGCGATGTACAGGACCGCCTCGTTCTCCAGCCACCAGTACCCCCTTCCCCATATGGCAATTGCCTACGAATTTAGAAACAGGAGCTCCAAGATGACCATCGAAATGATCGAAGCCGAAGAATTCAACCAGGGCACCCAGATCAAGGTGATCGGTGTGGGCGGTGGCGGCAGCAATGCCGTCGAGCACATGATTTCCCGCAGCGTGCAGGGCGTGGAGTTTGTCAGCGCCAATACCGACGCGCAGGCGCTCACGCGCAGTTCGGCCCACCGTGTCATCCAGCTGGGTGGCAGTGGTCTGGGGGCAGGCGGCAAGCCTGAAAAGGCGCGCGATGCAGCCGAAGCGGCAGTGGAAGACATCCGCGACGCCATCCAGGGCGCGCACATGCTGTTCATCACGGCCGGCATGGGCGGCGGCACGGGCACGGGGGCTGCCCCGGTGATCGCGCGCATCGCCAAGGAGATGGGTATTCTGACCGTGGGTGTGGTGACCAAGCCTTTCGACTGGGAAGGTGGCCGCCGCATGAAGAACGCCGACGAAGGCCTGGCCGAGCTGGAAGCCAATGTGGATTCGCTGATCGTGGTGCTCAACGAAAAGCTGCTCGATGTGCTGGGCGATGACATCACCCAGGACGAAGCCTTTGCACACGCCAACGATGTGCTCAAGAACGCCGTGGGCGGTATCGCTGAAATCATCAACGAGTACGGCCAGGTGAACGTGGACTTCGAAGACGTGCGCACCGTGATGGGCGAGCCCGGCAAGGCCATGATGGGTACGGCCACTGCCAGCGGCCCCGACCGCGCCCGCATCGCTGCCGAGCAGGCCATTGCCTGCCCGCTGCTCGAAGGCATCGACCTGTCGGGTGCCAAGGGCGTGCTGGTGCTGGTCACCGCGAGCAAGGGCAGCCTCAAGCTGTCCGAGTCGCGCCAGGCCATGAACACCATCAATGCCTACGCATCGACCGACGCTCATGTGATCTTCGGCGCTGCCTACGACGAAACCCTGGGCGACGAGATCCGCGTGACCGTGGTGGCCACAGGCCTGTCGCGTGCCAACGCACGCCGCCAGCCCATCTCGGTGGTGCAAGGTGGCCTGCGCACGGGCACGGACAATATGGCCTACCAGATGCCCATGGCCGGTGTGGGAACGCTGGGGGGGGCTGTGGGTGTGCAAGGCGGCCACACGGGCAGCGCGCAAGCCGACTACGGCAGCATGTCGGTGCCCAGCGTGTGGCGCACCAACCGCACGCAGGCGGCAGCCCGCGTGGACGCGCTGTCCTCGGGTGGCATGGATGACCTGGAGATCCCGGCCTTCCTGCGCAAGCAAGCAGACTGATCGACAACAGGCTCTTCCATGGGCCGCAAGACAAGAAGCCCTGCCAGCACAAGCTGGCAGGGCTTCTTTTTTTTGGCAGCGAGGTTTGCTTGCGCTGTGCTTGTGCTGCTTCAGGTCCTGGGGGTCAGAAGGACTCCCAATCGTCGTTGTTGTTGTCCGTTGCAGGTTTGGGGCTGCTGGCCTTGGGCGGCAGCGCCGCTGCCGGGGCCTTGGCGGGCGACGCTGGGCGGGGTGCAGCGGCCTTGGCCAGTGCGGGGCGCGGTGCGGCAGCGCGTCCGGGAGCGGGTGTGGGGCGGGGTGTGGCCGCAGGGGCGGGCCGGCTTGCCGGGGACGGCGCTGGGGCATTGCTGCCATTGACCCGGAACAGCGCGACCACCTGGGTGAGCTTCATGGCCTGCTCGCGCAGACTGTCTGCGGCGGCAGTGGATTGCTCCACCAAGGCAGAGTTCTGCTGCGTCATCTGGTCGAGCTGGTTCATGGCCGTGTTGACCTGGGCAATGCCCTGGCTCTGCTCGGATGTGGCCGAGCGGATTTCGCCAATGATGTCGGTCACGCGCTGAACGCTTTCCACGATCTCGGTCATGGTGGCGCCCGCATTGCCCACCAGCTGCGTGCCCGATTCCACCTTTTCGACCGACGCGCCAATCAGGGCCTTGATCTCCTTGGCGGCTTCGGCACTGCGTCCGGCAAGGCTGCGCACCTCGCTGGCCACCACGGCAAAGCCCCGGCCTTGCTCGCCCGCGCGGGCCGCCTCGACGGCGGCATTCAAGGCCAGGATATTGGTCTGGAAGGCGATGCCATCGATCACGCCGATGATGTCGCTGATCTTGTTGCTGCTGGCGTTGATGTCCTGCATGGTGGCCACCACCCGCGACACCACTTCACCCCCACGTGCCGCGACCGCAGCGGCCGATGTGGCCATCTGGTTGGCCGTCTGGGCGGAGTCCGAGGTCTGCTTGACGGTGCTGGTCAGCTCCTCCATGCTGCTGGCCGTGCTTTGCAGGTTGCTGGCGGTGTCTTCGGTGCGGTGGGCCAGGTCGTTGTTGCCCTGCGCGATTTCGCTCGACGCGGTGGCGATGCTGTCGGTGGCGGCGCGCACGTCGGTGACCAGCTTGCGCAGCGAAGTGACCATGTGGGCGAGCCCGTCGAGCATCGAGCCTGGGTGGGCCGTGGGGATGTGTGTATCGAGATTGCCTTCGGCCACTTCCGACATGATCGCGATGGCGTCAGTGGGCTCTCCCCCGATCTGGCGCAGCACGGAGCGCGATACGAACAGGCCGATGGCCCCCACCACAAGAATCACCACCACCACCATGGCCAGGCTCGACAGCAGGGCCTTGCGCAGCAGCATGTCCACGTCATCGGTATACAGCCCCGAGCCCACCATCCAGTTCCAGCCGTCTACACGGACGATGTACTGGAGCTTGGGCACCGGGGTAGTCTGGTTGGGGCGGGCAAACATGGTGGGGACAAACGCTTTGCCATCCTTGCTGCTGCGCATGCCGTTCACCAGCAGGGCGATGATGTCCACCCCCGAGCCGTCCTTGACCTTGCCCAGCATGTTCTGCCCATCCCACTCGGGTTTGAAGGGGTGCATCACCCCCACGCCCTCGGTGGTCCAGATGTAGAAATACTCGGTCTTGCCCTCGGGGCCGCCATAGCGCGCAATGCGCAGGGCGTCCTTGGCGGCCTTTTGGGCCTCCTCCTGGGGCATGGCGCCGCTGGCGGCCTTGGCCTGGTAGGCGGCCACTATGCTGTGGGCGGACTGGACGGCGGTGGTCAGCAGCTCTTTTCGGGACTCGGTGATGAGTCGTCGCTCCTGCAGGAGGGAGGTGACGGCCATGATCAGCAGCGCGACAAGCGCAGTGCCGATCATGAGCATGATTTTCATTTTGAAGCTGAGCTTGCTCATGGGAGTCTCCTGGGGGGCATTTGTGGTGTGTTCATGTTGTATCTTTTCAAGGCCCTCTGGCCCCAAATTGTGCGGCGAACCCGGGGGCCTGCGCAGTAGGTGAAAACGCGGCGGTAGCTCTACGTACGGGCCCCAAGCGCTCCGGGCATGGCGTCTGCAAGGCAGGCAAGACCTCAGCCCGTGCGGGACAGGGCGCCAGAAACTAAAATGGCGGGATGCTCCAGCAACGCACCCTCAAGACACTGACCCGCGCCGTAGGCGTCGGGCTGCACAGCGGCCAGCGGGTCGAGTTGACCCTGCGGCCAGCGCAGCCGGACACGGGGATTGTCTTTCGGCGGGTGGATCTGCCACAGCCCGTGGACATCCCGATCCGCGCCGAGGCCGTGACGGACACCCGGCTGGCATCCACCATCGCGGTCGGCAATGCCAAGGTGCACACGGTGGAACACCTGATGTCGGCCTGTGCCGGGTTGGGGCTGGATAACCTTTATGTGGACATCACGGCCGAAGAGGTGCCTATCCTCGACGGATCTTCCGCATCTTTCGTTTTCCTGCTCCAAAGCGCAGGGGTCGAGCTGCAAAACGCGCCCAAGCGCTTCATCCGCGTCCTGCGGCCGGTGGAGGTCCGCGAGGGCGAGGGCGCCAATGCCAAATGGGCACGTTTGACGCCTTACCACGGCTACAAGCTCAGTTTCGAGATCGACTTTGACCACCCGGCCGTGGACTCCACCGGCCAGCGTGTGGAGTTTGACCTGGGGCAAGGCAACTACAGCCGCGACATTGCCCGCGCCCGCACCTTCGGCTTCACCCGCGATGTGGAGATGATGCGCTCCAACGGCCTGGCCTTGGGCGGCGGGCTCGATAACGCCATCGTGATGGACGACTACAAGGTGCTCAACAGCGACGGCCTGCGTTATGACGACGAGTTCGTGAAGCACAAGATCCTGGATGCCATGGGCGACCTGTACCTCATTGGCAAGCCCCTGCTGGCTGCGTACAGCGCTTTCCGCTCGGGCCACGCCATGAACAACCTCTTGCTGCGCGAGCTGCTGGCCCAGCGTGATGCCTGGGAGGTGGTCACCTTCGAGGATGAGCGCCAGGCCCCCACCGGCTTCGCTCAGCCCGCGCGCGCCTGGTAGCACGCACATGTTGATCTTTCGCTGGCTGGCCATGCTGCTGCTTCTGGCGGCTGCCGTGTCGTTTGCGTTTTATGCCGGTACGGGGCAGGCGCGCTACAAGCGCCTGGGGCTCATCATCCTCAAGTGGACGGTGATTGCCGCCGTCTTTTTCTTTGCGGTGATCCTCATTGGCCGACTCGCGTGATGCGCGGGCTCTGCAACGCAGTTTTTTCTCTGGCCTATACTCGCGCCTGCTCCGGGGTGTGCTGATGCGCTGAGATGCAAGAGGCCTGAAGAAATTCAGGCCAGCTTGCGAACCCGACGAACTTGATCCGGTTCATACCGGCGGAAGAAGAGCCGACCTCCTTGTCCCCGTGCCCGCAGTCCCTGTGGGCACGTCATGCCCCAGGTGCTGCCGCCCCTGGGGGGCGCACAGGTCCATTCCGGAGCAGACCCCACCGCCACCGGAACCAGGAGACCTGCCCATGAACGCCCCCGATCCCATCGCTCGCGAGAAGTTTGCTGAATTGCTGGCGCTGACGCGCGAGCCCTTCCCCGCATCGCGCAAAGCCTATATCCCCGGCCAACTGCACACCGACCTGCGCGTGCCCGTGCGCGACATTGCGTTGACCAACGGCGAGCTGGTCAGCGTGTACGACACCTCCGGCCCCTACACCGACCCTGAAGCCGTGATCGACGTGCGCAAGGGCCTGGCCAGCGTGCGCGGGGGCTGGATCACCGGCCGTGGCGATGTGGAGCACTACGAAGGCCGCGCTCCCGTGGCGCTGGACGATGGGCAAAAGAGCGAAGACGCCACGCGCCTGGCCCAGCTGCGCGCCGAGGCCGCCGCCCTGCAGCGCAAGCCCCTGCGCGCCAAGGCCGGTGCCAACGTCACGCAGATGCACTACGCCAAGAAAGGCATCATCACGCCCGAGATGGAGTACGTGGCCATCCGCGAAAACGGCAAGCGCGAGTGGATGGAGCAGTACATGGCTGACGCAGGCCGCGAGCAGCGCCTGATGGGCAACCCGATGGGTGCCAGCATCCCGCGCATCATCACCCCCGAATTCGTGCGCGACGAAGTGGCCCGGGGCCGCGCCATCATCCCCGCCAACATCAACCACCCCGAAGTGGAGCCGATGGCAATCGGTCGCAATTTCCTGGTCAAGATCAACGCCAACATCGGCAACTCGGCCGTCACATCGAGCATTGAAGAAGAGGTAGAAAAGCTCGTGTGGGCGATCCGCTGGGGTGCCGACAACGTGATGGATCTTTCCACCGGCAAGAACATTCACACCACACGCGACTGGATCGTGCGCAACTCGCCCGTGCCGATTGGCACGGTGCCGATCTACCAGGCGCTGGAAAAGGTGGGCGGCGTGGCCGAAGACCTGACCTGGGAGATCTTCCGCGACACGCTGATCGAGCAGGCCGAGCAGGGCGTGGACTACTTCACCATCCACGCGGGCGTGCGCCTGGCCTACATCCACCTCACGGCGCAACGGCGCACGGGCATCGTCTCGCGCGGCGGCTCCATCATGGCCAAGTGGTGCATGGCACACCACCGCGAGAGCTTCCTGTACGAGCACTTCGAGGACATCTGCGACATCATGAAGGCGTACGACGTCTCGTTCAGCCTGGGCGATGGCCTGCGTCCCGGCTGCGCGTCTGACGCCAATGACGAAGCGCAATTCGCCGAGCTGCACACGCTGGGCGAACTCACGCAAGTGGCTTGGAAGCATGACGTGCAGACCATGATCGAAGGCCCCGGCCATGTGCCCATGCACATGATCCAGGCCAACATGACCGAGCAGCTCAAGACCTGCCACGAAGCGCCGTTCTACACCCTGGGCCCGTTGACCATCGACATCGCACCGGGCTATGACCACATTGCCAGCGCGATTGGCGCGGCCATGATCGGCTGGATGGGCACGGCCATGCTGTGCTACGTGACGCCCAAGGAACACCTGGGGCTGCCCGACCGTGATGACGTGAAGCAGGGCATCATTGCCTACAAGATCGCCGCCCACGCGGCCGACGTGGCCAAGGGGCACCCGGGCGCCCGCTCGCGCGACGATGCGCTCAGCCAGGCGCGCTTCGACTTCCGCTGGCAGGACCAGTTCAACCTGGGCCTGGACCCGGAAACAGCGAAGGAGTACCACGACGAAACCCTGCCCAAGGACTCGGCCAAGGTGGCGCATTTCTGCTCGATGTGCGGCCCCAAGTTCTGCTCGATGAAGATCACGCAGGAAGTGCGTGACTTTGCAAAGCAAAAGGGTGTGGCCGAGGCTGAAGCCCTGGCCCAGGGCATGCAGACCAAGGCGGCAGAGTTTCAGAAGGGCGGGGGCGAGTTGTACATCCCCCTGAAGCCCGTTTGAGAACAGTGCAATAAGCGCAGCTACTGGCCCCGAGGATTCCCTGAAGCAGGGCCTCGGGGCCGTGCTTACCCTGTGCGGTGGATAGCCCCGCCCGGCATATAGTCCCGCCCACCCCCGGTTCAGAAGACCGGGAGGAAGGGCGTGTGGCACTAAATTTGCTATGCTGAGTTACCTGTTAAAAAATGTAAGGAAGAGCCATGAATGCTCTCGGCCGCTTCTCTATCCGCACACGTCTTTACTTCGGAACCGTTTTTTCGCTGATTCTTCTGATCGTCATTGGCGCCATGGGCTATGTGGCCCTGGACCGCACCCGGGGCACATTGCAGGAGCTGTTTTCGCAGCGGGTGCAAACCCTGACTGATATGTCCGACCTGCGCACGACCCTGGGTGACCTGCGCCGGACCGAAAAAGACATCATCATCAATTTCAACAACTCGGTCGAGGTCTCTGCCCTGCGCGAGTCCTGGGCCAAGACCCTGGCTGCCCTGCGCAAGAGCCTGGCCGAGGTGCGCCAGGTGCAGTCGGGCGATGCAGAGTTTGTGGCCTCCATCGACAAATCCCTGGACGAGATCAAGCAGTACGAAACCGGCATTGCCCCCATCTTCGAGAAGATTGAGGGCGCGCAGCTCGATGGTGCGGGGGGCGGTGCCTACGCCGACCGCCTGAAGGTCCACATGGAGGCCACCGACAAGCTGTTCTCCAGCCTAGCCAGCGCGGCCCGCTCGCAGATGGACGAGGCCCGTGCGGGGGTTGAATCGCGCACTTCCACCATGTCGGCGTTGATTGGCATCGGGCTGGTGCTGGGGTTGGCGGTGCTGATTCCGCTCACCTTCTTCAGCGTGCGCTCCATCACCAAGTCGCTGGGGCAGGCGCAGGAACTGGCCGACCGCATTGCCAGTGGTGACCTCTCTCGCGATGTGGCGGCCATGAACCAGGACGAGGTGGGCCAGCTGGTGTCAGCCATGGGCCGCATGCAGGACGCCTTGCGGGGCCTGGTGCGCCAGGTGCAGGACGCGGCAGGCAACATCACCACCGCCAGTTCCGAGATCGCCAGCGGCAACCATGACCTGAGCCACCGCACCGAGCAGACCGCGGCCAATCTGGAGGAAACCGCTTCGTCCATGGAGCTGCTGACCAGCACCGTGCAGCAAAGCGCCCAGTCCTCCCGCCAGGCCAGCGACTTCGCTTCGTCGGCCGCCGAAGTGGCCGCACGCGGTGGTGCCGTGGTGTCGCAGGTGGTGACCACCATGGACCAGATCACCACCAGCTCGCGCAAGATCGCCGACATCACCGGCGTGATCGACTCCATTGCCTTCCAGACCAACATCCTCGCGCTCAATGCCGCCGTGGAGGCCGCGCGTGCTGGCGAGCAGGGTCGGGGTTTTGCGGTGGTGGCCAGCGAGGTGCGCAACCTCGCGCAGCGCAGCGCCGAGGCGGCCAAGGAGATCAAGGGCCTGATCGGTTCGTCGGTGGAGCGCGTCGAAGATGGTTCGCGCCTGGTCAGCCAGGCCGGGCAGACCATGACCGAGATTGTCAGCAGCGTGCGCCGGGTGTCTGACATCATTGCCGAGATCACGGCCTCGTCGGCCGAGCAAAGTGACAACATCGGCCAGATCAGCCAGTCCGTGAGCCAGCTCGACCAGATGACGCAGCAGAACGCCGCGCTGGTGGAAGAGTCCACCGCTGCCTCTGAATCGCTGCGCGAACAGGCGCTGCACCTGAGCAGTGCGGTCAGCCAGTTCAAGCTGCAGGACGGCGGGGCTCCTGCACCCTCGGTCTTCAGCGCGGCAGCGGCGCCCGCTGCGCCAGCCGTGGCCCAGGCGCAGCGCAGGCCTGCGCTGCGCATACGTTAATTTTGAGCATTTTTTGAACGCTAGGGACCCTCTGCACGAATCACCTCGCCGTGTGCATCTGCGGTCTCGGGCGGTCTGCCGCGTTGCAAAACCTCGCAATAGCTACGGCTATTGCTGCGTTTTGCGCCTTGCAGCCCATCCCGATCCGCAGCGCACACTTGCCGCTCGATTCGTGCAGAGGATCCCTAGCGCTTATCTATTAATCGCTAGTTGCTATCAAAATGATATCAAACTGGCCTCTGCGGCTGGCTAGTCCCGCGTCACCCGCAGCACTTCCTCGCGGCTGGTGATGCCTGCTGCAATCAGCCGTTCCCCATCCTCGCGCATCAGCGCCATGCCGTCGGCCAGCGCGGCGGTGCGGATGTCGGCTTCGGACGCCTGGTTGTGGATTTGCGCGCGGATCGCGTCGGTGGTCACCAGCAACTCGAACACACCGGTGCGGCCCGTGTAGCCCGTCTGGCCGCAGTGCTCGCACCCGCTGCCGTGGCAATGGCTGCAGTATTTGCGCACCAGCCGCTGGGCCAGCACGCCGAGCAGGGACGACGACAACAGGAACGGCTCCACCCCCATGTCGGTCAGCCGCGTGACGGCGCTGGCTGCGTCGTTGGTGTGCAGCGTGGCCAGCACCAGGTGGCCCGTGAGTGAGGCCTGGATGGCGATCTGTGCGGTTTCGAAGTCGCGGATTTCGCCGATCATGATGATGTCCGGGTCCTGGCGCAGGATGGCGCGCAGGGCCTTGGCAAAGGTCAGCTCGATCTTGCTGTTGACCTGCGTTTGCCCCACCCCGGGCAGCTCGTACTCGATGGGATCTTCCACCGTCATGATGTTGTTGCGCGTGGCATCGAGACGACCCAGCGCCGCGTACAGCGTGGTGGTCTTGCCCGAACCCGTGGGCCCCGTCACCAGAATGATCCCGTGCGGCTGGCTGATCAGGCCCTCGAAGCGGCGCAGCGTCTCACCCTGCATGCCCACGGCTTCCAGGCTCAGTTTGCTTTCGCTCTTGTCCAGCAGGCGCAGCACCGCGCGTTCACCATGGGCGCTGGGCAGGGTGGAAACGCGTACGTCAATGGCGCGGGTGCCCAGGCGCAGGCTGATGCGGCCGTCCTGCGGCAGGCGTTTCTCAGAGATGTCCAGGTCGGCCATGATCTTCAGGCGCGAGATCAGCGCGGCGTGCAGCGCGCGGTTGGGTTGCACCACCTCGCGCAGGGTGCCGTCCACGCGAAAACGCACGCTGGAATGGCGCTCGTAGGGCTCGATGTGGATGTCGCTCGCGCCATCGCGCGCGGCCTGCGTGAGCAGGGCGTTGAGCATGCGGATGATGGGTGCGTCGCCCGCGGATTCGAGCAAGTCCTCGACGGCGGGAAGCTCCTGCATCATGCGCGAGAGGTCCGCGTCGCTCTCGACCTCGCTCACCACGGTGGCGGCGCTTGATTCGCTGTGCGAATACACGGCGCTGATGCGCTGGGCCAGGGCCGGGGCGTCCAGCGGCAGCAACTGCTGCACCGGGTGTTTGCGCAGCACTTCGGACAGCGCACCGGCGTCGGGGTGGGGGCCATGCCACAGCACCAGCTGGTGGCCGTCGTCCTCCAGCAGCAGCTGGGCGGTGCGGGCAAAGGCGTAGGGCAGGGGGTGGCGCATGGGCGTGGGTCCGTCAGAGCGCCTTGGGCGAGACCGTGGCGTTGAGTGCCAGACTGCGCACGGTGGCGGCAGCGGCGTTGGCCGCATCTTCGGTGTTGTAGGGGCCCACACGCACGCGGGTGAGCGTGCCCCGGTTGGTGTCTACCGCCTGGATGGACAGGGGCAGTGCCGTGCTGCGCAGCTTGGTCATGGCGCTGCGCGATTCCGCGTCCTTGCCGAACACGCCCACGTTCACGTAGTACAGCGGCGCGGGGACCTGCGCCTGGGCCGTGGGGCTGGACTGCTCCACAGGCGCGCTGCTTTGGGGAGCGGTACCCGGTGTGGGTGGGGGCGGCGCTACAGGGGTGAGCTGCTGCATGGGAACGGGCACCGGCGCGGCGGGCTGCACAGGCATGGGGCTGGCGACCGAAGGCGCCCGCTCGGGCAGCGAGGGAAGGATGGGGGCGCCAGAGACCGACTTCATGACGGTGCTGGCGGCGGGCTGCGTGGCCTGCTGCAGCGCGCGGATCGCTTCGTAGCGGTCCATCATCAGTGCGTCGCTGGTGGCGTTGTCACGCACCACAATGGGGCGCAGGAAGACCATGAGATTGGTCTTGTTGCGCGAGCGGGTTTCGCTGCGGAACAGGTTGCCCACCACCGGCAGGTCGCCCATCACCGGCACCTTGTCCTGGCCTTGTTGGTAGCTGTCTTCCAGCAGGCCGCCGATCACGATGATGCTGCCGTCGTCCACCACCACGTTCGACTCGATGGAGCGCTTGCTGGTGCTAGGGCCGTTGGCATTGCTGAGGGTGGCGGTGTCGATCTTGGACACCTCCTGGTAGATCGCCATCTTCACCGTGCCGTTTTCGCTGATTTGCGGACGCACCTTGAGCATCAGGCCCACGTCCTTGCGTTCCACGGTCTGGAACGGGCTCACGGTGCTGCTGCCCGTGGTGTTGGCGTACGAGCCGGTGACGAAGGGCACGTTGTTGCCGATGATGATTCGCGCTTCCTCGTTGTCCAGCGTCATCAGGTTGGGAGTGGAGAGCACGTTGGCATCGCCGCTGTTCTGCAAAAAGTTGGCCAGTGCGCCCAGGTAGTACTGGCCGTTGATGCGTGGCGCCAGCGCCAGGTTCATGCCCTGACCCAGCGTGCCCGCCGCCGTGGCGATGCTGGATGCATTTCCTGTCGCCAGTGCCGCAGTGATGCCCAGGATGTTGGCGCCCGCCTGTCCGGAATTGGTGCCGATCACGCCCACGGTGCCATCGCCTTGTTTGCCCAGGATGCCTTGCCACTGGATGCCGAACTCGGCGAGCTTGTTGGCCGAGACTTCCACGATCAGGCTTTCCACCAGCACCTGTGCGCGGCGTCCGTCGAGTTTGTCGATCACTGCACGCAGCTGGCGGTACAGGGGCTCAGGCGCCGTGATGATGAGCGAGTTGGTGGTGGGGTCGGCCTGGATCTGGCCGCCCGTGGACGGCTGGTTGTTGTTGGTGCTGCTGGTGCCCATGCCACTGCTTCCCGAGCCCAGTCCCCCACTGCTGCCACCTGATAGACCGCTGCCTGTGGACAGCATGTTGCCGCTGGTGCCGCCACCGCCCAGGCCTCCACTGGGCGCGGCCGGTGCGGCGCTTGCGCCCGCGCTGCCACCTCCCGTGTTGCCGGTGCCGCCCATGGCTGCCATGGCGGCACGCAGCGTGGTGGCCAGCTTGGTGGCGTCGGCGTTCTTCAGGTACACCACATGGATGTTGCCGGTGGACGCACTGCTGCCGGGCGCAGGCGCCTGGTCCAGCTGTGCCACCAGCGCGCGCACCTGGGCCACACGGGCCGGGTTGGCGGCGCGCAGGATCAGCGCGTTGCTGCGCGGCTCGGCAATCAGCGTGGTCTTGAACGAGGTGTCCGCCTGCCCCTGTGCGGCGACCGGCGCGGCACCGCTGCCCCCGTCGATCAGGCGCGCCACCAGCGGCGCGAGGTCAGTGGCGACGGCGTTGCGCAGCGGGATCACTTCCACATCGCTGGCGTTGGAGACATCCATGGCCGCCACGATGCGCGCCAGGCGCTGCAGGTTGTCAGCGTAATCGGTGATCACCAGCGAGTTGTTGCCGGGGTTCACGTTGATGGTGTTGTTGGGGCTGATCAGCGGGCGCAGCACGGGCACCAGATTGGCGGCGTTTTCAAAGTTGAGCTTGAAGATCTGGGTGACGATCTGACCGCCACCGGGCGCGCTGCCAGAGCTGCCCTGCACCACGCTCACGCTGCCGCCTTGCAGTTTGGCGTCGGCCTCGGGCACCACCTTGTACAGGCCTGCAGCCTCCACCACCGTAAAGCCCTGCAGCCGCAGCGCGGCCAGGAACTGCTGGAAGGCGGCGGCGGGCGACACGGCGCGTTCGGTGACCAGGTTGAGCTGGCCCTTCACGCGCGGGTCGACCACCACGTTGCGGCCCGTGATGGTGGCCATGGTGCGGGCCACGGCTTCGATCTCGGCGTTGGCGAAGTTCAGGGTGACGGGCTCGCCGGCGCGCACGCTGCCGGTGCCGGTATCAATGGCGGTTTGGGCGATAATTTGCCCGCTAGCGCACGCCAGTATTGCGCTAGCTGCTATTGCTTTAAGAGCAAAACCCAGGCGTGGTGACAACAAGGAGTTCATAGGTTCAACCCACGGTGATGATGGAGCGCGCGCCGTTGCGTCGTCCAATGATGTTCAGAAGATTCGACAGGGCGGCTTCGCGCTCGGGGGTGGCGCTGGCCTCGCCCGCAAAGCGCAGGCGGTTGCCCACCCACTGGCCGGTGCCGTTGAGCTGCAGGTGACCGTCCAGCGTGCTCAGCGTGAGCGTGGGCGCCTCGCCGCCCTGCACCGCCAGCCGGTAGCTGCCCATGGGGCGCAGGGTGGACAGGCGGGACGACATGGCCCGTGCATCCAGCTGCACCTGGCCTGCCAGGGACATGCGTCCGGCACTCCAGCGCATGGTGAAGCCACGGGTCTGCAGCGCCAGCTGGCCCTGGGGCTGCAGCGTGTTCCAGGGCGTGCCCAGCCCGGTCAGCACGGAGGCCGGCCACAGGCTCTCGCCGTCGATGATGGTCAGGCGCGTACCGGACCAGCCGGCACTCGCCTGCAGTCGCAGGGGTGTAGGGGTGCAGCAGCTGGCATTCAGTTGCGCGTGCAAGCCACCCCAGCCGGGGCGGATGCGCCAGTCCAGGCGGCTGGGCAGGGCGGCGCTGTCCTGGCTGGCCGAGCCCCCCGTCAGCACCAGTTGGGCCGAACCTGTCCAGACCGTACCGCGTGCCTGCAGCAACTGTACCTGTCCGCCCGTTGCGCTGGCGACACTTTGTGCCAGCCAGTGCGCGGGTGCAAACGCCACCACGGCAGGCACTACGCCCGCCACAGCGCCGACCAGCGCCCAGCCCCATGCGCTGCGGGGAGTGCGGGGTACGGGTTTTCGGTGTCGTGAGGAGGTGGCCACGGGAGAGAGTGTCTGTGCGGGGGCTGATTCAGGGCTGGGCAGGCGGCAGGGCCAGCACCAGAGTGCCGTCCCAACGTGGCATCGCCGTGGCCGCGTTGCCCAGTTTGACCGGTGCCGGGGCGTTGGGTGCGGAGCCTGCAGGGGCGGCGCTGCGCGTCAAGCGCGCCTCCACCGGGGCGGCGCGGGCGTTGCTGCGTGCCTGGGCCAGCCATTGGGCCAGCGCATCGGCGGGAGCGCCTTTGAGCGTGACCGTGGCGCGGTCTCCCACCACATTGAGCTGGGCCGTATTGCCCAGGCGCTGTGTGAGCGCGGTACGCAGCGCACCGACGGAATCGCCGCGCGTGTTGCGCGGGGCCGACTGCAGCTGCTGCGCTTCGGCGCGCAGGCCTTGCATGCGCTGCAGCTGTGAGTCCAGCTCGGCATGGCGCGCGGGTGCGGCGCGCAACGTGGACAGGGCCGGGGCCACGGCCAGCCACCACAGCAGGGCAAACGCGACGAGGCCACCTGCGGCCAGGACCAGGGTCTGCTCCCGGGGGGCCAGGGCCTGCCAGCGGGCGCGCAGGGCGGGAGAGGTGATGACAGTCATGGTGTGCCTTCAGCGCGCAGCAGCAGGCTGCCGTCGTCCAGCCGGGCCCGGTAGCCCGCAGCCTGCAGGCGGGCCGAGAGCACGGTTTCTTCATCGGGGGCCAGCGTGACGCCGCGCAGGCGCAGCTCGCCGGGGGCGTATTCGATGCCCGTGGGCTGGCGGCCGCTGGGGAGGGAGGCTCCGGCGGCGGCAAGCAGGGGCTCTAGGTCGCGGGCCGAAACGGCGCCGGCCGCCTGCCGCAGCTGGGCCAGCTCGCGCTCCATCTGCACCGGGGCATCCACCACCACCTGCACCTTGGGGAAAGTCTGGGTCAGCGTGGACCGCACGGCCGCCTGTTTGGCGGCCAGCGCCTTGCGCTCCTGCCAGGCCCAGGCATTGAGACCCACCAGATGCGCCACCACCAGCAGTGCTGCGCCCCAGCGCGCTGCGCGCCACTGCGGGGCGTTCAGCAGTGCGCTGGCCAGGCTGCCCGCCTTGCGCAGCGCCCGGGTGCGGCCGGTGCTGGCCAGATCGAACTGGGCCAGATCCCAGTCGCCGCGCGCGGCGTCCAGCGCCCGCTGGCTGGCCGTGTGCAGAGCCACGCGCTGGCCCAGCGTGCGCTCTGCCAGGGCCGCGACCGCAGGCTCGGCGCGCACCACGGGCGCATCGTCTCCGTCCGTGGCCGTATCCTGGGGGAGCCCGGCACGGGCCAGCATCACGGAGGCAATGGACAGGGGCAACACGGCCACGCCGTGTTCGGCGCCCTGCCCAGTCAGCACCACGCAGGCGTCTTCGGGGGTGCCCAGGGCGCACAGCTCGGGGCGGCCACTTTGGGTGGGGCCGGGGGCGAATTCAGGCACGACACGCGACACGCGGCGACCAGCGGCTTCCAGGGCCTGCAGGTTGTCGCGCAGCCAGGTGCGGTCGCACACCGCCACCCACACGGGTTCTCCGGGATTGGCATCCGGCTGGATGGCAAAGTGCAGCTGTGATGCGTCGTCGAGCAGGCGGTCTTCAAGCAGACCCTCCAGCACCGATCGCAGGCGCGGTGTCTGCTGGCCCGCGCCCAGTGCCAGGCCGGGCGGCAGTTGCACCCGTTGCCAGGACAGCGCCCGGGCGGGTACCACGGCCACCACTTCGCCGCCGGGGCGCGTGGGTTCGGGCAGCAGCGCGGCCGGGGCAGTGGCGTGGCGAAGGGCAGTGTGGCCGTCCGCCGTCAGCGTGTAGCTGTACTCGGTGGCCGGCCCCGGACGGGCCGGCGGCAGGAAAAGGATGAGGGTGCTCATGGACAGGTTTTGCGGGCCATTTTAGGGGGCGGGCTTCACAGTGCGGGCCGAACCTGCGGATGTGTTGCAGATGTGTCAGATTTCAGCGCTGGGCCTCCCGAGCGCCCGGGGCGGTTTCGCGGTCAAAAGCACCCCGTTCGCGCCATAGCGTGGTGACCTCGATGCCCTGTTTGCGCACCAGTGATCGCTCGTCCACCATGGCATCGCCCAGGCGCAGGCGGCCGCGCACCTCAAAGTACGAAGAGGCCACGGCATGGGCGCCTTCATTGATGTCGATGCTGGCACCCAGAAGGTCGCGCACCTCGCTGAGCGTGCGGAAATGCCGAGCCTCGCGGGCCTGCAGCATCTTTTGGGCGCTGGCCATGTCCAGGCCGTCGATGGCGGCCAGCAGCACGTCGATGTCGGCGGTGTTGAGGTTGACCGGCGCGCGCACGGGCAGCAGCGTCACGTGGGGCGCCAGGCGGGCCACGGTGGTGGGCGCCAGGCCCAGCCAGCCCAGTTGCGACATGGTGGGGGGCAGCAGCGGGGCGTTCGTGCTGTCGGTGCCGGTGGTGGCCTGCGCGCGCCGCAGGGCGTCGGTGAGCAGGCTCAGCTCCTGCAGCGGCAGGCCCAGGCGCTCGAACAGCCGCGTGAACTGCCGCAGTGCCAAGGTCTGCACATTGCCGTTGTCGACCAGGTTGGTCAGATTCAGGCGGCCCTGCATGTCCGAGATCTGCCCCGACAAAAAGGCCTCGGTGGTGTCGGTGGTGGCGTCGTCCACCTGGCTGACGTTCTTGTCGGCCGCGAGAAAGGTGGACAGCCGTGCCTCCTGCAGGGGCACGGCCCAGGGCTCGGCCAGGTGGTCCGCACCACCCGAGCGCCCGTCTTCGCGCAGGATCAGGCGCGACCAGTCGAGCGCACCGACCAGAATCCAGGTGGACTGCACGCGGCCGCGCTCGGCCGTTTCAATCTCTACCGCGCGCCATTGCTGCCACATGGACGCCGCTGCAAAGGTCGCCACGAGGGTGACCGTGAGCATAGCCAGCAGCAGCGCCGCACCGCGTTCCCTGCGGACCGGGCGCGGCCCCATGTGGAATCCCCCTGGGTCGCTGTGAAACTGGCGCGGCCCAGACCAGTGCCATCGTCGAACAGGCTTTGCCAGGCCACGAGTGGCGTCCCCCTGGGGGGAAGCGGCGCGGCTGTTCAGGGGGGGGCTTGTCATTGTCATGTCCGACCCCCACCCAGCACGGGGTTCACCCAATCGCGTGTGAGCCGCCCCACCAGGGCCTGGCCGGGCGGCAGGGTGATCTGCAGGCGCACCCCGTCGGGGATGGCCGAGGTGCCCACCGGGGTGGTGCCACTGCTGGACAGCGGGTTGGACCACGCACCGCCCCGGTAGTAGAAGATCTGCCAGTCCTCCAGCGGCAGCAGCGTCATCTCATGGCGCCGCTCGGCGTCGCCCGGGCTGCGCGCCCACTGCGCGGCCAGCTGCCACGCCTCCTGCCACTCGGCGCGCGTGCGCACCGGGGGCGACTGCCAGCGCATCCACTGGCCCACACCCTGGCCGCCCCGGCGCGTCCAGGCAACCACCAGGGCGCCCTCGTCGGGCACTGCGCTGGTGCGCCGCGTCAAACGCAGCACCTGGCCGTCCCAGTCGAGCGGCGTGGTATTGGCAATGGGCAGCAGCGCATCCAGGTCCGTGCCCCACTGGCCCAGGGCAGACTGCAGTACCAGCATCTCGTCGGCCCGCTGGCGCGTGATCTCCTGCGCCCGCACCATCCCATCCAGCCCACGCCAGCTCAGGATGGCCAGCAGGCTCATCACCGCAATGGCCAGCAGCAGCTCTACCAGCGTGAAGCCGCGCGCGCCTTTCAAAACCGGCGCGGCGCGAGGCCAGTGCACCCGTGGAACTGGCTCTGCCAGGCCACCGGGTGCGTCCCTCCCAAGGGGGGAAGGCGCGAAGCGACTCAGGGGGGACATCTGGTCAATACCTTCCGATGATGGTCGAGATGCGCAGGATCGAGTTGTCGCCATCCAGCACCTGCGCGTCCATCCGGCGAAAGCTCGGGTTGGGCGTGGGCCGCACGATCAGGGCCACGGTGAGCTGGCGCCCGGCCTGTTCGCAGGTGACCTGGCTGTCGCCCACGCTGGGCATCTGGCGCGACAGGCGCGCATAGACCAGTTCGTTCTCGGCACATAACTGGGCCAGCACGATGTCTGACTGGCGCAGCGCGTTGCGCGTGAGCGCCGTGGTGGCCTGCAGCCCCGCCATCAGTGCAATAGCCACGATGCTGAGCGCCACCAGCACCTCCACCAGCGTGAAGCCGCGCTGGCGCCTGCAACAGCGTTGGGGGGGCAGGGTGGACTTCATTGGACGGTCTCGACGGTGAAGGGGCGCACCCCGTCGGTGGCAATGCGCAGCGTGCGCTCGGGATAGGCCTGGTGGGTGATCAGCACCTGCTGGGGGCCAATGAGGGGCTCTGGCCCCAGC
Organism: Acidovorax sp. LjRoot38; assembly: GCF_964252975.1. Lineage (NCBI taxonomy): Bacteria > Pseudomonadati > Pseudomonadota > Betaproteobacteria > Burkholderiales > Comamonadaceae > Acidovorax > Acidovorax sp. LjRoot38. Next base: position 28,038 of record NZ_CAXUPT020000005.1, on the reverse strand, counting down.
ACCAGCAGCGTGGGCGCGCGCACCGTGGTGCCCGCATCCAGCCACTGGCCGGGCATCGCCGCCAGTGCGCTGGGCGGCAGGCCCTCGAACCGGAACCCTCCGGCATCGGCACGCCAGCGCACGGGCATTCCCCCGGCGCGCGACTGCGCACGCGCAGATTCCAGCAACGCCGCCAGCCGGGCTGCCTCGCGCTCGACCAGTGTCTGCCCGCTGTCGCGCATGGCGATGCTCACACCGGCGGTGGCCAGGGCAATGATGCTGATGACCACCAGCAACTCAAGGAGGGTGAAGCCCCCCTGAGCCGCCGCGCGGCTTCCCTTCGGGGGGGAGATGCCGATGGCCTGGCGAAGCCAGTTCCACGACATCCCTGGCCGAGGGAGCGCCAGTTTCATGGAGCAGGGGTCTGTCGCGAAGAGCCGGTCGTCATTGCCAACTGCCAATATCAGCATCCTTGCCTTCACCGCCCGACTGCCCATCGGCGCCGAACGACATCACGTCGATCTCGCCCTTGATGCCAGGGTTCAGGTACTGGTACGGACGGCCCCAGGGGTCGTTGGGCAGTTTTTCGAGGTACAGCTTCCAGTTGTTGGGCACGGGGCCCGAGCTGGGCTTGACGATCAGCGATTGCAGGCCTTGCTCGGCCGTGGGGTAGCGCTGGTTGTCCAGGCGGTACAGCTTGAGCGCCTGCATGATGTTGGTGATGTCGGTGCGGGCAGCGGTCACGCGGGCGTCGTCGGCGCGTTCCAGCACATTGGGCACGATGAGGGCGGCCAGCACGCCGATGATGACGAGCACCACCATCAGCTCGATGAGGGTGAAGCCACGGGCCACGTTCGTGGCCAGGCGGTGGCGGGCGGAGCGCAAGAGGAGGGGGAAAGAAGTGTTCACTGCTGGCGGTCTCTGGGATGGTCGAATCGCGTGAATCATAATCCCCGCATGGTGACCAATACGTACAGCAAATGGGGCGTCCGCTTGGGGACTCTGGCGCTATGGGCCGCCGCAGGCGCCAGCGTGGTTTTTTGGGGGCTGCGCCTGTCGGCCCCTGCGGCCGGAGCCGCTGCGCCCGTGGTGCTGCCACCCCCCGTGGCGCCCGATGCGCAGGCTCTGGCCCGGCTGCTGGGGGCTGCGCCCGCTGCCCCGGGGGTGGTCGCAGCCGCCCCGGTGGCAACACTGGCCAGCCGCTTCGCACTGATCGGGGTGCTCTCGGGCCGCAACAGCGGGGGCGGCGCCGCGCTGATCGCGGTGGATGGCAAACCCGCCAAACCGTTCCGCGTGGGTGCCGCGGTGGATGAAGGGCTGGTGCTGCAGGCGCTGGGCCCGCGCCAGGCGCAGCTGGGGCGCGATGCTGATGGCCCCGCCACGCTGACGCTGGACATGCCGCTCAAGCGTTGATGCTTGATGCCGGGGCAGGGGGCTCCGGCTCCTATCCCAGTTCGATCCTCTCCCACTGGCCCCAGCCCGGCGCGGCAACGGGCCATTCTTCCGAGCGCGGCAGCACGCCGTTGCCGTGCGCCCTCAGCCACGCCACGCTGCGGATGACCCCGGCGTGGGTGATCCACACCACATCCTGTGTAGCCCCGGGGTCGTGGTCCTGCAGCGCAGCCGCCACGCGGGCCAGCACCGCCGCCAGGTTTTCCCCCAGGCCAGGGCGGTAGCTCGCGAAGGCGGCCGTCCAGGCGTCGATGTCGCTGCGGGCAATGGACTCCCAGGCCTGCCCCTCCCAGCTGCCAAAGTCCATTTCGCGCAGGCGGGCGTCGGGTTTTGATGCCAAATCGGGCCGCAGCGCTTGAAGCTCTAGCGCAAGCTGCTCGCATCTTTGTAGGGTGGAGTGAATCACCCGCGACTGGGGTGGCAGCGCGGCGGCCAGGTGTTCTGCGGCAGCGCGCGTGGCGGCGGGGTCGGCGGGGATGTCCAGCGCCCCATAGCAGGTGCCGGGTGCCACCAGCGGCTGGGCGTGGCGCACCAGCCAAAGGCGAGTTTTGGGGGGTGCGCCGGTCACATCCAGCGCAAGGCCAGCGCCGCGCCCAGGTAAAAGCCGATTTCGCTGACCTGCTGCGTGGCACCCAGGCAGTCGCCGGTAAAACCCTGCAGCCTGCGCGCGAACCAGCGGGCCATCCAGGCGGCGGCAAGGGCGCTGCAGAGTATAGACGCTATAAAATAAATAGCTGATTGCGCTTGATAGACAAGCGCTATCGGCATAAAACACCACAAAAATGCCGCCAGCAGCGCGCCGCCCGAAATCTGGTCGGCCAGCGGCTTGCTTTTGGACCGGGCGGTGTCGCCCACATGCGGCAGGCTGCGCACGATGAGCAGCGGCCAGAAACGCGACAGCACATGCGCCCCCACCAGCGCGGCCACGGCAGCCAGCAGGCTGTGGGCCCCCAGCAGCGCCAGCAGGCTGAGCTTGGCCAGCAGCGCCAGCACCAGCGCCATGGCCCCGAAGGCGCCAATGCGCGAGTCCTTCATGATGTCGAGTGCCCGCTCGCGATCGGCACTGCCGCCCAGGCCATCGGCCACGTCGGCAAGCCCATCCTCGTGAAAGCCGCCGGTCATCAGCACCGTGGCGATGGTGCAGAACACGGCGGCCACGGCCGGGGCCAGCGGGCTGGGCGCCAGGGCCCAGTGCAATGCGGCATAGACGCCCGTGGACAGCAGCGCGGCCAGCCAGCCAATGCCCGGAAAGTGTGCCGCGCTGGCCCGCAGCATGGCGGGGCTGTAGCCGACCCAGTCGGCCAGCCGACCAGTGACCGGGATGCGGGTGAAAAACTGCACGGCCAGCAGATAGTGGCGCAGGGCTTGCATGGGTTGGCTGGGACTACGTCAGATTTGATAGCTGCCAGCGCTTGATGGATAGGCGCTGGAGGCCAATTTGGCCCATATTCTGGTTACTTGGATCGCAGGAACAGCCGGTAGGCCGGGTTCAGCGTCTCTTCCACATACGGATAGCCCAGCGTGGCCAGGAAGGCGTCGAACGTGGCGGCGTCTTCGGGCGGCACCTGCATGCCCACGAGGATGCGGCCATAGTCGGCGCCCTGGTTGCGGTAGTGGAACAGGCTGATGTTCCAGGTCGGCTGCATCAGGCTCAAAAACTTGAGCAGCGCGCCGGGCCGCTCGGGGAAGGTGAAGCGCATCAGGCGCTCGTCCTGCGCGAGCGCCGAATGCCCGCCCACCAGGTGGCGCAGATGCTCCTTGGCCAGTTCGTCGTGCGTCAGGTCCAGTGCCTCGAAGCCGTGGCGGCCGAAGTTCTTGGCGATTTTCTCCGACTCGCCCTTGCCATTGGTGGTGATGCCCACGAACACATGGGCCTGGGCGGCATCGCTGATGCGGTAGTTGAACTCGGTCACGTTGCGCGGGCCACCCGGCAGGCCGCCCACCACCTCGCAAAAGCGGCGGAAGCTGCCGCGTTCTTCGGGGATGGTGACGGCCAGAAGCGCCTCGCGCTCCTCGCCCACTTCGGCGCGCTCGGCCACAAAACGCAGGCGGTCGAAGTTCATGTTGGCGCCGCACAGGATGGCGGCATAGGTTTCGCCCTTGGTTTTCTTTTCAGCAACGTACTGCTTGATGGCCGCCACGGCGAGAGCCCCTGCGGGTTCGACGATGCTGCGCGTATCCACAAAGATGTCCTTGATGGCGGCGCAGACGGCGTCGGTGTCCACCGTGATGAATTCGTCCACCAGGCCGCTGTGGGCGATGCGGAAGGTCTCCTCGCCCACCAGCTTGACGGCGGTGCCGTCCGAGAACAAACCCACGTCGGCCAGCGTCACGCGCTCATGTGCGTTGACGGACTGGATCATGGCGTCCGAGTCGTTCATCTGCACGCCGATCACCTTGATCTCGGGCCGCACGGCCTTGATGTAGTTGGCCACGCCCGAGATGAGCCCGCCGCCGCCAATGGCCACAAACACGGCGTCGAGCTGGTTGCTGCCCAGGCTTTGCAGCTGGCGCAGGACCTCCATGGCGATGGTGCCCTGGCCGGCAATGACGTCCGGGTCGTCGAACGGGTGCACGAAGGTCAGGCCCTGTTCCTTCTCCAGCTTCACCGAATGGCCGTAGGCATCGGAATAGCTCTCGCCAAACAGCACGACCTCGCCGCCCAGCGTCTTCACGGCGTCGATCTTGAGCTGCGGCGTGGTGGTGGGCATCACGATGACGGCGCGCGTGCCCAGCTTGTGGGCGCTCATGGCCACGCCTTGCGCGTGGTTGCCGGCCGAGGCGCAGATCACCCCGCGTGCCAACTGCTCGGGCGTGAGGTGCGCCATCTTGTTGTAGGCACCCCGCAGCTTGAAGCTGAACACGGGCTGCTGGTCTTCGCGCTTGAGCAGCACTTTGTTGTGCAGGCGGCGGCTGAGGTTCTTGGCGGGCTCCAGCGCCGACTCCACCGCCACGTCGTACACGCGGGCGGTCAGGATTTTTTTCAGGTAGTCGGCGGGGGTGAGGTGCTGGGTCATGGCAGGGCAGGTGGGCCGCCACGGGGCAGCGGCGGGGGTCCACATCATAGGGGGTCGGTTTTTTGGGGGGCGATGCGCCGCTGAGGGAAGCTATCGAGGCCAGTTCAGCCAAAAAAAAGCCCCAAGCCGTGAGGCCTGGGGCTAATCCATCCTTTGAGGAGATGGAGGAGACAATCGGTGCGGGACAAGTGCCGAAAACCGGGCTTCTTGCCATCTGCCTTTTCCATCCAGAAAAAGCAGCGCTTGGTGGAAGTTTAGCGCGAGTCTTGTTGCATTGCAGCAAAATCAACACCAAATTTTTATTTCGCCGGGCCATTCCGTGCGAAAAAAACCACGCACCAAAAAGGAGATACACCATGGAATGCACAGTCAGCTGGACCGGAGGCACAGGAACCCGTTCTGGCATGGGCTTTGTGGCCGAGACCGGCAGCGGCCATGTTTTAACGATGGATGGCGCGCCCGATGCCGCCAATCCGGCCAACGGCGGGCTGAACCTGGCGCCCCGGCCCATGGAGACAGTGCTGGCCGGCACAGGCGGCTGCACGGCCTACGACGTGGTGCTCATCCTCAAGCGGGGCCGCCACGATGTGCGCGGCTGCAGTGTCAAGCTGACCACCGAACGCGCCCAGACGGACCCCAAGGTGTTCACCAAGATCCATATGCATTTCACCGTGACCGGCAAGGGTATCCCGCCCGCTGCGGTAGAGCGCGCGATCGCCATGAGCCATGACAAATACTGCTCGGCCAGCATCATGCTGGGCAAGACGGCGGAGATCACCACCGGGTTTGAAGTGGTCGAAATTTGAATTTACCCCCCTGAGTCGCCTGCGGCGCCTTCCCCCCCAGGGGGACGACGCCTTCGCTGCGGGGCGGCCCTGGCTCGGCATCCCTGGCCTGGGCTGCGACAGTTTTTGAGGCGGCAGACGCGCGATACCTCTGGCGCACCCATAGCGTACGCCCGGGCCGTCGTCAGAGGTAGTGTGCGGTGGTGGTCATCACCTTGGCTGCTACCTTCATCGCCGCCCGGGCGGGGGCCGGCAGTTCCAGCGCTCCGGATGCCCGTGCCTGGGCGGCATGGCGCTCCTCGTCGTCCTTCATACGGGCCACCACGGCCCGCGAGGGCAGGTCTTGTGTGGGAAGCCGTGCGAGGTGGCTTTGAAGGTGCGCCGCCACCTGGTTTTCCGTTTCCGCCACAAAACCCAGACTTGCCCGGTCGCTGACCTTGGCGGCGACCAGCCCCAGCGCGAAGGCGCCCGCAAACCACAGGGGGTTCAGCAGGCTGGGCCGGGCGCCCAGCGCGTCCAGGCGCTGCTGGGTCCAGGCGAGATGGTCTGTTTCTTCGCGGGCGGCCTCCAGCAGATGGGCTTGAAGCGCGGGGTCGCGCGTGATGGCTGCCTGCGCGGTGTACAGGGCTTGTGCGCAGACTTCGCCCACGTGGTTGACACGCATCAGCGCCCCCGCCAGCTTCTTCTGGGTGGGGTCGAGTGCTCCTTCGTCCATGCCGCGCGCCGGCGTGGGCTCCGATGCCCGGGGTGTTGCAAAAAGTGTGCGCAGTGCGGTGTCAGCCGCAATAAGCAAAGAGTCCATGGAGGCTTTCAGGTTGGCAAGAGCGCAGAAACACAATTTTCACTTGGATACAAATCTCAGGCGCTGGCAGGAGCTGCTACAAGGCGCAGCAGATCGATTTTGCCGAGGTTCATGGAAATGTTGCAACACTGCAACGATTTTTCCCTTTCGGGTCGATTGTGGGTGAATTCCTTTGCGAAACCTGGCCGGGTCTGGTGCAATAAGAGCAACTTCCCCACCAGGAGGTTGGCCCGGGGAACCGGCGGGACTGTGCAGGTGCTTTCACCATAGACCCCCCGTACCGGAGCCCGATGTTTAACCTTGGAGTAACTCGCAATGAAAAAATCCCTGATTGCCCTGGCTGTGCTGGCTGCTTCCGGCGCTGCAATGGCTCAATCGTCCGTAACCCTGTTCGGTATCGTTGACGCTACCTACGCATACGGTTCCGGCAGCGTCGCCAACAAGTCCCAACTGACGAACTCCGGCTACAACAGCAGCCGTCTGGGCTTCCGCGGTGTTGAAGATCTGGGTGGCGGCATGTCCGCTTCGTTCTGGCTCGAAGCTGGCGTGAACAACGACAACGGTTCCGGTGGCACCACCAGCACCAACAACCAAGGCGCAAGCGGCGTCACCGGCGGTGGCGGCTTGACCTTCAACCGTCGTTCGACCGTCAGCCTGAACGGCGGCTTCGGTGAAGTGCGTCTGGGCCGTGACTACACGCCCCAATTCTGGAACCTGACCGTGTTCGATCCGTTCGGCACGAACGGTGTTGGCACGACCCAAACCCTGAACTCCAGCCTGGGTGGCCCAACCACCTTGCGCGCTTCGAACTCCATCGGCTACTTCCTGCCTGGCAACCTGGGCGGTTTCTACGGCCAAGCCCAGTACTACATGGGTGAAAACCTGAGCAACGCAGCCAACAAGAAGGACGGCAACGGCCTGGCTCTGCGCGCTGGTTACGCCAATGGCCCCATCAACGTGGCTCTGGCTTTCTCTGACACCAAGTTCCTGTCGGGCAACATCAAGGCTGTGAACCTGGGCGGTCAATACGACCTGGGCGTGGCCAAGATCATGGCTCACTACAACCAAGACGACGTCAAGGGCGGCGCTGAAGGCAAGGGCTTCCTGATCGGTGGTCTGGTGCCCGTGGGCGCTGGTGAAATCCGTCTGGCTTACTCCACCTACAAGATCGACCAAGTTGGTGCTGACCCACGTTCGAACAAGATCGCTCTGGGCTACGTGCACAACCTGTCCAAGCGCACGGCTCTGTACGCAACGTACGCTCACGTGAGCAACAAGAACGGCGCTGCTCAGTCCCTGAACGGTTCCGTGACTGCTGCTGGCGACAACTCCAACGGCTACGACTTCGGTATCCGTCACAGCTTCTAATATCGAGACTGGCTTCTGGCCAGTTACCGGTATCAAAGCTAAAAAAGCCGCCTTCGGGCGGCTTTTTTTTGTCTGCTGATTTGTGCTTGGTGGTTGGTTGTGCGGACTTCCTGTATGTAACTCCGGGTACATCCGCCCTACGGATCGGTCGGATGATGTCGGGCAATGGCGTCCTTCGGCCTGTCTCCGAGGTTTCTTCCTCTTGTTTGCTTTGGTGCAGATTCTTGGCACCATCCTTGCGTGCTGCTTCCCTACAAAATCAGCCCTTAGAGGCCCTTCGTAGTGCCCGGGATTCAGGGATTTCCCGTTGGCTATAGAGCAACCTTTACTGCATAGTAAAACTTTTATTCAAGAGGGTTCCATGAAACTCAAATACAGTCTTTTGTCGGTGGCTGCGGCTGCTGCACTGCTTGTGGCGCCAGCCCTGCATGCCAAGCCCTTCAAATGGGCTAGCCAGGGGGAAATCGCGACCTGGGATATCCATTCCCAGAACAACGCGCTCCAGAATGGCATCCATGCGAATGTGTATGAAAGCCTGGTTTACTACAACAGCAAGACCTTTGACGTAGAGCCCGTGCTGGCAACGGCCTGGAAAGAAATCAGCCCCACGCAGGTGCGTTTCACGCTGCGCCAAGGGGTGAAGTTCCATGATGGTTCGGCCTTCACCGCCGACGATGCGGTGTATTCGCTGCAGCGCGCGATGGCCAAGACATCGAATTTCACCCCCTACATCCAGGGAATCAGCAAGATCAACAAGGTGGATGCGCAAACCATCGACGTCATCCTGACCGCTCCCAACCCTGTGCTGCTGCGCCAGATGACCGAACTGCGCATGATGAGCAAGGCCTGGGCGGAAAAGAACAAGTCGGTCGAGCCCAAAGACATCAAGGGCACCGACGAAAACTTTGCCCACCGCAATGCCATGGGCACCGGTCCTTACACGCTGGAATCGTGGCAGCCTGATGTGAAGATGGTGTTCAAGCGCAACCCCAACTGGTGGGGCAAGATGGACGGGAACGTGACCGAAATCGTCTACACCCCGATCAAGTCTGCTGCCACACGCATTGCAGCCCTGCTGTCGGGCGAAGTGGACATGGTGCTCGACCCCACTCCCCAGGATCTGGGCCGCTTGCGCGCCAGCCCCGACCTCAAGGTGATTGACGGCATTGAGAACCGCACCATCTTCCTGGGCATGGACCAGTTCCGCGACGAACTGCCAGGCTCGAACATCAAGGGCAAAAATCCGCTCAAGGACGTGCGCGTGCGCAAGGCCCTGTACCAGGCGATTGACGCAGAAACCATTTCCCGCAACATCATGCGTGGCCTGGGCAAGCCCACGGGCACCATCGTGGCCCCACAGGTGGCGGGTTATACCGAGGCCGTTGGCAAGCGTTTCCCCTACAGCGTTGAAGCCTCCAAGAAGCTGCTGGCCGAGGCCGGTTACCCCGATGGTTTTGAGGTGGACTTTGCCTGTCCCAACAACCGCTACATCAATGACGAAGCCATCTGCCAGGCCGTGACCGCCATGTGGTCGCGCGTGGGCGTGAAGGCCAAGCTGCGCACGCTGCCCCTGGTCAATTACTTCCCGATGATCCAGCGCTACGAAGCCAGCATCTACATGCTGGGCTGGGGAGTGCCGACCTTCGATGCGCTGTACAGCCTGCAATCGCTGGTCCGCACTGTGGGCCAAGGTGGTGACGGCAACTACAACGTGGGCCGCTACAGCAACCAGCGCATGGACTATCTGGTGGACCGCATCAAGGCAGAAACCGATGCACCCGTGCGCGCCCGCATGCTGACGGAAGCGCTGCAACTGTCCAACGACACCGTGTCCCACATTCCTCTGCATGACCAAGTGATCCCATGGGCCGTGAAGAAGAACATTGAACTGGTTCACCGCGCGGATAACCGCGTGGACATGCGCACCGTCAAGGTGAATTGACCGGTGCGTGACACACTGAGAGCAAGGGCCCCGAGGCCCTTGCTTTCTTTGTTTTGCTTTCTGGTCCGGTTTGACGACCGCATATTGCCTGCCAGCGCCCTGCCATCAAAAGTGGCTGTGGCGTTCCCATCGAACACTCAATCGACTCTCCGATGCTCGCCTTTATATTGCGCCGCCTGATACAGGCTGTGATTGTCATGGTCACGGTGGCCTTCATCTCCTTCATGCTGTTCCAGTACGTGGGAGACCCTGTGGTGTTCCTGCTGGGCCAGGACGCCACCCCCGAGCAGATCCGCGAACTGCGCGCCTCGCTCGGTCTGGACAAGCCCTTTTTCGTGCAGTTCTGGCATTTTTTGGTCAACGCAGCCCAGGGCGAATTCGGCCTGAGCCTGCGCCAGGGCGCCAAGGTTTCGCGACTGATTGCAGAGCGCTTTCCCGCCACACTGGAGCTGGCCTTGGTGGCTGCTTTCCTGGCCCTGGTCATTGGCGTGCCCATGGGCGTGTATGCAGCCCTCAAGCGCGGCACCTTCACAAGCCAGCTGTTCATGACAATCTCACTGCTGGGCGTGTCGCTGCCAACGTTCCTGATCGGCATCCTGCTGATCCTGGTGTTCGCTGTCACCCTGGGCTGGTTCCCCAGCTTCGGGCGCGGTGAAGTGGTACAGATGGGATGGTGGAGCACGGGCCTGCTAAAGGCCAAGGGCTGGCACCACATCACGCTGCCTGCCATCACGCTGGCGATCTTCCAGCTCACGCTGATCATGCGGCTGGTGCGCGCAGAAATGCTGGAGGTGCTGCGCACCGACTACATCAAGTTCGCACGCGCCCGGGGTCTGTCCAATCGCGCCATCCACTTCGGCCATGCGCTCAAGAACACGCTGGTGCCCGTGATGACCATCACCGGCCTGCAGCTGGGTGGTCTGATTGCCTTCGCCATCATCACCGAGACCGTGTTCCAGTGGCCCGGCATGGGCCTGCTGTTCATCCAGGCCGTGACCTTTGCCGACATTCCGGTGATGGCCGCCTACCTGTGCCTGATCGCCTTGATCTTTGTGGTGATCAATCTGGTGGTGGACCTGTTGTATTTTGCGGTCGACCCTCGCCTGCGCGTAGGCAAGGCAGGAGGGCATTGAATGAACTCCCCCCTGAGTCGCTTCGCGCCATCCCCCCAAAGGGGGGACGCTCCCAGCGCGGCGGGGCGGCCCTTGCGCGGGAGCGCTGGCCTGGGCCGCGCCGGTTTTGCCGGCTGCTGGCGCTGCACGAGCTTTCGGGGCGCCTGACATGCAGTCGCTTCGATACAAAGCCGGAGGCCGGGCGTTTGCGCACATTGCGCAGTACCACCCCGAGCTGACCGCACTGCGCCGGGACCTGCATGCCCACCCTGAGCTGGGTTTCGAGGAGATATACACCAGCACGCGCGTCAAAGAGGCTCTGAAGCTCTGCGGCGTGGACGAGATCCACGACGGCATTGGCCGCACAGGAGTCGTGGGCGTGATCCGCGGCCGCAGCACTTCCAGTGGCAGCATGGTCGGCCTGCGTGCCGACATGGATGCGCTGCCGCTGGCCGAGCACAACGATTTCTCCTGGAAGTCGTGCAAGCCCGGCCTCATGCATGGCTGCGGCCACGACGGCCACACCGCCATGCTGGTGGGGGCTGCGCGCTACCTGGCCGAGACCCGCAACTTCGACGGCACAGCCGTGCTCGTGTTTCAGCCGGGTGAAGAAGGTTTTGCTGGCGCCCGCGTCATGATGGAAGACGGGCTGTTTGACCGCTTCCCGGTGCAGTCCATCTACGCCATGCACAACTGGCCCGCGATGAAGCCCGGCACCGTGGGTATCAACTCCGGCCCCATGATGGCTGCGGCGGATCGCTTCACCATCGAGATCACGGGACGTGGCGGCCACGGTGCCCATGCCTACCAGACGGTGGACGTGCTGGTTGTGGCCGCGCACATCATTACGGCCGCGCAAAGCATCGTCTCGCGCAATGTGCGCCCCATTGAAAGCGCCGTGGTAAGCATCTGCGCCGCACAGGCTGGCGACCTGGGGGCCTTCAGTGTGCTGCCGGGCTCTGCCACGCTGGTGGGCACCGTGCGGACATTCGATCCGGTCGTGCAGGAGATGGTGGAAAAGCGCCTCAAGGAGCTGTGCAACGCCATCGCCCTGGGCTTTGGCGCCACGGCCACGGTGCACTACGAGCGCATCTACCCGGCCACGATCAATAGCGAAAGCGAAGCCATCTTTGCTGGCGACGTGGCCGAATCCCTGCTGGGTGCCGACCATGTGGTGCGTGACCTGGAGCCCAGTATGGGCGCCGAGGACTTCGCCTTCATGCTCCAGACCCGCCCCGGTGCCTATCTGCGCATCGGCCAGGGCACAGGGGCCAGTGGCAGCGCCTTGCACAACAGCCGCTACGACTTCAACGACGACATCCTGCCCCTGGGCTCAGCGCTGCACGCAAGCCTTATCGAGCAGGCCATGCCTTTGGCGGCAGCTTGAAGCACCGTCCAGCCAGCCTGCCCATTTGCACTACCGCGCCACGGCCCAACCCTTTCACCCCGCTTTCCCCAACCTGGAGGTTTCCATGAAATTCCATAAAAAAATCGCTCTGACCGCTCTCTTTACCGCGTTGGCGGCGGCGAGCCTGGTGGCCCAAGCTCAGACCATCCGCATCGCCAACCAGGGTGACTCGCTGTCGATGGACCCCCACTCGCTCAATGAGTCGCTGCAGCTGAGCGTCACCGGCAACGTCTATGAGCCGCTGGTCGGCCGCAACAAGGATCTGAGCCTGGCGCCTGCCCTGGCGACGAGCTGGAAGCAGACGTCGCCCACCGTGTGGCGTTTCGAGTTGCGCAAGGGCGTGCAATTCCACGACGGCACCCCTTTCACGGCCGATGACGTGGTGTTCAGCTTCGGGCGCACCCAGGTGGAAGGCTCGGACATGAAGAGCTACACCAACGACTTCAAGGAAGTGCGCAAGATCGACGACCACACGGTCGAAATCGAAACCAAGACCCCCTTCCCGATCCTGCCGGATGTGATCTCGCTCGTGTACATGATGAGCAAGAAGTGGTGCGAGACCAACCAGGCCCTGGGCCCGGTGGACCGCCGCAAGGGCATCGAGAACGCCGCCTCGTTCCGTGCCAACGGCACGGGCCCCTTCCGCCTGCGTGAGCGCCAGCCCAACGTGCGCTCGGTGTTTACACGCAACGGCAGCTACTGGGGCAAGATCGAAGGCAACGTCAGCGAAGTCGTTTTCACCCCCATCGGCAACGATGCGACCCGTGTGGCCGCCCTGCTTTCGGGCGAGGTGGACGTGATGGAACCCGTACCCGTGCAGGACATCGAACGCGTGAACGGCAGCGCCAACACCCGTGCCATCACCGGCCCCGAACTGCGCACCATCTTCCTGGGCATGGACCAAAAGCGTGACGAGCTGCTGTACTCCAACGTCAAGGGCAAGAACCCCTTCAAGGACAAGCGTGTGCGCCAGGCCTTCTACCAGGCCATCGACATCGAAGGGATCAAGAAGACCGTGATGCGTGGTGCATCCAACCCCTCGGCCCTGCTCGTGGGTCCCGGCATCAATGGCTTCCAGCCTGACGCGAAGCGCCTTCCCTACGACGTCGAAGCTGCCAAGAAGCTGATGGCAGAAGCCGGCTATCCCAATGGCTTCGAAGTGGCCATGAACTGCCCGAACGACCGCTACGTGAATGATGGCCGCATCTGCCAGACGGTGGCCGCCAACCTCTCTCGCATCAACGTCAAGATCAACCTGCAGGCCGAAACCAAGGGCACCTACTTCCCCAAGGTGCTGCGCCGCGACACCAGCTTTTACATGCTGGGCTGGACGCCCGCCACCTACGACTCGCACAACGCGCTCAATGCCCTCATGCGCTGCGTGGATGACAAGGGGTCCGGCCAGTTCAACCTGGGCGCTTACTGCAACCCCAAGGTCGATGAGCTGACACTCAAGATCCAGGCCGAGACCGACAAGGTCAAGCGCAACGCGATGATCAAGGAAGTCTTCGATCTGCACGCTGCCGATGTGGGCCACATTCCCCTGCACCAGCAAGCGCTGGCTTGGGGCGTGGGCAAGAACGTCAAGCTCGTGCAGCTGGCCGACAACTTCATGCACTTCAAGTGGATGAGCATCACCAAGTAAGAAGGGGCGCAGAAGTCCCTACGTTAGTCGATCGCAGAGAAAAGAGAGAACGACCGGTTCTTTGAAAGTCCACACCAACGCATGGCCGCTACCCGGGCTCTGCGTTGGTGCTTGTTTACTGGTTTCCCACAATGAAAACAACCCTTGCCCGCTGGTTTGACAGCGATGTTGGCTACAGCTTCCGCACATCGCCCATGGCGATGGTGGCCGCTGCCATCGCGCTGATCTGTGTGTTCTGTTCGGTATTTGCCGGATGGGTCGCGCCCCATAACCCCTTTGACCTGGCCACGCTCGAACTCAGCGACGCGCGGCTGCCACCGGCCTGGAGCGCCGAGGGCTCCATGAAGTACCCCCTGGGCACCGACGACCAGGGCCGGGACATTCTTTCCGCCCTCATCTATGGCGCGCGCATATCCCTTGTGGTGGGCCTCGCATCGGTGGTGCTCTCCGTGGTGGTGGGCGTGGCGTTTGGACTGCTGGCCGGCTTTCGCGGTGGCTGGATCGATGCCGTGCTCATGCGCCTGTGCGACGTGATGCTGTCGTTCCCCGCCATCCTGGTGGCGCTGCTGATTGCGGGTGTGGGCCGTGCGCTGTTTCCCAACGCGCACGAGTCGCTGGCATTTGGTGTGCTGATCATCTCCATCTCGCTCACGGGCTGGGTGCAGTACGCGCGCACGGTGCGCGGCTCCACCCTGGTCGAGCGCAACAAGGAATACGTGCAGGCTGCCCGCGTGACGGGCGTTTCGCCGCTGCGCATCATGCGCAAGCACGTGCTGCCCAACGTCATGGGCCCTGTGATGGTGCTGGCCACCATCCAGGTGGCCACGGCCATCATCACCGAGGCCACATTGTCCTTCCTGGGCGTGGGCGCACCGCCCACCTCGCCTTCGCTGGGCACGCTGATCCGCATCGGCAACGACTACCTGTTCTCCGGCGAATGGTGGATCACCGTGTTCCCCGGTGCCATGCTGGTGCTGATCGCCCTGAGTGTGAACTTGCTCGGCGACTGGTTGCGTGATGCCCTCAATCCGCGCCTGCGCTGAACAAGAACAAGAAAAGCGATATCCCCATGAGTCTCCTAGAAGTCAAAAACCTCGTTGTCGAATTCCCGGGCCGTCGCGGTACCCTGCGCGCCCTGGACGACATTTCCTTCTCCATTGCACCCGGCGAGATCCTGGGGGTGGTGGGGGAGTCCGGCGCGGGCAAATCGCTCACTGGCGCTGCCATCATCGGCCTGCTGGAGCCCCCGGGCCGCGTGGCATCTGGCCAGATCCTGCTCGAAGGCCAGCGCATCGACAACCTGAGCAATGAGGAAATGCGCCACATCCGTGGCCGCCGCATCGGCGCGATCTTTCAAGACCCGCTGACCTCGCTGAACCCGCTGTACACCGTGGGCCGACAGCTCACCGAAACCATCCTGGCCCACCTGCCGGTCACGCCCGCCGAGGCGCGCCAGCGTGCCATTGCGCTGCTGCAAGACACCGGCATTCCGGCCGCTGCAGAGCGCATCGACCACTACCCGCACCAGTTCTCCGGTGGCATGCGCCAGCGCGTGGTGATTGCCCTGGCCCTGGCGGCCGAGCCCAAGCTCATCGTGGCCGATGAGCCCACCACGGCGCTCGACGTGTCCATCCAGGCGCAGATCATCACGCTGCTGAAAAACATCTGCAAATCGCGCGGTGCCGCGGTGATGCTGATCACCCACGACATGGGCGTGATCGCCGAGACCTGCGACCGCGTGGCCGTGCTGTATGCCGGGCGCGTGGCCGAGATCGGCCCCGTGCACGACGTCATCAACAAGCCCTCGCACCCGTACACCAGCGGCCTCATGGCCTCCATCCCCGACATGACGGTGGACCGTGAACGCCTGAACCAGATCGACGGCGCCATGCCCCGTCTGAACGCCATTCCCCAGGGCTGTGCCTACAACCCGCGCTGCCCCCAGACTTTTGACCGCTGCATGACTGATCGCCCCGACCTGATGGACGCAGGCTCCACCCGCGCCGCCTGCTGGCTGCACGCTGGTGCCACGACAAAAACCGAGGTGACCGCATGAGCGCAGCAATGAAAAGCAAGGCTTTGGTGCAGGCGCACGACCTGGCCAAGACTTTTGACGTGTCCGCCCCCTGGCTCAACCGCGTGATCGAGCGCAAGCCCCGCACGCTGCTGCATGCGGTGGACGGCGTGAGTTTCGAGATCGAAAAAGGCAAGACCCTGGCCCTGGTGGGTGAGTCCGGCTGCGGCAAAAGCACCGTGGCGCGCCTGCTGGTGGGTTTGTACGAGCCCACACGCGGCGGCCTCACGTTTGACAACCAGGATGCGCACGCCGCCTTCAAGGGCAACGACGCCAAGGCCATGCGCCGCCGCATCCAGATGATCTTCCAGGACCCGTATGCCAGCCTGAACCCCCGCTGGCTGGTCGAAGACATCATTGGCGAGCCGCTCAAGGAGCATGGCCTCATCACCGACAAGGCTGAGCTCAAGCAGCGCGTGGGTGAACTGCTCAAGTCCGTGGGCCTGTCGCCGCTGGACATGGTGAAATACCCGCACCAGTTCTCCGGCGGCCAGCGTCAGCGCATCTCCATCGCGCGCGCCTTGGCCACCGAGCCCGAGTTCCTGGTGTGCGACGAGCCGACGAGTGCGCTTGACGTGTCGGTGCAGGCCCAGGTGCTCAACATCATGAAGGACCTGCAGCGCGAAAGGCACCTCACCTACCTGTTCATCAGCCACAACCTGGCCGTGGTGCGCCACGTGAGCGATCAGGTCGGCGTGATGTACTTGGGCCGCCTGGTGGAGCTGGCCGACAAACACACGCTGTTCGACACACCGCGTCACCCCTACACGCGCATGTTGCTCGATGCCATCCCCAAGATGCACGACACCGGCAAGGCCCGCACCCCCGTGCAGGGCGAGGTGCCGAACCCGCTGAACCCGCCGCCCGGTTGTGCGTTCAACCCGCGCTGCCCCCACGTGAATGACCGCTGCCGCACCGAGCGCCCCCAGCTCCTGAGCATTGGCGGCATTCGCATTGCGTGCCATGCGGTGGAGGAAGGGCGGATCTGATGCCAGCCGCCACGCGGGTTTGCTGACGCGCGGCGGAGGGACTCATCCGGCATTGCTACTGTCGCAGTAGCGATTGCTATCAATAAAATAGCTGCTAGCGCAATGAATACATGCGCTTGCGGCTATTTTTGCTTGTAAACGCGCAGAAGATGCTCATCCTGGCTCCGCAGTCACTCCTTGGCCGGCTGCCGGCAGGGCCCGCCCCAGCAGGTAGTCAATGCACGTGCGCACCGCACGCGTCTGGTGGCGGTTGGGCATGTAGAGCATGAACATCTGGGTGCCAAAAATGCTCAACCGCCAGTCGTCCAGCGTGGTCAGCACTTCCCCACTGGACACGGCGTCCTGCACCACGTAATCCGGTACCAGCCCTACGCCCAGCCCTGCCAGGATGCCTTGGCGCAGAAACGGAAAGTGCTCCGAAATGAGGGTGGGCTCCAGCAGGGCTTCCTGGCGCTGGTCACCCCGGTACCCGCGCAGGCGCAGCTGCTTGCCCACCACCCCTGCGGTGATCACCGGCGCGGCCTGCAGCGCTTCAAAGCTTTGGGGCAGCCCATGCGCCTCGGCGTACCCGCGCGATGCGCAGGCGATGTAACGCACGCTGCCCAGGTCGCGCGCCACGAGCGTGGGCGGGGGTTCGGGCATCACGCGGATGGCGATGTCCACCTCATCGCGGATGAGGTCGTCCACCCGGTTTTCGAAGCGCACATCCAGCACGATGCCGGGGTACAGCCGCTTGAAGTCGATCAGCCAGTCTGACATCACCATCTGCCCGTAGCCACTGGGCACGCTCAGGCCCACGCGGCCCTGCAGGCCCTGGCCCAGCGTGGCAATGGTCTCGCGCGCAGCCAGCATCTCGTTCTGAATGGCGCGGCCATGGGCATACAGGCGCAGGCCCACCTCGGTGGGCTCCACCCGGCGCGTGGTGCGGCGCACCAGCTGCACACCCACTGACTTTTCGAGCTGGTGCAGGTGGTAGCTGACGTTGGCACGGGACATCTTCAGGTTGCGGGCGGCCTGGCTGAGGTTGCCGGCATCGAGGATGTCGACCAGCACGGTGAGGGAGGTGAGTTCCATTGAACAGGGAGGCGGCGCGGGATGCCGTTGTGGGGGTGTTTGTCAAAAGGCGTTTGACAGTCTGTCAACGGGCTATGTAATTGTCAAGATAACTTCACGCATCAACAATCACCGAGTCATTCACAGGCAGTCAATAGCCATCGACCAGGAGACTTTCCAGCATGGGCGCCGCCATTCCCGCATCTTCCGTTGTCACCACCGCGCTGCAGGGCGATGTGCTTGTCGTCACCATCGACAACCCACCCGTCAACGCCCTGGGCGCCGCCGTGCGCCAGGGCCTGTTGGCCGCCATGCAGCAGGCGCAGGCCGACGCCGCAGTGGCGGCCGTGCTGCTGGTGGGCGCTGGCAAGGCCTTCATTGCCGGGGCGGATATCCGCGAATTCGGCAAGCCACCGGTTGCCCCCATCCTGCCCGAGGTCTGCCGCGCCATCGAAAACCTGAACAAGCCCGTGGTGGCCGTGCTGCACGGTGCGGCGCTGGGCGGCGGTCTCGAAGTGGCTCTGTCAGCCCATTACCGCCTGGCATTGCCTGCCGCTACGCTGGGCCTGCCCGAGGTGAACCTGGGCCTGCTGCCCGGCTCGGGAGGCACCCAACGCGCCCCGCGCTTGATGGGCGTGCAGGCCGCCACCACCCTCATGCTCAGCGGCCAGCCCCTCAAGGCACAGGCCGCACTGCAGGCCGGGCTGGTGGACAAGGTGGTGGAAGGCACCGACCCGCTGGCCGCAGGCCTGGCCTACGTGCGCGAACTGCTGGCTGCCAACGCCCCCGTGCGCCGCACGCGTGACCTGGCCATTGCCGAGCCGCAGGCTGCGCTGGCCTGGCTGGACGAACAGAAGGCCGAGACCGCCAAAAAGTCGCGCGGCCTGTTCTCGCCCCTCAAGATCATCGAATGCGTGCATGCTGCGCTGCAACTGCCGTTTGACGAAGGCATGGCCCGCGAGCGTGCGCTGTTCATGGAGTGCCTGGACAGCCCGCAGCGCGCCGGTCTCATCCACGCCTTTTTTGCCGAACGCGAGGTCGTCAAGGTGCCCGAAGCACAGGCCGCACAGCCGCGCCCCGTGGCCAGCATTGCCATCATCGGCGGCGGCACCATGGGCGCGGGCATTGCAGTGGCAGCCCTCGATGCCGGCTTGCCGGTGACCATGATCGAGCGCGACGCCGAGTCCATCGCCCGTGGCCGCGCCAATGTCGAGAAGGTTTACAACGCCCTGGTGGCCAAGGGCCGCATGACTGAAGCTGCCCAGGCCGCCGTGATGGCGCGCTACACCGGCAGCACCGACTATGCCGACATCGCCCAGGTGGACCTGGTGATCGAGGCCGTGTTTGAAGACATCGAAGTCAAGAAGGCCGTGTTCCGCGAGCTGGACCGCACGTGCAAGCCTGGTGCGGTGCTGGCCACCAACACCTCCTACCTCGACATCGACGCCATTGCCGCTGCCACCGGCCGCCCGCAGGATGTGATCGGCCTGCACTTCTTCAGCCCCGCCAACATCATGAAGCTGCTGGAGATCGTGGTGCCCGCCAAGGTGGCGCCCGACGTGGTGGCCACGGCATTCGAGCTGGCCCGCAAGCTGAAAAAGGTGCCTGTGCGCGCCGGTGTGTGCGACGGCTTCATCGGCAACCGCATCCTGGCCGTGTACAAGCAGGCCGCTGACTACCTGCTGGAAGACGGCGCAAGCCCCTACGAGATCGACGCTGCCGTGCGCGGCTTTGGTTTTGCCATGGGCCCCTTCCAGGTGACGGACCTGGCCGGTGGCGACATTGGCTGGGCCACCCGCAAGCGCCGCGCCGCCACGCGCGACCCCAAGGCCCGGTACGTGGAGATTGCCGACCGCATCTGCGAACGCGGCTGGTTCGGGCAAAAGACCGGGCGCGGGTTCTACCTGTACCCTGACGGTGCTCGCACGGGCCAGCCCGACCCGGAAGTGCTGGCCATAGTGGATGCCGAGCGCGCCAAGAAAGGCGTCACGCCCCGCAGCTTCAGCGCCGACGAGATCATGCGCCGCTACATGGCCGCCATGGTCAACGAAGGGGCCAATGTGGTGCACGAGGGCATTGCCCTGCGCCCGCTGGATGTGGATGTGACCTTTGTCGCAGGCTACGGCTTTCCGCGCCACCGTGGCGGCCCCATGAAGTGGGCCGACATGACGGGGCTGGACAAGGTGCTGGCCGACATCGAGGCCTTTGCCAAGGAAGACCCGCTGTTTTGGAAGCCCTCGCCTTTGCTGGTGCAACTGGTGCGGGAAGGGCGCAACTTTGACAGCCTGAACCAGGCTGAAAAGAGCTGAGCCCGCCTCGCGATTCGATTTTTCAGATTCATCAAATTCAAATAATTTTGGCCTCTAGCGCTTGATTAATAAGCGCAAGCAGCTATTAAATCAGGAGCAAATCATGCGTGAAGCCGTCATCGTTTCCACCGCCCGCACCCCGCTGACCAAGTCGCACCGGGGCGAGTTCAACGCCACGCCCGGCCCGCAGCTGGCGGCCTTTTCCGTCAAGGCAGCGGTCGAGCGCTCGGGCATCGACCCCGAGCTGATCGAAGACCTGGTGATGGGCTGCGGCTACCCCGAGGGCATCACGGGTAAGAACATTGGTCGTCAGACGGCACTGCGCGCCGGCTTGCCGCTGTCGGTGGCGGGCATGGTGGCCAGCCGGTTTTGCGCATCGGGTCTGCAGTCGGTGGCGATTGCCGCAGGCCGCATCGTGGCCGAGGGCGTACCCGCCATGGTGGCCGGTGGGGTGGAAAGCATCTCGGCCATCCGCGCAGGCAACCCGGCAGACATCGACCCCTGGCTGCAAGAGCACAAGCCCGACCTCTACATGGCCATGATCGATACCGCCGACATCGTGGCCCACCGCTACCGCATCAGCCGCGAAGACCAGGACCTGTTCTCGCTGCAAAGCCAGCAACGCACCGCCGCCGCACAGCAAGGCGGCGTGTTCGCCGACGAGATCGTGCCCTGCACCACGCGCATGATGGAAAAGAACAAGGAGACCGGCGAGGTCACCTACCGCGAAGTGACGGCCACGCACGACAACTGCAATCGCGCCAGCACCACGCTGGAAGGCCTTGCCAAGCTGGAGCCGGTGAAAGGTCCGGGCCAGTTCATCACCGCAGGCAACGCCTCGCAGCTGTCCGACGGCTCCAGCGCCTGCGTGCTCATGGAAGCGAAAGAAGCCGAGCGCCGTGGCCTGCAGCCCCTGGGCGCGTTCCGTGGCTTTGCGGTGGCCGGTTGCGAGCCCGACGAAATGGGCATTGGCCCCGTGTTTGCCGTGCCCAAGCTGCTGGCGCGCCACGGCCTCACGGTGCAGGACATTGACCTGTGGGAGATGAACGAAGCCTTTGCCTCGCAGGCCCTGTACTGCCAGCGCCGCCTGGGCATTCCGTCCGAGCGGCTGAACGTGAACGGCGGAGCGATTGCCATTGGCCACCCCTTTGGCATGACGGGTGCACGCCTGGTGGGCCACCTGCTGCTCGAAGGCCGCCGCCGCAAGGCCAAGTACGGCGTGGTGACGATGTGCATTGCCGGTGGCATGGGCGCTGCAGGCCTCTTCGAAATTTATTGAAACACCCCCTGAGCGGCTGGCGCCGCTTCCCCCTCTCCTGCGGGAGGGGGACGACGCCCTCGCTGCGGGGCGGCCCTTGCTCGGCGTCCCCCGCGTGGGGCGCGCCGGTGCGAAGGCCGTAGACAGGCGCACAGCGCCATGGATGACTGAGGAAAACCGTCAATGGACCTGAATTTCACCCCTGAAGAAGAAGCCTTCCGCGCCGAGGTGCAGGCTTTCTTGAAAGCCAAGCTGCCCGAACGCATCGCCACCAAGGTCAAGGCCGGGCAGCGCCTGTCCAAGGCGGACCAGGATGAATGGCACGCCATCCTGAACGAGCGCGGTTGGCTGGCCAACCACTGGCCCCAGGAATACGGTGGCCCCGGCTGGGGGGCGGTCGAGAAGTTCATTTTCGACACCGAGTGCGCCCTGGCCGGTGGCCCGCGCATCGTGCCCTTTGGCGTGAACATGCTGGGCCCGGTGCTCATCAAGTTTGGCAACGAAGCGCAGAAAAAATACTGGCTGCCCCGCATCCTGAGCGGCGAGGACTGGTGGTGCCAGGGCTACTCCGAGCCCGGCGCGGGCTCGGACCTGGCTTCCGTGAAAACTACGGCTGTGCGCCAGGGCGACCACTACATCGTCAACGGCCAGAAGACCTGGACCACCCAGGGCCAGCACGCCAACATGATCTTCTGCCTGGTGCGCACCGACCGAGAAGCCAAGGCCCAGTCGGGCATCAGCTTCTTGCTGGTAGACATGCAATCGCCCGGCGTGGAGCTGCGCCCCATCCGCACGCTCGATGGCGACAAGGAAGTCAACGAAGTCTTCTTCACCGACGTGAAGGTGCCCGTCGAAAACCTGGTGGGCGAGGAAAACAAGGGCTGGACGTATGCCAAGTACCTGCTGACCTACGAGCGCACCGGCATCGCAGGCGTGGGCTTCTGCATTGCCGCACTGGCCAAGCTCAAGGTGGTGGCCGCCAAGGTGATGAAGAACGGCCAGCCGCTGGACCAGGACCCGCTGTTTGCCGCCCGCATGGCCCAGGTCGAGATTGACCTGGAGAACATGAAGACCACCAACCTGCGCGTGATTGCCGCCGTGGCGGGTGGCGGAGTGCCGGGGGCTGAAAGCTCCATGCTCAAGATCCGTGGCACCGAGATCCGCCAGGAAATCCTGTCGCTCATCCGCCGCGCGATGGGTCCGTATGCGCTGCCTTTCATCGAAGAAGCGCAGTACGAAGGCTATGCCGATGAACCCGTGGGGCCGAAGGAGGCAGCGACGGCAGCCGCGAATTACTTCAACTACCGCAAGCTGTCGATCTTTGGCGGCTCCAATGAAATTCAGAAGAACATCATTTCCAAAATGATCCTTGGTTTGTGAGGTTGCCGCGATGAACTTTGAACATACCGAAGACCGCCGCATGCTGGCGGACACCCTGAACCGTTTTGTGGCCGAGCAGTACGGGATCGAAATCCGCAACCACATCGCCTACGGCGACAGCGGCATGGACGCAGCGCTGTGGGGACGCTTTGCGGAGCTGGGTGCGATTGGCGCGCTTTTCCCCGAGGCCGATGGCGGCTTTGGCGGTGCGGGCTTTGATGTGGCCGTGGTGTTTGAAGCCCTGGGCAGTGGCCTGGTGGTCGAGCCGTTTGTGGGTGCACTCATGGTGGGCCGGGCATTGGGCCTGGCGGGCAGCGCTGCGCAAAAGGAACACATCGCCAGCATCATCGACGGCAGCACCGTGGTGACCCTGGCGCACGAGGAAGCCGGCGCGCACTACGCCCTGGACCGCGTGACCACCCGCGCCGTGCGCAATGGCGACGGCTGGTTGCTCACCGGCCACAAGGCCGTGGTGCTGCATGGCGACCAGGCTCAACTGCTGTTGGTCAGTGCCCGCACAGCGGGCGCCGTGGACGATGAAGAGGGTATCTCGCTGTTCCTGGTGCCCGCCGATGCCGCGGGCCTGAGCCGCCGTGGCATGGGCCGTGTTGACGGAGGGCGTATGGCTGAAATCACGCTGCAAAACGTGCAAGTCGGCGCCGGCGCGCTGGTGGGCTCGGAAGGCCAAGGTTTTGCCACACTGGAACATGCCGCGGGCTGGGGCATTCTGGCCGTGTGCGCCGAGGCGCTGGGCGCCATGGATGTGGCCAAGAAGCACACGCTGGAATACCTGCAAACGCGCAAGCAGTTTGGTGTGCCCATTGGCAGCTTTCAGGCCCTGCAGCACCGCATGGCCGACCTGCTGCTGGAAGTGGAGCAGGCGCGCTCTGCCGTTATCAACGCAGCGGCCGCGATGGACAGCACCGACCGCACCGAGCGCGAGCGCGCGCTGTCGGCCGCCAAGGTCACCATGGGCCGCATCGGAGCGTTGGTGGCTGAAGAAAGCATTCAGCTGCACGGCGGCATTGGCATGACGTGGGAGCTGCCCCTGTCCCACTACGCCAAGCGCCTCATCATGGTGGACCACCAGTTTGGCGATGAAGACCACCACCTGGCGCGCTTTATCGCGCTGGGTCGGAGTTGAAGCCATGGAGCAGCCACTGCCTCTGCTGCAACGCCGTGAGGGCGCGGTGCTCGTGCTCTCCAACAACAACCCTGCCGCGCGCAATGCGCTGTCGCCCGCGTTCTATGCGGCGCTGACCGAGGCACTGGCACAGGCCGAGGCCGACCCCACCGTGGGCGCCATCGTGCTCACGGGTGAAGGCGGGCACTTTTGCGCGGGCGGCGACCTGCGCCAGTTGGCCAAGCGGCGCGAGCTGCCCGTGGAAGAGCGCCGCGCCAAGCTCGAAGGCCTGCACGACCTGATCCGCACCGTGCGCGATTGCCGCAAGCCGGTCATTGCCGCGGTGGAGGGCGCTGCGGCGGGCGCCGGCCTGTCGCTGGCGCTGGCCTGCGACATGCTGGTGGCTGCGCGCAATGCCGTGTTCTCGGTCGCGTATGTGAAGGTGGGCCTCACGCCCGACGGCGGTGCTACCGCCTTCCTGGCCGAGTTTGTGTCCCGCCAGGTGTTGACCGAGCTGTGCCTCACGGGCGAACGCATCTCGGGTGAGCGGCTGCATGCGCTCGGCCCCGTCAACCGCCTGGCCGAGCCGGGCGAGGCACTCGCCCAGGCCGTGGCCCTGGCTGCGCAAGTTGCCACCGGGCCTGACACCGCGATGGCGAACATCAAGGCCCTGTGCCGCAGCGCCTATGTGCAGCCGCTGGCTGACCAGCTGGAGCTTGAGGCACAGCTGATGGTGCTGTCACAGGCCACCGAAGAATCCCGCGAAGGCATCGCTGCGTTTCTGGAAAAGCGCCCGGCCGATTTCGCACGCTTGCGCGAGGCTCCTGCCACTGCCGCTACCCAACCCGACACTACGAAATGACCACTACAACACCGACACCCCCGCTGCCCGAGGGCATGGACTTCCCGCTCGACGGCGTGCGCGTGCTCGACCTCTCGCGCGTGTTTGCCGGGCCGCTGTGCGGCCAGGTGCTGGCCGACTTTGGCGCTGACGTCATCAAGGTGGAGCACCCCGGCCGGGGCGACGACACCCGCGACTGGGGCATGCGCATCGGCAAGACCGAGACCACCTACTACAACAGCATGAACCGCAACAAGCGGTCCATCACGGTGGATTTGCAGACGCCCGAAGGCGTGAAGATCATCCGCGATTTGCTGCCGCAGTGCGATGTGGTGATCCAGAACTTCAAGACCGGTGGTGCCGAGAAGCTGGGCCTGGGCTACGAGCAGCTCAAGGCCATCAAGCCCGACCTCATCTACTGCTCGGTGGCGGGCTACGACAGTTCCGGCCCCGAGGCCAAGCGACCCGGCTACGACCTGGTGATTCAAGGCGAGGCCGGGCTGATGGCGCTGAACGGCGAGGCCAGCCAGCCACCGCTGAAGTTCGGCGTGGCTGCCGTGGACATGATGACCGGCATGTACGCGGCGCAGGCCGTGCTGGCCGCGCTGTTTCGCCGCAGCACTACGGGCAAGGGCCGCCACATCGAAATGGCGCTGTACGACTGCGGCCTGATGATCACCGGCTACTACGGGCTCGACGCCATGCTGCTGGGCCACGACCCGCAGCGCTACGGCAATGCCCACCCGTCCATCGTGCCCTACGGCATGTTCGAGGCACAGGATGGTCCGCTCATCATCGCCGTGGGCAACAACAGCCAGTTCGACAAGTTCTGCCGCCAGGTGGTGATGCGCCCGGATATCGTCGAAGACCCACGTTACGCCACCAACGTCGAGCGTGCCCGCAATCGACTGACCCTGTTGCCCCAGATGAAGGCGCTGATCGCCAGCTTCCCGCGTGATGTGCTTCTCGAACGCCTGAGCGCTGCTGGCATCCCTTGCGGCAGGGTGGCCGGCCTGCACGAGGCGCTGACCAGCGAGCGTACGCGCCGCGGCGGCCTGCTGCAGGAAATGCCCCACCCCGTGGCGGGCACTACGCATGTGTTCGCGCCGCCTTATCGACTCGATGGGCAGCGCCTGCCCATCCGCAACGCCCCGCCCACGCTGGGCGCCGCCACGCGGGAGGTGCTGCAGCAACTGCTGCAGCTGCCCGAGGCAGAGCTTGAAGCCCTGCGCGACAAGGGCGTGCTCACGCTTCCGTCGCTCTAAATACTATAAAAATAATAGCTTTAATCGCTTGCTGGGTAAGCGCTGGAGCAAATTTTCAACCTCAACCAGGAGACAAACATGAACATCACCCACATTCACCGCCGCCGCGTCCTGCAGGGCTTGGCCGCCTTGGCCAGCACCGGCCTGCTGGGTTCCGCCATGGCCCAGTCGGGCAAGGAGGCCTGGCCCAGCAAGCCCATCAAGCTGATCGTGCCCTACCAGGCCGGTGGCGCCACCGACATCACCGCCCGCACGCTGGGCGAGAAGCTTTCGGCACGCCTGGGCCAGCCCGTGCTGGTAGACAACCGCGGTGGTGCGGGCGGTGTGACCGGCACTGACCAGGCGCTCAAGTCACCGGCCGACGGTTACACGCTGCTGGTGTCGCTGGGTACCACCATGCTGATCAACCAGTACCTGTACGAGCGCCTGCCGTACCAGCCGCAAAAGGACCAGGCCCTCATCACGCAGATCGCCCTGGCTCCGGTGGTGCTGCTGGTGCATCCGCAGCTGCCGGTGTCCACCGCGGCCGAGCTGATGAGCTATATCGACCGCAACAAGGGCAAGGTCGCCTACGGCTCGTGGGGCATGGGCTCGTATGCCCACCTGGCTGGCGCCTGGCTGTCCGACAAGCACAAGGCCGACATGAATCATGTGGCCTACAGGGGCGAGGCGCCCATGCTGCAGGACCTGGTGGGCGGGCAGTTGCAAATGGCATTTGCTAGCCTGCAGTCGGCCCGGCCGTACATTGATTCCGGCCGCCTCAAGCCGCTGGCCGTGACGGGCACCCAGCGCATGGATGCGCTTCCCAAGCTGGCCACCATGGCCGAGCAGGGCATCAAGGACGAGGTGTTCCAGGTGACAGGCTGGTTGGGCATGAGCGCCCCGGCCAACACCCCGCCGGAGGTCGTGGCCCGCCTGGGCCGCGAGCTGCAGGCCGTGATTGCGCTGCCTGAGGTGCGTGAGCGCATCCAGCAGATGGGTTTCATCCCCGTCGGCAGCAGCCCCGAACAGTTCGGCGCCCAGTTCAAAAAAGATGCACCCGTCTGGGAGCGCGTGGTCAAGGTGTCCGGCGCCAAGCTGGACTGATGCAACCCCTCCAACAACCTGAGCCCGTTTTGACCCCAATGTTTGTCTCTCGCACCTTCGCAGCCCGCCGCGCCGTGCTGGCCGTGTCCGCCGCTCTGGCGGCCAGCGCCCTGTGGGGCGCGGCCCCGGCACACGCCCAAGCCTGGCCCAGCAGGATGATCAAGCTGGTGGTGCCCTTCCCGGCAGGCGGCCCTACCGATACTGCCTCGCGCATCGTGGGCCAACGCCTGGTCGAACGGCTGGGCCAGCCCGTGGTGGTGGAAAACCGTGCAGGTGCTTCGGGCTCCATCGCTGCCGCCCAGGTGGCCAAGAGCCCGGCCGACGGCTACACGCTGATGATGCTGGCCACGCCCACGCTGCTGGCGCCGCATCTGTACAAGAAGGCGGGCTACGACACGGTGAAAGACTTCACGCCCGTGGCCACGGTGTACGACCTGCCCATCGTCGTGGTGGTCAATCCTGCCCAGATGCCTTCTGTGACCGATCTGCAAAAGCTCATTACCCATGCCAAGGCCCGGCCAGGTCAGCTCAACTACACCAGCTCAGGTGCGGGCAGCTTTGGCCATTTGAGCATGGAGCTGCTCAAGCAGATGGGGGGCTTTGAAATGCAGCACATTCCCTACAAAGGGGGCGTGCCCGCCATTACCGACACCATCGGCGGCCAGGTGCCGCTGATGTACGCCGATCTGGTGGCTGCGCTGCCGCACATCCAGACGGGGAAGCTGCGCGCCATCGCAGTGGGGTCGCCCCAGCGCGTGGCCATGCTGCCCGATGTCAAGACCATCGCCGAGCAGGGCTTCAAGGGCTACGAGGCCGTCTCGTGGGGTGGTCTGCTGGCGCCGCCCGGTACGCCCAAAGCCGTGGTGGACCGCATCGCAACCGAGGTGCAGCAAATCCTGGCCGAGAAGGACACGCAGGACAAGTTGTTGACTGCAGGCGCCATCGCTGCATACCAAGCGCCCGACAAGATGGCCCGCCGCATTCAGCAGGACTACGTCAAGTGGGGTACTGTGATCCGCGACAAGGGCATCTCGAACGAGTAAGCCTGCGCACCCGCTCTCCCACAACAAAAATCAAGGAAAACATTCCCATGAAAGTTCTCGTCCCTGTCAAGCGCGTGGTGGACTACAACGTGAAGGTCCGCGTCAAA
>NZ_CAXUPT020000004.1:0-522333 GCF_964252975.1 Acidovorax sp. LjRoot38 | reverse complement strand
ACTTTCCTTCCTGATGAACAGAAAGGTGTCAACCTCATTCAGGACGGGTCACTGCCAAAACAAAGGGGCCTATTCAGGCCCCTTTTTCTTTGCCGGAAAAACTGCTCAGGAGTTCATGCTCAGTAGGTGAGCGTTTTCACACCCTGTGCGGTGCCCAACAGGCAGACAGACGCCTTCTGGTGGGCAAAAACCCCCACCGTCACCACCCCCGGCCACTGGTTGATGTCGGATTCAAACGCCAACGGGTCCGCGATCGAGAGCCCACGGACATCCAGGATGTGTTGACCGTTGTCGGTCACCAGAGGTTGCCCATCCCGCATCCGCAGCTGCGCCTGCCCCCCCATCGCCGCAAAACGCCGTGCAATGTGGTTGGCAGCCATGGGGATCACCTCGACCGGCAAGGGAAACTGCCCCAGCGCCTGGACCAGCTTGGATTCATCGGCAATACACACAAAACGCGTGGCCAGTGCCGCGACGATCTTCTCGCGCGTCAGCGCAGCGCCACCGCCCTTGACCATATGGCCTTTGCCATCGATCTCGTCGGCACCGTCGATGTAGACCGCAAGCGAAGCCACTTCGTTGGCATCAAACACTGGAATACCGAGCGCCTTGAGCCGCTCCGTGCTGGCCACCGAGCTGGAGACAGCACCCTTGATCTGGTCCTTGATGGTAGCCAGTGCGTCAATGAACTTGTTGACGGTGGAGCCGGTGCCTACGCCCACAATCTCGCCAGGCACCACATATTGCAGTGCGGCTTGGCCTACCAGGGTCTTGAGTTCGTCTTGGGTCAGGGAAGGAGTGGTCGTCATGGGAGAAAATCAGGGGTAATCCTTGAA
Organism: Acidovorax sp. LjRoot38; assembly: GCF_964252975.1. Taxonomy (NCBI): domain Bacteria; kingdom Pseudomonadati; phylum Pseudomonadota; class Betaproteobacteria; order Burkholderiales; family Comamonadaceae; genus Acidovorax; species Acidovorax sp. LjRoot38. Next base: position 521,497 of record NZ_CAXUPT020000004.1, on the reverse strand, counting down.
TTATCCCTCCATGTCCCTGATCCCCTACGCCCTCACCCGCCCCTTTCTCTTTGGCATGGATGCCGAGACCGCCCACGAACTCACCATGGACATGCTGGCACGCGGGCAGCGCACTCCGCTGCAGTGGGCCTGGTGCAACGAAACCGTGGACGACCCCGTGGAACTGGCAGGCCTGACTTTTCCCAACCGCGTGGGTATGGCGGCAGGCCTGGACAAGAACGCCCGCTGCATCGACGCGCTGGGTGCCATGGGCTTCGGCTTTGTCGAAGTGGGCACGGTGACGCCCAAGGCGCAGCCCGGCAACCCCAAGCCGCGCATGTTCCGCCTGCCCGAAGCCCGGGCGCTGATCAACCGCCTGGGCTTCAACAACGAGGGCCTGGACGCCTTCCTGCACAACGTGCAGCAGGCGCAATTTCGCACCCAAAGCCGCAAACATCCCCTTCTGCTGGGCCTCAACATCGGAAAGAACGCCACCACCCCCATCGAGAATGCCACCAGCGACTACCTGACCTGCCTGGAGGGCGTCTACGCCCACGCTGACTACGTCACAGTCAACATCAGCTCACCCAACACCCAGAACCTGCGCGCTCTGCAAAGCGACGCTGCCCTGGACGCCCTGCTGGGTGCCATCGCCGAAAGGCGTGAGGCCCTGGCCACACAGCATGGCCGCCGCGTGCCGGTGTTTGTGAAGATTGCCCCCGACCTCGACGAAGCCCAGGCGTCCGTGATCGCCGCCACACTGCAACGCCACGGGATGGACGGCGTGATCGCGACCAATACCACCATCAGCCGCACTGCCGTGCAAGGCCTGCGCCATGCAGGAGAGACCGGCGGCCTGAGCGGAGCGCCGGTTTTGGAGGCCAGCAACCAGGTCATCCGCCAGTTGCGGGCCGCACTGGGCAGCCGCTTTCCCATCATTGGTGTGGGCGGCATCATGAGCGCAGAGGATGCCGTCAGCAAAGTCCGCGCGGGCGCCGACGTGGTGCAGATCTATACCGGACTGATCTACGAAGGCCCCGCTTTGGTGGTGAAGGCCGCAAAGGCCATCAAAGCCATGGGTTGAGTCCAGGTCGCCCCGCTGAACCGGAAACACAAAGAGCCGCTGTGATCAGCGGCTCTTTGTGTTTGCGAGAGGCAGGCCGCCTTGCGCAGGTGCGTGCAGCACCGGCCTAGCGCCGCAGCCGCATCAACATGGGCAGCAGCACACCCGCCCAACGAATCAGGCGGCGCGGCCCTGCCACCAAGGCAACCCCTGCCATGGCCGCAACCGCCAGGGGATGCTCCCGCGCAAACCCTGCGGCGCGAAGCGCCAGGGATTCGTCCATGCCGCCTGCCCCAGGGTCACGCTGCGCCAAGGCCAGCGACTGGGCCCGCGCAGCCCTGCGAGCGCGAAGACGTTCGCGTTGCAGGGCAATGCGGTCCAGCACCCGCTGCTGGGCAGCCGTCGGCGGGGGAAACACAGGCTGCGACATGGGAGATGGAGATGAAGGGGTCGTCGCCATTACAAACGCTCCTTGATGTCACGCCAGTCCTGTGCGAGTTCGCGGCGCGTGAGGGCGAAGCCATTGCCCGCCTTCTGAACCACGGAAACCAGCGACATCAGCGTCGCGGCCCATCCCACAGTCCACACGGCCGCGACCAACCAGGCCACCAGCGTGCGATGGGGGGTATCCCAGAAATGAACCAGAACCGCCAACGAAAGCATGATCAAGGCCACCACCGTGAGCCCTGCCACCACGATGGTCAACACCAGCATCTGCTGCAGGCGTTGTTTCTGATCCTGCCATTCCAGACGGGCGAGGTCCATCCGGTCTTCGGCCGCAATGGCGCCTTCGATCACATTGGCGCGCCACCGGGCCACCAGCGACTCCAGCCCCAGAAGAGAAAGCCAGTTCATGCGCAGCCCCCGTGTTGTGCAACCGAGCCCTGACGGCCCGGATCAGCGGCGTGCAAGCAGGAAGCCCACCAGCGCGCCCACCGCCAGTGCGGCCCCGGCCACGCGCCATGGTTCATCATGCGCATAGCGGTCGGCCGCAAGTGCCGCTTCTTTGGCCTGGCGGGCGGCATCTTGCGCCGCACGCACGGCAGACTCGCGCACGTTGTGCATGCCATCGTCAAGACGCTGGCGCAGCAGCTTGATTTCCGGAACCGCGTCGAGATCTTTGTTGGCCAGTAGCCCCCGCAGATCAGAAACCAGCTTTTCCAGTTCGCCCTGGGTCGTGGTGGTGTCGGAAGCAGTCATACAAGCCTTTCTTTAAGCAACAAAAAAATCAGTCAGCCCTGTCGGCAGAGCCGTGCAGAACACCAGTTCATCTTAGTCACCCGCTCTGTTCCCCTTCGTAGGACGGGGTCTCAAGAGGTTACCGATTGCAAATGGCTTGCCCCAGATCAAACGAGTGCGGCCACATGTTCTGCAATCGCCAGAGAACTTGTCAACCCCGGGGACTCAATGCCAAACAGGTTCACGAGACCGGGGATGCCATGGACTGATGGTCCCTGGATCACAAAGTCCGCTGCCGGCTCATCCGGTCCGTGGATCTTGGGCCGCATGCCCGCATAGCCGGGTGCCAGCGCCCCGTCGCGCAGTGCGGGCCAGTACTTGCGGACCTCGGCGTAAAACGCATCTCCGCGTGCGGGGTCTACCAACAGGTCATCTGGCGAATCCACCCACTGCACGTCGGGGCCGAACTTGGCCTGCCCACCCAGGTCGAGTGTCAGATGCACGCCCAGGCCTGCGGCCTCGGGCACGGGGTAGATCAAGCGGCTGAAGGGGGCTTTGCCGGACAGCGTGAAATAGCTGCCTTTGGCATAGCGGGCATGGGGCACATGATCCACCCCCAGCCCTGCGAATCGGCGGGCCAGCGCGGGGGCGTGCAGCCCTGCTGCATTGACCACCGTGCGCGCTCGCAAGCGCGCACCGTCGAATGCTTCCAAATTTATAGCATCTTGCGCACATTCCGCAAGCGCCAGGGGCGAATTCAGTGCAACAAGTCCCCCCGCATGCTCCAGATCGCCCTGCAGCGCGAGCATCAGGGCATGGCTGTCCACAATGCCGGTGCTGGGCGAAAACAAAGCGGCAACACATTCCAGCGCAGGTTCCATGGCCTGGGCTTCATGGCGACCCAGCCAGCGCAAATCCAGCACGCCATTGGATTGCGCGCGTGCCTGGATGGACTCAAGACTTGACAACTGGCCCGGCGAGGTTGCCACCAGGAGTTTGCCGCAGCGGCGGTGAGGCACATTGCGCTCAATGCAGTAGGCATACAGCATGTCTCGGCCTCGCACGCACAGCTTGGCCTTCAACGAATCGGTAGGGTAGTAGATCCCGGCATGGATCACCTCGCTGTTGCGCGAGCTGATACCCGTTCCGATGGCATCGGCAGACTCCAGCACCATCACTTCGCGGCCCTGCAGGGCCAGCGCCCGCGCGACGGCAAGGCCCACGACACCCGCACCAACCACCACACAATCCACAGCATCCGCCATCACTCAGCCCTCCAATAGGCACCGCATCCTCAAACCTGCTCGAACCCGTCGAGCACATTGACGGCGTTGGTGCCCAGTTCTGCAGCCGCATAGCCACCTTCCAGCACAAAGACGGTGGGCAGGCCCGCCCGTGCAAGGCGCTCACCCACCCGGGTGAAATCGGCGGACGCCAGCGCAAACTTGGAGATGGGATCGCCCTCAAAGGTATCGAGCCCGAGGGAGACCACCAGGGCGTCGGCCCCCTGGCTGGCAATACGCGCACAGGCGCTTTCCAGCGCATCGAACCAGGTCGTCGCACTGGTGCCTGCAGGCAGCGGCAGGTTCAGATTGAATCCCGCGCCCTCGCCCACCCCGGTTTCGTCCGCATGGCCCAGATAAAACGGGTACTCGGTGCGGGGATCGCCATGGATGCTGATGAACAGCACATCGGCCCGGTCGTAGAAGATGCTTTGCGTGCCGTTGCCGTGGTGGTAGTCCACATCAAGCAACGCCACACGCTGTGCACCCTGGTTGCGCAGCACCTGTGCGGCCACGGCAGCATTGTTCAGAAAACAATAGCCGCCCATGAAGTCGGGGCCGGCATGGTGGCCGGGCGGCCTTGTGCAGCAAAACGCCGCGCGGGCCCCTCGCGCCACAAGGGTCGCAGCGCTGGCGGCAGCATCGGCTCCCGCCTTGGCTGCAGCCCAGGTACCCGACGCCATGGGCGTGCCGTTGTCCATGGAGTACAGGCCCAGGCGTGCCACAAAATTCTCAGGCTCCAGATCACTGCGCAAGGTACGCACGGGCCAGACCGACGGGAATGGCTGCACTCCAGCGTTGGCAGGGTCGAGGGCCAGCCAATGCTGCCAAGCGGTCTGCAAAAAGGCCAAATAGCGTGGCGCGTGCACCTGAGACAAAACGGGGGCACTATCCACATCCGGGGCCATCAGGCCATGGCCCCGCGCCCGCAGCGCCCCTTCGACATAGTCCACGCGTGCAGGCTTCTCAAAACACGGCACGCGTTCGCCGCGAAAAAATTCGTGGACGGGGGCGTGACCCTGGTGAAACGGATTGTGGAAGGTGATCATGGGTCAGGGCGTATCGATAGCGGCAAAGAGGCCAGAGGACAGCGAGTGCGGTTCCAGGAAATGCAACTCCCGTGGAATCATGGTCCGACACTTTAGTCTCTCTGCGGCGTGCAGCAGGCGAAACAGCCGCCTATGCAAACGCCCATGAAAAAACCCCTGCAGACCAAAATCTGCAGGGGTTTTCAAATTGGTGGGTGATACATGGATCGAACATGTGACCCCTGCCGTGTGAAGGCAGTGCTCTACCGCTGAGCTAATCACCCGACGTAGGCACCCTGAAACAGAGTGCATTCGCAAGAAGTCAAAAAGCGTGGTGGGTGATACATGGATCGAACATGTGACCCCTGCCGTGTGAAGGCAGTGCTCTACCGCTGAGCTAATCACCCGTGTCTCTGTGACAGCCCTCTATTATGGCACAGCTTTTCAGGCCGCCTGAACAGTTCTCCAAATTGTTTTGCCACCACTGGCCTTGTCGATCTGCACCAGTAGCTCCGCGTGGGCCACCTGTTCCTGCTCACTGGCACGCAGGACGGGCAGGCTCAATCCGCGCAGGTCGATGGCTGCGATCTTCAGGCCATCGCCACTGTCCTGCGCATCATCGGAAATCAGCAGGGCATCCTGGCCGCGCGTGAGATTGATGTATACATCGGCCAGCAGCTCGGCATCCAGCAAGGCGCCATGCAGCGTGCGGCCCGAGTTGTCCACACCCAGGCGGTCGCACAGGGCATCGAGCGAATTGCGCTTGCCCGGGTACATCTCCTTGGCCATGGCCAGCGTGTCGGTCACGCTCTCCACATAGGTGCGAAACGCGGGACGCCCCACCAGTTCCAGCTCCTTGTTCAGAAAGCCCACATCGAACGCGGCGTTGTGGATGATGATCTCGGCACCTTGCAGGTACTGCAGGATGTCATCCACCACCTCGGCGAACTTGGGCTTGTCCTTCAGGAACTCGTTGCTGATGCCGTGCACCTTCAGCGCGTCTTCGTGGCTGTCGCGGCCGGGATTGAAGTACAGGTGCAGGTTGTTACCGGTGAGCTTGCGATTGAGCAGCTCTACACAGCCCAGTTCAATGATGCGATCGCCCCCCTCGGCCGACAGGCCGGTGGTTTCGGTGTCCAGAACAATTTGCCGGGACATCAGTGGTTTTCCTTCGCGTGGTTGATCGTGTATTTCGGAATTTCGACGGTCAGATCGGTTTGCGCAAGGATGGCCTGGCACGACAGGCGCGATTGTGGCTCCAGGCCCCAGGCGCGGTCCAACAGGTCTTCTTCCTCTTCCTCGGCCTGGTTGAGCGAGCTCAGCCCCTGGCGCACGATGACGTGGCAGGTGGTGCAGGCGCAGCTCATGTCACAGGCGTGCTCGATGTTGATGTGGTTGTCCAGCAGGGCTTCGCAGATCGAGGTGCCAGCAGGCGCCGTGATTTCAGTACCTGCGGGGCAGTATTCGGGATGGGGGAGGATTTTGATGACGGGCATGGGGTGTCTTTTTCTTGTTCAGAGGGATGCGCCGGGCACGCTCAGAGGCTCGCGACGTTCTTGCCAGCCAATGCCTGCTGGATGCCGCGATTCATGCGCTGGGCCGCAAAACCTTCGGTGCCTTTGGCCAGTGCATCGGTCGCGGCTTCGATGACAGCGGCATCATCGGCATCGCGCTGGTGGCGCAGGGCCACCATCAAGGCATCGATGGCGGCGCGCTCCTTGGGGCTGAGCACATCGCCATCCGCATCCAACGCACTCTGGGTGGCGATCAGCATACGGTCGGCATCCACGCGCGCCTCGACCACGGCGCGAGCCTTCATGTCCTGCGCGGCAGTGGCAAACCCGTCCTGCAGCATGCGCGCAATCTGGTCATCGGAGAGACCATACGACGGCTTCACATCAATGCGCGCTTCCACACCGCTGCCCTGCTCCTTCGCACTCACACTCAAAAGTCCATCGGCGTCGACGGTAAAGGTCACACGGATGCGAGCAGCCCCTGCGGCCATGGGCGGGATGCCACGCAGCTCAAAACGCGCGAGGCTGCGGCAGTCTTGCACCAGGTCGCGTTCGCCCTGCACCACATGGATCGCCAAGGCGGTCTGACCATCCTTGTACGTGGTGAAGTCCTGCGCCTTGGCGGTGGGAATGGTCTCGTTGCGCGCCACGATGCGTTCCACCAGCCCGCCCATGGTTTCGATGCCCAGCGACAGCGGAATCACATCAAGCAGCAGCAGATCACCTGAGGTGTTGTTGCCCGCCAGCTGGTTGGCCTGGATGGCGGCGCCCAAGGCTACGACTTCATCGGGATTGAGGTTGGTCAGCGGCGGCTTGCCGAAGAACTCCTCCACGGCGCGCTGCACTTGCGGCATGCGGGTGGAGCCACCCACCATCACCACGCCTTGCACCTCGTCCCGTGCCAGATGGGCATCACGCAGCGCACGGCGCACTGCGGCCATGGAGCGTGCCGTCAAGTCGGCTGTGATCGCTTCGAAGTCCGACCGTTTGACGTCAAATCGGGCCTCAGCGCTTGATAGTAAGGCGCTGAATGCTGCCAAATCAGTAGCAGTCAAGGCCTCCTTGCAGGCGCGTGCAGCCATGCGCACGGCGGATTTGTCGGCTGCAGTGGTCGCCCGCAGCCCTAGCTGATGCAGTACCCAATCGGCCAGCGCGGCATCGTAGTCATCCCCCCCCAAAGCCGAGTCACCCCCCGTGGAAATGACTTCAAACACGCCCTGCGTCAGGCGCAAGATCGAGATGTCAAAGGTGCCTCCGCCCAGGTCGTATACGGCATAGACCCCCTCGCTGGCGTTGTCCAGGCCATAGGCAATCGCGGCAGCGGTGGGCTCGTTGATCAGGCGCAGCAGGTTAATGCCGGCAAGCTTGGCCGCATCCTTGGTGGCCTGGCGCTGCGCGTCGTCAAAGTAGGCCGGCACGGTGATGACGGCGCCATAGAGATCGTCGTTGAAGGTGTCTTCGGCTCGGTAGCGCAGCGTGGCCAGAATCTCAGCGCTGACCTCAACGGGCGACTTGTTGCCATCCACCGTAGCGAGACTGACCATACCGCCCTCGTCACTATCGGCAGCAACCACGAAGTCGTAGGGCAACTTGCCCGCTTCCGCCACGTCTTTCAGGCCACGCCCCATGAAGCGCTTGGCCGAGGCGATGGTGTTGCGCGCATCCTGGGCCTGCGCCGCCACGGCGTCATATCCGATCTGGCGACGACCGTTTTCGAGGTAGCGCACAACGGAGGGCAGCAGCACCCTACCCTGCGCGTCGGGCAGGCACTCTGCCACGCCATTGCGCACGGCGGCAACCAACGAATGGGTCGTGCCCAGGTCAATGCCCACGGCAATGCGCCGCTGGTGTGGGTCGGGAGATTGGCCGGGTTCGGAAATCTGCAAAAGCGCCATGAAATTTCGGGTCTCAACGTGGTGGAGCCTACCGTCACGTCAGCAAACGATAGAGGCCCCAAGGGGAAGGCAAAACCGCTCTATTGTCCCAGTTGCTCTCGGCGTCGTTCAATGTCGTCGGCAAATCGCGCAATGAACATGAGGGCTCTGACCTGGCGGGCCGCGCCCGCGTAGTCCTGCTGCTGGTCGATGAGTTGCTCGCACTGCGCCAGCGCGGCGCTGCGGGCCTGCGCGACAGCGTCGTCCAAGGTGTCGAGTTCGCTCTCTGCGCGGGCATCTTCCAAAGCCTCGCGCCACTCCATCTGCTGCATCAAAAACGCAGTGGGCATGGCCGTGTTGTCCTCGGCATTGATGGGGGCTGCGTGCAGTTCGCACAGGTAGGCCGCACGGCGCATTGGATCTTTCAGGCGTTGGTAAGCCTCGTTGATGCGCACGGACCACTGCATGGCCACGCGTTGCGCCGCCGCACCCTGCGCCGCGAATTTGTCGGGGTGGGCTTCGCGCTGCAGTTCCTTCCAGCGCGCATCGATGGCGCTGCGCTCCTGAGCAAAGCGGCGCGCAAGGCCAAACAATTCAAAGTCGTCAGATTGCAGGTTCATGCGCTAGTAGGCTGAATGCGGAAATCCAAGAAAAAACCGCCAGCACGCGACGCGATGGCGGTTCGACGGCGCGAAAGCAGCTGGTGATCAAACGCGGAAACTCTCCCCACAACCGCAGCGGTCACGCTCGTTGGGGTTGTTGAACTTGAAGCCTTCATTGAGACCCTCGCGCACAAAGTCCAGCTCGGTGCCGTCGATGTAGGCCAGGCTCTTGGGGTCAATCAGCACTTTGACACCGTGGTTCTCGAACACGATGTCCTCAGGCTCGCTGTCGTCCACATATTCGAGCTTGTAGGCAAGCCCGGAGCAGCCGGTCGTCTTGACTCCCAGGCGCACTCCCAGGCCCTTGCCTCGGCGGGACAAGTAGCGGTTGACGTGCCGTGCAGCGGCTTCTGTCAGCGTAATGGCCATGTCTCTCGATCTATTTATCTGTCAAATCAGGCAGCGGCAGTTGCAGTGGCTGCGTGCTTGGTCTTGTAGTCGAGCACCGCAGCCTTGATGGCATCTTCAGCCAGGATGGAGCAATGGATCTTGACGGGCGGCAGGGCCAGCTCTTCAGCGATCTCGCTGTTCTTGAGGGCTGCCGCTTCGTCCAGCGTCTTGCCCTTGACCCATTCAGTCACCAGCGAAGACGAGGCGATCGCCGAGCCACAGCCGTAGGTCTTGAAGCGCGCGTCTTCAATCACGCCGGTCTCGGGGTTCACCTTGATCTGCAGCTTCATCACGTCGCCGCAGGCGGGCGCGCCCACCATACCGGTGCCCACCGAATCGTCGCCCTTGTCGAACGAACCCACATTGCGGGGGTTTTCGTAATGGTCAACCACTTTTTCTGAGTAAGCCATGATGTGTACCTCTTCAATTCTTCCAAAATCTTCAGTAAATCAGTGCGCAGCCCACTGGATGGTGCTGATGTCGATGCCGTCCTTGTACATCTCCCACAGTGGGCTCAATTCGCGCAGGCGGGCCACGTTCTCGCGGATGGTGGAGATGGCGTAGTCGATCTCTTCTTCGGTCGTGAAACGGCCGATGGTCATGCGCAGGCTACTGTGTGCCAGCTCGTCGCTGCGGCCCAGGGCGCGCAACACGTAGCTGGGCTCCAGACTGGCGGACGTGCAGGCAGAACCCGACGACACCGCCAGGCCCTTGATGCCCATGATGAGCGATTCGCCTTCGACGAAGTTGAAGCTCATGTTCAGGTTCTGCGGCACGCGGCGCTCCATGCTGCCGTTGATGAACACCTGTTCAATGTCCTTTAAGCCATCGAGCAAGCGCTGCTGCAAGGCATGGGCCTTAGCATTGCTCTCGGCCATTTCTTCTTTGGCGATGCGAAAGGCTTCACCCATGCCCACGATCTGGTGCGTGGGCAAGGTGCCCGAACGCATGCCACGCTCGTGACCACCGCCGTGCATCTGCGCTTCCAGCCGAACACGGGGCTTGCGGCGCACATACAACGCGCCAACGCCCTTGGGTCCGTAGGTCTTGTGCGCGGTCATGCTCATCAGGTCGATGGGCAGCACGTTCATGTCGATCTCGACCCGGCCTGTGGCCTGGGCGGCATCCACGTGCAGCAGGATGCCCTTTTCACGGCACAGCGCGCCGATAGCAGGGATGTCCTGGATCACGCCAATTTCGTTGTTCACGAACAGGATGCTGATCAGTACCGTATCGGGGCGGATGGTGGCCTTCAGGGCATCCATGTTGACCAGACCGTCTTCCTGCACATCCAGATAAGTGGCTTCAAAACCCTGGCGCTCCAGCTCACGCATGGTGTCCAGCACGGCCTTGTGCTCGGTCTTGAGCGTAATGAGGTGCTTGCCCTTGCCTTTGTAGAAGTGCGCTGCACCCTTCAAGGCCAGATTGATGGATTCGGTAGCGCCGCTGGTCCACACGATTTCACGCGGGTCCGCACCGATCAAGTCTGCCACCTGCACCCGCGCCTTTTCAACCGCTTCCTCAGCCTCCCAGCCCCAGGCATGACTGCGCGACGCCGGGTTGCCGAAGTGTTCACGCAACCAGGGAATCATGGCATCGACCACACGGGGGTCCACGGGGGTGGTGGCGCCGTAGTCGAGATAGATGGGGAAGTGCGGGGTCATGTCCATGGCTGGCTCAGTAGTGGTTGCTGGCTGGCAAACGCAATAAGAAACAAAAACGGGTTCAAAAACTGTTCAGGGCGGTGCCGACCCCAGGGTCGACACAAGCCTTGGGCTATCAGGATTTGGCAAAAACGTTGCCCAGCGCGAACACGGAGTTCGGAGCATTCACGCGGATCGGCTTGACCACCGGGGTCGTCGAAATGGCACGGCGTACCACCGGCTTGTCTTCGATCTGCACGCCCTTGGCAATCTGTTCGTCCACCAGCTTTTGTAGAGTGACGGAATCCAGAAACTCGACCATGCGTTGGTTGAGCGATGCCCACAGCTCATGCGTCATGCAGCGGCCAGCTTCGCCCAGGCAGTTTTCCTTGCCACCGCACTGCGTGGCGTCAATGGGCTGATCCACCGAGACAATGATGTCGGCCACAGTGATGTCGCCCGCCTTGCGGGCCAGGGTATAACCGCCACCGGGGCCACGGGTCGATTCGACCAGCTCATGGCGGCGAAGCTTGCCGAAAAGCTGCTCCAGGTACGACAGCGATATCTGCTGGCGCTGGCTGATGGCCGCGAGGGTGACTGGGCCATTGTTCTGACGCAGGGCCAGATCAATCATGGCGGTGACCGCAAAACGGCCTTTGGTTGTGAGACGCATCGCAAGCTCCTTGTGCTAAGGCTTGTTCGTTGTAGAAACCGCCTGCACTGACTGTTGGTCAGCAAGGCACCGTCTCCGCCCCTTACTCCGAACAGTCGCCTGCCACGGAGCCCTTCATCGCTGGGCTGTTTTCTTGAGTATTTTGTGCGAGTATAACACAAATCCCTATCGAATCTGTCGGGTTAAAAAACCAACTAGTTTTTAATTGACCCGATAGTTATTTCCGATTGTTCTTTCGCCCATTACAAGGCCACCGAATCGTTGCCATGTGCACCAAATGCCTGGTCCTTGAGCCGCGTGAGCTGGTCGCGCACCCGGGCGGCCTGCTCGAACTCCAGATTGCGAGCGTGTTCCAGCATGAGTTTTTCCAGCCGCTTGATCTCGCGCGCCACGTCTTTTTCTGACATGTCCTCCACCTTGGCGCGCTGCAGGGCTTCCTGCTCCAGCCGTTCTGCGTCCTTACCGGCCTTTTCGCTGTAAACCCCGTCAATCAGGTCTCTTACCCGCTTGACAATGCTGCGCGGCGTGATTCCGTGGGCCTCGTTGTGTGCGATCTGCTTGATGCGCCGGCGTTCCGTCTCGCCCATGGCTTTTTTCATGGAGTCGGTGATGCGGTCCGCATAGAGGATGGCCCGGCCATTGAGGTTCCGCGCCGCACGGCCGATGGTCTGGATCAGGCTGCGCTCGGCCCGCAGGAAACCTTCCTTGTCCGCATCCAGGATCGCCACCAGCGACACCTCGGGAATATCCAGGCCTTCGCGCAGCAGGTTGATGCCCACCAGCACGTCAAAGGCGCCCAGGCGCAGGTCGCGGATGATCTCCACCCGCTCCACCGTGTCCACGTCGCTGTGCAGGTAGCGCACCTTCACGCCGTTGTCCGTCAGGTAGTCGGTCAACTGTTCAGCCATGCGCTTGGTCAGTGTAGTAATGAGTACGCGCTCATGCTTTTCAACACGAATGCGTATTTCTTGCAGCACATCATCCACCTGATGGGTGGCGGGACGTACTTCAACCTCGGGGTCCACCAGTCCGGTGGGGCGCACCACCTGGTCGACGATCTGACCGGAGTGCGTGCGCTCGTAGTCTGCCGGCGTGGCGGTGACAAAGATGACCTGCCGCATACGCTGTTCGAACTCCTCGAATTTGAGCGGCCGGTTGTCCAGCGCCGAGGGCAGGCGAAAGCCATACTCGACAAGCGTGGTCTTGCGCGAGCGATCGCCGCTGTACATGGCGTTGAGCTGGCCGATCATCTGATGGCTTTCGTCCAGGAACATCAGAGCGTTCTTGGGCATGTAGTCGGTCAGCGTGCTGGGCGGGTCGCCGGGCGCCGCGCCCGACAGGTGGCGCGTGTAGTTCTCGATGCCCTTGCAGTGACCTACTTCGCTGAGCATCTCCAGGTCAAAGCGCGTGCGCTGCTCCAGCCGCTGCGCCTCCACCAGCTTGCCATCGGCCAGCAGTTGCTTCAAGCGCTCGGCCAGTTCGATCTTGATGGTCTCCACCGCCGCCAGCACCTTGTCGCGCGGCGTCACGTAGTGGCTGCTTGGGTACACCGTGAAGCGCGGAATCTTCTGTTTGACCCGGCCCGTGAGCGGGTCAAACAGCTGCAGGCTCTCGATCTCGTCGTCAAACAGCTCGATGCGCACGGCCAGCTCGGAATGCTCGGCCGGAAACACATCAATGGTGTCGCCCCGCACGCGGAACTTGCCGCGCGAAAAATCAGCCTCATTGCGCTGGTATTGCATGCGTATCAGCTGTGCGATTACGTCGCGCTGGCCCAGCTTGTCGCCGGTGCGCAGCGTCATCACCATGCGGTGGTAACTCTCGGGCTCGCCGATGCCGTAGATGGCCGACACCGTGGCCACGATGACCACATCCGTGCGCTCCATGAGGCTCTTGGTGCACGAAAGCCGCATCTGCTCGATGTGCTCGTTGATGGCGCTGTCCTTCTCGATGAACAGGTCGCGCTGCGGCACATACGCCTCGGGCTGGTAGTAGTCGTAGTAGCTCACGAAATACTCCACGGCGTTCTTGGGGAAGAACTCGCGGAACTCGCTGTACAGCTGCGCGGCCAGCGTCTTGTTGGGCGCGAAGATGATCGCCGGGCGCCCCATGCGGGCGATCACATTGGCCATGGTGAAGGTCTTGCCAGAGCCCGTCACCCCCAGCAGCGTCTGGAAAGTTTCCCCATCGTTCAAACCTTCCACCAGCTTATTGATGGCCTCGGGCTGGTCGCCGGCCGGTGGGTACGGCTGGAACAGTTCGAAGGGGGAGTTGGGGAAATGGACGAACTCGCCGTCTTGCTTTTCCGTTATGACTTCTGTGAGATCCGGCATAGGTGCGGTCAACGATTGGTAGAGGCAGGCCGTTAAAATCGGCCGAACCCGGCACAGTACACCACGCCCGGATTCTTCGCTACTGACAACCTTTCAAGGATTTTCATGTCTCTGTTCACCGCCGTCGAAATGGCCCCCCGCGACCCCATCCTGGGCCTCAACGAGCAATTCAACGCCGACACCAACCCCAACAAGGTCAACCTGGGCGTCGGCGTTTATTTCGACGACAACGGCAAGCTGCCCCTGCTGCAATGCGTGCAGGCCGCAGAAAAGACCATGATGTCCACCCCCACGGCCCGTGGCTACCTGCCCATCGACGGCATCGTGGCTTACGACAACGCCGTGAAGGCTTTGGTGTTCGGCGCGGACAGCGAACCCGTCACCTCGGGCCGCGTGGCTACCGTGCAAGCGGTGGGTGGCACGGGCGGCCTGAAGATCGGCGCTGACTTCCTCAAGAAACTCAGCCCCAACGCCAAGGTGCTGATCTCCGACCCCAGCTGGGAAAATCACCGCGCACTGTTCACCAACGCCGGTTTTGAAGTCGGTACCTACACGTACTACGACGCGGAAAAGCGTGGCGTGAACTTTGAAGGCATGCTCGCCAGCCTGAACGCTGCAGCCCCCGGCACTATCGTTGTGCTGCACGCCTGCTGCCACAACCCCACGGGCTACGACATCACCCCCGAGCAGTGGGACCAAGTGATTGCGGCCGTCAAGGCCAAGGGCCTGACGCCCTTCCTCGACATGGCCTACCAAGGCTTTGGCCACGGCATCGCCGAAGACGGTGCCGTGATCGGCAAGTTCGTGGCTGCAGGCCTCAACTTCTTTGTCTCTACCTCGTTCAGCAAGAGCTTCAGCCTCTACGGTGAGCGCGTGGGCGGCCTGTCCGTGCTGTGCGCCGACAAGGAAGAAGCTTCGCGCGTGCTGAGCCAGCTCAAGATCGTGATCCGCACCAACTACTCCAACCCACCCATCCACGGTGGCGCAGTGGTGGCTGCCGTGCTGAACAACCCTGAGCTGCGCGCGATGTGGGAGAAGGAACTGGGCGAGATGCGCGTGCGCATCAAGGCCATGCGCCAGAAGCTGGTGGACGGTCTCAAGGCTGCGGGTGTGAAGCAAGACATGAGCTTCATCACCACCCAGATCGGCATGTTCAGCTACTCCGGCCTGTCCAAGGACCAGATGGTGCGCCTGCGCAATGAGTTCGGCGTGTACGGTACCGACACCGGCCGCATGTGTGTGGCAGCCCTGAACAGCAAGAACATCGACTACGTCTGCCAGGCGATCGCAAAAGTGGTCTAACCCCCTGAGTCGCTGACGCGCCTTCCCCCTTTCTCTCGATTTGCTGCGCAATTCGGGAAGGGGGACGCAGCCAGCGCGGCGGGGCGGCCCTTGCGCGGCTACCTTGCGCCGGTCGCGCTTGTTCGAAAGACAGTGGCGATGCGCGATCTGTGGATGTCCCCTTGATTCACGCTTCTGATCTTCAGCGCCGCTTTGTGAGCGAAGCGCTCCAGAACCCGCACAACGCGGCCCTTCTGGAGCGTTTGCCGTTTCTGGGCCTGCCCGATGCGTGGCTGGTGGCGGGTTGCCTGTTCCAGACGGTGTGGAATCTGCACTCCGGCGTGGCGCCCACGGCGAACATCAAGGACTACGACCTGTTCTACTTCGACGGCAACGACTTGTCCGAATCGGCAGAGCAGCAGGTGCAAGCCCAAGTCGCCGCCCTCTTCGCCGACCTGCCCATCACCGTGGAAGTCAAAAACCAGGCCCGCGTGCACCTCTGGTACGAACGCTGGTTTGGCTACCCGTATGCGCCACTGCAATCAGCCCGCAACGGGATCGAGCGTTTTCTGGTGCCCTGCACCTGCGTCGGGCTGCAACCTGCTGACAACCTGAGCGTCAACGAGTCCACCCTGTACGCGCCCTACGGGCTGGAAGAACTGTACGCAGGACTGCTCAAACCCAACCCCGCATGCCCGCATCTACCGCTGTTCCAGGCCAAGGCTGAAAGCTACCGAGAACGCTGGCCGTGGCTGACGATCCGGGCCACCGCCTGATCGGCAAAGCCGCCAATTTTTACGTCTTTTTGCCCCTTAGCGCTTGATTTAAAAGCGCTGGCAGCTATCAAAATAGAAGCAGCCGACGTTTTCCTGCATCACCCCCACTGCACCGACCGCATCGAGATCGACGCCGACTGGTAACCCGTATTGAAGAATCGCGGCATCTCGCTGGGCAAAACAGCTCCTGCTACGTACAGCAGCGGCAGATAGTGCTCGTGCGTGGGGTGCGCCTGCTGGGCCACCGCACCCAGTTTCTGGAAGTCCTGCAGGGCGCCCAACTGGCCCTTCTTGATCTGCTCCTGAACCACGGTGTCGAACTCGGTGGCCCAGTCATACGCTTCGTTGGCGGCCGAGCCACGGCGGGATGCGCGCAGGTTGTGCACGATGTTGCCGCTGCCCACGATGAGCACACCCCGCTCGCGCAAGGCCTTGAGCTGCTGGCCCAGCGCATAGTGCTCGGCCGGGGCGCGGCTGTAGTCCATGCTCAACTGCATCACCGGGATCCGAGCCTGGGGGAACATGGGCTTGAGCACCGACCAGGTACCATGGTCCAGGCCCCATTCACCTTCGTCCACACCCAGTGCCCCGCCGGTAGCGGGCGACTTGAGTTCGCTGGCGAGGCTGCGCGCCACCTGCGGCGCACCGGGCGCGGGGTAGCGCTGGTCGAACAGCGCCTGCGGAAAGCCGCCGAAGTCGTGGATCGTCTTGGGGTTGGCCATGCCCGTCAGCTGCCAGCCGCCGCGTGTGAGCCAGTGGGCCGACACACACAGGATGAGCTGCGGCTGCACCGCGCGTGCCATCAGCTCCGCGCCCATGGCCTGCCAGCTGCGGCGCCAGGCGTTGTCCTCGATGGCGTTCATGGGGCTGCCATGGCCCACAAACAGCACGGGCATGCGGGGCGAGGGCTTGAGCGCCTGCAGCGCGGTCGCCGTGGCGGCGCTGCTCAAAGACGAGGTCATGAAAGCTCCCGGAAAGGCGGCCAGACCCGTGAGGGCGGCCAAAGAGGTTCTGCGTTGCATGGGTCGGGGAGCGTAACAAATTATGTATAACGCGGGGAGTGAGCCCGCGCGCCCCTTGAAGTTCCAGCGCCGCGTTTTCTCCTTCCGTTCAAAACCAAAACACCGAGACAACCCCACACCCATGACAACTGCCCTGCCCCAGCCCCTGCGCAACGTTCGCGTACTGAGTCTCGCGCTCAACCTGCCCGGCCCTGCCGCCCTGATGCGCTGCGCGCGCATGGGGGCCGACTGCACCAAGCTTGAACCCCCGCCCGCCCCGGGCCACCCCAGCGCCGACCCCATGGGCATCTACAGCCCGGCGGCCTATGCCACGCTGCACAGCGGAGTGCGCGTGGTGCATGCCCACCTCAAGACGGCAGAAGGCCAGGCCGCGCTGCACGAAGAACTGACCCGCACCGATGTGCTGATCACCTCATTCCGCCCCTCGGCGCTCACCAAGCTGGGCCTCTCCTGGGAGGCGCTGCAAGCGAAGTACCCGCGCCTGTCCCTGGTGCGCATCGTGGGCGCAGCCGCCGAGCGTGCCGAAGAGCCCGGCCACGACCTCACCTACCTGGCCGATGCCGGGCTGGTCACCGGCACCGAGATGCCCCCCACCCTGTACGCCGACATGGGCGGCGCCCTGATGGCCAGCGAGGCCGTGCTGCAGGCCCTGCTGGAGCGTGGCCACACGGGCAGCGGCGTGTGCATCGAAGTCGCCCTGGCCGACGCCGCAGCCTGGCTGGCCCAGCCGCGCGACTGGGGCCTGACCACCCCCGAGGGCGACGTAGGCGGCAACCACGCGGGTTACCGCATCTACCCCTGCGCCGACGGCCGTGTTGCCGTGGCCGCGCTGGAACCCCACTTTGCCGCCAGTCTGTGCGCCGCTGCAGGCCTGCCCGCCACGGGCGACCCGCAGGTGCTGCGCGCCCCTGCCACGCACGCGGCCGTGGCAGCCTTCCTGTGCACGCAAACCCGCGCTCAACTCGATGCGCTCGCGGTGGCGCAGGACATTCCCTTGCACACCCTGGTTTGAGAATTCCGTTGACCGATGCAGAAACAAGGCACCGTCATCCGCTGGGACGCTACTCGCGCCTTCGGCTTCATCCGCAGCCCGGACACGTCCGCCGATGTGTTCTTTCATGTGCGGGACTACCGGGGCACCACCCCGCCGCGCGAAGGGATCGCCGTGGTGTACGAGGAAATTCATGTCGGCGGAAAAGGACCACGGGCCATGGCAGTGCTGCCTGCGGCCCAGCAAGGGGGCGCATCCCCGTCCCGCCCGGTGGCTACATCAACCCCTCAGCGGAGACGACACGAACCGTCGCAGCGGACGCCCCAACCCCAGGCTCAACGCCACCGACGCCCTGCAGAGTCCAGTGGCCCACCCACCCCCGCCGGTCCGGCGATGGTGTTGATGCTGGGCTGGGTGGCGCTGCTGGCATGGGGCTTCTGGGCGGGCCGACTCCCATGGTGGGTGTTGGGGGCGGCCCTGGCCGTCAACCTCCTGACGTTTCTGGTCTATGCCATCGACAAAAGCGCCGCGCAAAACGGCCAGTGGCGCACCAAAGAGAGCCATCTGCACCTGCTGAGCCTGGCAGGCGGCTGGCCGGGTGCTTGGTTTGCGCAGCAATGGCTGCGGCACAAATCCCGCAAGGTGGAGTTTCGCGCCGTCTACTGGGTCACCGTGGTGCTGCATTGCGGGGCGCTCGGGGCCTGGGCGGGCGGGTGGCTGCCATAGCGGCGCCACCAATGCAGTATCAATTTGATAGCTGATAGCGCTTGATACAAAAGCGTCAGGGGCAATTTTTAGTCAAACTTTGCAGCCCATCGCCCGCAACACAGGGGGCTGACGCGCAGATTGCCCGCTGGCCTACACCGTGCGCCACAGCCACGGGTTTCAATCCCAAAGGTCTAAAACACCTCGGGAGAAGCCCATGAAACCCCTCATTCTTGATTCCACCATGACCAACATGGGCGGCGTTTTCTACCCCACCGGCCATGTGTTCGCACTCTTCCCCGACGAAGACTGCGTGCGCCAGGCCGCCACCGCGTTGCAGGCCGCTGGCCACCAGGGCGACACCGCCTACGCCAGCCCCGAAGTCATTCTGCAAGAGATCGTCCGCACCCTGGGCACGGCAGATGCCCCGATGCCCTCGGTGGGCGCCGAGGGCGACATGGTGCGCCGCATTGCCGACCTGGCGGGCACTGGCCACCACGGCATGCTGATCGCCATGGCCGACAAAGACAATACCGACACCCTGGTGGAAGCCATTGCCCCCCAAGGTGCAGTCACCGCCTTCTACTACCGCACCTTCATCATCGAAGACCTGATCTCACAGCCCGCCGGTGACGGCCCGCAATCGGTGGTGGTGGGCACCCACGCAGCAGAAGGCTGAAGCTTGCATTCATCGCACAGCAGCGGTACCGGCCGGGCTGGCAACGCTGGTTGAAAACGGCAGAAGGAGTTTTGGCCGGGATCCAGCAAATCCCTCCGGGGCGCAAAGGCCCAGTGCTTGCGCCCGGTAAACGCTGCCGCAATACCGTGCCGGGGCATCACCAGCAGGATTTGCCGGTGGAACCCCACGGCCGTGCCCCCCCCGCTCCGGCATGCTCCACCACTGGTCGGCATAGCGCGCAGCCGCCAACCCATAGACACCGTGGGCGCAAACACCCTGGCTACCCAATCGCGCGATACCAGCTGGCGGCCATTCCACTCGCCGCCACGCAGGTAGAGCAGCGCCAGGCGCGCCATGTCGCGGGTGCGCATCTGCACGCTAAATTCACCGGTGGAGGTACCTTGTGGATCCGCCTCCCGCGACACATCCCGCAAACCCAACGGGCCAGACAGATGCGTCAGGGCGTAGGCATGGTCAGCGGGGCTTGCGTGCCGATGGTTTGGCCGCCCCGGTCACACGCGGCGGCAAGCCGGTGTGCTGGGTCAGCATGCGGCCCTTTTGGGGCTGCCCTGGCTTGGCAGGCCGGGATGGCAGCACTTTGGCGGCTTCTGCCTTCTGTCCCACGGGCGTCGAGTTCTTGCGCCGCGCACTCTGGTATCCGCCGTCGGTCAGCGGCTGGAAGGTCGGGATCAGGTGGTGCTTGCCGTTGCCGATCAGATCCGCGCGGCCCATGGCCTTGAGCGCCTCGCGCAGCAAAGGCCAATTGTTGGGGTCGTGGTAGCGCAGGAAGGCCTTGTGCAGGCGGCGGCGCTTGTCGCCGCGCACGATGTCCACAGCCTCGCTGTCGCGCGTGATCTTGCGCAGCGGGTTCTTGTTGCTGTGGTACATGGCCGTGGCCGTGGCCATGGGGCTGGGGTAGAAGGTCTGCACCTGGTCGGCGCGAAAGCCGTTCTTCTTCAGCCAGATGGCGAGGTTCATCATGTCCTCGTCGCTGGTGCCCGGGTGCGCGGCAATGAAGTACGGTATCAGGAACTGCTTCTTGCCCGCTTCTTCGCTGAACTTCTCGAACATCTGCTTGAACTTGTCATAGCTGCCGATGCCCGGCTTCATCATCTTGGTGAGCGGCCCCTGCTCGGTGTGCTCGGGCGCGATCTTCAGATACCCGCCCACGTGGTGCTGCACCAGCTCCTTCACGTATTCAGGGCTTTTCACAGCCAGGTCGTAGCGCAGGCCCGAGCCGATCAGGATCTTCTTGATGCCCTTCAATGCGCGGCCACGGCGGTAGATCTTGATCAGCGGGTCGTGGTTGGTGCCCAGGTTGGAGCAGATGCCCGGGTACACGCAGCTCGGTTTGCGGCAAGCAGCCTCAATCTCGGGGCTTTTGCAGCCCAGGCGGTACATGTTGGCGGTGGGGCCACCCAGGTCGCTGATGGTGCCGGTGAAGCCCTTGACCTTGTCGCGGATGTCCTCGATCTCCTGAATGATCGAATCTTCACTTCGACTCTGGATGATGCGGCCCTCGTGCTCGGTGATCGAGCAGAAGGTGCAGCCGCCAAAGCAGCCGCGCATGATGTTGATCGAGAACCGGATCATCTCCCACGCGGGGATCTTGGTCGCGCCGTCGTGGCTGCCGTTCTCGTCGGCGTAGCTCGGGTGCGGGCCACGGGCGTAAGGCAGGTCGAACACGTAGTCCATCTCCGCCGTGGTGAGCGGGATGGGCGGCGGGTTGATCCACACGTCGCGCGCGGTCACGCCCTCGCCGTGCGCCTGCACTAGCGCGCGGGCGTTGCCGGGGTTGGTTTCCAGGTGCAGCACGCGGTTGGCATGGGCATACAGCACGGGGTCGCTTTTGACCTGCTCGTAGCTGGGCAAGCGGATCACGCTTTTGTCGCGTGGGGGCACCTTGAGCTTGGCCTTGAGCGCCGGGTTCGCCACGAACACCATGGGCTGAATGGCGGGGTTGGGCTCGGCAGATTTTGGGTCTTTTGGGCCGCCAGCGCTTGCTCCACCTTCGCTAGTTGCTACGGCATCAGGAGCATCCTCCTTGCTACAGGTACTGCCCTGGGCAGCCGCCTGTTCGCTGGTGGTCATGTAGGGGTTGACGTGCGCCTCGACACGGCCAGGCTCGTCCACGCTGGTGGAGTCGATCTCGAACCAGCCCTTGCCGGTCTCATCATCAGGCCGGCGCACAAACGCCGTGCCGCGCACGTCGGTGATCTGTTCGACCGGCTCGCGTGCTGCGATGCGGTGGGCCACCTCAACCAGCGCACGCTCGGCGTTGCCGTACAGCAGCAGGTCACACTTGGCATCCACCACGATGGAGCGGCGCACCTTGTCGCTCCAGTAGTCGTAGTGCGCAATGCGGCGCAGGCTGCCTTCGATGCCGCCCAGAATGATGGGCACGTCCTTGAACGCCTCGCGGCATCGCTGGCTGTAGACGATGGCGGCGCGGTCCGGGCGCTTGCCGCCGATGTCCCCGGGGGTGTAGGCGTCGTCGCTGCGAATCTTCCGGTCGGCGGTGTACCGGTTGATCATCGAATCCATGTTGCCCGCCGTCACGCCCCAGAACAGGTTGGGCTTGCCCAGCACCTTGAAGGGCTCGGCGCTTTGCCAGTCTGGCTGGGCGATGATGCCTACGCGAAAGCCCTGGGCTTCGAGCGTGCGGCCGATCACGGCCATGCCGAAGCTCGGGTGGTCCACATAGGCATCGCCCGTCACCAGGATGATGTCGCAGCTGTCCCAGCCCAGTTTGTCCATCTCGGCGCGGCTCATCGGCAGGAACGGGGCCGTGCCAAAGCGCTTGGCCCAGTACGGACGGTAGCTGGTCAATGGCTTTGCGGCGCGCGCAAAAAAGGAGACGTCAACGGGGGCGTTCATGCAGAGGAGTTTCGCGGCCGGCCCTTGTGCGTCAAGGGCGTCGTGGGGCGCGGCTGTGGTGGTTAACCCGCGATTTTACGGCGGCAAGCCCTTTTTGTCGCTGCTTGCGCGTTGCCCTTGTGCGTTGGAGGTCTTGATGAACATCAGGCATATACTTGCCAAAGTCAATCAATTGCATGACTAAGGCATTCATGACCACGACCAGCACTACATCCCAGCCCACCTCCGCAGCCGTGAAAGCAGTGCGGCGTTTCAACCGCTTTTTTACCCGGCGGGTGGGCGTGCTCGACCCGTATCTGGGCAGCGACCTGTCGCTCACCGATGTACGCGTGCTGTACGAACTGGCGCACCGCGAGGCGCCCGTTGCCAGCGAACTGGCGCGCGACCTGGGCCTGGACGGCGGCTACCTGAGCCGCATCCTGCGCCGTTTTGAAGCATCCGGCTGGATGACCCGCAGCGCCAGCACCAAGGATGCCCGCCAGAGCATGCTCACCCTCACCCCCACGGGGCGCGAGGTGTTCGAGCCGCTGCAGCAACGCTCACACGACGAGGCCGCAGCCCTGCTGACCCCCCTGCCCCCCGCGCGCCAGCAGGAGCTGGTGGACGCCATGGAACGCATCGAAGCCTTGCTGGACCCCGCCAACGCGGCGCCTAAGGCCACGCGCATGGCCGTGCTGCGCGACCCGGTTCCTGGCGATATCGGCTGGGTGGTGCAACAGCACGGCGAGATCTACTGGCGCGAATACGGCTGGGACAGCCGCTTTGAAGCCCTGGTGGCCGACATCGCCGCGCAATTTTTGCGCAAGTTCCAGCCCGCGTGGGAGCGGTGCTGGGTGGCCGAACTGGACGGCGAACGTGTAGGCGCCGTGTTTGTGGTGCGCAAATCGGCCACCACGGCCCAGCTGCGCATGCTGATCCTGTCGCCCAAGGCGCGCGGGCTGGGTCTGGGTGCGCGCCTGACTGACGAGTGCATCGCCTTTGCGCGGGCCAAGGGCTACAAGAAGATGGTGCTGTGGACCAACAGCTGCCTGGCTGCTGCACGGGGCATTTATGCCAAACGCGGATTCAAGCTGGTCAAGTCAGAGCCGTATGAAGGTTTTGGCCAGCAGCTGGTGGGGGAGACGTGGGAGCTCAAGCTGTAACATCGCCGGCTTGGCACCTCACGTCGACAACTACCCAGAGAAGAACGCATGCAACGCGCCGCCTGGCCTCCATTGATGTACTGAACGCCCACAGCGTGAGCCTCCACTGCGCCTTTGGCACAGACGGTGGCAACCGCTGCCCTTGCTGGCCCCCTGCGCGGGCCAGCGCTTTGCTTTTTTCGTTTATTTCGAGTGCTCCGTTGCCATGACGGAGCTCGGAAGACGGAAGGCGGCAGTTCTCATCCTGGATACCGACATGCAACTTCTCGACACACTGGTGGCGCGCGCCATCCCTTGGGTGCCTCTCGCACTGATCCGCAAAATTTCTCGCCGCTACATCGCAGGCGACACCCTCGCCGAAGCCCTCGTGCGCGTGCATCAGCTCAACGCGCAAGGCTTCTCCGTGACGCTCGACGTACTGGGCGAAACCATCTCGACCCTGCAGCAGGCGCAGGCCACTGCCAACATCTACATCGAAGTGCTCCACGCCGTCCACGCCCA
Source organism: Acidovorax sp. LjRoot38 (assembly GCF_964252975.1). Lineage (NCBI taxonomy): Bacteria > Pseudomonadati > Pseudomonadota > Betaproteobacteria > Burkholderiales > Comamonadaceae > Acidovorax > Acidovorax sp. LjRoot38. The sequence goes on along the minus strand of NZ_CAXUPT020000004.1, from coordinate 497,902 downwards.
GGGATTGCAGGCCAACATTTCGATCAAGCCTTCCGCACTCGGGCTGCTGCTCGATGCGCAGCAGTGCGAACAACTCATCCTGAGCATTCTCGAAACCGCAGAGCACCACCGGAACTCCGTTTGCCTGGATATGGAGGACACGCGCTGTACCCAAAAGGAAATCGAATTGTTCGGACGCTTGCGGGAAGGCTTTGACAACGTCGGCCTGGCACTACAGGCCTATCTGCTGCGCACCTACCAGGACATTGAGCCGCTCTTGCGCAAAGCCAGCACCTTGCGCATCTGCAAAGGCATATACGTGGAGGATCGCTCGCACCTCGTGCACGAGGCCTGGAACGACCGCAGTGCCATCAACGAACACTTCCTGAAGCATGTTGAGCGTTGTTTCGAAGCAGGTAGCTTCGTCGGCATTGCCACGCACGATGCTGCATTGATCGCGCGCATCGTCGAACGGGCGCGCCGCGATGACATCGATCGAAGCCAATTTGAATTTCAGATGCTGCTGGGCGTGTGCGAACCCCTGCGCGACAAACTGCGGGACATGGGCTTCAACGTGCGCATCTATGTGCCCTTTGGCAAGGACTGGTATGGCTACAGCACACGGAGGCTGAAGGAGTCTCCCCGAATCGCAGGGCATATCGCCAAAGCGCTGATCGGGCTCTGAAAACACCCCATAAAAAAATGGTCCCTCAGGACCATTTTTTTGTGACGCGGTGGCAATACCACCACCGGCAGCAGGCGAAACAGCTACCACTCCCCCACTTCGCGCACCCGCTGGGCCAAGTCCGGGATCGCATCGTCCTCCACAACGGGTGCTGCCTGTACTGGGGCCATGACCGCCTCCGCCACACTTGGCTGCGCGCGCTGGGGCATCAACCGACCAAAAACGTGGCTGGCGAGGGTTTCATGCAGGGGAGCGGTAAATGGTGCGGCAAACATGGCAGTTCCTTTTCTGATGGCCTGAGTGCTTTCAAATCGGTAGCAGCAGGTTAGGCCACAGCAACAAGCCTCAAGTGTAGGAACGAGCGCCTTTTGCAGGTGTGACAGAACGCACAAACAACACGGTTTTGTCACGAAGGGCGCGCTTATCGCGACAAACGGCACGGTGCACGCCACAAATCGGCCGAATCCGCCACGCCGTAAACTCTTCGCCCCATGTCACAGACCCTGGCTGCGCCCGCGCACAGCGAAATCATCATCAAGAAAAGCCGCTTCATCGGCTGTGTGCAACCCATGGCCGACCGTGCCAGTGCGCAGGCGACGGTGGATGCCCTGTGGAAGCAGCACCCCGGCGCCGCCCACATCTGCTGGGCGCTGCTGGCGGGTGGCCAGTCGGCGGCGGTGGACGACGGCGAGCCTGGTGGCACGGCAGGCCGCCCCATGCTCGACGTGCTGCGCCACCAGGACCTGGAAGGCGTGCTGGCCACCGTGGTGCGCTACTTTGGCGGCGTCAAGCTGGGCGCAGGCGGACTGGTGCGAGCCTACACCGACACCATTGCCCAGGCCCTGCTGACTGCGCCCAAGGTCACGCTGCAACGCATGAAAACCCTGCAGTGCCATGTGCCCTATGCGCTGGAGGGGCTGCTGCGCCGCGAGATCGAGGCCGCGGGTGCGGAGCTGATCAACGTGCAGCACGGCACGCTCGTCACGCTGCAGTTGCGCTTGCCCGAGGCCCAGGCCGCCGCCTTTGTGCTGCGCATCAACAACAGCGGCCAAGGCCGCGTGGGCTGGACCGAGCCCGACGCCTGAGCTGGGAGTGTGGGCGGCAGAGGGAGCATCCGGCTGCAACCCGCGATAAACCGGTCTCGCGCGTTTCGCTTCGATGCCTTCTGCCGCCCACCCTCCTGGGGGCAGCCCAGCCGGACCTGGCGCCGACTCGGAACAAATGCCTTTACGCCTACAAGCGCTGTAGCGGCAGGCCGCCACACTCAGAGCTTTACCGGGCTGCTAAGGAGACGCTATGAGCCAACCGCTCGACACCATCATCATCGGCGCAGGCACCGCCGGTCTGGCCGCCCTGCGCGAAGTGCGCAAGCGCACGGAACGCTACCTCATCGTCAACGAAGGCCCCTGGGGCACCACCTGCGCCCGCGTGGGTTGCATGCCCTCCAAGGCACTGATCGAGGCGGCCAACGCCTTCCACCGCCGCCATACGTTTGAAGAATTCGGCCTGCGGGGCGCCAGCGCGCTGACCGCCGACCTGCCCGCCGTGCTGCAGCGCGTGCGCGATCTGCGCGACGACTTTGTGGCCGGCGCCCTCAAAGCCACCAGCGAACTGGGCAGCGCCCAGATGTCGGGGCGTGCCACCCTGCTGGGGCCCCACTCGGTGGACATTGACGGCACCGCCTACGCCACCCGCAGCCTCATCATCGCCACCGGGTCACGCCCCAGCGTGCCGGAAGAATGGCTCGCGTTTGGCGACCGCATGCTCACCACCGACACCTTGTTCGAGCAAAGCACCCTCGGCCCCCGCATTGCCGTGATTGGCATGGGCCCCATTGGGGTGGAGATTTCGCAAGCCCTTGCGCGGCTGGGCTTGCAGGTGGCCGCATTCACCACGGGCGATACGCTGGCGGGCCTGAGCGACCCAGTGCTCAACGCCGAACTGACAGCGCTGCTCAAGCAGGAAATGGTGCTGCACATGGGGGCCGAAGCGCAGTTGCGTGAAGTACCCGGCGGCATTGAAGTCACCAGTGGCAACAACCGCGTGGTGGTGGACCAGGTCATCGCGGCCATGGGCCGGGTGCCCAACATCCAGTACCTGGGCCTGGAGACGCTGGGGGTGCCCCTGGACCAGCGCGGCATGCCCACCGTCAATCCACAAACCCAGCAAATAGGCGATTTGCCCGTGTTTCTGGCCGGAGACGCCAACACCCATGCCCCCCTGTTGCACGAGGCCGCCGACGAAGGCCACATTGCGGGCATGAACGCGCTGGCTGACACCCCCACCCGCTTTCAGCGCCGCACCCCGCTGGGCATCGTGTTCTGCGACCCCAACATCGCCACCGTGGGCCAGCGCTTTGCCGACATGGACCCCGCCCACACCGTCACCGGCACAGCCAGCTTTGACAACCAGGGCCGCGCCCGCACCGCGCAGCAAAACCACGGGCGCATCTGCATCCACGCCGACCAGGCCACCGGCCGCCTGCAGGGCGCTGAAATGTGCGCCCCACAAGGCGAACACATGGCCCACCTGCTCGCGCTGGCCATTCAGCAAAAACTCACCGTGCACGATCTGCTGGGTATGCCGTTCTACCACCCTACGCTGGAAGAAGGCTTGCGCACTGCGCTGCGGGATACAGCACGGCAATTGCCCCAGGGGCGCGAGTCTGATTTGGCGACGTGCACGGCCATTGGGGTGGCGGCGTTGGAGTAAGAGCCTTAGAGCCTATTTACGATCTCCCAGGAGTCGCGCAGCGGTCTTTGCGGGATGGTATGCAAGGCGCGGTGCGCAGCCAATAGCTCGGCTATTGGCAAGCGCCGCAACGCCGCAGACCGCCCGCAAAGACCGCTGCCCGAAGGGTTGGAGCGAAATCGGGCGATTGAACGCCTCGGCTGCTTGCATGGGCATGAGCCCACGCGGCGCACCCGAAAGCATCCACTCATCCCGATTGCGCTCCAACGCGACCCCTGGGAGATCGTAAACAGGCTCTTAAGGATGACCTGCACAACTCCCTGCGGTCTGTGATAGCGCGGTCTCGAGCGGGCCACTGCGTTGCTTTTCTTGCCAATAGCGCGGCTATTGGCTGCAAAAAGACGCCTTGTGCCCCATCCCGATCCGCACTACCACCGCCTCGCGAAGGTTATGCAGGTCATCCTTAACAGGGCAGAGATGTAACACCCCTCAAGCCCACTTCCCAAATTGCCGATATCCACCCAGTACCCCAAGGAACCACCATGGACGTCGCCCTCACCAACAGCATCGTCAACACCGCCACCGCGCTGGCCAGTGCCAAGACTTCGGATGCGCTGAACATGGTGGTCTTGAAGAAGGCGCTGGACATGCAGGCCGTGTCGGCCGCCACGATGCTGGACGCCATGCAGCAGTCCATGCCCCAGCCTGCGCTGGCAACTTCTGGCACGCTGGGCACCCAGGTCAACACGTTCGCCTGAGCCGCTCGGCCACCCAAATCAAGGGGCGCGGAACTACCTCAGCCGCGCAGGCGACAGCCCTGCCACATCCACCTTCTCGCGCACCAGCTCCTCGGCCAGCGATTCGCCGCGCAACAACTGCCGGGCCAACAGCGAGGCACCTGCAGCGCTTTGAATCCCGTACCCACCCTGCCCGGCCAGCCAGAAGAAGCCGGGCACATGGTTGTCCCAGCCAATCACCATGTCGCCATCGGGCACGAACGAGCGCAGGCCCGCCCAGGTGTGGGAGGGGCGGCGGATCTGGAAGGTGGTTTTTTCCTCGATGTGATAAATCCCCGTGGCCACGTCCAGTTCTTCGGGCACCACGTCGTGCGGGTGTGTCGGGTCCGCGTTGGCGGGCGAGCCCAGCAGCTGGCCCGCATCGGGCTTGAAGTAAAAACTCTCGTCGATGCCGATCACCGCAGGCCAGTGCGTGGCGTCCATGCCCTCGGGCACGGCAAAGGTGAAGGCGGTGCGGCGGCGCGGCTCCAGGCCGATGGGCGGCACGCCTGCCAAGCCCGCTACCACGTCAGCCCAGGCGCCTGCGGCGTTCACAATGGTTTTGGCCTGCAGCACCCGGCCATCGGCCAGGGTCACCTTCCAGCTATCGCCAACGCGCTGCAGGGCCGTGACCTCGGCATTCGTCAGCACCTGGCCGCCGCGCTGGCGCAGGCCACGCAGGTAGCCCTGGTGCAGCGCGTGCACATCGATGTCGGCCGCCTCGGGCTCGCTCATGCCTGCGGCCACGGCTTCGGGCTTCAGGCACGGCAGCTGGGCCAGCAGTGCGGCCTGCTCCACCCATTCCACGTTGGGCGAGATCGCATGGGCTTCTGCATAGGCCTGTTTCAGCATGTCGAGCTGGTCCGGCCCGGCCACGTAGACCACGCCACGGGGCGAGAGGATGGGGTCTGACCCGAACTCCGGCGGCGGCGCGTCGTAAAAAGCGCGGCTCACCCGCGTCAGCGCCTGGATGTTGGGTGTGCCGTAGGTAGCCATGTACAGCGCGGCCGAACGGCCGGTGGTGTGGTAACCGGGCTGCGATTCGCGCTCCAGCAGCAGCACGCTGGCGCCCTCCCCACCGGCTTTGTCCTTTACCAACTGCCAAGCCACCGAGGCACCTGCAATGCCCGCGCCAATGACGATGGTGTCCACTGATTGCATGGTTTTGTCTCCTGGCTTCGTTCAGACCGCAGAGACTTGCGCCGCCGAGGTGGCACGGTCATCACGCGGCAGGCTGCGCGCATCACGCTGATCGGGCGCGCCGGTTACGATGGAGGTCAGCGCGGGATCGGCATTTGTTTGCATCAGCTTGGCGATGTCAGGCCGTGGGCGGGCCAGCCCGGCGATGCCCTTGAATGCTTGCTCCAGCGCGTGGCCCACGCCCAGCGTGTGGCGGTCGGCGCGAAAGCGCCCCACGATCTGCAGACCAAACGGCATCCCCACGTCATCCAGCCCGCACGGCAAACTGAGCGCTGGGTGCGTGGTCAACGTGGTCACATAGGTCAGCGCCAGCCATCGGTAGTAGTTGGCTTGCGGCTCGCCGTTGATGTGGCTGGCAAACAGCTGGGTCCACGCAAAAGGCGACACGGGCGTGGTGGGCGCCAGGATCACGTCGTACTGCTCATACAACTTCTGGAACCGCGCCAGGATTCGCGTCTGCTCGGCCTGCGCCCAGGCGCTGTCCAGCAGGGTCATCGCAGCGCCCATTTCGTAGTTGGCGCGGGTGTTGGGCCCCAGGCTGGCGGGGTCGCGCTCGTAGGCCTCGCGCGTGCTGGCCACAAAGGCTTCGGCGCGCAGCACGTCAAAGCAGCGGTGCACGTCACCCAGGTCGATGTCGATGGCATCGCAGCTGGCAAACAGGTGCTTCATGGCCTGCACCTTATGGCGGAACACTGCGCGGATGCCGTTGTCCACCGCGCAGGCGCCAAAGTCTTCGGTGTAGGCCACCCGCAGGCGGCTCAGGTCCACCGTTTCGGGCAACAAGAAGCTCATCGGGTCCAGCGGGTAGCTCAGCGGGTCGCCCGCCGACATGCCTGCCGTGGCGGCCAGCTGCAAGCAGGCCTCTTCCACTGTGCGGCCCATGGGCCCCACCACCGAAATAGGAGTCCAGCCCAGCAGCTTGCGCGAGCTGGGCACCACCCCCGGCGATGGCCTAAAGCCCACCACGCCACAAATGGACGCCGGTATGCGCAGCGACCCACCCGTATCCGACCCCGTGCACACCGGCAGCATGTCGCACGCCAGCGCAGCGGCCGATCCGCCCGACGAGCCCCCGGCATTCAGGTTCGGGTTGAACGGGTTGCCGGTGGCGCCCCACACCGTGTTGCGTGAGTTGGCGCCAGCACCCATTTCGGGGATATTGGTCTTGCCCGCCACGATGGCGCCCGCCGCGCGCAGCCGCGCCACCAGCACGTTGTCCTCCGCCGGGATATTGCTGCGGTAAATCTCCGAGCCGTAGGTAGTCAGCAGCCCGGCCGTGGCTTCGAGGTCCTTCACGCCCAGTGGAAGCCCGTGCAGCAGGCCCAGCGGTTCGCCACGCAGCACCGCCTGCTCGGCGGCCTTGGCCTCGGTGCGGGCGCGGTCGTAGCAGGTGGCGGTGATGGCGTTGACATGCGGGTTGACGGCCTCGATGCGCTCAATGCAAGCGTCGAGCAGCTCGACGGGCGAGACTTCCCGCGTGCCGATGTGATGGCGCAGTTCGTTGGCGGTCAGCTCGACCAGGGTGCTGTGTGAAGTCGTCATGTCGAATTTGTCTCCTGTTTCTTGCTTGCCTGGTGGGGAGCAGATCAGTCTGCCGTGATGGCCGCCCGCTGCGCCACGGCGCGCATCAACGGCAGTTCCTTGTCGATCAACTCGCTCACCGCCTTGGCAGAAGCATAGGTCGGTTCAAATCCCACGGCGATTAGTTTGTCGCGGGTTTCGGGGTCTGCCACCACCTGCGCCAGCGTCAGCTCCAGCCGTGCCTTGACGGCGGGCGGCAAGCCGCGTGGGGCCACCATGGCCAGCCAAGTGTCCATCTCCACGCCGGGGTAGCCACTTTCTGCGAGCGTGGGCACCTTGGGCAGCAGGGCCGAGCGCTTGCCCGCCGTCACGGCAATGGCCTTGATCTTGCCGTCTTTCAGCTGGGGCAGCGCGGCCGACACGGTATCGACGGTGAACGGAATCTGTCCGCCCATCAGGTCCACCATGGCGGGGGAGCTGCCCTTGTAGGGCACATGCTGGATCTTGAGGCCCGCCGCGTGGAAGAACATCTCGCCCGCAAACTGCGACGTGGTGCCGGCACCATACGAGCCGTACGAATACTTGTCGGGCGCGGCCTTCACCATGGCCACAAACTGCTTCACGTCGCTGACCGGCACGTCCTTGTTGGCCAGCAGGATCAGGCTGGTGCGCCCTGCGATGCCAATGGGCTCAAAACTCTTGACCGGGTCGTACGGCAGCTTGGCGCGCACGGCGGGGTTCACGGTGAAGGTGGTGCCCGAACTCATCAGCAGCGTGTAGCCGTCCGGCGCGGCCTTGGCCACATAGGCCGCGCCGATGGTGGTGCCCGCCCCTGCGCGGTTGTCAATCACCACGCTCTGGCCCAGCTTGTCGCCCAGCTTCTTGCCAATGAGGCGGCCCAGCACGTCGGTGGCGCCACCGGGCGGGAACGGAATCACCAGCGTGATGGGCTTGGTAGGGAACGTAGCCTCTTGCGCCACGGCAGGGCCCCATGCAGCGCCCCCCAAAGCACAGAGGATGGCGGACGACAAAAGCAGTTGTTTGCGGTTCATGGGGTGCTCTCCAAAGGTGACAAAGGTTGGGGGGATAGACGAATCAGGGAATGACAACAATCAGCCTTGCGCCGCGAGCACGGCCCGCCCACGCTGCACAAAGCCCTGGTACTGCGCATCGGGCACCAGCAGACCGCCCGTGGTCCACACCAGGTGTGTGGCGTTGCGCAGCACCGCGTCGATGCCCGTGCTGCGCAGCCAGGCCTGCCCGGCGGTAGTGCCCGTCAGCATGGCCGGGCCGCTGAAGCCTGCCGCAGCCGAGGGCTCGATGCGCTCGCCCAGGGCATCGAGCACCAGCACCAGCTGCGCAAACAAGGTGTCATCGGCCACGGTAAACACGCCCGACAGCAGCGGCTGCATCAGCTCGGCGGCCAGCAGCGACGCACGCGGCACGGCCAGGCCATCTGCCTCGGTGCGGTTGGTCAGGCCCCAGTCGTACACCGAGGGGTGGTCGCCCATCCCTGGTGTGGTGTCGGCCACCATCTGCACCATGAAGCATGGCGACTGCACCGGCTCGGCAAAAAAGCAAAACACATGCGGCCCCAGCAACTGCCGCAGGCCAAACGTGATGCCCGCTGGCGCGCCCCCCACCCCGCAAGGCAGGTACACGATGAGCGGGTGCTCGGCATCCACCGCCACGCCCTGTTCTGCCAACTGCTTTTGTAGGCGCAGCGCCGCCGCGCTGTAGCCCAGCAACAGCGAGAACGATTGCTCGTCGTCCACAAAGTGGCACAGCGGGTTGCTGGCCGCCTCGGCGCGGCCTGCGGCCACGGCGCGTTCATAGTCGCCGGTGTGCTCTACCACCTGCACACCGCGCTGGCGCAGACGGTCCTTCTTCCATTCCTTAGCGTCGGCCGACATGTGTACCGTGGCCTGGAAGCCCAGGGCCGACGCCACCACGCCAATGCTCATCCCCAGGTTGCCGGTGGAGCCCACCGCCACCTGGTAGCGGCCCAGCACCTCGCGCGCTGCCTGGGTGGCCAGCGCGCGGTAGTCATCACCAGGCTGTACCAACCCATGTTGCAGCGCCAGCCGCTCGGCCAACTCCAGCACCTCGTGCATGCCGCCCCGGGCCTTGATGGAGCCCGCCACCGGCAGGCTGTGATCGGCCTTGATGAACAGGCGCCCCTGCCCCTCGGCCAAACCGAGCGCAGGTTGCAACGCGGCGGCGGGCAGCAGAGGCGACTCCACTACGCCCCCGGTGGCAGCCAGCTCCGGGAACACCTGCGCCAGCAGGCCCGCAAAACGGGCCAACCGGTCGGCGGCGGCCTGCGTATCATCCAGACTAATGCTGCGCCCCAGCGCCTGCAAAGCAGCCGGTGGTTGCGCCTGCCGGGCCGGGTTGGACCACAGCGCGGGCTGGGCATTGCGCAGGCGGGTGGCCAGCAGCGCGTCCAAAGCAGGCGTTCGTTCAGCAGGCGTCATACAGATTCATTCAGTCGTTGAAGTCTTGCCTGCATTCTTCGCCGGTCACGCCGCTGTCACAAGCCATTTATAGTGAGCGCAGCATTAGTATTAATAATGGATATTCGCCTCTCCCCGTCCCTGCTGGCCTGGCTGCGCAGTTTTGATGCAGCAGCCCGCCATGGCAGCTTTACCAAGGCGGCGGCCGAGCTGTGCATTACCCAGGGCGCCGTCAGCCAGCAGGTCAAGCAACTCGAAGACTGGCTGCGCCGCCCGCTTTTCTTGCGGACCCCGCGCGCGCTGGTGCCCACGCCCGAGGGCAAATGGCTGGCCGTGGTGCTGCGCGAGAGCTTTGACGCCATCGAAAGCACGCTGGCCCAAATGCGCCAGCCGCCCGAGTCCGCCACCGCCACCTTGAGTTGCTCACCCTCGTTTGCCATGAGCTGGCTCACGCCCCGCTTGGGCGACTTCTTTCGCCAGCACCCGCACACCGGCCTGCGCGTGTTTGGCGAATTCCACACGCTGGACCGCACCCGCATGGTGCGCGACGGCATCGAGGCCGCCGTGCGGTTCGATTTAGGCGGCTACCGCGACCTGAACGCCACCGTGTTTCTGGACGAGTGGCTCATCCCCGTGGCCAGCCCCGAGTTCCTGGCCCGCCACCCGCCCATCACCCAGCCGCAAGACCTGCACGGCGACTGGCTGCTGCACGACGGCAGCGCCTGGGACGGCGCGGACACCTATGAAGAGTGGCAACACTGGTTTGCGCAGGTGGACGCCACGCCACCGCCCTGGGCAGGCGGCCAGCAGTTCAACCTGTCGCAATTGGCCCTGGGCGCCGCCCTGGCAGGCCAAGGCATCGCCATGGGCCGCGCTGCGCTAGTGCTGCAGGATGTGAAGGCGGGGCGACTGGTGCCGCTGCTGGGGCGCAGCGTGTTGTCGCGGGCGGCGTATTCGTTTGTGACCACAACACACCCGAGCCCGGCGATGCAGCTGGTGCGGGAATGGTTGGGGGATGAGGCGTTGCGGTTTTGTGGGGAGCGGGGGCAGGTGCTGCCAGCGCCGCTGGATGCCAGGTAGCTGGGTAGGTCAGGTAACGGCGCCCAACCGGCGCACTACCCAGCAACTAGGTGTCAGGTGGTACCCAGTGAGTCGAGGCAAATACTGCGGCTAAATATTCGATCTTTTTGGCCCCTAGCGCTTATTGAGCAAGCGCTAGCAGCTATTATTTTTTGACAGATTCTTGGCTGTTCATGGCGAATGAATCCTGAGATAACTGGCACAGGTGGCGTGGTTAACGAGGAAACCGCCCGCGCTCTGTGCGGGATGTATGGAGTGCCTGAGGGCGTTTTGCATCAAACCTCATCCTCGCGTTGGCCGCTAACCGCTAGTCGCTTTCCACGGGCTGGTGGCGGCCAGGCGATGGTAGCCTCACAAGGCAGTCGCCCCGGCCCTGGTCGCAATACCTGTCAAGCGGTCGATGGGCTCGGGGCGGTGCTCTAGGTATCCCTGCGCATAGTCCACCCCCATCTCCTTGAGACGCTCCAGCACTTCTGGGCTCTCTACAAACTCAGCCACTGTTTCCAATCCCATCAGTCTGGCGACATCTGCGAAGCAGCGAACCGCCGCTTCGTCCAGTGGATTGCTAAGGAGGGTTCGAATGAACTGCCCGTCGATCTTGAGGTAGTCAACGGGCAGGGCTTTGAGATACCCGAACGAAGATGCGCCAGCACCGAAGTCGTCAAGCGCGACTTTCACGCCGACTGCGCGAACATGGCCGATGAAGATTGCCGCGTCTGCAAGGTTTGTGACTGCGGCTGTTTCGGTGATCTCCAGGCAGAGCCTTGAACAGGTTGCTGCACCTGCTGCGGCGAACAGTGCGAGCGCCCACGCGTGAAAGGCCCTGTCGCCCACGGACTGGCCCGAGAGATTGACGCTGAGGCTGTCGATAGCGTCGGGTTCGTCCAAGCATTGCAGCCACCGGACCGCGTTTTGTAGGACCCAGCGGTCAATGCGCGACGCCAGATGAAAGCGCTCGGCGGCAGGTAGAAACACTCCGGGCTGCACCAAGGATCCATCGTCGTTTCTCAAGCGCAGCAGAACTTCGGCGTGAATGCCCAGCGCTTGATCCCTCAGGCAATGGATGCGCTGCGCAAACAACACAAAGCAATCGTGGTCCAGCGCGTGCTGGATCCGGGTCGTCCACTGCATCTCATGGTTTCTTTCGCGCATGGTTACGTCGGTTTCAAACCAAGCATGGACGCGATTCCTGCCAGCCTCCTTAGCCGCATAGCACGAGGCATCGGCAGCTTGCTGGATGGCTGCGGCATTGGCCCAACGCTTGTCCAGCGGAACGAGACCAATGCTGGTACCGATCCGAAAGCGTCGCTCCCCATGGATGAATCGAAAATCGTTCATGCGGTCACAGATCTTCTGGGCAACTCGGCTCGCCTGTTCCATGGTGCAGTGTTCAAGGATGATTGCGAATTCGTCACCCCCCAGGCGAGCAAGGGTGTCGAGCGTGCGGATCGAGTCCCCCAGCAGCTTGCTGACCTGCTGCAACAACTGGTCCCCGATGGCGTGACCACACGCATCGTTGACCAGCTTGAATTGGTCCAGATCGATATACAGCAGCGCATGGTTGCTGTCGTTCTCCTGCGCATGGCGCAGAGTTCTGAGCAATCGTGACTCGAACTCTGCACGGTTTACAAGCCCGGTTAGCGAGTCGTGCGTGGCCCGATAGGTCATCTCGCCGCTAAGCCTGCGCTGCTCGCTGACATCATGGAAGACGAGGACGACGCCGAGCATTTCGCCCTGCGGACTGCGAATGGGGGCCGCTGAGTCCTGGATGCCGTATTCAGTGCCGTCTCGCGCAATGAGCAAGGTTTTGGGGGCCAGGCCCACCGTCTTGCCTTCAGCCAAACAAGCGGCAACCGGGTCGGGTGCAGGCTCGCGCGTTTCTTCGTTGATGATGTGGAAAACCTGCAGCAGGGGACGCCCAATCGATTCCGAAGATAGCCACCCTGTCATTCGCTCGGCCACCGGGTTGAGCCAGCTGACCAGCCCATCGGCATTGGTGGTGATGACGGCGTCCCCAATCGACTGGAGTGTGACCCTCATCAGTTCGTGCTGCTGAGCCAGTTCGGCGCTGAGTCGCAGCATGGCATCGTCACGGCGTTTTCTCTCTGAAATGTCGATGTGGATACCGAACACCCACTCGGGCCTGCCATCGGCTGTGCGTGTGATAAGCCGCCCCCGATCTTCGACCCAAATCCAGGAACCGTCCCGATGGCGCAAGCGCAGTTCGGACACGTAGGCATCGCTGCGCCCAGCGAAATGCTCTCGCAGCAGCTGCTGAGTCTGGGGTAGTTCGTCCGGGTGGGCGATGTCCGCGCGGTACTGATTCGTTATGACCCCCAGTTCTTCGATGGTCCAGCCGATGATCTCTGCCCAGCGAGGGTTGACGATCACCTCGCCGGTTCGGACGTTCCATTCCCACGTGCCTGCGTTAGTACCCTCTATCAGATTGCGCAAGCGCTCATGTTCCCTTTGAAGCTCACGTTCTGCGCGCCTGCGAAGGGTCACATCCTCGACCACAGCCAAGCTGCGAATAGGCAGGCCTTGATCGTCTCGCTCCAGAATTGCTGATAGCAGCACGTCGACGATCGCTCCGTGGCTCGTGATCATTTGATAGGGTATTGCGTCACATCGGCCCGTCGCGAAAAAGGTGGGAAGTACTTCCTCTTTGGCGCGTCTACGGGATTCTTCTGTAAGGAAGTCTGAAGACAGTCTGCCGATAACGTTGTCCCGACGGTATCCAAGGCAAGCGAGCCACGCATCGCTCACGTGCAGAAGTCGGCCCTGGGCATCAATCGAGTGCAGCATAGCTGGCGTGGTTTCGTACATCGCCTGCAGCCGGCCCTGCGCAACCACCAGTGCCAGTTCTTGCTCTCGCCGCTGCGTGATTTCCTGAAGCGTGCCGCGCAGGCCACTGACGCTCCCTGACGCATCGCGCACAGCCTCGCCGCGCGCCTCCACCCAGCCTGGATGACCATCGGGTCGCCAGTAGCGCAGATCCAGAACGTAATCCTCGCCGGTGTGCAGCGCATTGGATACCCGCTCCGCGAGCCTGGCATAGTCTTCCGGCTGGTAAATGCGAGATTGATCTTCAAAACTGGGTGCAGGCGCCTGCGGGTCGCCGCCGAGCATCGAGTACAACTGGGGAGACCACGTAACCACATCTCCCTCGACTTGCCAGCTCCAACTGCCCGTTTGGCCAAGCCTCTGGGCTTCTTCCAATGCCAATTGCGTTGTCTTGAGTGCAGTAACGTCACTAACATTGACGAAGAAACCAAGTACCTCGCTGCCTGCGATATCGGGCACGTAGTGCGCCAGGATGTGGCGGGGACTTCCGTCGAAATTGGTGACAGCACGTTCGAAATGCTGTTGATGCCCGGCCAGCGCAGCGTGGGCGTATTCCTCGTTCCATTCAACGATGCGTTCGCCCAGCAGCTCTTCGCGCGACATGTCGATCAGCTCATGCGGCTGCCTGCCGAACCATTGTGCGTAGGCATGGTTGGCAAAGCGGCAGCGCAGACCCTTGTCCCAGTAAGCCACCATGCCTGGGATCGCGTCAGTGATGGCACGAATAAAGCGCTGGCTTTCGCCGAGCGCGAGGCCCGCCGACTCTGCCAGGTTGCGCTGTTCAATGAGTTCAGCCTCGAAGCGGTGGCGCTCGTGGGTGGAAACAAGGCTCCAAAAATAGGCGGGAGCGCCCTGGTATTCCCCCCGGCGACTATTGAGTAGCACAGGCACCCGGGTTCTGTCGCAACCGCTGACTTGCAAATGGATCTCGCTGATCTTCCCGTCCCGCAGCAAAGTGGGCCAAATATGGGTCTGCAGAAAAATGCGGCTGGCTGGCGGCAGCAGTTCCTCAAACAACGCTCCAATGCGATTCTCTCGTGCCCCTCCGACAAGCGCGAGAAGGGCTACATTCACGTCAAGCAGGCGGCCCGCTTCGTTCGTGACGACCACCGCGCAGGGCAATTGGTCCAACAGATTCATGGAAGGGGCCTTGCCTTTGCGTCAGGCAGCGACGCAAGCGTGATCAAGGTAGTCACGCATGGCCTTGATCACGAGAGATGGGTTGCTCATGTGCGCGCAATGGCCGGCAACGTCGAGCACTTGCAGTGTGCTGCCCGGCAGGTGTGCGTGGAGATACTCCCCGACGGAAAGTGGGGCCAGAGTGTCGCTGCGGTGTTGCAATAGCAGTGATGGCCGCGAGACCTTGGCCAGGTCAGCCCGGTTGTCCGCGAAGAAAGTGGCCCTGGCGAACACCTTTGCAACTGCCGGGTCCGTCGAGCAAAAACTGTCTGTCAGGGTGCTGGTCACGTCGCCGGCTCCTGCATTCCCCGCAACCACCGGCGCCAGGTAGTTGGCCCATCCCATGTAGTTCTGATCCATCAGCGCCAGCAGACCTTCCAGGTCGTCACGCTCGAAGCCCCCCGCGTAGCCGGGCGGGTCATTCAGAAAGCATGGAGACGGGCCCAGCAAAATCAGCCGGTCAAACAGCGAAGGCCGCTCGATGGATGCGAGCATGCCGATGCTGCAGCTGACGGAATGGCCTACAAAGGTCACTCCCTCGTCCAGACCAAGGGCATCGCACACTTCCAGGACATCCAGCGCGTAGCCCCGAAGATCGGCATACCGCAACCGGTCAAACGCCGCGCGGTCCGAGCCGCCGCTGCCCACATAGTCGAACAGCACTTGGCGGTGCGTAGCTCTGAACGCAGGTGTAATCAAGCTCCACATATCTTGATTGCACCCAAAGCCGTGCGCGTACATCAGCACAGGGCCTTCGTCGCCCAGAACTTTGACATTGTTTCGTTTCAAAACGCTGCTCATGGCGCATTCCCTCGGGTTGATACGGTATCAGGGCAAACCGGTTCCTACCATTTCGTAGGTTGCCATGCACTATAGCGACGCAGGCGCTGATTGGCCGGGTGAGATGGGCGGTGGTGCGGCCAAACCCCGCGTTTGACAATAGTTTGCAGTTCGCCTGTGAATCCGGGTGCAACGCCATCTCACTCGTGTGAGACGGGCAAGATCACGCCGTCATAGCCAAGAGTGGCGGCCGGTTTCTCGAGTGCGATCCAGCACTTGGCCGATATGAAAGACTCCAAGGTGATCGGGCAATTACCGCTGTGAGCCACACAGCGTCAGTTCGTCAATCCGAGACCGGTGGCCGCAGTCGCTGTATTGCCACCATTCCGGGCAGTCCCGGTGTCTAAGACATCAAATGCCAAGGAGCAGTGGCAGAGACTGGACTGACTTACCGCGGCCATACCTACTACTTTCCGCTACGCTGTGACGAAAATCTCGCAGCGAGATAAATACTATGATCTTTTTTAGTATTAAGAGTATAAATATAATCATGTCTACCGATCTCATCCCCACCCTCGCCGCCGCCCGCAAGGCCCACCAGATGACCCAGGCCCAGCTTGCCGAAAGCGCGGGCCTTAGCCGCATGACGGTGCAGCGCACCGAAGGCGGCGACCTGGATCCGCGCTATTCCACCCTGGCCGAGATGGCCCGCGTGCTGGGCATGGACATCATTGCCGTGCCCAGCAGCCTGCGGCCCAGCCTGGAGGCGTTCATCCAGTCGGGGGGCAAGTTTCTGGGCCAGCCCGAGGGGGTGGATGCGCCGCCATCCGTGGTGGACGGTCTGCGCCGCTGACGGTAGCAACACTCCATGAGCACCTCCATCCGCTACCTGCGCCTGTACCTGCACCGCCCGGCAAAGGCGGACGGGGCGGCGGGCGGTAGCGAGCCGATTGGCTACCTCTCGCAATACGGCGACATCCTGCGCGTGTCGTTTGACGAGAGCTACATCCGCAACCCGCAGCGCCCCACCCTGTCGCTGAGCTTTCAGGGTGCCGACGAGGCCGCGACGCAGCAGATCCTCGCGTCGGCGCGGGATGCGCGGCTGGTGCGCACCGATGGGCGCTGGCCGGTGTATTTTCAGAACCTGCTGCCCGAGGGCCACAACCGCGAGCGGCTTGCGCACGAGCGTGGCTGTAGCCCCGATGACGAGTTCGAGCTGCTGGCCGCCGCAGGCCACGACCTGATGGGCGCGCTGGAGGTGGAGCCCGTGCCTGCGCAAGACGGCATCCCGGACGTGGTGCGGCACTGGCACACGACCCAGGGGCTCGATGTGCTGGAGCCGGGGTTTGTGGAATACCCGGTGGAAGACGCGGCGTCGCTGCCCGGCGTGGTTACCAAGTTCAGCGCGGTGCAGGACGGCCGCCGCTACACGGTGCATCGCAAGGGCGCGGCGGGCAGCGTGATCTTGAAGCTGCCCACCACAGCCCACCCCGACCTCGTGGCCAACGAGTTCACCGGCTACCAGCTGTGCAAGGCGCTGGGCCTGCATTGCGCCGATGTGCGCGTCATCACCCGGGCCGAGGCCGACCTGCCCGATGCCGTGCCCTTCAACGAAATTTTGGCCGTGCAGCGTTTTGACCACCTGCCCGGCGGCGCCCGCGTGCACATGGAAGAGTTCAACCAGGTGCTTGGCTACACGCCGCGCCAGAAATACGGCAAAACCCATGGCAAGGGCGCGCTGCAGGATTGGGCCACCATGCTGCGCGTGCTCAACCGCCTGAGCCGCCAGCCGGTGTTGGACACGCGCGAGTTTCTGGCGCGCATGGTGGCCTTCATCCTGATGGGCAACACCGACGCGCACCTGAAAAACTGGGCCCTGGTCTACCCCGACGGCCGCGTGCCACAGCTGGCCCCGGTGTACGACCCGGTGTGTGTGGCCGCGTTTTTTGAGGGCGTGCCGGACCAGCAATATGCCGTGAACCGCGCCATCGACAACACCCTGCGGGCGCTGACCTGGGACGACATGGAAGGCCTGATGAAATCGGCCGGGCTGCTTCGCGTGCCCCGGCACCTGGCCTTGTTGCGCGACACGGTGGCGCGGGCCAAAACGGAATGGCCCGGCCTGCTGGAGAGCGCCCCGGCGTCTGTGCGCAATGTGGTGGCGCAGCGGCTTGCAGGCGATGTGGCCCTGGCCCGGTGATGGCGGGCCACGCGGCAAAATCGGCAGGCCTGCGCGCAGGGTTCGGCGCGGGCGGTGCCTTGTGACCCCGAACCGTTTTTTGATTTGCTCCATCCATGCACTCCCCGATCCCAAACACCACGCCCCCAACAACGTCTGGCTCCTTGCCGCCCGATGCGGACAGGGGCGCCCTGCAGGTCCCACACCTCAAACGCTGTTGGTCACGCTGGATGGCCGCACGCCAGGGCCAGGGTTTGAAGGGCGCCGAAGCGGAAGCCCACCGCACACAGATCGTGCTGGCCGCGCTGGGTGTGGGGCTGGAGCAGACCATGCAATACGTGCTGCGCGAGGCCCCGGAGTTCGCTGCCTTCGAGGACTGGATCGTGCGCACGGCGGGCGCGCCCGATGCCGCCACCGTGGCGCGGATTCAAGCCCTTGTGGATGGCGGCCCGGCGCCCGAAGCGGCCTTGCAGCTGCAGGCCCGGATCGATGCGATGGAGCCCGTGCTGAATGCGGACGACCTGGCGCATTGGGACGAGCATGGCTATGTGGTGGTACGCCAGGCCACCACGCCAGAGCACAGCGCCGCCGCCGCACAGGCGGTGTGGGAAGCCGTGCGCGCCGACCCCGCAGATGTGGAGTCGTGGTACGCCCACGCCCCGCGCAACACCATGGTGCAGATGTTTCAGCACCCGGCATTCGACGTCAACCGACGTTCCCTGCGCATCCACAAGGCATTTGCGCAGCTGTGGGGCACGGCAGACCTGTGGCGCAGCACTGACCGCTGTGGCTTCAACCCTCCAGAACGCCCCGGCTACCCCTACGGCGGCCAGGGCATGCACTGGGATGTGAGCCTGCACCAGCCTATTCCCTTTGCCACCCAGGGCATCCTGTACCTGACCGACACGCCCCCCGAACAAGGTGCCCTCACCCTGGTGCCAGGTTTTCACCGCCGGGTGGGCGACTGGCTGGCCCAGCTACCCGCTGGGGTCGAGCCCCGCCAGCAAGACCTGCATGCGCTGGGTGCCACACCCATCGGCGCGGGCGCGGGCGATCTGGTGATCTGGCACCAGGCCCTGCCCCATGGCCCCAGCCCCAATCGGGGCACGCAGCCCCGGCTGGTGCAGTACATCAACCTGGCCCCCGCCCAGGTGCCTTGCCACGACACCTGGGTCTGAGAGGCTGAGAGTCTTTTATCCATGCCCGCCTTGCACGCGAAAACTCTCAGCCTCTGAGGTGCGGCGAGCGGGGGGCGTACCTCCCCCAAAAACCGCAAAACTCATAGCAACAAAACCATACAGATAAAGCGCTAGCGGTCATTTTCGATTGAACCGGTCTTGCTAACTCACCGTGGCCGCTGCGCTTTGGTCTTCCTGCGGGTCTCGTAGCGCCGCATCAGCGGCGTCACCGACACACCGTGCAGCAGCACCGACGCCACCACCACCGCCAGCGTGATCGCCAGCAGGCGCTGCGCAATCACCGGGTGCAGGTCGTGTGTGATGGCGTACATGAGGTAGTAGATGGAGCCAATGCCCCGGATGCCAAACCATGCGATCAGGCGGCGCTGCGAGCGCTCTACCTTGGCGCCCACCAGCCCTGCATACACCGCCAGCGGGCGGATCACCAGCAGCAGCACGGGCACAAACCACAACGCCTCGGTGCCAAAGTCCACCACCGAAAGCAGCGCACCCACCACCAGCACCACGGTCACTTCGGCCAGGCGCTCCAGCTGGGCGTTGAAGCGCTCGACCGACTCCATCATGTGGCCCGGCGCCTGAGCGGCCACGGGGGCTTCACCATCGTTGTGGTCGCCTTGAACAGGTGATGCCACGGACGCCGCTGGTTCCGCCGCCGCACGCCGCAGCGCCAACCCGGCAGCAAACACCGCCAGAAAGCCGTAGGTATGGCACAACAAGGCCACGCCATAAGCCAGCGCGATGAGCCCCAGCACCATGAACTCGTCCGGGCCCAGCGCCTCGCGGTGGCGGATGCGCAGGTACAAAATGACCCGGCCCACAACCACGCCCAGCAGGTAGCCAATCAACAGGCCACCCACCACGGCCCAGAGCACGTCCACCGCCCACCAGCGCCAGCCACTCTCGCCCAGGTCGTGCAGCGACATCAGGCCCAGACCCAGCATCACCAGCGGAAACGCCGCCCCATCGTTCAGCCCGCCCTCGCCCGTCAGGCCAAAACGCAAGCGATCACGGTCTTGCGGGTCGGACACCTGCACATCGGACGCAAGCACCGGATCGGTGGGCGCCAGGATGGCCCCCAGCAGCACGGCAGCGCCCAGCGGCAGGTGCAGCAGCCACACGCCCACGGCGGTGATGGTGCCCACGGTGATCAGCATCGACACGGTGGCCAGCTGCACCGGAATGCGCCAGCGCCGGTCGCGCAGGGGCAGATCCAGCTTCAGGCCCACGGTAAACAGCGAGATGAGCACGGCAATCTCGGTCAGCCGCTCCAGCAGCGGGGCATCACCCACCGGGTCCAATACCAGCAGGCCCAGCCCCCAGGGCCCAATGCCAACGCCCACGGCCAGGTACAGGATGGCCGAGCTGAGCGGCACGCGCGCGATGAAGGAGCTGGTCAGCGTCATCACCACCAGCAGCAGGCCGACCAGCACAAAGCCCAGGGCGGGTAACAGCTCAGCGGTCATGGAACACAGACTGGAGGAGGAAAAGGTTGCACGCGCATTCCGCTACTGTGCACGCCACCCGGGCCCACCGCTGCGGGGGGGTGGCCCCCCGGGCTGTCAGCAGATGTCGCCAATCGGTGAGGCGCCTTTCGGCGTTACCTGGCGGTGCATCTGTGCACAATTCCGTGACTTTGGTGAAAGCCCATGAACGTCTCCACCCTCCTCAAGATCGCCATGGCCCTGCTCGTGGCGTTTTTTGCCGTCGAGAAGCTCAGGGTGCACTACGCCGACCAGCGGCTGCAAAACCACGGGGTGGCCGCTGTCTCTCAGCCACCGGCCGACAGCCCCGTGCAGGAGGCCACCAGCCAGGCGGCTTTCGAGTTCCGGGGCTACCAGGTCAAGCCACTGGCCACGTTTGCCGTGCGCGCACGGGTGTTGTCGCGCGAAGACTATTACGTGGGCAAGGAGGCCGAGCTGTCCCCGCTGGACCTGGCCCTGGGCTGGAAGCGCATGGCCGACCCTGCGGTGTACGAAGCCTTGAACATCACCCAGGGCGGCCGCTGGTACCGCTACACCTGGCGCGACCAACCGCCCATCCCGCTGCAGGAGATCATCGAATCGTCAGCCAACATGCACATGATTGCAGCCACGCCCGTGGTGGAGCGGGCGCTCAAAAAGGCCCGTGCGGGGGCCTACATCCGCATCACCGGCAGGCTGGTGGAGGTGACACACCCCAGCGGCTGGCGCTGGACGAGTTCGCTCACACGGTCGGATTCCGGGGCCAATTCCTGCGAGCTGGTGTTTGTAGAGTCGGTGCAGGTGGAGAACTGACCCGCCACCGGGCCCTGGTTGCTCCTCGCACTCCCAATTTGATAGCTGCTTGCGCTTTCCCATCAAGCGCCAGGCCCTGTTTTTACTCAAAATCTTACATCTCTACAGGGCAACCCGGGGGCTGGCGCGCCCAAAGTCTGGATACCCTTGGAAGGACAAGCCCCCGCCCGAACCACCGCCCGAAAGGATGCCCATGGCCAAGATCCTGGAAGTGAAATACGAAAACCAGGCCGACGCCCACATTTGCGAGGTGGCGCATGAAAGCCAGGCCGACCTGTGCTGGCACGAGGTGCACTACGCCACCCAGGCCAGCGGCGATGCGATCTGGTTCTTTGTGGCCTATGCCAACCAGGCCAGCTTCAAGGTCTACCGCGTCAAGCACGCCAGCCAGGCGGACCTGAAAATCTTCAGGGTCAGCACCCCGGAGCAGGCTGGCTGGCGAACCAAGGACCATCTGCTGATCGGCAAGCTGGGCAAATAGGTCCGGCCCCAAGAGCGCTGCGCCGTGTGAACCGCACCAGGCCCACCGCCCGACTCATCCCCCCACGCACTTTTGCACCTGTTCACCCAGGCCCGTGGCGCCCAGGCGCATCACATCACCGGGCTTGAGGAACCAGGGGTCGGGCTTTTGCCCCAGCCCCACACCGGCGGGCGTGCCGGTCAGCACCACGTCGCCGGGCTCCAGCGTCATGAACTGGCTGATGTACGACACCACGGTGGGCACGCCAAAGATGAAGTTGCGGGTGCTGCCGTTTTGCACGCGCTGGCCGTTGACCTCCAGCCACAGGTCTATGGCGTGCGGGTCGGGGACCTCGTCAACCGTGGCCAGCCACGGGCCGATCGGGGCAAAGGTGTCGTAGCTCTTGCCCTTGTCCCACTGGCCGCCGCGCTCCATCTGCCAGGCGCGTTCAGACACATCGTTGGCCAGCACATAGCCCGCCACATGCTGCAGCGCATCGGCCTCGGCCACTTGGCGCGCACGGGTGCCGATGACGATGCCCAGCTCGACCTCCCAGTCGGTCTTGACGCCGCCGGGCGGAATGCGCACATCGTCGTTGGGGCCGCTGAGCGCCGTCACGGCCTTCATGAACAACACAGGCTCGGCGGGCGGCTGCAGGCCCGCCTCGCGCGCGTGGTCGGCATAGTTGAGCCCCACGCACACGATCTTGCCCACCCCAGCCACCGGGCTGCCCAGGCGCGGTGTGCCATAGACGGGCGGCAGGCGGCTTGCGTCGATGGCGGCCAGGGCAGAAAGCGTGCGCGGGTTGAGCTGGGCCGGGCCCATGTCGGGCAGCAGCATGGACAGGTCGCGCAGCGTGCCGGTGGCGTCGATCAGGCCGGGGCGTTCTGCGCCGGGCTGGCCGTAACGGATGAGTTTCATGGCGGGAAATCCTGGTGGGGTCGGCGAAAGGTGGCAGCCGCAGCCAGAGCCGCGCTGCGCCGACACGCAGCATAGCGGCACGCAACCCCCAGCGTGCACACCAATCACCGGCCCTGCCTTGCCGCAAGACGAGGGCCGCATCCCCTGCGCAGCCCGTGTGGCGCGCGTAACATGGTGCGGGGTGCACCGCAGCGCCAGCCGCGCACCCAAAACAATCCTGATTTAATAGCTTCCAACGCTTACCAGATAAGCGCTAGCAGCCATTTTTACTCAATTTCTCCATGGCCACTGCCACCGATCTGCCCTCCCCGCCCCCGGAATCCCCGCCCCGGCCCCAACCCCGCAACCCGTCCGATCTGTTCTGGTCTTTCACCTGGCTGGCCCTGCAAGGGTTTGGCGGCGTGCTGGCCGTGGTGCAGCGCGAGCTGGTGGAGAAAAAGCGCTGGATGACGAACGAGGAGTTTGTCGAGGACTGGGCCGTGGCGCAGATCATGCCGGGCCCCAACGTGGTCAACCTCAGCATCATGATTGGCGACCGCTACTTCGGCCTGCGCGGCGCGTTGGCGGCGCTGGCGGGCATGCTGACCTTTCCGCTGATCCTGGTGCTGGCCCTGGCCGTGGTCTATGCGCAGTTTGCCAGCCACCCGGCCGTGGCCGGTGCGCTGCGCGGCATGGGCGCCGTGGCGGCGGGGCTGATTGCGGGGGTGGGCATCAAGCTGTTTGTGTCGATCAAAAACCACCCCCTCGGCCGCCCGCTGTGTGTGGCGTTTGCAGGGCTGACCATCGTGGCCATGGCGTGGCTGCGCTGGCCGCTGTTCTGGATTTTGCCGGTGATCGGTGGCGCGGCCTGCGTGCTGACGTGGAGAAAGCTCGCGCCATGAATGCAGCCACCACCCTCACCACATCCTTGACGGCCCTGAGCGCGGGCGACTGGTTCAACCTGTTCCTGTACTACCTGTCGCTGTCACTGCTGGCCGTGGGCGGCGCCATTGCCACCGCGCCCGACATGCACCGCTACCTGGTGGAGCGCAACGCCTGGCTCACCGACCCGCAGTTCAACGCATCCATCGCCATTGCCCAGGCTGCACCCGGCCCCAACGTGCTGTTCATCGCGCTGCTGGGCTGGAATGTGGGCATCAACGCAGGCGGCCCGGGCCTTGCAGGCTGGCTGCTGGGCGCCCTGGGCATGGCGGTGTGCATGCTGGGCGTGATGCTGCCCAGCAGCCTGCTGACCTGGACGGCCACCCGCTGGGGCCACCGCAACCGCGAGCGGCGCGGGGTGCGCGCCTTCAAGCAAGGCATGGCGCCGGTGGTCATTGGCCTGCTGCTGGCCACCTCGTGGGTGCTGACACGCGCACACGGCAACTTCGACACCGCTTGGCCCCTGTGGCTGCTCAGCGCCGTGACCGTGGTGCTGGTGTGGCGCACCAGGCTGCACCTGCTGTGGATGCTGGGCGCCGGGGCGGTGCTGGGGGCTATCGGCTGGGTGTAGCCTATGGCAGAGGTGCCGCGCTTGGCACCCCTGCGTGACACGGGGCTGGGTCAGCTGATCCGGCGCCCGTTTTCCGCGTACACGGCCAGGTAGATCGCGTCGGAGCCGATGTAGGGCGCCTTATTGCCAAAGCCAACGTTGAAGTCACCAAACGACAGCGCGCGGATGCTGGCCAGGCCCGCGCGCAGGCGGTCGCGTGTGAGGTCCTTGCCCGCGTTTTTGAGACCCTCGATCATGATCTGGCCGTTGAGCCAGCCTTCAAGCGCGCTGCCGCTGTTCAAGAAGGCCGGGTCAGCCCCGGTAGCCTTCATGGTGCTCTGAAACTTGCGAACCACCACCGATTTTTGCGAATTCGCGTCCGGAAACACCTGCACCAGCGCAAGGCCCCGTGTGGACGCAGCCAGCTTGGGCAGCTCGGACGAGATCACCGTAACCGACAGCCCCGCCAGCGGCACGCCCTGTGCCTTGGCACGGAAGGCCTGCACAAACGCGGTGTTGGCTGTGCCCGTGGTGGCCAGCAGGACGGCACCCGGGCGCTCTGCAGCCACCTTGTCGGCCAGCTCAGCGCCGTTCTTGCCGTCCACGGCCAGTGCAAACTCGCCACCGCGTTCGACCTTGATCTCGTCCAGCGCGCGGGACATGTCCTTGAGCACTTCCTTGCCAAACGGGTTGTCCAGGTACACCACGGCAATGCGTTTGAGGCCCATGTCCACGATCTGCTTGACCAGGCGCTGCGTCTCTTCGCGGTAGGTGGGGCGCAGGAAGAATACATGGCGGTTCTCAGGCGCACGCAGCGAGGTCGCGCCCGTCACCGGGCCCACGGTGGGAATGCCCTTGGATTCGATCAACGGCAGGATGGATGCCGTGTTGGCCGTGCCCAGCGGCGAGATCAGCGCGAACACCGACTGGGCCTCGACCATCTCGGTCACGTTCTTGAGGGTGCGTGCAGCCACATAGCCATCGTCCTTGGGGTCCATGCGGATTTCGCGGCCATGCACGCCGCCAGCAGCATTCACTTCAGCAAACGCGGCCTTCATGCCTGCCACCTGCTCGATGCCGGCCTGGCCCAAGGGGCCGGTCAGTGCGATGGAGCAACCCAGGTTGATGGTGCGGGCGGTCAGTGCTTCTTCGGCGGCCTGGGCCGTGTGGGCCCATGCGGGCAGGCCAGTGGCAGCAACGGCCTGGGTGGCGCGCAAGAGAAATTGACGACGGCTCATGGTGTGGGAGATCCCGAAGAAAGCAAAGGTGGGCAGCCTAGCGGCAGCTGGGGAAACTTGCTGTCAGTTCCGCGACAGAACATACCCAGAAAGGACCGGCTCTCTCCGGGGGATGCAGTACTTGGCGACGGCAGCCTGCAGTGCACAGGGTGCCGAACCGCACGACACCCCGGCATCGTGCGAGCCAACGCCGCACTCCGTGAAGCTCACCGGTGCACGTTGTGGATCAGCAGATCACCGCACAACGGCGGCGTCTGTCTGCGTCGCTGCGCCCATGGTTTTCCGACCTACAGGCCCTTGCGCCGAATTGCAGCAAATCCCGCAATGGCCAGAAGTCCGGCGAGGAACAGCATCGCCCACTCGGAAAGGGAGGGGATGGTCGAGGGCGGCACGAATCCATCCAAGTTGTTGGTGAAGGTGCACGCGATGGCCGCCCCTGCTGCAGTGGCCGCTGCATCCAGCGTAACGGTGCGCGTCAAGAGGTCGTTTGTCTGCGTTCCACCTGAACCCAGGCCGGTGCAACTGATGGAAGCCAGGGTGTAACCCAAGGGTGGCGCTGCTTCAGTGATGGAAGTGCTGACACCCGCTGCGGTCAGCGTCTGCGTCGCCCCAGCCACGGCCGAGCCGGATGCCAGGGTTGTGATGGACTGGTTGGCAAAGCCGTTGCTGCCGCTGAAGCCAAACGTACCCACGCCACCATTGGAGATTTTGGATACCGTGATCGAAGGCACGGTGGGGGCTGCACACACGCCAGGGAGCGAAATCGCATTGGCGCTCGTCGTGACGGTTCCGCCCGACGTCAAGGCTCGGCCGGACAAGGTGGCACCGGCGCCCATGGACATACCGGCGTTTCCAATGACCGTTCCGATGAAAGTGGAGTTGGCACCCAGTGTGGTTGCGGCAGTGGGCGCCCAAAACACATTGCCGGCGCAAGCGCCACCATTGAGGGAAACGATAGAGTCGGCGGCGGTGTTGAGCGCCGCAGTCGTCGCCCCGGCGCCGGGGCGAAAGACGTAGATTCCAGAACCGTTCAGGGTTACCGTCGAGCCAATACTCATGGCTCCCGTGCTGGAATAACAGCCAGGCGGGATCACTCCAGGCGTGCCGCCGCTCACAACGACGGCACTGAGATCAACGGCGGAGCCGAGGGGAATGCAGGTGCCCAGTTGGGAATCCAGATCCGCCAACGCAATGCCTTGGTCGGCAATCTCGGTATCACACGGCGTTTTGATGATCCCGGTCACTGTGGTGGGCGCAGTGGATGGGGGGGTGGTGTAGCAAACCGAGCCGTTGATCGTGGTCGGATTTCCACTGTTGGTAAAGGTGTCGGAAACGATGGCGAAGTTGCTGGCACTACCCAGCGGCGGTGCCGTCGCCGCCAATGCGCCACAGCTGTATGTCAGGGACAGCAGGGAAACAAGCCCCAGGCTCAGCAGCAAGGCGGGATTTTTTCGACCGAACTTGGACAGCAGCGGGGCAGCATCGCGTGTGGCGTATCCTGATTTGGTGAGGGTGGTTGTGCTGTCGGATGGCATGGTGTTAAACCTTCTGTGGTGACTTAAAAGTCATTAATCAAACAAAAACTTATCTTGTGTGACCCACAGTACTGCGCTTGTCTGCCCAGCGGTGCGATTTGCGCGACTTATGTCCACGGCGGCCATTAGTCGGGCAGTTGGCCTACACCCATGACCCCGTCCCGTTACACATGGGCGCCCCCTTGGGCAAGCCTTCCACGCATCGGCCCTGGTTGTGCCACGGCGATGCCTGAACCAGAACAGCGCTCACTTTGCGCCATTGGGCATTGGGCATGCGCAGTGCTTCTTGTGGAGAGGGGTGCGCAAGGGTCATTGCCCCCTATTGCCCCCTATTGACCCCTATTGACCCCTTGCATGCTCATCTGCCACTCGCATTCCAGCGTCGCTCCGTTGCAGAGATTGCTTCTACATGAGGGCCAAAGGCAGTGCGCGTGTCTGTCGCTTGTTCAAAAAGCAATACGGTTTAACGCCAAGCGGCTACCACTATCCAACGCACTTGCGGCTTGCCGCCCAACATCAGCAAAATGTGCCTGCAAAGCCAGAGACTTGAGGCATGCCCCTTTGAGGGATCAACCGTTGATCATGCTTGCGAAGGAACAGGCTGATTGACTGGCTTCGGACCCATGCGGTGTATCTAAAGTGCCTACCCATGCCGAATACACCCCGGCGCGATGTCTGAAGGAGTTTTTGAACAGCGGCCTGGGGACTGTGCCGCGCAGCCACCCAGCCTCATGAATCGCCAGGGGTCCGCACTCCAGGCATCCAGACAATGAACCAGGGAGACCCACACATGTCCGACGGAGCACCCGCTTGTCGCCGCCACAGCACATTTGCAGCCATGGCATTGAGCGCATTCGTTGGGCTGTGCGCGGCTCCGCAGGCCTCGGCGGAAGGCAGCCGTACGCTGTACCCCTCCACCTACCCTACCAGCGGCGGCACCTGTGCCAACACGCTCGACCGGGGATGCCGCGCCAACCTGGACCTCCAGCCAGGCAACCGCTATGTGGGCAAGGTCCAGCGCCGCACCTTCCTGTACGTCTACGCAAAGGCGGGCGAGTATGTGCTGCTGGGCTCCCGCAACCGCACGACGGGCGGCGACATCCTGGTCTACAACCCGCAGGATTTCGGCACACCGGGCGACGAGACCCTGCCGGCCAGCGCTGACTTCTCGTGCGCATCCAACACGCCGCCGCCGGGGAGCTTTGGCGGAAGTACTCTGGGAGAACTGAACTCCCGCGACCAGGAACTCGCGGGCCCCCACAGCGCCGACGGCAGCGCCACCGTCACCAACGGGTTCGCGCCCTGCGCCTACCGTGTTCCCGCCACCGGGATCTATGGCGTGCAGTTCATGCCCGCCACCAGTGGCAACACCAATCTGAATGCCGACATCTTCAATCCGCTGCCCAGCACCTCCACCGTGGCCGCGTGGGACGTCACGGTGCGGGCCTCGGCCAGCAGTCTCAGCGATCTCAATGGCCGCCTGTTCACCTACGCCTGGCTGGGCTTCACGGGGGTGAACAACCGCCCTGTCTATTCGCGCCACGACTACGTGACGCTTGATGGCTACCGCTACTCGCAGGCACTGGCGGGGCTCGATCCCAATGGCTTTGCGCTGTATGCCAACCGGCTGGGGTTTCTGGACAACGGGCAGCCCCTGTACAAGGGCGTGCGCGGCAGCGACTCGTTTGTGACGAACCTGGCGGCGGGCCTGTCGGCCCAGCGGCCGGAGTTTCCGATTTTTTTCAGCAGCATCGCCCCCGCAGCCCCCCACTCGGCCGAGGTCAACAAGGTGCTCACAGCGCTGCGCATTCCGCTCACGCCCCAGTCACCTTTGCTGTCGGCCGCCACATTCACCGGGCGCCTGCCCGGCGTGGGTTCACGCACCCTGCCGGGTGCGGGCGGCACGTTCCGGCTTTCGATCACCGGTGCCTCCACCTTCCAGATCGTCGTGAGCCGCGACGGTGTGGATTTCAGCCCCTCCAATACGGCCAACGCGGTCATCACGGGTATCGCCGCCACGGGCACACAGGATGTGCCGTGGGATGGCAACGATGCCGCGGGCATCGCCTTTCCCGCCAGCGCCACGCCCTACACCTACCGGGCATTCGCGCGTGCTGGCGAGATTCACCTGCCCATGATCGATACCGAGAACAACGGCAATGGCACCAGCACCGCCACGGCGACCTTTGGCGGTGGCCCCACCATCACCAAGCTCAACGGGCCGCAGGCTGGCAATACCACCGTCTATTTTGATGACCGGGGTTATGTCACCCAGAGTGGCACCCTGGTGGGTCAGGTGAACGGAACTCTCTGCCCCGGCTCCCCGCCACCCGCCTCCGACCCTGCGCAGGCCTTGGGCGGAGCGGATTCAACACTGGTCTATGGCGCTTCGCCACAGCTGTACCGCTGGTGGCCGCCCGGCGCCAATGCCAACGCCGACTGTGCAGCCACCGGCGGGTGGGGCGATGCCAAGGGGTTGGACCTCTGGACCTACATCACATCCCCGGCCGGCAATGGCGTGCTCTGGATTGACCCGCTCCTGCGGGATACAGCGGCGTCCATCTTTGTGCCTGCTGCAGCAAAGCCGGGCAGCGGGGTGCAGGGGCGCCTGACTTTTGCGAACCGTGGTGCAGACACAGCCACGGGGCTGCAGTACACCCTGACCCTGGATCACAGCTGTGCCGATACGGCAGTGAGCTTCTCCAATCTGCCCACCGGTGCGTCCGCATCCTGCGTGGACACGCTGGGCCAAGGCCGCTACGTGTTCTCGGGCTTCCCGGCCACGCTGGTAGGCGGCGCTTCGGTGCTCGGCGCCGATCCCGCGGCGCCCATGGCGTTCTCGTACACCGCCCCAGCGGCCGGAACCGTGACTGCGGCCGCCACGATTTCCGGCCCCGTGCCCGATGACCTGCCCGCCAACAACTCGGCCACCGGCACCACGGTGATCAGCCCGGTGGATCTGCAAACCACCGCCAGCGCGCCCCTGACGGCGTTGGCTGGTGAATCGGTGACCGTCCTGGCATCGTTTGCCAACCTGAGCGGTACCGCAGCGACACCCTGGACACCCAGCATTGCCATCGGGGCGGCGCTGAACTGCCCCTCTGCCGTGCAACTGGTGAGCGCCCCGCCCGAGGTGACCATGGTCGGCTTCGACGCTGCCACCTGTGCGGTGGCCCTCTCGGGCCTGCCCCCCACGCTGGCCGACGGGCAGATCCTGTCGTTGAGCTTCCGCTACCAGGCGCCCACCCTGGGTCAGGTGCCCATCGCCACCACGGTGGCAACCCCGGGGGACGCGCACACCGCCAACAACAGCGCCACGGCCACCACCACCATCGCGGTGGTGAACATGGTCATCAGCCTGTCGGGCATGCCGCTGCAAGCGATCTCCGGGCAGCCCTATTCCGGGACGTTTTCCTGCACCAATGCGGGACTGCTGGACGCCGTCGGTGGCACGCGCTGCGCCATCGACTCAGGACTCCCCGGGGGCCTGAGCCAGACCGGCTGCGTGCTGGACAGTACAAATGCGGCCTGGTCGGCGGGAGACACCGTGCCAGCAGGCGCCACCGTCATCTGCAGTGTGGCCGGTACGCCTGTCGCCATCGGGCAGATGGTGATTGTGGCCAGCACCGCCGCCGTGGGCGAGGCCATCCTGTCTGACAACACCGCCGCCCAGGGCTTGGCGGTGGTGCCCTTGCAAACCATCCCCACGCTCACACAGCCTGCGACCGTGGCACTGGCTGCGCTGCTTTTTCTGATGGCGGCGCGCCTGCGGCCCCGGCGCCGGGCGGGCTGATCGGCGTGTCCCGCAGGATTGGGGCCCCCGCCGGTGCACTTGAGCGCCTGAGAGCGTTTCAGGTGCGCTGGCGCAGCGCCTCGTACAGGCACACGCCGCTGGCTACCGATACGTTCAAGCTCTCCACAGCGCCCTTCATCGGGATGCTGACCAGCTCGTCGCAGGTCTTGCGCGTGAGCTGGCGCATACCGTCGCCTTCGGCGCCCAGCACCAGGGCCACGGGGCCTTTCAGGTCGACCTGGTAGATGGTCTTGGGCGCGTCGTCGCTGGTACCGATGCACCAGATGTTGCGCTCCTTGAGCTCATTCAAGGTGCGCGCGAGGTTGGTCACCATGAAGTACGGCATGGTTTCGGCTGCGCCGCTGGCCACCTTGGCCACGGTGGCGTTGATGCCCACGGCGTGGTCCTTGGGGGCGATCACGGCATGCGCGCCCGCACCATCGGCCACTCGCAGGCAGGCGCCCAGGTTGTGCGGGTCGGTCACGCCGTCCAGCACGAGCAGCAGGGGCTGCTCAATGCCGGCGGCTTCCAGGTCTTCCAGCAGTTCATCCAACGAGGTGGCAACCTTCACGGGCTCTACCCGCGCAGCCACGCCCTGGTGGCCATGGCTGCCAGCCAGCTTGGCGATGCGCACGCTGTCGGCTTCGATCAGGCGGGCACCGGCCTCGCGGGCGCGGTCGAGAAACTGGCGCATACGGGCATCGCGCCGCGTGGCCTCGTAGTAAATCTCGATGATGGATTTCGGCGCGGTCTTCAGACGCACGCCCACGGCGTGAAAGCCGAAGAGAACTTTGGGGCTGGACATGGGGGGATTATCTGCTGGCGCAGGGCACCGGCTTTGGAAAACTATCAATTTGATAGCTGCTAGCGCTTTATGAATAAGCGCTAGAGGCCAAAAACACTCAAAAACCTGGTTTCCGCCT
Organism: Acidovorax sp. LjRoot38; assembly: GCF_964252975.1. Lineage (NCBI taxonomy): Bacteria > Pseudomonadati > Pseudomonadota > Betaproteobacteria > Burkholderiales > Comamonadaceae > Acidovorax > Acidovorax sp. LjRoot38. The sequence continues at coordinate 466,719 of NZ_CAXUPT020000004.1, read as the reverse complement.
TCCTCTCAGCGCGGCAAATAGCGCTTACACGACCCGCCCGGCTTCGATGGTGATACGCCGCTCGCACTGCTCAGCGATGGCGCGGTCATGGGTGACCAACACCAGCGTGGTGCCCTGCTCGCGGTTCAGGTCGAACATGAGCTTCATGATGGTTTCGCCGGTGGCAAAGTCGAGGCTGCCCGTAGGCTCATCGGCCAGCAGCACGGCAGGTTGCACCACAAACGCCCGCGCCAGCGCCACGCGCTGCTGTTCGCCACCCGAGAGCACCTTGGGGTAGTGAGAGAGGCGCTGGCCCAGCCCCACGCGGGCCAGCATGTCGGCGGCGACCTTGCGGGCATTTTTGCGAACTTCAGGGCGGTTGGCCAGCTCCAGCGGCAGCATCACGTTCTCCAGCGCGGTGAGGTTGCCCATGAGCTGAAAGCTCTGGAACACAAAACCCACCTTCTGGGCCCGCAGCGCAGCGCGCTCATCCTCGTCGATGGCAAAGAGGTCGTGGCCATCGAGCCGCACCGTGCCACGGCTGGGGGTGTCCAGCCCCGCGATGATGGACAGCAAGGTGCTCTTGCCCGAGCCCGACGCGCCCACGATGGCGGCGGTTTCCCTGGCGGCCAGGCGGAAATCGATATCCCGCAGAATGTCGAGGGTTCCGGTGGAATCCGTGACCGATTTGAAGACATGCTCCACGGCAATGATGGGTGTGGCAGCAGCTGTCTTGGGCAATGGAGAGGATTCGGACATGAAAGGCTCTTTACTTTGATTCGATATCAGCAACGGCGCCACTTTATCCTGCGCGCCTCTATCGGGCTTCTGGTGGGGCTTTCGGCGCCCTGCGCCATGGCCCAGGCAACGTCCAAGACAGCGGCCGCGCCGATGCGCCAGCCCGTGATCCTGGTGCTGGGAGACTCTCTGAGCGCCGAATATGGCCTGGCACGCGGCACGGGCTGGGTGGCGCTGCTCGAAAAACAACTGACCCAGGAAAAGCTGGCCGCTACGGTGGTCAACGCCAGCGTGAGTGGGGAGACTACTTCGGGCGGCCGTTCGCGCCTGGCGGCGCTGCTGGCGCAGCACAAGCCCAGCCATGTGGTGATTGAACTGGGCGGCAACGATGCCCTGCGGGGATTGCCGCTCAAGAACACGGAAGAGAATCTGACGGTTATGACGCAGGCGGCGCAAAAGGCCGGGGCCAAGGTGCTGCTGGTGGGCATGCAGGTGCCACCCAACTATGGCACCGACTACGCCAACAAGTTCGCGGGCTTGTTCACCACAGTGGCCAAGGCCCAGAAGGTGGCCGTGGTGCCCTTCTTCCTGAAGGGGGTGGCCGACGGGCCCGATCCGACCCGCCTGTTCCAGCCTGACCGCATCCACCCGCGCGCCGAGGCGCATCCGCAGATGCTGGCCAATGTGTGGCCGGAACTGAAAAAGCTGTTGCGCTGAGGGCTCAGGCGCCGGGAGCGCCTGTGGGCTGGTCCGGGGCCGCAGCATCGCCGCTGGGCTGGCCGTCAGCGGGCTGGTCGTCGCCTTGCGGATCGTCCGGCCTGCGCTGTGTTTTGGACCTCAGCTTCTCTTCCTTTTTTTTCTTTTTGGCGAGTTCGCGCTGGCGTTTTTCGTATCCGTAGTTGGGTGTTGCCAAGGTAATTGCTTCCTGAAGTTGAGACTCACTGTAACAGCATGGGTTTTTCAAGCCCCCGCTGGGGGGCGTTGGAGCGGGATGACCGATGCGCGGTACGCATGCCAGCTTGCAAAGCCCAGAACCGGCCCGGCCACCAGCACCCCGATGCCCCAGAACCAGAGGGAAAACACCACGATGGTGGTGATGAGTGCGCCCCAGAGCAGCATGACCAGGGGGTTCTCCAGCACCACGCGCATGCTGGTGATACCGGCCGTAAGCGCATCGGTGTCTCGGTCCAGAATCATGGGAATGGACACCACGGAGGTGGAGAACACCAGCGCTGCAAATACGCCGCCCACCACGAGGTACACCGCCACAAAGCTCCAGTTCTGCGGGCTGAAGACCGCCTGCAGCACGCCCGTGGTGGACGGCATGCCGGTGTTGAAGAACACGGCAAACACCACCAGCGATGCACGCCCCCACAGCAGCTCCAGCACCACAAGCACCAGCACCAGCATGCCCATGCTGCCCATGTGGCTGTCCCAGCAGGTGAGCGATTCGCTCAGCTCGGGCTTGAGCCCCGCCTCGCGCCGACGGCTGGTGTCGTACAGTCCCATCGCCAAGAAGGGGCCTACCAGCAGGCAGCCACTCGCCAGGGACATGGTGTATTCAGGCCGGGTGCGGAACACCCAGCCCAGCACCAGCGCCATGCACCAGAAGCAAACGCCATAAAACAGGGCAATGCCGGGAGCCGCGCGCACATCCTGCAAGCCCCTGGCCAGCCAACGGAACGGGTCCGCCAACCCCAGGCGCTGCAGGGTCACGGGCTGGGCCACCGAGGTGTCTGGCGCCGGTTGCTGGGCCGGATCGGCAGACGCAGGGAGGGGGTTGGAGGAATCCGATGGGGTGGCGCTCATTCGGGCAGTTCGTGGAAGTGGCAGCGGGACACCCGCGAACACTCACACTAAGCCAGCGCTCGGCGGTGCGCCACTGAGGAAACTACCACCCCGCGCAAAAAAGACAGGCCTCAGCCTGCCGGGAAGGCGTGCTCCAGGGCCTGCTGCAGATCGTTCCGCAGGTCTTCCACCGCCTCCAGCCCGATCGAAAACCGCACCAGCGTGCCCAGCTTCAAGTGTGCGGACGGGCGGCTGCGCATGCTGGCGATGTTGTACGGCACCACCAGGCTCATGGGGCCGCCCCAGCTGTAGCCCAGCTTGAACAGCCGCAGGCCGTCGCAGAACGCATCCACCTGCTTCTGGGTGTAGCGGGCATCAATCATCACGCTGAACAGGCCCGCTGCCAGCCCCGCCCCGCCCTGCCCGGCGCCACACAGTGCCTTCCAATGTGTGTGGCCGGGCGCGCCTTCCAGCGCGGGGTGCAGTACCTGCGCGATGGCGGGCTGCTGCTGCAGCCATCGCGCCAGAGTGCGGGCCGCTTCGTCATGGGCGCGGTAGCGCAGGCCGATGCTGGGCAGTGCGCGCAGCACAGCCTCCGCGTCGTTGGCCCCCACCCCCAAGCCCAGCCGCATGTGGGTGAGCTTGATCTTCATGTGCAGGCCCGGGTCCCGCGTCATGACGCTGCCCATCAGCACATCGCCACCGCCACTGGGGTACTTGGTGAGCGCGTGGGCCGAAATATCGACCCCCAGGCTGCCATCACCTGTGAGGTCAAACGGCGCAAACGCGAGACCCGCGCCCCAGGTGTTGTCCAGCGCGGTGATCACGCCGTGTGCGCGGCAGATCCGCACCTGCTCGCACAGGTCGGGAAACTCCATACTGACCGAGCCCGGAGCCTCCAGCCACACCAGCCGGGTTGCAGGGGTGATGCGGGCGGCCAGATCGGCTGGGTCGAGCGGATCGTAAAACCCATGGGTGATGCCAAAACGCGCCAGTTCACCATTGGCAAGGTCTTTGCCAGGGCCGTAGGCGTTGTCCGGGATCAGCACTTCGTCACCGGGCTGAAGCAGGGCCAAGGCCACGTTGGCAATGGCGGCAAGGCCGCTGGGAACCAGCACGCACTGCAGGCCGCCCTCCAGCGCACACAGGCGCTCTTCCAGAATGAAGGTGGTGGGCGTGCCGTGCAGCCCATAGGTGTAGCCGCTTTTGTCCTTCCATTCGCGCGAGCGCATGGCCGCGACGTTGGGAAAGATGACAGTGGAGGCCTTGTAGACCCCCGGCTGGGGTGCTACGAAACCAGCAGGAGGAACGTAGTCATGGTGGACGATGCGGGTGGCGAGGTCGGTGTCGTGCTCTTTCATGCCAACCATGGTAGCGCGCCGCCAGGGCGTGAACCCGGGCGGCGCGTGGTGTGAAGCGCTGTTTGCGGCGCCGGGGCTGATGCCAGCCCGCGCGCTTAGCTCGCGCTGACCACCAGCTGATTGTTCACAGAACTAACGCCATTCACGGCCTTGGCAATGCCTTCGGCGCGCTCACGGGCCACGGCGGAGGGTGCGGGGCCTTTCAGCGTCACACGGCCATTGGCTGTATCGACATCAATCTTCACTGCGCTCAGGTCGGGGTCCTTGGCAAGGCTGGCGCTGATCTGTGCGGTGATTTCTGCGTCACTCAGAAAAACCATGCCCTTGTTGGCGGCATCCTTGGCCGAAGATTCTGCACTCGCAGCACCCTGCTCCACCTTCGTCTGAGCGTTCTCCATGGCGCTTTCGGCCTTGGCGCGGGCTTCGGCAGCGGCCTGCTCGGTCTTTTCGACGGCGGAATCCAGGCGCTGGCCCACAGTCGGCTCTTCCTTCTTGCCGCAGGCAGACAGACCCAAGGCCAGGGCGCTCACGGCCAGGATGGTTGCAATACGGTGTGCAGGACGCTGGGAAATCTTCAGATTGTTCATGCGGAAACTCCTTGCGGTTGAAACATGGCGAGACTGTAAACGCAGGCAGGTGCGCACTAGGTCGGATGCAGCCTAGGCACCTGTAGGACGATGCCGCAAATTGCGCAAAGCTGGCCCGATGCCGAGGCGCGACAATGTACCCATGGCTTTTTCCGCTGCGTCACTCACCCGTTGGTTCCCCTTTTTGTCCTGGCCCCGGCCAGACCGCGCCCTGATCAAAGGAGAGTTCTGGGCGGGCATGACGGTGGGCCTGATGCTGGTGCCGCAGGGGGTCGCCTATGCAGCGCTGGCGGGCATGCCGCTGGTGACGGGTATCTATGCCTCGTTGATTCCTGCACTGGTGGCGGTGTTGTTCAGCGCATCGACGCGGCTCGGCGTGGGGCCTACAGCGCTTACCAGCCTGCTGATCGGCGCGTCACTCACAGGCTTGGCCGAGCCGGGCAGCGCGCAATGGGTGGCCATGGCAGCGTGGATCGCTTTGCTGTCGGGCCTGCTGCAGCTGGTCATGGGGATGGCGCGGTTTGGCTGGCTGCTCAATCTTGTGACGTCCCCCGTATTGAGCGGGTTTACCCAGGCAGCGGCGCTACTGATTTTGGGCTCGCAGCTGGCCGCACTCACCGGGTTACGGTCAGACTGGGGGGCGCTGCTGTCAACGCCTTCGACCGGGCTGTTTGACCTCACGGCGGCGGCTTTTGGCCTGGGCAGTCTGGCGCTGCTGATTTTGGCCCGCCGCTGGCGGCCGAACTTTCCTGCAGCCATTGTGGTGGTGGGCGCGGCCGGCGCCCTGAGCTGGGCCCTGCACTATGCCGACGCTGGCGGAGCCGTGGTGGGCGCGTTGCCCTCGGGTCTGCCGGCCCCGTACTGGCCCGGAGCGCTGCCATGGTCCAGCTTTTCTGCGCTGGTGATGCCGGTGCTGGTCGTCACGCTGGTGAGTTTTTTGGAGACGGCATCCAGCGCCAAGGTAGAAAGCCAGCGGTCCGGCGAGCGCTGGAATGAGAACCAGGACCTCATCGGCCAGGGCCTGGCCAAAATCAGCAGTGGGCTGTTTGGCAGCTTTGCAACCAGCGCCTCGTTCTCGCGCTCGGCCATCAACCTGTATGCGGGCGCCAAAAGCGGCTGGGCCACGCTGTTTGCCATTGCCCTGGTACTCGTGGTGCTGCTGTGGCTCACTCCGGCGCTTTACCACGTGCCGCAGTCGGTGCTGGCTGCCGTGGTGGTAACCGCCGTGACCAGCCTCATCAAGCCCGGCATGCTGCTGCGCCTGTGGCGGGTGTCAAGGGTAGAGGCCGTGATCGGCGGCATCACCTTCGCACTGACGCTGGCCACGGCCCCGCGCATGTACTGGGGCGTGCTGGTGGGTTTGCTGATGAACCTGAGCCACTTTCTGTACCAGCGGCTGCACCCCCGCATCATTGAAGTGGGCCTGCACCCGGATGGCAGCCTGCGCGACCGGCACCTGTGGCACCTGCCCGCTCTGGCTCCCCGGCTGCTGGCGCTGCGCATGGATGCCGAGCTGGACTTTGCCTCGGCCAGCGCCCTGGAGCGGCGCGTTACCGAGCACCTGGCCACCCATCCCGATGTAGTGCACCTGTGCCTGATGGCCCAGCCCATCAACCGGATCGACGTGACGGGCGTAGAGACCTTCGCGCAGCTGCTGGCCCTGCTGCAATCACGGGGGGGCACATTGCACCTCAGCGGCCTCAAGCTTCCCGTAGAGCAGGTTCTGCGCCAGGCCGGTTTGCTGGAGCCCGGAACGGGCCTTGCTATGTACCGCACCGACGCCGAAGCACTGGTAGCGCTGCAGCAGCTTCCGCAGCCGGTGGAACGGGTGTGATGCTGGAGCCTTTCACCCCCCTTTTCCCAGTACCGCTGCGGGTTTCACCTAGACCTGGGGCGGGGGGTCTTCCCGCTGGCGCACTGGTACACTGCACAAACTCTTTTTGCTCCATTTGTGTCTGACTCTGCGGCCTCTCATCTGGTAGATCTGCGCGACCTTCGCCTGGATACTGCCCACGCGCTGGTGGCTCAGGCTGGCGGCAGCGAAGCAGCGTTGCACCGCGAGGTGCCCTCGCGCTACCTGCAGGGCCTGATCGACGGACTGTGTGAACTCTCACTCAAAGACCCGCTCACCGGTCTGGCCAACCGCCGGCACTTCCGCGCCGTGCTGGAACGCGAAATCGACCGCGTCACCCGCTCGGGAGAGGCAGCATTGCTGCTGATGCTCGACATTGACCATTTCAAGAAGGTCAACGACACGCATGGCCATCTGGCTGGCGATATCGTGCTGCAGTCGGTGGCGCGCACGCTCAGTGCCTGCGTGCGCCCCATGGACACGCTGGCGCGCTACGGTGGCGAGGAGTTCGCCGTGGTGCTCCCCGCATGCCAGGCCGGCTTTGGCAGCGTGGTGGCCGAACGTATCCGGCGGGCCGTTGCCAACACGCCCATCAAGGTCTCGGGCTCGGTGGAGCTCCATGTCACGGTGAGCATTGGCGGCGCCTTTGCCCTGCAGTGGATCCGCTCCACCACCTTGCTGTGGACCGACCGTGCCGACCACCAGCTCTACCAGGCCAAGGCGGCAGGCCGCAACCGCGTCAGCATTGAGGAGCAACCCGACAGCACTGTCAGTGCCGAAGAGAAAAGCCTGTTGTTTGGCCCGCTCTACACCCCCTCGGGTTGGGGCGACCTGCCTCCGGTGGACCCCAACCCAACAGGCAGCGCCTACTGAAAGTTAGAAGATGAGCGACGCGCTGTCCCCTCCCCCACCCACATCGCCAGCGGCTCCTGCTGGCGCCGCCTCACCCTCGCACTCTGCAACGGGTGCCCGCATCATTGCCATCACCAGCGGCAAAGGCGGGGTTGGCAAGACCTTTGTGTCGGCCAACCTGGCTGCGGCCCTCACCCGCCGTGGCCAGCGCGTGCTGGTGCTCGACGCCGACCTGGGCCTGGCCAACCTGGACGTGGTGCTAAACCTGCACCCCAAAATCACCCTGCACGACGTCTTCACCGGCAAGGCCACGCTCGAAGAGGCCGTGATCCAGGCCCCGGGTGGCTTCAACGTGCTGCTGGCAGGCTCGGGCATGGTCGAGTATTCGCGCCTCACGCCCGAGGTGCGCAATCAATTCCTGAGCGTGATCCAGGCGCTCACGCCCCAGTACGACGTGGTGCTGCTGGACACCGGCGCCGGCATTTCCGACGTGGTGCTGTTTTCCATTTCGCTGGCGTCCGAGGTGCTCATCGTGGCCACGCCCGAACCCACCTCGCTGACCGACGCCTACGCCGCCATCAAGGTGCTGGCCATGCAGCAAAAGCGCCAGCATGTGCGCATGGTCATCAACCAGGCCGCGCGTCCAGGCGACGGCCGCGCCATCACCAGCCAGCTGCAGCAGGTGCTGGACCGCTTTGTCACCACTGAATCCGGTCGCCCGATGCGCTTGATCCACATGGGCGACATCCCGGCCGATCCCTCGGTACGCGACGCGGTCATGCGCCGCCAGTTGTTGCTGCTGCAAACCCCGGGCTGCCCTGCGGCCCTGGCGATTGCCCAATTGGCCAACAAGATCGAAACCACGCTGCTGACCCCGGCCGCCTGAGACGCTCGCAGGCGCCACAGCCCGGCAGCAGCGCGGTGCCCCCGCTGGCCTCAGCGAGTTGCCTTGACCGAAGTGAAAGCGCGCCCCTCGCTGCGCTCATTTGATTTGCCGTGAACCCCATCGACACCGTCCTGAACATCTCCTGCTACAAGTTCGTGCCTTTGCCCGATGCGGCGGCCCTTCGCGAGCTGCTGCATGCGCGCGCCACGGCGGCGGGACTCAAGGGCACCATCCTTCTGGCCGAGGAAGGCATCAACTTCTTTCTGGCGGGCGCGGCCGAGGCCGTGCGCGGGTTTGTCGATGCGCTGCGCACCGATGCCCGTTTTGCCGATCTGGAGCCCAAGGAAAGCTGGTCGGCCACGGTGCCGTTTCGCAAGATGCTGGTCAAGGTCAAGCGCGAGATCATCCGTATGGACCACCCCACCATCCGCCCCGCCCAGGGCCGCGCGCCCTCGGTGGACCCGGCCACCCTGCGACGCTGGCTGGCGCAGGGCCATGACGATGAGGGGCGCGAAGTGGTCACGCTGGACACCCGCAACGCCTTCGAGGTGGACGCTGGCACCTTCGACAACGCCATCGACTGGCGCATCGACAAGTTCACCGAATTCCCGCCAGCCCTGCGCGCGCACAAGACCGAGCTGCAGGACAAGACCGTGGTGAGCTTCTGCACCGGAGGCATCCGGTGCGAGAAGGCCGCGATCCTGATGCGCGAAGAAGGCCTCTCGCATGTCTACCAGCTCGAAGGCGGCATCCTCAAATACTTTGAACTGACCGATGGCGCGCACTACCACGGCGGCTGTTTTGTGTTCGATGAACGCAGGGTGCTGGCGGCAGACCTGTCTACCGACCCCTTACCCACCGACAGCGAAAACGCTATCAATAAGTGAGCTTATAGCGCTCATCCATCAAGCGCTAGATGCCAATTTTGCTTGAAATTTCAGGCATTCAAAGCCAACAATTTGGCCAAGTCAGGCCTTGAAGCGGCGCTCTGGCAGCGGAATCCACTCCACCTCCCCCGGCACCTGCCCCATGGCCTGGGCATCCCAGTCAGCGGCAGCCTGCACGATGCGGTCCTTGCGGCTGGAGACAAAGTTCCACCACATGTGGCGCGGCGCATCCAGCGCGTCGCCACCGATCACCATCAACCGCACCGGGGTATCACCTGCAGCAAGGTGTGTGGCCTGCCCGGGCTCCGCCACTGCCAGAATCTGCGCAGCCACGGTGTCTCCGTTGAGCTGGACCGGAGCATCCACGGTATAGACCGCCATCTCGGGCACCAGCGCCGGAATCTCCAACGTGGCACCGGCGGGCAACTGGACATCCAGGTACAGCGTGGGCGAATAGGTGGCAACTGGAGAGGTCTGCCCGAAGGCTTCTCCAATCAGCACCCGCACCGTGGCATCTCCCACCAGCACTTGCGGAATGGCAGCGGCAGGCGTGTGCACAAACGAAGGCTCTGCCTCTTCATGGGTCACCGGCAAAGCAGCCCACAGCTGAATGCCATGGTTCACGTAGGCCTGGTTTGCGAGACTCTCCGGGCGGCGCTCGGAATGCACGATGCCGCGCCCCGCCGTCATCCAGTTGATGGCACCGGGCTCAATCTGCTGCACATAGCCCAGGCTGTCGCGGTGCATGATGGCGCCAGAGAACAGGTAGGTCACGGTGGCCAGGCCGATGTGGGGGTGAGGCCGCACATCGTGGCCCGCATCGGGCTCCACCGTCACCGGACCGAAGTGGTCAAAAAACAGGAAGGGCCCCACCGCCTGGCGCTGCACGGCGGGCAGCAGGCGCCGTACCGTGAAGCCACCACCCAGGTCCTTGGCTTGGCCCGACAGACGCAGGGAAGCGTTCATGACAGCACCCCCATCGCATCGACGACAGAGACAAGGTCAAAAAGGTGATTCATCGGGTGGCTCCTTGAGGGCTGGACAACAACGCCGCCAGCCTACCAGCTTCAGCGGTTCAGCTGCCCAGCTTGGCAGCTATCTCTGCCACACGCTGGCCAAACTGCTTGCCGGTTTCCAGGTCGCCAGGGAACATCTCGGCGGCCGAGGCGTCCGATGGCGACTGCGCCATGGCGCCACTGAACGAGCCGATCCAGTTCACATCGTTGCGCGTGGCGGCCTTGGAGTTGGCGGGCATCATGCCGTTGCCCACCCACAGGCCGCCGTGCTGCATGGCCAGGTGGAACATGTAGTCCAGCGTGATCTGCTTGTCGCCATTGGTGCTGGCGCTGTTGGTAAAGCCTGCGAACAGCTTGTCCTTCCAGGCCTGGCTGAACCAGGGCTTGGACGAGGCGTCGGCAAACTTCTTGAACTGCCAGCTGGGGCCGGCCATGTAAGTGGGCGAGCCAAAGATGATGGCGCTGGCAGCGGCCAGCGTTTCCCAGCCGCCTTCGGGCAGATTGCCCTCGGCATCGATGGCGATCAACTGGGCGCCAGCGCCCTCTGCCACGGCCTGCGCCAGGCGCTGTGTGTGACCGTAACCCGAGTGGTAAACAACTGCGATGTGTGCCATGAGAAAACTCCTGTTGAAACGAGGGGAACAAGGAAAGCGAGAACGGCGGAAGAACGGATTGAATGCTGGAAACCACAGCCCTGCGGTCAGCAGGCCTTTTGAGGGGATCGCTCAGCGGCCCGACTGGCGCGCATCCAGGCTCCAGCCGCCTGCGCCAAACGCTGCCAGTGCTAGCAGGCCGCCGGTCACGCCCACGTTCTTGAAGAACATGAGCTGCTGCATCATTTGCTTGTCAGCGGGCAGGTCCCAGAACGCATGAAAGAAGAAGCTGGCCACCAGCGTGAAGAATGCCAGCGCGAGCGCTGCCAGACGCGTGCCAAAGCCGAAGATCAGCGCCAGGCTGCCCAGCACCTCGACCGCAGCGGCCACGGCGGCGGCCACGGTGGGCATGGGCAGGCCTACCGACGTGATGTAACCGACAGTGCCAGCAAAGCCGGTGAGCTTGCTGATGCCCGCAGGCAGAAACAGGGCGGCCAGCAACAGGCGCGATGCGAGAGCCAGGGGGTTTTGCAGGGATGTGAACATGGTGAAGAACTCCGGGTGAAAGTGGGTTGAAGAATGAACGTCGAATGTCAGGCGGCCAGATCAAACACCAGCACCTCGGCGTCGTGGCCATCGGTCAACGACAAGGTGGTTTCCTTTTCCATCAGCAGCGCATCGCCGCCCGACAGGGCTTGCCCATTGGCGCTGAGTGCACCGCGCACCAAGTGCACATAGGTCTTGCGGGCGGGGTTCAGCGCCAGCGTGGCGGATTCAGCGCCATCCAGCAAGCCTGCGTACAGGGCCGCATCGGCATGGATCTTGACCGAGCCCTGGGCGCCGTCGGGCGATGCCACCAAGCGCAGGGCGCCGCGCTTTTCAGCCTCGGCAAAGGTCTTTTGCTCGTAGCTCGGCGGGATGCCACGCACATTGGGCTCGATCCAGATCTGCAGGAAGTGCGTGGTCTGGCCTGCAGCGTGGTTGAACTCGCTGTGCTGCACACCGGTGCCTGCGCTCATGCGCTGCACGTCGCCGGGCGGGATGCCCTTGATGTTGCCCATGCTGTCCTTGTGGGCCAGTTCGCCCGACAGCACATAGCTGATGATTTCCATGTCGCGGTGGCCATGGGTGCCAAACCCGGTGCCCGGGGCGATGCGGTCTTCGTTGATGACCCGCAGGTTGCCAAAGCCCATGTGGGCAGGGTCGTAGTACCCGGCAAACGAGAAGCTGTGGAAGGAATTGAGCCAGCCATGGTCGGCGTGGCCTCGGTCTTGCGATTTACGAACAGTCAGCATGTGAGTGCTCCTTTCAAGACTCGACTGTAGGACTGCAGTGCGCCCTGCAGGGGCAGATGAATTGATGGCAATGTTCAAATAATCTGAATTAACATGGCACCACCATGCAAAACGCACGCGATGTCCTGACGCCCGATGCACTGACCATGCTGCAGGTGATTGCCGAAGCGGGCAGCTTTGCCGCCGCCGCCCGGCAATTGGGCCTGGTGCCCAGCGCCCTCACCTACCGCGTGCGGCAGATTGAAGACGCACTGGATGTGCTGTTGTTCGACCGCAGCGCACGCCAGGCCCGCCCCACGGAGGCCGGAGTGGAGCTGTTGCGCGAAGGCGCGCGCCTGTTGCAGGACATTGACGCCGTGGCCCACCGCGTGCGCCGCGTGGCCACGGGCTGGGAGCCGCAGCTCACGCTGTCCATCGACGGCATCATTTCGCCCCACACCATGCTGGAGCTGGTGGATGCGTTTTACGCCATGAAACCCCCGACGCGGCTGAAGTTGCGCGACGGCATCATGACCGGCACGCTGGAGGCGCTGACCTCCGGCCGGGCCGACCTGGCCATCGGCGTATCCGTGGCGGGCAACAACGTGGCGGGCCTGCAGCAGGGCACGCTGGGCGATGTATTGTTCATCTACGTAGTAGCGCCCCACCACCCGCTTGCGGCGGCTGCCGAACCGATCTCAGACGCCACCTTGCTGGAACACCGGGCCGTGGCCGTGGCTGATTCGGCCACACGTGGCGGCGCCACCATGGGCCTGCTCGGTGGGCAGGACGTACTGACGGTGGACACCATGCAGGCCAAGGTGCGCGTGCAGCTGCGTGGCCTGGGCGGCGGTTTTCTGCCCGAGCCCATGGTGCGCCCCTACCTGGAGGCCGGCCGCCTGGTCGAGCGCCGCGTGGCCCGCCCGGAACGCAACGTGCGTGTGCACTACGCCTGGGGCGGCCCGGGCTTCACCGCACCAGGCCGCGCGCTGCAATGGTGGCTGAACCAGCTGCAAAGCCCCACCACACGCCGCGCTCTGCTGGAAAACCACCATCATTTCTGATCCCGATCAAGTCCCGACAGGGTGATACCGCGTGTAGAGTGGTTCCTGTTGGTTTTGTATTGCATCTCGCTTGCCGACCGTCACCGAAAGGCCTCCCATGAGCAAACCCGATCCTCTTCCCGCCAAACGGCTCCGACGCAACACTGCACTGGCAACCCCCCCCGTTGCAGCCCCCGCAGCCCCCACCACGTTCTCTGGCAAACCCCAGCGCCACTTCGCCATCATCGGCGCTGGCATGGCTGGTATTGCCTGTGCACGCACCCTGGTGCAGGCCGGGCACCGCGTGACGGTGTTCGAGAAATCCTCCCAGGCGGGCGGCCGCACTGCCACCATCGACACCCCTTTTGGCAACTTTGATGCGGGTGCCCAGTACTTCACCGTGCGCGACCCGCGTTTTGCCCGCGCCATCGACACCGTGCCCGGCATCTGCAAGCGCTGGAGCGCCAATTCCGTGCAGGTGCTGGACGCCGCAGGCCGTGTGGCCGCTGCGGGCCTGCCCCACCGCGAAGCACACTGGGTGGCCAGCCCAGGCATGCAGTCCCTGGTGGGCGCCTGGGCCGAGCCGCTGCTCAAGGCCGGCCAGCTCATCACCCACACCCGCGTCACCTCCATTGAGCCCGATTCGTTGAACGCCCCTGGCTGGCAACTGCGCACCGAAGGGCCTGCGGGCAGCCAGCACGTCTATGCCGGTTTCGACGCTGTGCTGCTGGCCCAGCCTTCGGTGCCCGCCCAGGCCCTGCTGGCCAGCTCGGCGGTGGACACCCCGCTGACCGACGCCCTGTCCAAGGTGGCCATTGCCCCCTGCTGGACACTGATGCTGGCCTACCCGCAGGCCGTGCGCCCCGGCCTGACCACGCTGGGCCCGCAGTGGAATGCGGCACGCAGCACACACCACCGCATCGCCTGGCTGGCGCGCGAGTCGTCCAAGCCCGGCCGCAATGTGGTCGAACGCTGGACGGTGCAGGCCAGCCCCGCCTGGTCTGCCGAACACCTCGAAGACGACGAAGCCCGCGTGCAGGCCAAGCTCATCAAGGCCTTTGCCGAAGTCACGGGCATTCGTGCCGCCCCCGCCCATGCGGACACACGCCGCTGGCGCTATGCCCAGACCACCCACCCGCTGGGCAAGAGCCACCTGTGGGACAAATCCATGGGCCTGGGTGCATGTGGTGACTGGTGCCTGGGGCACCGGGTTGAAGACGCCTTCGTGTCGGGACTGGAACTGGCACTTGCCGTGGCATGACGGCCGAGGTGGGCGCTGCACGGCGCTACGTGGGCCGGTTTGCCCCTTCGCCCACGGGGCCGCTGCATGCGGGCTCCCTGGTAGCGGCCCTCGCCAGCTGGCTGGACGCGCGGGCACACCGGGGCCAGTGGCTTGTTCGCATTGAAGATGTGGACACACCCCGCTGCGTGCCGGGGGCGGACCGGCTCATCCTGCAACAGCTGGCCAGCTGCGGCATGGTGCCCGACGCTCCCCCCCAATGGCAGTCCACCCGCAGCCCGCTCTACCAGCGGGCGCTGGACCAATTGGTAGCCCAAGGCCACGCCTACCCCTGCGCCTGCTCGCGCAAGGATATCGAAGACGCCCATGCCGCCCAGGGCCACACGCGTGAGCGCCATGCCGCGCTGCCTTACCCAGGCACCTGTCGCCACGGGCTGCAGGGCCGCGCCGGGCGCGCATGGCGGTTCAATGTCACAGATTTCAAGCAAAAACAGGCCCTGGCGCTTGATGGCAAAGCGCCAGTAGCTGCAAAAATCATAGCAAATCATCTCCTGCAGTGGGAGGACCGCCGCCTGGGTCTGCAGCAGCAGGACGTGGAACAAGCGGTGGGTGATTTCATCCTGCGCCGGGCCGACGGGCTCTGGGCCTACCAGCTCGCCGTGGTGGTGGACGACGCCGACCAGGGCGTCACCGATGTGGTGCGCGGCGAAGACCTGGCCGACAACACCCCGCGCCAGATCTTGCTGCAGCAGGCCCTGGGCGTGCCCACGCCCCGCTACCTGCACACCCCGCTGGTGTGTGGCGACAACGGCGAAAAACTCTCCAAGCAGAACGGCGCCCGCGCGCTGGACCTGTCCCACCCGCTGCAGGCTCTGAACGATGCCGCGCGGGTGCTGGGCCTGCCATCGCTGCCTGCCCCGCACAGCCCTGGCATCTCTGACGCACTGACCCTGTGGGTCGCCGCGTGGCGACGAAACTACAATGGCGCACCGTGACCGAACTGACCCCTACCGCTTCCGCCCCCACCGCTGCGCCCGCTGCAGCCCCCGCGACGACATCTGGCGGGGTTCCCGCTGGCGTGACCCACCCCAAGACCATCAAAAGCTTTGTGCGCCGTGCTGGCCGCACCACCACGGGCCAGGCCAAGGCCTTTGAAGACTTCGGCCCCCGCTTTGTCCTGCCGTATGCCCCGGCGCCGCTCGACGCCGCTTCGGCCTTTGGCCGCACGGCACCGCTGATTCTCGAAATTGGCTTTGGCATGGGCGAGGCCACGGCCCACATCGCCCGCGTGCGCCCCGATGACAACTTCCTGTGCTGCGAGGTGCACGAGCCGGGGGTGGGCGCACTGCTCAAGCGCATTGGCGAACAGGAGCTGACCAACATCCGCATCCTGCAGCACGACGCCGTGGAGGTCATCGACCACATGCTGCCCGAGGGCAGCCTGGACGGTGTGCACATCTTCTTTCCCGACCCCTGGCACAAGACCAAACACAACAAGCGCCGCCTGATTCAGGGCCCGCTGGTGGCCAAGCTGGCGGCCCGCCTCAAGCCCGGTGGCTACCTGCACTGCGCGACCGACTGGCAGCCCTATGCCGAGCAGATGCTGCAGGTGCTGGGCGCCGAACCCCTGTTGCAGAACACCGCCACGGACTTTGCTCCGCAGCCCGACTATCGGCCCCTGACCAAGTTCGAGAACCGGGGCCTGCGGCTGGGGCATGGCGTGTGGGATGTTGTGTTCGTGCGACGACATTGACAAGCTGTGCCTAGTGCTCCACCGTACATCCCAATGAAGCCCATTCTCCAGAACCTGGTGGAAATGACTGGCCACCGCGACCACTTGCGGTTGGAGGTGTCGGTGCTGTCCACGCTGCAAACGCTCAGTGGCATCGTTGAAGTGCGCGCGCTGGAGCTTTTCACCGTTGACGGCGTGGCCCATGTACGCCCCCGTTCCTGGGTTGAGGACGGACAGCTCGTCTCGACCGATTCCGAAGCCGCCGCAGACCCTCGCCGCGAAACGCTGGAAAAATACCCCGCACTTCGCGATTGCGTAGCCAGCCAGGGGGACAGCGCCCTCGCATCGCCCCGCAGGGGGCGCCATGTGCTCTGGCTGCCGGTGTGGATGCATGACAAGGTCACCACCTGTCTGGAGATCACGCAGTCGCGCGCGTTCTCGGCGCACAAGCTGGAAGTGCTCAAGGGCGTGTTCCAGGTCTACCAGAACTACCAGAGCCTGCTGGACTACAGCGAACGCGACGCCCTCACCGGCCTGTTCAACCGCAAGACCTTCGATGAGCAGTTCTCGCGCCATGCGCTCAATGGCCTTTCCAGTGGCCGCCCGGGCACTGTTACCGAATCTCTTCCCCCCGAAGAAGGCTCACAGCCCGGCGAGCCCGTGCAGCAATGGCTGGCGGTGGTGGATATCGATCACTTCAAGCAGGTCAACGACCGCTTTGGCCACCTGTATGGCGACGAAGTGCTGATCCTGATTGCCAACATCCTGCGCAGCTCGTTTCGCAGCCACGACCGCATCTTCCGCTTTGGCGGCGAAGAATTCGTGGTGCTGCTGCGCTCCACCACGCTCAGCACCGCCCACAAGGTGTTCAACCGCTTCCGGCTTGCGGTGCAGGAATACAACTTCCCGCAGGTGGGCCAGGTCACGGTGAGCCTGGGTTTTGTGAGCACCATGCAGGGTTCGCCCGTGGAGATACTGGGGCAGGCCGACCAGGCGCTGTATTACGCCAAAGAGCACGGACGCAACCAGGTCTGCTTTTATGACGACCTGGTGGCCAGCGGCCAGCTGGCCGCCAAGGTGGCCAACGACGACGTCGAGCTGTTCTGAAGCTACCCAGGCGGAGCGAAAGGGCACCAATGCCCGCCTCCAGCGCATTGGCTCATTGGCTCATTGGCTCATTGGCTCATTGGCTCATTGGCTCATTGGCTCATTGGCTCATTGGCTCATTGGCTCATTGGCTCATTGGCTCATTGGCTCAACGACTCCAGGATCGCCTCCACATCCACTGCGTCCCGCTGCGCAGCAGGCAAGAACTGCTCCGCATACTCACGCCAGACCCCGCTGCGCAGGAAGAAGCGGAACACCTCGGCATCGATATGGCGTTCGCGCACCATGTGGCCCATGATCTTGAGCGATTCCGACAAAGTCTTGGGCGGCTTGTAGGGCCGGTCTGCCGCCGTCAAGGCCTCGAAGATATCGGCCAGTGTCATCACCCTGTCTGCCAGCGTCAGCTCTGAAGCCTTCAGGCGCCGGGGGTAGCCCGTACCGTCCAGTTTTTCATGGTGCGAGCCCGCAATCGACGGTACGCGCGCCAGATGCGGCGGGAACGGCAGGCCGCTGAGCATGACGATGGTCTGCACGATGTGATCGTTGATCTTGAAACGGTCTTCTGCAGTGAGCGTGCCGCGCTGGATCGACAGATTGTGCAGCTCGCCGAGGTGGGCTTGTTGCGGTGGCAGCACCATGTCAAAGCTCCACAGGTTGGCCGGGTTGCCAACCTCCACCGGCGGTTTGCGGGCACCCCAGGGTACGATGTGTTCAGGCCGATCTGCCAGCAGGGGCTCATTGGCGGGCAAGGGGCGCGTCGGCACATTCGCCAGCCGCCCCAATTCGGCTGCTGACAAGCCCAGCCGGTCATCAAAATGCCGCTGCCACACCTGGCGCCCGATGGTGGCCAGCCGCTTGATGTCGGCATCGGCCATGAACTCACCGCCCACATTGCTGCGGGCCACAAAGGCAAATTCTTCCTGCAGGCGGTCGCGCTGCTGCAAAAGCTCGCGCTGCAGCCGCACCGGGTCCACGCCGGACACGTGCTGCTTCCAGTAGTCCAGCTCCGCGTCGCGCCACAGCACCTCAAAGCGCATGCGCACCTCATGGATGCGGTTGTAAAGCGCCTCCAGCTTGGTCGCCTTGTCGATGATGTGCTCGGGGCTGGTGACCTTGCCACAGTCGTGCAGCCACGCGCCCAGGCGGAATTCGTAGCGCTCGGCATCCGTCATGGCGACGTGGGCAAATGGACCTTCCTCGGCCTCACACAGGCGCTGCATCAGGGATTCCGCCAACTGGGGCACCCGCTCGCAGTGGCCGCCGGTGTAAGGGCTCTTGGCGTCGATCGCGTCCGCCAGCAGGCGGATGACGGCATCGAACAGCTTCTTTTGCCCTTCGATCAAACTGCGCGTCTCGATGGCGACCGACAACGTGCCCGAGAGTTTCTCGACAAACGCCCGGAAGTGGACATCGTCCTGCTGCTGGTCCGCACGGTAGCGCAGCACCAGCAGGCCCAGCGGTTGGCCATCGCGCGTGCGTAGCTGCACGCGCAGCACGCGCTGGGGCGTGGCCTGGTCGTCATCAGGGTGCTGGTCGCCGTCGTGCGGCTCGGCAGGGTTGATGAAAAACACCATGGGCAGGTGCTCCGGGTAGAGCGACTGGTGCTCAGGATCTTCGCAATACCTTGCCGTGCGCAGCAGGCCCGCGCGCTGAGCCTCTACCAGGTACACCGCACCGCCGGTGCAGCTGGTGGCGCGCACCAGCTCGTAGAGCACGCTCGACAGCATGAGGTCCAGGCGCGACTCGGCGCTGATGTGGTGCGTGATGTGCAGGAACTCCTGGATGGTGTCGGACATGCGGTCCATCACCTGACCCAGTGCGCGCACCTCGCGCACGCGCGACATGTGGTGTTGTGTCGGCCGCCGGAAATCAAACCGTGCCAAGGCCTGCGCCTGCGTGGCCAGCCCCGACAGGCTGCGCCCCACACGCCTCCCGGCCAACCACCCAAAAGGCAGCATCAGCGCGATGAGCCCCAGGGACAGCCATACCTGGCGCTGCAAGTTTTGGTTCACATCCGCCAGCAGTTCCCGGGTGGGAATGGCCATCAGGATGTGCAGCCCCTCCCAGCGCTGCGACTTGAGTGACATGACCTTGGCCAGCCACTCCTCGCCACCTGCCACAAAGCGGCGCGAAGGCCCCTCTTTCATGTCCAAGCTGTGCAGGGCCTGCAGGCTTGGCACCCCCAGGCCGTCGAGTGTGCGCAGCTTGAGGCTGGGCTGGTCGCCATCCTCACGCACCAGCACGCGGGACATGTCCGGGTAGGCCAGCACGCGCTGGTCCTGGTCCACCACAGCGATCTCGGTGCGCGGCATCAGCCGCAGCTCGCCGATCTCGCGGCCCAGGTCGGTGAGCGCAACATCCAGGCCGATCACAGCACGGCCGTCTTCGCTGGGCTGGCTCAGCGTAACGCCGACCTCCTGCGTGGTGAAAAACACATAGGGGGCAGTGAGGACCTGCGTGTTTTTCTCAGCCGCCTCGGCATACCACGGGCGGGACCGGGGGTCATAGCGGTAGCCGGGACGCACGGAGGAATCGATGAGACGCAGCTGTGCGTCGTAATAGTTCCAGCGCCCCACCAGGCCCATCAGACCCGCCGCGCTGCGCTCCCGCGCCATCGACTGCACCAGGAATGCAGCCTCCGCAGGCGCCTGAAGCCGTGCCCGCAGCGCAGCGTTGCGCAGCGGACGCATGAGCAAAAACTGCCCGTCGGAATACCCGATGAAGACCGCCGACAGCAAAGCGTTCTGCTCCAGCAGGCGCACAAACACCGGCAGGCGGCGCAGCCGCGCCTGGAGGGTGGTGGCCGAAGCAATGGGATCAAACGCCAGCAGCCGCAGCGTGGCATCCGCCGGGTCGACGATATGGTGCACCCGCTCGCTGATCAACAGGCTGATGTGCTGCGCACTGTCGTCCGACGCCGCGATGATGGCCTGCCGCGCGCTGGTGCCTACCTGGTAGACCAAGAGCACCGTGAGCAGCAGCATGGCAGATACCACCACCGAGGCAATCACCACCTCGAACGGAACGGTGATGCGCCGCCACCAGGGCAGTTCGGCCCCTCCCGAATCAGGCGGACCGGAACGGGTGCCGTGGGCGGGCACCGGCTCTTGCGGACTTTCGCGCAGGGGGTCCATGCGCTTGAATGTAGGGGGAAAGCCGGTTTTCCGTCACCCTATTTTTGGCAGAAATGGCTGCCACACCACAGCGGCTGGTGCCGCTATGGTGACCGGTACATCAGCCCAGTTGCTGCGTGACCCAGCCTGTCACCGAAGCCAGCGCCGCCGGCAGCTTGGAGGCATCGGTGCCGCCGGCCATGGCCATGTCGGGCTTGCCGCCGCCTTTGCCACCCACTTGCTGGGCCACAAAGTTGACCAGCTCGCCGGCCTTGACCTTGCCCACGCTGTCGGCCGTCACGCCTGCAGCGATCTGCACCTTGTCGCCATCCACGGCGGCCAGCACGATGGCAGCGGTCTTGAGCTTGTCCTTGAGCTTGTCCATGGTGTCGCGCAGGGTCTTGGCGTCGGCACCCGGCAGCGCGGCAGCCAGAACCTTGAGGCCCTTCACATCCACGGCCTGATTCACCAACTCGTCGCCCTGGCTGGAGGCCAGCTTACCCTTCAAGGCAGCCACTTCCTTTTCGAGCGCGCGGGCGTTGTCCAGCGCCTGGCTGATGCGGCCGTTGAGCTCGGCCACCGGCGCCTTGAGCGTGCTGGCGGCCTGGTTTACGGTGTCTTCCAGGTTCTGCAAGTACGCCAGTGCGTTGGCGCCGGTCACGGCCTCAATGCGGCGGATGCCAGCAGCCACCCCGCCCTCGCCCACCACCTTGAACAGGCCGATGTCGCCCGTGCGCTGCACGTGCGTGCCGCCGCACAGTTCACGGCTGGTGCCGATGTCCAGCACGCGCACGGTTTCGCCGTACTTCTCGCCAAACAGCATCATGGCGCCGGTCTTCTGGGCCGACTCGATGTCCATCACGCGCGCTTGCGTGGGCTGGTTGGCCAGGATTTCTTCGTTGACGCGGCGCTCAATCTCGCGGATCTCGGCCGCCGTCACGGCTCCGTTGTGCGTGAAGTCAAAACGCGTGCGGTCGGCATTGACCAAGCTACCCTTTTGCTGCACATGGCTGCCCAGCACTTCGCGCAGGGCCTTGTGCATGATGTGCGTGACCGAGTGGTTGCGCATGGTGGCAGCGCGCACGGCGGTGTTGACCTGGGCCTGCACGGTGTCGCCCACGTTCAGCGTGCCCTCTTCGAGCGTGCCGTGGTGGCCAAACACATCGGCTTTGATCTTGAGCGTGTCACCCACCGCAAAGCGTGCCGACCCGCTGGTGATGACACCTTCGTCGCCCACCTGGCCGCCGCTTTCGGCATAGAACGGGGTGGTGTCCAGCACCACCACACCGTTTTGGCCGGCTTTCAGGGCCGCAGCGCTTGTTCCATCTACATAGATTGCTACGATTTTTGCAGTCTCTGCGAGCTGTTCGTAGCCCGTGAACTGGTTGGCGGCACCGGTGTACTCCAGCGCCTTGTCCATCTTGAACTTGCCGGCCGCGCGGGCCTGGGCCTTCTGCTTTTCCATGGCGGTCTTGAAGCCGGCCTCGTCCACTTCCACGTCGCGCTCGCGGCAGACGTCATTGGTCAGGTCGAGCGGGAAGCCGTAGGTGTCGTGCAGCTTGAAGGCCACGTCGCCGGGCAGCACCTTGGCACCGCCGTCCAGGGTAGCGTCCAGGATTTCCATGCCGTTGGCCAGCGTCTCGAAGAAGCGCTCTTCTTCCACCTTGAGCACCTCGGTGATGCGCTGTTCCTGCTCGCGCAGGGATGGGTAAGCATCGCCCATCAGGCGCACCAGGTCGGCCACCAGCTTGTGGAAGAACGGCGTCTTCTTGCCCAGCTTGTAGCCGTGGCGGATGGCCCGGCGCACGATGCGGCGCTGCACGTAGCCACGGCCTTCGTTGCTGGGGATCACACCGTCGCTCACCAAAAACGCTGTGGCGCGGATGTGGTCAGCGATCACGCGCAGGCTCTTGTTGTTCAGGTCCGTCACGCCGGTCTCACGGCCAGCGGCCTTGATGAGCGCGTCGAACAGGTCGATCTCGTAGTTGCTGTGCACGTGCTGCAGGATGGCGGCCAGGCGCTCCAGGCCCATGCCGGTGTCCACGCAGGGCGCGGGCAGCGGCGTGACGGCGCCGGTTTCGTCCATGTTGAACTGCATGAACACGTTGTTCCAGATCTCGATGAAGCGGTCGCCGTCTTCATCGGGGCTGCCGGGAGGGCCACCCGCAATGTGCGGGCCGTGGTCATAGAAGATTTCGCTGCAGGGGCCGCAGGGGCCGGTGTCGGCCATCATCCAGAAGTTGTCGGACTTGTAGCGGCCGCCCTTGTTGTCGCCGATGCGGATCACGCGCTCGGGTGGCAAGCCGATTTCCTTGGTCCAGATGTCGTAGGCCTCATCGTCTTCCTGGTAGACCGTGGCCAGCAGACGCTCTGGCGGCAGCTTGTAGACCTCGGTCAGCAGCTCCCAGGCCCACTTGAGCGATTCGCGCTTGAAGTAGTCGCCAAACGACCAGTTGCCCAGCATCTCAAAGAAGGTGTGGTGGCGCGCGGTGTAGCCCACGTTTTCCAGGTCGTTGTGCTTGCCACCCGCACGCAGGCAGGCCTGAACCGACACCGCCCGGTTGTACGAGCGCTTGTCGGTGCCCAGGAACACGTCCTTGAACTGCACCATGCCCGAGTTGGTGAACATCAGCGTGGGATCGTTGCCGGGCACCAGGGGGCTCGACGGCACCACGGTGTGGCCCTTGGAGACGAAGAAGTCCAGGAAGGACTTGCGGATGTCAGCGACAGAAAAAGTGGGAGTGCTCATGGTGTTGTGGAGTGGTTGCACGCAGCAGGCAGGCCGCAGGACCCGCGCCTGCGCGCTGCCTGTCGCTGCCCCTATGGGGACCAACCTTTCATTATAGGTTTGCAGGCTGGCGGTCCGTGGCGGGAGGGCGACAGGGCGGGGATAGACGCCCCCACTCCATGCGCCAACGGATGCGGAAAAATTCGCTTGCGCGCTTTAAATATCTTGTTAATATATTAGTAACTGAAACCCTCCCACTCATCCAAGGAGCCCCTCGTGAACCCACAACCCCGCTGGCAAGGCATCTTCCCCGCCATCACCACCAAGTTCCACGCCGACGAGTCCATCGACGCCGAGGGCACAGCCCGCCACATCGACTTTCAGATCCGCAACGGCATCCACGGGCTGGTCACCTGCGGTTCTCTCGGCGAGGCCAGCACCCTCACGCTGGAAGAAAAGCTCCAGGTTGCCAAGATCGCCCTCGAAGCCGCTGACGGCCGCGTACCCGTGCTCGCCAACGTGTCCGAAACCAGCACCCGCGAGGCCCTGCGCTACATCGACGGCGGTAACAAGCTCGGTGTGGCCGGCTACATGGTCATGCCCTCGGTGATCTACGTGGCCGATGCCCGCGAGGCCATGGCCAATGTGCGCGCCATGGCGGGCGCCGCCCAGCGCCCCCTCATGGTCTACAACAACCCTGTGGCCTACCGCGTGGACCTGAAACCCGAGCACATGGTGGAGCTGGCCGACTGCGAGTGGATCGCCGCCATCAAGGAAAGCACCGGCGACATCCGCCGCATCACCGACCTGCGCAACACTGTGGGCGACCGCTACCAGCTCTTCCTGGGCGTGGACGACCTGGCTTACGAAGGCCTGGCCCTGGGCTGCGACGGCCTGCTGGCCGGCGTGGGCTGCGCCTTCCCGCGCGAGACCGTGGCGCTGTACGACCTGATGAAAGCGGGTAAATTTGCCGAGGCGCTGCCGCTCTACCAGTGGATGACGCCTATGCTGCACCTGGATGTGTCCAACAAGCTCGTGCAGAACCTCAAGCTCATCGACGCACTGGTGGGTGTGGGCACCGAACACATGCGCCGCCCCCGCCTGCCCCTGGTGGGCGAAGAACGTGCGTTTGTGGAGAGCGTGGTGCGCAAGGCCCTGGCCACACGCCCCACAAAATACCAATCTGTAGCCTGAGACACTGAGCGCCCTACTCCACCACCACAGCACCATGCAACGCATCCACGTGATCGACTCCCACACGGGCGGCGAGCCGACCCGGCTTGTCATCGACGGTTTTCCGGACCTGGGCACTGGCACCATGGCCGAACGGCGTGCGCTGCTGGCCGAGCGCCACGATGCCTGGCGGGCCGCCACCGTGCTGGAACCGCGTGGCAGCGATGTGGTGGTGGGGGCGCTGCTCTGCGCGCCGCAAGACCCGGCCAATGCAGCGGGCGTGATCTTCTTCAACAACAGCGGCTACCTGGGCATGTGTGGCCACGGCACCATCGGGCTGATCGCATCGCTCGCCTACCTGGGCCGCATCACCCCTGGCGAGCACCGCATCGAAACCCCGGTGGGCACCGTAACCACCACCCTGCACACCGATGGCTCTGTCAGCGTGCGCAACGTGCCGGCCTACCGCCTGCACCATCAACTGGCGGTGGATGTGCCCGGCTACGGCCGCGTGGTGGGCGATGTGGCCTGGGGCGGCAACTGGTTCTTCCTGATCTCAGACCACGGCCAGCGTGTAGCCAGTGACAACCTGGAGGCGTTGATGGCCTACAGCTGCGCCGTGCAGCAAGCCCTCAAAGACCAGGGCATTCGGGGCGACAACGGCGGCGAGATTGACCACATCGAGCTGTTTGCCGACGACGACCGGGCCGATGACCCCGCCGACAGCCGTAACTATGTGCTGTGTCCCGGCAAGGCCTATGACCGCTCGCCCTGTGGCACGGGCACCAGCGCCAAGGTGGCCTGCCTGGCGGCTGACGGCAAGCTGGCACCGGGCGCACTCTGGCGCCAGGCCAGCATCATCGGCAGCCAGTTCGAGGCCAGCTACACGCTGCAGGACGATGGCAAGGTCATCCCCACCTTGCGGGGCCGCGCGCACATGAGCGCCGACGCTACTTTGCTGATTGAAGACAAGGACCCCTTCGGCTGGGGCATCCGGCTTTAACCCGACCCTGCTGCTGCACCCGCGCCCCATGCAACACACCGATGTCCTTGTGATTGGCGCTGGCATCGTGGGTGCCGCCTGCGCCCATGCGCTGGTGTCGGCCGGGTTGTCGGTCTGCGTCATCGATGCGCGCCTCGGCGGTGCCACTGCGGCGGGCATGGGCCATCTGGTGGTGATGGATGACAACCCTGCCGAGCTGGCGCTGAGCCAGACGTCGCTGGACCTCTGGCACACCTGGGCACCCCACATGGATGCGGGCTGTGCTTTCACGCCCTGCGGCACGCTCTGGCTGGCCGCCAACGATGCAGAGCTGCAGGCGGCCCATGACAAACGCAGCACCCTGCAAGCACACGGAATCGCCTGCGACATGCTCGACGCGGCCGCCCTGTCCCGCGCAGAACCCGCACTGCGCCCCGGTCTGGCGGGTGCGCTCAAGGTGCAGGGGGATAGCGTGGTCTACGCCCCGCGCGCAGCCCAGTGGCTGCTGGACCGGGCCGCAGCCCACGGACACCTTGTGTTGGAGCAAGCTGAAGCGATGCAGATCGACGGCCACACCGTCACCCTGCGCGACGGAAGCCAGCGCAGCGCAGGCGCCATCGTGCTGGCCGGCGGCATCCAGGCCCCGCAGCTGTGCCCCGGCCTGCCGTTGCGGCCCAAGAAGGGCCACCTCGTCATCACCGACCGCTACCCAGGCACCGTGCACCACCAGCTGGTGGAGCTGGGCTACATCACCAGAGCGCACCACAGCGACGGTACCTCCGTGGCCTTCAACGTGCAGCCCCGGCCCACAGGGCAGTTGCTGATCGGCTCGTCGCGCGAGTTCGACACCACCGACCTCGCCGTCAACAACGCCGTGATGGCGCGCATGCTGCAACGGGCACTCGACTACCTGCCAGGCTTGGCCGACCTCAACGCCATCCGCACCTGGACCGGCTTTCGCGCCGCCACGCCTGACAGCCTGCCGCTGATTGGCGCGCACCCCGAACACCCGCACCTGTGGCTGGCCGTGGGACATGAAGGACTGGGGGTGACCACCGCCCCGGCCACCGCGCAGTTGCTGGCGGCCCAGATCGCAGGGTGCACCCCGGCGATCGACCCCACGCCCTATGCCCCTGCACGCTTTGCAGGCCTGAGCACACCATGACCGCATCCAGAACACCCGCCCTGGTGCACATCGTGGTGAATGGCACACCACTGCAAGTGCCCGCAGGGACCAGCGTCGCCGCCGCGCTGGCGCAGCAAACTCCAGGCACCACGCGCACTTCCATCACTGGCGAGCCACGGGCGCCGCTGTGTGGCATGGGTGTGTGCCACGAATGCAGGGTCCGCATCCACGGCCGCACCCGCCTGGCGTGCCAGACGGTCTGCACCGAGGGCATGTCGATTCACACCGATGTCGGCACAGCACCCGGGAGCGCCACACCATGAACCAGCCCGTGACCCCACCCATGACCGAGCAACACTCGGCGCACGAGCGCTGCGACATCCTCATCATCGGCGCGGGCCCCGCAGGTTTGGCGGCTGCCCTCGCTGCCGCGCCCGGCGGGGCAGCGATCACCATCGTGGACGACAACCCGCAGCCCGGTGGGCAAATCTGGCGCGACGGCCCCCAGGTGGTCTTGCCCGCCCTGGCGCAACAGCACCGCGCGGCGCTGGCCCGGCACACCAACATCCGCCTGCTGCCTGGCACCCGCGTGGTGGGCCTGGGTGATTCCCAACCCAGCGACAAGGCCCCTACCCTGCTGCTGGAAGACGCAGACCGGGGCTGGACGCAGCACAGCCACCGCATCATCCTGTGCACCGGAGCCCGCGAGCTGCTGCTGCCATTTCCGGGCTGGACGTTGCCCGGTGTGACGGGTGCAGGCGCCTTGCAGGCCCTCATCAAGGCAGGGCTCGACGTGCGCGGCCAGCGCATCGTCATTGCAGGCACAGGCCCTCTGCTGCTGGCCGCTGCCGCCACCGCCAACAAAGCGGGTGCCACCGTGGTGCGCGTGGCGGAGCAGGCGCCATGGAGCGCGCTCGCTGGCTTTGCAGCGCAACTGCCGCGCTGGCCTGCCAAGGCGTTGCAAGCCCTCACGCTGCTTCACGCACAGTTGCGCGCCAGCAGGCATGTGCTGGAAGTCCAAGGCACCACGCAGGTGCAAACAGTGAGGCTGCGCAAAGGCCAACACGCCGAAGAAACCATGGCTTGCGACCGCGTGGCCTGCGGGTTCGGGCTGGTGCCCAACACCCACCTGGGACAGATGCTGGGCTGCACACTGGGCGGGCCGCTCAGCGGTGGCCAGGGCCTGGCTGTCGATGCCCACATGCGCACCAGCGTGCCCGGTGTGTTCGCCGCGGGTGAAGCCACCGGCTTTGGCGGCAGCGAACGTGCACTGGTTCAGGGCGCCATGGCAGGACATGTGGCAGCGGGACAGGTGCAACAGGCCCAGGCGCTGCGCCCGCAACTGGCACGCTGGGAGGGCTTTGCGCAGGCGCTGCACGCTTCTTTTCCACTGAACAAAGCACTCAAAACCCTGGCGCAACCCGGCACCCTGGTGTGCCGCTGCGAAGACGTGCCCTACGCTGCACTGGCCGATCGCGACGGCTGGATCGATGCCAAGCTCCACACCCGCTGCGGCATGGGCGCGTGCCAGGGCCGCATTTGCGGCGCTGCCGCACAGCACCTGTTTGGCTGGACGCCTGCGCCCCCACGGCATCTGCTGGCGCCCACACGCATTGGCACGCTGGCCGCCTGCACGCCCGCGCCCACCACCAGCGCTCAGCGCGGGCCCGCAACTCCCTCGGGCTGACGCGCGCGCAGCCGTTTTCCCCCGTCCTTCCTTTCAGGGCTTACCCGCACCCAGCAGGCATCCATCTTGCTTTTAAATATATTTGTTAGATATTAAAAAGTACAAGGCTTTTTCTTTCATCGCCGCGCCCTCCTCCCCAGGAACCCCATCATGCCCACGCCCAACAGTCCACCCGCCCCGCAATCTCCGGCGCCGCGCGCTCCCGTCCGCTGGGTGCTGGCGCTGTCCACGCAGGTTCTGCGCATGGAGCGGCACCTGCTCACCGCCCTCATGACGTTGCTGGTGCTGCTGATCCTGCTCAACGTGGTCACGCGCTACACCGGCATGCCGATCTACTGGGTGGACGAGGCGGCGGTCTACACGGTGGTCTGGCTGACCTTTGTGGGCGCCTCGGTCATGACGCGGCTGCGCATGGACTTTGCCGTGACCATGCTGACCGACCACCTCGGCGCGCGGGGTGCCCAGGCGTTCAAGGTGGCAGCCACCTGCGGCGTGCTGCTGTTTGGCCTGGCCATGCTGGCGATGTGCTGGATGTGGATGGACCCCATCGGCATTGCGCGCTACGGCTTTGACGCCAAGGAGTTTGCGGCCGAGAGCTTCAACTTCATCTACACCGAGCGCACCCAGACGCTGAACTGGCCCACCTGGGTGCTGCAGCTGATCCTGCCGATCTTCTCCGCCACCTTCAGTTTGCATGCACTGGCCAACCTGCTCGAAGACATGGGTGTCGCAGAGCGTGTGACGCACTCAGGCTTCGACGTGGTCAGCGCCGACGCCGTGAACTGACTGACCTCTACACCAGGACCCCACCATGATCACCACCCTGTTTTTCCTTGCCGCGTTGCTGGTGGGTGTGCCCATCGGGGTCTGCCTGTGTCTGGCAGGCATGGTCTACATCGTCAGCATCGGAAGCCCGGTGCTGTTCCAGTCGTTTCCGATGCAGATGTTCGGTGGAGTGGACAGCTACGGGCTCATCGCGATTCCGCTGTTCATCCTGATCGGCGAGATCATGAACAGCGGCGGCATCACGCGGCGGCTGGTGGACCTGGCCATGGCCTTTGTCGGCTCGGTCAAAGGCGGGCTGGCCTATGTGAACATCCTGGCCAACATGCTGGTGTCGTCCATCATCGGCTCCGCCACGGCGCAGGTGGCCATCATGTCGCAGGTGATGGTGCCCGAGATGGAAAAGCAGGGCTACGACAAGACCTTTGCAGCCGGCCTCACGGTGTATGGCGGCATGCTGGGGCCCATCATTCCGCCCTCGGTGATGTTTGTGGTCTACAGCGTGCTGGCCCAGGTGGCCGTAGGCGACATGCTGATTGCAGGCATCCTGCCCGGCGTGCTGCTCACCGTGCTGTTCTTTGTCGTGATCGCGCTCATGGGCTTTGTCTACAACTACCCGCGCAGCGAAAAGCGCACGCTGGCCCAGCGCGCGCGCACCGTGGTGCAGGCCAGCCCCACGCTGCTGATCCCCATCATCATCGTGGGCTCCATCCTCAGTGGCCTGGCCAACCCGACCGAATCTGCCGCCGTGGGTGCGCTGGTATCGGCGCTGGTGGGTCGCTATGTGACCAAGGAGTTCCGCTTCAACGCCATGCCCGCCATCCTGCTGCGCTCGGCCATTTACTCGGCCATCGTGCTGTTTCTGGTGGCGGCGGCGGCCGTGTTCTCGTGGCTGCTGATCTACGGCAAGGTGCCGCAGATGGTGGCCGCCTGGGTGCAGACCGTGGCACACGATCCGGTCACCTTTTTGCTGCTCACCAACGTGATCCTGCTGGTCATCGGCACGGTGATCGACGGCATCCCCGGTCTCATCATGACCGCCCCCATCCTGCTGCCGATTGCCACCGAGGTCTATCACATTGACCCGCGCCACTTTGGTGTGGTGATCGTCGTCAACCTGGTGCTGGGGCTGATGACTCCGCCCGTGGGCCTGAGCTTCTTTGTCGCGTCGGCCGTCACCGGGGCCAAGCCAGGAAAGATGTTCATCGTCACGCTGCCGTTTTTCATCATCAGCTGCGTGGCGCTGGTGATGTTGTCGCTGTTCCCCAGCCTGTCGCTCGGTTTGCTCAAGTAGCCCGCCGAGCAACAGATCCCCCGTCCCCCTCCCAAGGTTCTTTCACACGGAGTTCACCATGACGACCACGCCCGCCCACACTGTCACCCGCCGCCACTTCATCCAGCGCCACGCCGTGGCCGCTGCCACCGTCACGGGGCTGGGCTTTCCAGCGCTGGTACGTGCAGCCGATGCCAAGGAGTTTCGCCTGGGGCTGATCACGCCTGCGGGCCACTCCTGGAACCGCGCCGCGCTGCAGTTTGGCGAGGCACTCAAGAAGGAAACCGATGGCCGACTGAGCGTCACGGTCTTCCACTCGGGCCAGCTGGGCAACGAAGCGGCGATGATGCAGCAGCTGCAGTCCGGCGCGCTCGACATGGGCTGGATCCAGGCGGCCGAGCTCGGCTCGCGCGTGTCCAGCATCGCGGCGATCAATGCTCCGTACCTGGTGCGCTCCACGCCTGCCGTGGCCAAACTCGTCAAACACCCATCTGCCACCAAACTGCTCGAAGTGCTGCCGCGCGAGACCGGCACCATCGGCCTGGGCTGGGGCATCACCGGCATGCGCGCCGTGTTCTCCACCAAGGACATCGCCGTGCCCACCGACATCAAGGGCATGAAGCTGCGCATCAACCCCACGCCCGTGTACCGCGACTTCTACCAAATGCTGGGCGCCGCCCCCACGCCCATCCCCACGCCGCAAGTGTTCGACGCGATGAGCAACGGCCAGGTGGATGGGTTGGAGGCGGACATCGAGTTCTCGTGGAACCAGCGCTTCGACAAGGTAGCCAAGACCCTGCTGCAGATGAACGCCCTGTTCATGCCGTTCGCGCCGCTGGTCTCCGGCCGCATCTGGCAGGGGCTGGATGCCAAGGACAAGGACATCATCCGCAAGCTGGTGGCCCAGTCGCTGGATGCGCAGATCAACGACATCGTGACCACCGAGGCCGGGCTGATCGAGAAGTTCAAGGGCACGTCCATCGCCTTCAAGACGGCATCGTCGTTCAACCCCGACGGCATCATCCAGGAGTTCGACAAGCTGTGGCTGCCCAAGGCGCCGCAGATTGCCGAGCTGCGCAAGGCGGGCGCAAGCCTCTGACAGTCCGCAAGGGTCACCGGGGCCGCATCCCATAAGATGCGGCCTCCCGCAACGTCCTTCACGCCCGATGACACTCCGCCGCCCCTCCCCCCAGCAAGACCCCGCGCCCAAGCGGCGCGCGGCGGACGTGGCCTACGACGCCATCGAGACCATGATCTCCACGCTGCAGCTGCAGCCCGGCAGCCCCGTGGTGGAGGCCGAGATCGCCGAGAGCACGGGCCTGGGCCGCACGCCGGTGCGCGAGGCACTGCTGCGCATGGTGTCCATCGGGCTCATCGTGCAGCAGCCCCGGCGCGGGCTGCTGGTGTCGCACATCGACCTGGCCGATCACCTGGACGTGATCCAGACCCGCCGCGTGCTGGAGCGCCTGCTGGCCTCCAACGCCGCACGCCGCGCCACGGCGCCGCAGCGCCAGGCCATCGTGCGTTGTGCGGAAAACATGGTGCAGGCCGCAGCGCGCGGCCACCTCGACGACTACATGCTGGCCGACCATGAACTGGACCTCGTCACCCACCAGGCCAGCCAGAACCACTCGGCCGTCAAATGCGTGCAACCGCTCATCGTGCAGTGCCGCCGATTCTGGTATGCCTACCAGCACGAAGGTGAGGTGTCAGAGGGCGCCCGCGCGCACATGCAGTTGGCGCAGGGCATTGCCAGTGGCGACGAAGCCCAGGCCATTGCCGGCGCGGAGCAGTTGATGGAGTATCTGGAGCGGTTTGCGCGGCGCATCATTGACCGGTAGCACGCGCCACCACGCACACAGCGCCTGCAACCGCGCGGACAGCCTCAGTTCCAAAGGGCAATTGCTCTAATTTTTATAGCTTATCGCGCTTTACCACTAAGCGCTGGCGGCCAAAATGGCCTAAATTTTTCACCCCAGCAGCGGCAACAGCAGGCCTATTCCGACACTTGCTGGCCCAGCAGAATGCGCTGCTCCAGAAAGCGCCACAGACGCTCGTCCTGGCTGAACGCCACGTTAAACCGCAGCCAGCCCGTGGGGCGCGGCTCCACCAAAAACAGCTGACCGGGGCCGAGCATGATGCCCGCACCCGTGGCTTCCTTCGACAGCTCGGCACTGTCGGGCAGATCAGGATGGCGCGCCCACAGGTACATGCCCGCCTCGGGCTCGTGAAACAGCTCGAACCCCAGGTTCAGCAAGCGTCGCCCCACCGTGCGGTGTGCCTCGGCCAGCCGCTCGCGCAGGGACTTGAGGTGCTTGCGCCAGCGCCCATCGGTCACCACGCCAAAGGTGATGCGCTCGGTGATCTCTGACGAGGTCAGGCCCGAGATCATCTTGAGCTGCACCAGCTCATCGAGCAGATCGCGCCGCGCCGCCAGAAAGCCGGTGCGCAGGTTGGGCGAAATCGTCTTGGAGAAACTGCCCAGGTAGATCACACGGTTGAGCTGGTCCAGGCTGGCCAGCGAGGGGCGCACACCAGGGTCCATGTCGGCATAGATGTCGTTCTCTACCAGCATGAAGTGGTGCTGCTCGGCCAGTTGCAGCAGCCGGTGCAAGTGCGCCACCGATGCCACCGAACAGGTCGGGCTTTGCAGACGCGGCTGCGTGAAGAACACCGTGGGCTTGTGCTCGGCCAGCAGGGCCTCTAGCGCCGGCAGGTCGTAGCCGGTGGCGGTGCGCGGCACACCCACCACCTGGGCTCCTGCAAAGCGAAGCATGAACAACAGGTTGGGGTAACCCGGGTCGTCCACCAGCACCACGTCACCAGGCTTGACCATGCGGCGCGCCACCAGGTCCAGTGCCTGGCTGGAGCCCTGGGTCAGCAGCACCTGGTCGGCGTCCACCGCCAGATGGTGTTCGGCCAGCGACTCGGCCACCACCATGCGCAGCGCCATGTGGCCGTGGGGCAGGCCATAGCCATCCAGCTCGGGCCCGTCGGACGACAGCTGACGCATGCTGCGTTTGACCGCATCGCCAAACAGCCAGTCGTGAGGTAACCAGCCGCAGCCGGGTTTCATGGGCAGGTTGCGGTTTTCAAAAATTTGTTTGAGGTACCAGCGCGCATCAAAACGGGGCACCGGCCGCTCGGGCGCACCAGTACCGGGCGACGCGCCCTCATCGCCCCGTCGCTTCACAAAAAAACCTGCATTGGCGCGCGACACCAGCCAGCCCTGCGCCACCAGGCGGTCGTAGGCCTCGACCACGGTGAACACGCTCACGCCGTGGGCTGCCGCAAAGGCGCGGATGGAGGGGAGCTTGGCACCAGGTTTGAGCACCTGGCCAGCGATGAGACCCCGCAGGCCATCAACGATCTGGCTGACCAGCGGTGTCTGAAGATCCGGGCTGAGAGTGAGCATCAAAAGAACAGGGAAAGGGGCCAAATTGTGCACCGGGCCAACACCCGCGAACTCAGGGATTGCTTGTACAGGACGGGGCACCTGCACAGTGTGCTCCCGTCAACAGCGACGCGTGCCTGGAGGTACCACCACGGAACCCGCATCCGGTCCGGCCGGGATGCCCCTATTGTCCGTCAGCCCCACCTACCCTGGGGCAGCGGTCTCCAGCGATTTGCAGGGCTGTGGGATGTCTTGCGCGTTGATGATGCCGCGCTCGAAAAGGCCCGCAGACCGTGAACGGTAGTGCCCAACCGATGGGCGGTATTCAGTCTTTTGTCCGATGCAGCGGCTGTCGGATTGCATCCACCGCCCGTCCCTTTTCCGCCGCCGCAATGCGCACACACCCATGCCCCAGCGATAGGCTTGCCCCCCAACTCGATTGGCATCGGTGACCGCAAATCGGGTTTGAAAACCAATACCCAACACACCGAGGGACACCCATGCTGACACGAACATCTGAACTCAACTCTTCACGGATTTTTCAACCCAGGCCATGGGCCATTGCCTTGGGTCTATGCCTGGGCACAGCCACAGGCCCTGCACTGGCGCAGGCGGCCCACACCCCACCGGCAGGCTACAAGCCGTGCGCCGTCGAGGGACAGAAATGCAGCTTCAGCGGCGCAGCCAACGTGGTCTATGGAGCAGGCACGACCTGGACCAGCCCCCGCAGTTTCACCAACGGTGTCAGTTGCAGCAACGCCACCTTTGGCGACCCCCTGTGGGGTGTGCAAAAGGCTTGTTATGCCAGCGCACCGTCGCCAGCTCCTGCGCCCGATCCCGTGCTGACAGCACCGCCACCGGGCTACACCTTGTGTGCCGTCGAGGGGCAGCAATGCAGCTTTACCGGTACGGCCAAGGTGGTCTATGGGGCTGGCACCACCTGGACTGCCGCGCGCGCATTCACCAACAACGTGATGTGCAACAACGCCACCTTTGGCGACCCCCTGCGGCAGGTGAAAAAGGCGTGCTACGTCAGCAGCCCCGTCCCAACGCCCGCCCCGCCCGCCCCACCGCCAACGCCTCCGGCACCGCCGGCTCCACCGGCGCCTCCGCCAGCACCGACGCCCGGGGGCTCCGTAACGTACTACTTCTCGGACTGCCAGGCGGGCGCCGCCACCGGTTGCGTGCCAGGGAGCAATTCCAACCCCGGCACGCAGGCGGCACCCAAGCAGAACCTCACGGGGATCAATGTCAACACACTGCCTGCGGGCACAGCACTGCTTTTTGCGCGCGGCGGTGCCTGGGTAGTGGGTGTCACCACGTTCGAGAACATGAACGTCCGCGCAGACGCGCCCCTCACCTTCGATGCGTATGGCGCAGGGCCCGCCCCCCTCCTCAACACCAACAACAATGCCATCGCGCCCTTTGAGCTGGGAGGGCGCTATGCCAACACCTCCAACGACGGCGGCTACGTGTTCCGCAATTTGCGACTCCACGGCTCCAACAACTCGGCCTGGGGCTTCTGGCTGAGTGGCAATGTCCGCGACATCGTGATTGAGAACGTGGAGATATCCGGCTTCCAGATTGCCATCCACTCGCAGGCACGCGCTCCCCACGGTGTGAACAACGTGCTGATCCGCAACAACCACATCCATCACAACGGAAGCATGGGCATCCTGGGCCAGTTCCGCAACAGCGTGATCGAAGGCAACCTGATCGAGGCCAACAACTTCAGCGGCAGCGGCTTCAACCACGGCACCTACCTGTCGGGCAGCCATGGACTGAGTGGAACCAACGTCACCTTGCGCAACAACCGCTACATCCGCAACTCGGTGGTCAATGGCATCTGCCAAGGGGGCAACATGACCTTCCACGGCCAGATGGACGGCGTACTGATTGAGGGCAACCGGATTGAGCAGGATGCTGCGACGGATGGCTGCTGGGAGATGTCGATCACGCAGGGGTATGACTCGGCCGAATGGTTCCGCAACTTCGTGGTGCGCAACAACACACTCATCAACGCCGGCAACACGGGCATGGCAGTGCAGTCGGCACCCGGGATCGTGATTGAGGGCAACGTCATCATCAATACGCAGACGACGTTTCAGACAGCCATCAATGTGGGCCACACCGAATTCCAGAATGGCGATGTACCCGATGGAAACGCTGTGGTGCGTAACAACATTGCATGTTTCCCCACACCCCACGCGGGCAGCACGGTGGTGCGCGTGATTGCACCGAACAGTGTGGTCACGAACAACACCATGGTGACCGGGGCGGCTGCAACGACCGGGGTGTGCGCCCGGTAGCAGAGCGTTCTCGTTACGGCCAGCAGAGGCCTCGCAGCACGCTGCGAGGCCTTTTTTGTTCTTAGAACCTGTTCAAGATCTTTTCAGGGTCGCACAAGTACCTTGCCGGGATGGGATGCAAGGCGCGGTGCGCAGTTGATAGCTTGGCTATCAGCAAGCGCCGCAACGCCGCAGACCGCCCGGCAAGGCACTTGCCCGCAGGGTTGGAGTGAAATCGGGCGATTGGACGGCTCAGCTGCTTGCATGGGCATGAGCCCATGCGGCGCATCCGAAGCTTCCACGTCCATCACGATGGCACTCCAATGCGGTCCCTGAAAAGATTTTGAACAGGTTCTTACGCACTGTTTTGGAAGATGGCAAGCGGCCCGCCGCTGCATCCCGATACAAGACCCTTCAATCCCCCGGGTGCCCGGTTTTCCTGCAGATCAGCGTGGGGGATTGCACTACGGCTGCGCAAAAGGGGCTGCATTGTGCACCGTGTTGGCGCACACCAAATCAGGGATTGCCTGTACAGGATGGAGGACCTGCACAGTGCGCGCAAAACAGCATGCCGGTGTACATGGACGGGCCGTGGCGCGAATTCCAGAATTCGCCCATTCCTTCATTTCGTGTTCAACCCACCCGCCCACCGCCATGCAGCAAGACCGCCACTTCACCAACGCCGCCCTCCTCACCCGCCGCCATGCCGCTGTGGCCCGGGGCGTGGGTCAGGCCCATGAACTCTTCGTACAGAAGGCGCTTAACGCCGAGCTGTGGGATGTGGAGGGCCGCCGCTTCATCGACTTTGCCGGTGGCATCGCCGTGCTCAACACCGGCCACCTGCACGCCGGAGTGATCGCTGCAGTCAAAGCCCAGCTGGAGCTGTACACCCACACCTGCTTCCAGGTGGTGGCGTACGAGCCCTACGTGGAAGTGTGCGAGCGCCTGAACACCCTGGCCCCCGGCGCGTTTGCCAAGAAGAGCCTGCTGCTCACCACGGGCGCCGAGGCTGTGGAAAACGCCATCAAGATCGCCCGCGCCTACACCAAACGCCCCGGCGTGATCGCCTTCACGGGCGGCTACCACGGCCGCACCAACCTCACGCTGGGCCTTACCGGCAAGGTCGCGCCTTACAAGATCGGGTTCGGCCCCTTCCCTGGCGAGATGTACCACGCCCTGTTCCCCAACGCGCTGCATGGCGTCAGCGTGGAGCAGGCCCTGCATTCAGTGGAGCTGATCTTCAAGAACGACATCGAGCCCGAGCGTGTGGCAGCCTTCATCCTTGAGCCCGTGCAGGGCGAAGGCGGCTTCTACGTGGCGCCACCCGAATTCGTCACCGGCCTCAAGGCCCTGGCAGACCGCTACGGCATCCTGCTGATCGCTGACGAAGTGCAGACCGGCGCTGGCCGCACCGGCACTTGGTTTGCATGCGAGCAATGGCCCGTGGCGCCCGACCTCATCACCACTGCCAAATCACTGGCAGGCGGCTTCCCCTTGTCTGGCGTGGTGGGCCGCGCCGACGTCATCGACGCCCCTGCAGCCGGTGGCCTGGGTGGCACCTATGCGGGCAGCCCCGTGGCCTGTGCCGCAGCGCTGGCGGTGATCGATGCGTTTGAAAAGGAAAACCTGCTGGCCCGCAGCCAGGACATGGGTGCGCTGCTGGTCAGGGCACTGAAAGAAATGGCCGCCACAGTCCCCGCCATCGGCGATGTGCGCGGCCTGGGTGCCATGGTGGCGATCGAGGTGTTCGAAGACGGTGATGTCCACCGCCCCGACGCCGCACTGACCAAGAAAGTCGTCGCCGAAGCCGCCAAGCGCGGGCTCATCCTGCTGTCGTGCGGAACGTATGGCAACGTGATCCGCATCCTGGTGCCGCTGACCGCCTCCAACGAGCTGCTCGAAGAGGGCCTGGCCATCCTGGCCGACAGCTTTGCCGCGCTGGGCTGACATGCGACCCGACCTTCATTCTGCTTACAAGGTGCCCCCAACCATGAACCCATCAGCAGAGCCCCTGGTCCGCTTCAGCGGTGTGCAAAAGACGTACGACGGTGAACAACTGGTGGTGCGCTCGCTAGACCTGGACATCCAGCGCGGTGAATTCCTGAGCCTCCTCGGGCCCTCGGGCTCGGGCAAGACCACCACACTGATGATGCTGGCGGGGTTTGAGTCCCCTACTGCGGGCGACATCCTACTCGATGGCAAGCAGATCACCGGCACGCCGCCCCACAAGCGCAACTTTGGCATGGTGTTCCAGAACTACGCGCTGTTCCCCCACCTCACCGTGGGTCAGAACGTGGCTTACCCGCTTACCGTGCGCAAGGTGCCCAAGGCCGAACAGGCCGAGCGTGTGAAGAAGGCGCTGGACATGGTTCGCCTGACCGGCATGGCCGACCGCCTGCCCACGCGCCTGTCGGGCGGCCAGCAGCAGCGCGTGGCGCTGGCCCGCGCCCTGGTGTTCAACCCCCAGCTGGTGCTGATGGACGAGCCCCTTGGCGCGCTGGACAAGCAGCTGCGCGAGCATATGCAGATCGAGCTGAAAGAACTGCACCGCCAGCTGGGCGTGACCTTTGTCTACGTGACCCACGACCAGGGCGAGGCCCTGACCATGAGCGACCGCGTGGCGGTGTTCAACGAAGGGGTCATTCAGCAACTCGCCGATGTGGAAACCCTGTACGAAGCGCCATCCAACCGATTCGTGGCCGGCTTTGTGGGCGACAACACGGTGCTTTCGGGCACCCTGCAAGGCGCGGGCGCCGACACCGCCATCCAGCTGCCAGGCGGCTACCTGTTGCCGGGTGTGAACGTGAACCAGGCCGCACTGGGCTCTGCCGTGCATGCCTGTGTTCGGCCCGAACGCATCGTGCTGCATGCGCATTCCGAGTACCCCAAAACCTCGGCAATTCCCGCCACGGTGGCGCGCGCCATCTACTACGGCGACCACCTGCGCCTGATGTGCGACCTGGGCCATGGCCAAGAGCCCGCCACGGTGAAGGTGGCGCTGGCTTCGTCCGCTAGCAACCCCCATCCACAGCCGGGTGATGCCGTGCTGCTGGAGTTCCCCCCGGTCTCCACGCGCATTTACGTGGTCTGACCACCGGCACAGCCACACCCTTTTCCCGTCCCCTGTTCCTCCACAACCCTAAGGAAAAACTGCACCATGAAAAAGAGCCTTATAGCCTGCGCCTCTCTGGCCGCCTGCCTGGCACTTCCCAGCTTCGCGCAGCAGCAACTGACCGTCGTGAACTTTGGTGGCGCCAACGCCAACGCGCAGAAAAAGGCGTTCTACGAGCCCTATGAAAAGCTGGGCAACAAGATCGTGGCCGTGGAATACAACGGCGAGCAGGCCAAGATCAAGGCCATGGTCGAGGCCAAGAAGGTGACCTGGGACGTGGTGGAGCTGGAGTCACCAGACGCTGCACGCGGCTGCGACGAGGGCCTGTATGAAAAACTCGATTACAGCAAGATCGTGAGCAAGTCAGACCTACTGCCCGCTGCGGTGTCCGACTGCGCCGTGGGCATCTTCGTGTGGTCCACCGTCATGGCCTACAACGGCGACAAGCTCAAGACCGCCCCCACGAGCTGGGCCGACTTCTGGGACACCAAGAAGATCCCTGGCAAGCGCGGCATGCGCAAGGGTGCGCGCTACAACCTCGAATTCGCGCTGATGGCCGATGGCGTGAAGCCCGCCGATGTGTACAAGGTGCTGGCCACCAAAGACGGTGCCGACCGCGCCTTCAAGAAGCTGACCGAACTCAAGCCCAACATTCAATGGTGGGAAGCAGGTGCCCAGGCGCCGCAGTTCCTGGTGGCGGGCGACGTGGTGCTGACCAC
Source organism: Acidovorax sp. LjRoot38 (assembly GCF_964252975.1). Lineage (NCBI taxonomy): Bacteria > Pseudomonadati > Pseudomonadota > Betaproteobacteria > Burkholderiales > Comamonadaceae > Acidovorax > Acidovorax sp. LjRoot38. The sequence continues at coordinate 427,406 of NZ_CAXUPT020000004.1, read as the reverse complement.
CGTGTTCAACGGCCGCATCGACGCGGCCAACCGCGAAGGCCGCAATCTCAAGATCTACTGGCCCGGCGGCATCTATGACCTGGACTACTGGGCCATCCCCAAGGGCACGCCGAACAAGGACGCGGCGGTGAAGTTCATCGCCTACACCATGCAGACGGCCAACCAGGCTGCTTACGCGCAGAACATCGCCTATGGTCCGGCCAACACCACGGCCCTCGCCAAGCTGGACAAGAAGGTGCTGGACGATCTGCCTACCTCGGCGAGCAACGCCAAGGAAGCCATCCAGTTCGGCGTGAGCTTCTGGGCCGACCAGGGCGAGGCGCTGGAGAAACGCTTCGCAGCCTGGGCCACCCAATAAGTCAGAAAACCGCACCCTCGGAGCACAAGACACCATGCAAGCCTCTTCTGCCATCGCCCCCGCCGCGCTTGCGCTGGACGCCCACGGACCCGGCGCACTGCGCAAGGCGCTGTCGCGTGCCGAAGCGCGGCGCAAATGGCGGGCCTTTGCCCTGACCCTGCCCTTGCTGGTGTTCTTGCTGCTCACGCTGCTGGTCCCCATTGCCGCGCTGCTGCAGCGCGGCGTGGAGAACCCCGAGGTCGCCAACACGCTGCCCGCGACCATCGAGGCCTTGCATGGCTGGGACCGCCATGAGGCACCAAACCCCGCTGCCTATGCCGCGCTGATCAAAGACCTGGCCCGCCTGCCCGACAGCTCTGATGCAGGTGCCCTGGCGCGCAGGCTGAACTCGGAAGTGCCTGGAGCACGTTCGATGGTGATGGGCGCTTTCCGCGCCCTGCCCCTGCAGGGCACGCCCGAGTCCATCCGCGACCAGCTGATCGACAAGGATGCACGCTGGGGCGAAGCGCCTTTCTGGCGTGCCATTGCCAAAAACGGGGCGCGCTGGACGCCCGACTACCTGCTCGCCTCGGTGGACCTGCAGCGCGATGCGCTTGGCCAGGTCGAACGCATGCCCGAGGAGCAGCGCGCGTTTGGCGGCATCCTGCTGCGCACCTTTCACATCAGCTTTGTGGTTACGGTGCTGTGCCTGCTGCTGGGCTACCCGCTGGCCTGGTGGCTGGCCTCGCTGCCCGCACGCCAGGCCAATGTGCTGATGATTCTGGTCCTTGTGCCGTTCTGGACGTCGATCCTGGTGCGCGTGGCCGCATGGATCGTGCTGCTGCAGTCCGAGGGGCTGGTCAACCGGGGGTTGATGGGCCTGGGCGCCATTGCCGAGCCTTTGCCACTGCTGTTCAACCGCACGGGCGTGGTGATTGCCATGGTGCACATCCTGCTGCCCTTCATGGTCCTGCCGCTGTACAGCGTGATGAAAAGCGTGCCACCCACCTACCTGCGCGCTGCGGTGTCGCTGGGCAGCTCGCCCATCGCCGCGTTCTTTCGGGTGTATGTGCCCCAAACCTACCCGGGCATTGGTGCTGGGGCGCTGCTGGTTTTCATTCTGGCCATCGGCTACTACGTCACCCCCGCGCTGCTGGGCGGGGCCGACGACCAGATGCTGAGCTACTACATCGCCCGCTACACCAACGTCGAAGTGAACTGGGGCATGGCCTGCGCGCTGGGCGCCCTGCTGCTGGTCGCCACCTTACTGCTCTACGGCGTGTACCGCCGGTTCGGCAAAGCCGAATTGAGCCTGGGCTAACCGCTTCAAATGACACTCACCATGCGCCATCTTCTGCCCCAATTCCCACTGTACGCCACGTTGGCCGACAAGCTCGGCTGGTGGGCGGTGCGCGCCCTGTGCGTGGCCGTGCTCGTGTTCCTGCTGACCCCCATCCTGGTGATGGTGCCGCTGTCGTTCTCCGAGAGTTCATTCCTGGCCTACCCCATTCACGGCTGGTCGCTCAAGTGGTACCGCAACCTGTTCGAATCCGCCGAGTGGGCGCGCGCCACGCGCAACAGCTTTATCGTGGCCCCGGCCGCCACGTTGATCGCCACGGCCCTGGGCACACTGGCGGCGGTGGGGCTGTCGCGCGCCGACTTCCGATTCAAGGGCTTGCTCATGAGCATCCTGATTGCGCCCATGGTGGTGCCCATCATCGTCGTGGGCGTGGCCACCTACCTGTACTTTGCGCCGCTGGGCCTGGCCGACAGCTACTTCGGGCTCATCATCGTGCACGCCGCCCTGGGCGCACCTTTTGTGCTGACCACCGTGTTGGCGACTCTGGCAGGCTTCAACCACAACCTCGTGCGTGCCTCGCTAAGCCTGGGTGAGACGCCGTTCAACACTTTCTTTCGCGTCACGCTGCCTGTGATTGCACCGGGCGTGATCTCCGGCGCGCTGTTTGCGTTTGCCACGTCGTTTGATGAAGTGGTGGTCACCCTCTTCCTGGCCGGTGCCGACCAGTCCACACTGCCGCGCCAGATGTTCAACGGCATCCGCGAGAACATCTCGCCCACCATTGCCGCCGTGGCCACGCTGCTCATCCTGTTCACCACCAGCTTGCTGCTGGCGCTGGAGTGGCTGCGCGGTCGCCGTGCCTGATATGCCCCTTGCCGCCCGGGAGTTCACATCGGCGACATGCGGCCGTCGCCCAGGCGGCTGACAATGCCCGCTGCCGCTTCGTGCGTGAACCTCGATCTGCCCACGTTTAGCCCCCTTTCTCAAGGACCATCCCATGGACATGAAGACATCCCCCCTCGCCCAACTCAACGACCCCAGCCTGCTCAAGACCGATGGCCTGATCAACGGCCAGTGGGTGGCGGGAAGCAGCCGTTTTGATGTGAACGACCCGGCCACGGGCCTCAAGCTGGCGGACGTGGCCAACCTGGGCCCGAAAGACGCAGAAGCCGCCATTGCCGCCGCCAACGCCGCCTGGCCTGCCTGGAAGACCAAGACCGCCAAGGAGCGCAGCATCATCTTGCGCAAGTGGTTCGACCTGCTCATGGCCAATCAGGACGACCTGGGCCGCATCATGACCGCCGAACAAGGCAAGCCCCTGGCCGAAGCCAAGGGCGAAGTGGCCTACGGCGCGAGTTTTGTGGAATGGTTTGCCGAAGAGGCCAAGCGCATCAACGGCGAGACCCTGCCCCAGTTTGACAACAACCGCCGCCTGCTGGTGCTCAAGCAACCCATCGGCGTGTGCGCGGCCATCACGCCATGGAACTTCCCGCTGGCCATGATCACCCGCAAGGTCGCGCCTGCGCTGGCTGCGGGCTGCCCCGTGGTCATCAAGCCAGCCGAGCTGACACCACTCACAGCCCTGGCCGCCGCCGAGCTGGCCATCCGCGCGGGTATTCCGGCCGGTGTGTTCAACATCCTGCCCGCAGACAGCGACAACTCCATCGCCATCGGCAAGGTGCTGTGCGCGAGCGACGTGGTGCGCCACATCAGCTTCACGGGCTCCACCGAAGTGGGCCGCATCCTGATGGCGCAGTCCGCCCCCACGGTCAAGAAGATGTCGCTGGAACTGGGCGGCAACGCGCCCTTCCTCGTGTTTGACGACGCCGACATCGACAGCGCCGTGGAAGGCGCCTTTGCCAGCAAGTACCGCAACGCGGGCCAGACCTGCGTGTGCACCAACCGCTTTTATGTGCAGGAAGGTGTGTACGACGAGTTCGTGGCCAAGTTCGCCGCCAAGGTCAAGACAGCCAAGGTGGGCAACGGTTTTGAAGCTGGGGTGAACCAGGGCCCGCTGATCGAGGAAGCGGCACTAACCAAGGTGCAGCGCCACGTGGACGACGCGCTGGCCAAGGGCGGCCAGGTGGTGGCCGGCGGCCAGCGCCTCACCAGCCTGGGCTCCGGCCAGTTCTTCGAGCCCACGGTGGTCGCCAACGCCACGGCCGACATGCTCTGCGCGCGCGAGGAAACCTTTGGCCCCTTTGCCCCGGTCTTCAAGTTCACGACCGAGCAGGAAGCCATCGACGCGGCCAACAACACCGAGTTTGGCCTGGCCAGCTACTTCTACAGCCGCGACGTGGGCCGTATCTTCCGCGTGACCGAGGCGCTGGAATACGGCATGGTGGGTGCCAACGTGGGCATTCTGGCCACCGAGCACGTGCCCTTTGGCGGCGTCAAGCAGTCGGGCCTGGGCCGCGAAGGCTCGCACTACGGCATGGACGACTACGTGGAGATCAAGTACCTGTGCCTGGGGGACATTCAGAAATAAGCAGCCCCACAAAATGCTACAAATTTTATAGCTTCTAGCGCTTTACCATTAAGCGCTAGCAGCCAAAATCATTCAAATTCTGGTGGCTGGCGGTTGGTGTAGCTCGCGTTGCCCAGCCCCGTGCCCACCGTCAGCACCGCCCAGCGCTTCACGTCCTGCATGAAGGGCATTTCAGACAGGCCCTGCACCACTGCATCGTTGTGCAGGCACACCTGGGTGCGGCCGTCGCCGATGTGCGGTAGCCGCTCGCACAGGTCGCGAGGCAGGTGAAAGCGGGTGCTCTCCCAGTTGCCCGGCAGGTTCTGCGTGCCACCGGCCAGCGAGCCGTCTTCCACGATGAGCCCCGGGCAGGCCACGCCGATGTAGGGCGCCAGGCGGATCTTCTTTTTCTCGGCGTACGCGATCAGGCCTTCGAGCAGCGTGGCGATGCCCTCGACCAGTTCGTCGCGCAGGGGTTCGTCGTTGGCATGGGCCCATTTCTCGCGGCGCACCACCTCGGCCAGCGAAAGATCGGGGGCGCGATGCAAATGGGTTTGCACGATGCCGCAGCGCACATTGGTGCCGCCAATGTCCACCGCCAGGATGGCGTCGTAGCTTTGCAGCAGCGCGGGGGGCGCCAGATGCACCCAGCCAATCAGGCCGCCCTCGTCCGCATGATGGCGCAGCGTGCGCAGCTCCACGGGCACCTTTTCGGCCTTGAGGATCTTGCGGGTGCCATCGATGGCGCGGCCACCCACCTCGCTCTGGTGAAAGCCCCCGCCGATGATGATGCGCTCCACGCCGCGCCAGGTCTTGTGTTTCAGAAATCGCTGCACCACGTGCGCCAGCTGCATCGCGTAGTCTTCCGACGCGGCTTCGATGGCTTGGGCGGCCACGCCGTCTTTCTCCAGCAACGCATCCAGCTTGTGTTTGCTGAGTTCGCGCGTGGGCTTGGTGCCCATAGGGTCCTTGCCCTCCATGGATGCATACAGCTTGCGCCAGGCATCGAGCATGTGGCGAAAGGCCGTGCGGCTGGCGACATCCCCCACGTAGCCTTCGCCGTCGCTCAACTCGAGGCTATAGCCTTCGATGATGACCGAGGCCAGCCGCATGTCACCATGCGGCCCGACGATGCCCAGCTCGCGTTGTGCCTTGGCGTCCTTGCCTTCCTGCGCCGTGCTTGGCTTTTTGCTGGCGGCTGGTTTCTGTGCTGAGTTCTTGTCTTTGGAAGCCATTCATTTCCTCACACGATAGTGCCCCTCCAAAGGAGGTCGTTCCAGCATGGTGGCGTGGGTGGCGGCCGCGTGGCGTCAGCCAATGGCTTGACATGCCCTACCGGATGGGCGCGCGCCCATGCCGTCATGCGTGCAGCATGCGCGGTCAAAACAACAGCAAAGGCAAGGACGGGGGGAGATGATCAGCCGAAGAGGGCTGGAGCGGGTGAAGGGAATCGAACCCTCGTATGAAGCTTGGGAAGCTGCCGTTCTACCATTGAACTACACCCGCCTTCTGTAAGCCGTTGACGGACAACGGTATTTCAGTGAGGCCTGTGAAAACACCGGGTTGGCAGTTGCCGTGCCAGAGTTTCATCAGCAGCCGTATTGTAGCCACGCGGCGGCGCGCCCGAAACGGGTTTGGCCAGAGGCTTGCGTCCCATGTTTGCGCCCCTTCGGCGGGATGCAGACCGAAGGCAGCACAATGGAGCCTTCACAACTACCCGCGAAAGAAGGAAAAGCCCCATGCAACTGAGCGACGACCGCACGCAGGCCACCCTGGCAATCAACAAAACGCTCACAGCGCCAGAGATCGAAAATCTGATTCGTGAGTTGGCCATGTTGCGCTCGCAGATGACGCCCGAAGTCACCCCAGCCCCCCAGGACAGCAATGGGAGCGGGGTCCCGGTGATGTCGCAGGACAACCCCACCCTCGCCATCCAGTACCCGCTGGAAGACGCGCACGTCACCGTGTACCTGCGCAGTATCGGCCTGGGCTGGACCGCATGGCGGCTGCATCCCGACACCCAGCGGGCATTGGCTGAATTCTTCAATTCACGGCTTCCAAAAAGCGCGCCAGCCAAGAGCAAGCCCATTCCGTTTCGCTGATCCTGCCATGGCGAAGCTCCGCTAGCGCCCGCGAGTGCGCGGGCGTTCAGCCGGAGATTGCCGGGTTGCGGGAGCCCCCACGCGCCCGGTTTGGCAAACCGGGGCTGGCACTGGCGCCACCCAGATTGAACTGCGCAATGGCAGACACCATCTGGTGTGCCTGCGTCTGCAGGCTGCTGGCCGCAGCAGCCATTTCTTCCACCAGGGCGGCATTCTGCTGAGTAGTCTGGTCCAGTTGCGTCACTGCCTCTCCCACCTGGCCCACACCAGCGGTCTGCTCGCTGCTGGCAGCGCTGATTTCAGAGACCATGTCGGCCACGCGCTGGATAGAGCTCACGACTTCCTGCATCGTGGTGCCCGCCTGATCGGCCAGCACCGAGCCCTGCTGCACCATGGCGCTGCTGGCGCCGATCAGTTCTTTGATGGCCTTGGCCTCGGCGGCGGTGCGCTGAGCCAGGTTGCGCACTTCAGCAGCCACCACGGCAAAGCCCCTGCCTTGCTCGCCAGCACGAGCGGCTTCAACCGCAGCGTTCAGGGCCAGGATGTTGGTCTGGAAAGCAATGCCGTCGATGACGCCAATGATGTCGGCAATCTTCTGGCTGCTGGTGTTGATGTCCTGCATGGTGCTGACCACCTTGGACACCACTTCACCGCCTTGCGCGGCCACGCGGCTGGCGCCCACAGCCAGCTGGTTGGCCTGGCTGGCGCTGTCGGCGTTGTGTCGAATGGTGGCACCCAGCTGCTCCATGCTGGCCGCCGTTTCTTCCAGAGAGCTGGCCTGGCTTTCGGTGCGGCCCGACAGGTCCTGGTTGCCTTGGGCAATTTCGGTGCTGGCCGACGACACGCTTTCGGCACTGGTGCGCACGGTGCTCAGGCTTTCTACCAAGCGGACACGAAAGCCTTCCATGGCCTGGGCCAGGCTGCCGATTTCGTCGCGGGATTTCAGGGTGACTGCGTGGGTCAGGTCGCCCTGCGCCAGGTAACCCAGCGCGGTGCTCAGCTGCTGCACGGGCGCACCCACGAGGCGGCGTGTGGCCACCACCAGTACCACCGTCAGCAGTGCCAGCGCCACCAGCACACCCAGCCACAGCCAGGTGAGCACGCTGCGGGCCTCGCCCATCATTTCAGACTCCGGCGCCTCGGCCACTATGGCCCAGTTCCAGGGCTTGTAGCGCTCCACCGCGACATAACGCGCGGCGGTGTCACCGTCGCCAATGCGGCGCGGCGACCAGCTCGATTCAAAATCGCCGGTTTGCTCGATACCCGACAGTGAAGCAAGCCAGGCCTTGGCGTCATCCACTTTCTCATCGACCTTGAGCGCTGCGTTGGCGCCCGTCAAACCAAAAACGTTGCCCCGTGCAGGGCCTGCTGAAATATTGACCGCGTAGACAGCGCCCGTGGCAAACAGCTTCTGGCCCGCCATCACGGTGTTGAGCTTGCCCAGAATGGGGCCGATGTCCGAACCGATGAACAGGATGCCGATGGTGCGGTTGCCTTCGCGGATGGGTTCATACACCGTCATGTACTCCCGGCCAAACAGATTGGCGCGGCCGATGAAGGTTTTGCCTTCGTTCATCAGTTCGTAGGCAGGGTGCTTGCGATCGAGAAGGGTCTTGTAGGCGCGGTCTCCGTCCTGCTTCTTGAGCGAAGTGGTCACACGGATGAAGTCGTCGCCCGTGCGCGCGAAGATGGTGGCGACGGCACCCATGCTGTCTTTGGAAAACCGATCCACCACCTCAAAGTCGCCATTGATCGGCACCCCCTGAAATGCAAGCGTGGCCTCGGGCTTGCCGTCAGCCCCCGGCGCATCGCTGAGCGAAAAATTGCCCGGAAAATTGGCCTTGAACAGGGTGAAATCGCGTTTGGCCTGCTCTTGCGCGGTTTCGTCAAACGTCTGCACCAAGGTGCGCAACTGGGCTGCGTATTGCTGGGCATCGCCGCGCGATAGCCGTCCAAAGTTTTGCCAGAGCAAGGCGCTGACGATACCCATGGTGATGAGCAGCACAAGCAGCAGGCTGAGTAACGCCGCAAGCGACAGCTTGAACGCGACGGAACGGTGTGTAGTGGTGGGGCTCATTGTTGTTTTCTTCTGCAGTTTCCGGGCCCTCTGCCCAGAACAGGTAACCAAGTTACCTTATCTGTGTGTAAAAACAAAACCCAAAGCAATGCCATGCTTTCATGAGGGCCACCCCGCCCTCAACGAGCAAATAGCGATTGCTAGTGGTAAACCCTAATCTTCCAGACTCAGCCGCTGCCTGCTCTCAAACATCCGCGGCACGCCCAACACCGGGTCCGCAAACTCCAGGGACCTCGCCAGCAGTTGCAGAGGCCGCGAGTAGTCTCCTTCGGGAGGATCGTTGACCACTGGATAGAACGGGTCGTTGCGCAGGGGCAGGCCCAACGCTGCCATGTGTACGCGCAGTTGGTGCCGTTTGCCGGTGATCGGCATGAGACGGTACCGGGCCCAGGCGCCAGACCTTGCTACCTCCAGCATCTGCATCTGTGTGTGGCTGTTGGGCTCGCCGGGCACTTCCTGCATGCGAAAGAACTGAGGGCTTTCCTCCAGGCGGCTCATGTGTTCGCGCGGAAACACGAGGTCTTCGCGCCACGGCGCAATCGCGTCGTAGTGTTTGGTGATCTGCTTGTCACGGAACAGCGCCTGGTAGGCCCCGCGTGTGCGCTGCTGCACCGATAGCAGCACCAGCCCCGCCGTGTCCCGGTCGATGCGGTGCAGGGGCGACAGTTCAGGCAACCCCAGCTGTCGCTTGAGGCGCACCAGCAGTGTGTTGTGCAGATAGCGGCCCGACGGTGTCACGGGCATGAAATGGGGCTTGTCGGCCACCACGAGGTGCTCGTCTTGGTACAGCACCGTTTCTGGGAAAGGCAAGGCGGGCTCTGCGGGCAGGCTGCGGTAGTAGTACACGCGCAAGCTGCCTTCAAACGGCCGCCCGGGCGACACGGGCTCCCCGCGTTCGTCCACCACATCCCCCGCCTGCATACGCTGCAGCCATTCGTCGCGGGTCACGACGGGCAGACGCTGCGCCAGAAAGTCCAGCATGCTGCCCTGCCCCTGGCTGGGCAGCACCACGCAGCTTGGGCCCACGCCATCGCGCATGGGCGGGGCGTGGGGGTGGTGGGGGTTGTGCATGGTGCGCGGATTTTAGGGCGCGGCAGCACCGTTTTCCGCCTGTAGGACAAGGGCGGCAGTTGCGTCTGCACTGCCACTGGGCGCGCCAATGCGGGCTAGCATGAACCCAGGAGGCCCGGTGCCGCATGAGCAAACGCGGCACCCACCCATGTCCCGTGCAGCATGGCTGTTCTGCGGCATGCGGCCATAACCCATACGCCCTTCATGCCGTCACCTACCACGCCTTCTGCCGATCTTCCCCGCCCTGCCGCGTCCACCGGCCACCCCGCACCCGCCTCGGGGGTTGGTCGACGTGTAGCACGGTGGTTGCTGGTGGCCCTGGGTGTAGTGGCCGCGCTGCTGGTGCTGCTCGGCGCCTTGCTGGCAGTGATCGACTGGAGCCGTGCAAAACCCTGGGTCAACGAAAAAGTCAGCGAAGCCACGGGCAGGCACTTTGCGATTGAGGGCGAATTGTCGGCAGCCTGGCACTGGCCCCAACCCCTGGAGGAAGGATGGCGACGATGGATACCTGGCGTCACCATCCAGGCCGAGCGCCTGGTGATGGACCAGCCGGCGGGGTTCATCCCCCCCTTCCAGCGTGCCGATGGCAAAACGCCTCCCAAGGACAACGCCGATCTGCCGGAAGCGCCCGCCATGGCCCGCATCGGCAGCGCCACCGCCACGGTGCGCCTGCTGCCGCTGCTGGGGCGGCATCTGTCGATCGACACCGTGGCACTCACCAGCCCCCAGGTGGCGCTGGCCCGCACCGCCGATGGCACCAACAACTGGACCTTTGAGCGCAAGGACAGCCCCAGGAGCGGGTGGAGCTTCGATGTAGACCGGCTCGTGCTCAAGCGGGGCGTGTTGGCCTATGCCGATGGCATGAAAGACCTGGACCTGCAGGCGCGCATTGACACAACGGAGCCCATTGCCCCCACCAGCCCACCCGGCAGCCCGGCCGCCAAGGCTTCCGCCAGCGCCGCCAGTGGCACAGCCCCGACGGCAGCGATCGCGGCCCCCGGCACATCCTCCCAGGGGGCGATGCCCTATGGCCTGCGCTTTGAACTGAAGGGCCGCTATGCCAAGGCCCAGATCAAGGGACAGGGGCGCGCGGGCCAGGTCATCAGCCTGCGCAACAAGGTGGTGAACTATCCGCTGCAGATTGATGCCAGCGCGGGCAGCGTGGCACTGTCGGCTGAAGGGGTGCTGGCCAACCCCGGGGCGCTCTCGGGGCTGGATTTTCAGGTGTTCCTCCAAGGCGGCAGCATGGCCGATCTGTACGACCTGACCGGGCTGGTGCTGCCCAACACCCCGGCGTTTGAAACGCGCGGACGGCTGACCGGGAGCCTGGAACCCGAACGCGCGGTGTGGGAGTACAACGATTTTCGCGGCAAGGTGGGTCAGAGTGATCTGCAGGGGTCGCTGAAATACACCTCGGGCAAACCGCGCCCCCGGCTCACCGGCACCATGACATCGAACCAGCTGCGCCTGGCAGACCTGGGGCCGACGCTGGGCACCCGCGTGTCCGGCAACACGCAACGCACCCGCAGCCAGGGTGGCAAGGTGCTGCCGGATTCGCAATTTGCGGCCGAGCGGTGGAATGCCATGGACATGGACATCGTGTTCAAGGGCCGCCACATCATCCGCCCCGAGAGCCTGCCGCTGCAGGACCTGAGCACACGCGCCGTAATGGAAAACGCGCAGCTCAGACTGGCGCCCCTCACGTTTGGCGTGGCAGAAGGCAAGATCGAATCGCAGGTCACCATCGATGGCCGCAGCGCCCCCCTCAAGGCCCAGATACGCGGCACCGTGCAGGGACTGCAGTTGTCGGCCCTGTTCCCCAAGGTGCAGCTCATGAAGAAAAGTTTTGGCCGCATGGACGGAGCCATTGCCCTGGAGAGCACCGGCAACAGCATGGCCGTACTGCTGGGCCACGGCACGGGCGAGATGCGCCTGTATGTGCGCGAGGGCACGCTGAGCAAGCAGATGCTGGACCTGGCCGCGCTCAACGTGGGCAGCATCGTCGTGGGCAAGCTCTTTGGCGAAAACAAGGAAGTGCACCTGCGCTGTGCGGTGGCCGACTTCATGGTGGTGGATGGCTTGGCAACCGCCCGCGTCGTGAAAATGAGTACCGATGATGCCGTGGTGGAGGCCACGGGCACCATCGACCTGGGCACCGAGGCACTGGACCTGCGCATCAAGCCCGAATCCTTGCAATGGAAGTTCTTTTCGCTGCGTTCACCCCTGTATGTGAGGGGCACGTTTGGCAACCCGGATGTGGGCGTCGAGGCCGGACCGCTGCTGCTGCGCGCAGGCGCGGCGGTGGTGGCTGCCGTGGTGGCCCCCGCCGCGCTGGCCCTGGTGCCCATCACCGTGCCGGCAGCAGACGACGACACCCATTGCAAGCCGCTGCTGAACCTGGCCCAGCAGCCTGTCAAGCCCGGAGTCCAGGGGGCAGCCGGCACGGCCTCGCAGCCGGCACGGCAGGCCGCCAGCAAGGCAGACCCTTCGCGCTGATCCACAGCGACTGCAACGATTGCGAGCGCGGAATAATCGCGCCATGAAAATTGCAAAGATTCTGGGCCTCACCCTGCTGGCCGCGCTGGTGGCGGGCCTGTTACTGCCAGAGCGCATCCAGATCCCCGTGGCCGGGGCCTCCGCAAAAGACTGGAATTCCAAGTCCTTCTGGTTCGAACCCTGGGGCAGCTCGGGTGTGCACAAGGGCATCGACATCTTTGGCAAGACCGGCACGCCAGTGCTGAGCACTACGGATGGCGTCGTGCTGTTCACAGGAGAAATCGCCAAAGGCGGCAAGGTGGTGCTGGTGCTCGGGCCGCGCTGGCGGTTGCATTACTTTGCGCACCTGGACTTGATCGGCACAGGCGCCTTCTCCTTCGTGGCGTCTGGAGAGGCGATTGGCACGCTGGGCGCCAGCGGCAATGCGCAGGGCAAGCCGCCACACCTGCACTATTCCATCGTGCGAATGCTGCCCGCGCCGTGGAAGGTGGATGGCGCTACGCAGGGCGCCAAAAAAGCGTTCTTCATCGACCCCCACGCTTATCTGCTGGAACGGTGACCGCAAGGGAGTCAGAAGGATGATCCGAAGCGGTTCAGCAGGTCAGTGAAAGTCCCGGCTGCCTTGCAGCGCCTGGGCCATGCGACCGAGCAGCGGCGTCAAGTCCTTGAAGCGCTGGGCCACCAGGTGGCGCACTACCGACGCTGATGGCGATGGCGCATCGGCCCCCTCCCCCTCGGGCACGCTGCACTGCCACACGCCTTCCACCGCCAGCAATTGCGACCTGAGCAGCGCATTGCGCCATGTCTCCACCAGCGCAGGCCACACGATCACGTTGACGGGACCCGTCTCGTCCTCCAGCGTGACGAACATCGTGCCTTTGGCCGTGCCGGGGCGCTGGCGCACAGTGACGATGCCGCAGGCGCGCACCTTGCGGCCATGGGGCACGGTGTTCAGCTGCAGGGCGGTCTGCAGGCGCCAGCGCGCAAGGCGGGGGCGCAGCAGGGCCAGCGGGTGGCGGCGCAGTGTGAGGCCGGTGGCGGCGTAGTCGAAAAGAATCTCTTCGCCCTCGGGCGCGGCGAGCAGTTGCAGGGGCGCTTCGTGCACGGGTACATCGCGCAGCAGGGGCGGTGCCGTGTGCTGCGCGGCCGCCTCCCACATCTGCTGGCGCCGGTGGCCTGACAGGCCCGCCAGCGCATCGGCTGCAGCGAGCGCCTGTAGGTCTTGCTGGCTCAGCTGTGCGCGCAGGGCCAGGTCTTCGGTGTTGGCAAAGGCAGGGCCTGTAGCGCGGGCCTCTACCAGTCGTTCGGCAGCATCTTTGTGCAGGCTGCCCACCAGCCGCAAGCCCAGACGCACAGCGGGCTGCGGCAGTGGCGGCACGCCCAGCCCCCGCGCCGGTCTCAGTGGCTCTGGTGTGCCCTCCAGCGTGCAGTCGATGTCGCTGCAGGTCACGTCGATGGGCAGCACACGCACGCCGTGGCGGCGCGCATCCTGCACCAGTTGCGAGGCGGTGTAAAAACCCATGGGCAACGAATTGAGCAGCGCGGCCAGAAAACACGCGGGCTCATGGCATTTGAGCCAGCTGCTGGCATAGGCCAGCAAGGCAAAGCTGTGGGCGTGGCTTTCAGGAAAGCCATATTCGCCAAAGCCCAGCATCTGCTGGAAGATGGCCTGGGCAAACTCGGTACGGTAACCACGCGCTTCCATGCCTCCAACCAGTGGGCGCTCGAACCGGTGCACGCCGCCCTTGCGCTTCCAGGCCGCCATCGACCGGCGCAGATCGTCAGCCATACCCGCAGAGAACCCGGCTGCCACCATGGCGATCTGCATCACCTGCTCCTGAAAAATCGGCACGCCCAGCGTGCGCGCCAGGGCCGCTTCCAGTTCGGGCTTCTCCAATTGCAGTGGCTCGCCCCTGCGCCTGCGTTCGCGCGCCTGCAGGTAGGGGTGCACCATGCCGCCCTGAATAGGCCCGGGCCGCACAATCGCCACCTCCACCACCAGGTCGTAGAACTCGCGCGGCCGCAGGCGCGGCAGCATGCTCATCTGCGCGCGGCTTTCGATCTGGAACACGCCCACGGTGTCAGCGGCGCAGATCGTGTCGTAGGTGGCGGGGTCTTCGCGCGGAATGCCCTGGAGGTCCCAGCGCTCACCGCGCAAGGCTTCGCGCAAATTCAGGCAGCGGCGCAGCGCGCTGAGCATGCCAAGGGCCAGCACATCGACCTTGAGCAGGCCCATGGTGTCCAGGTCGTCCTTGTCCCACTGGATGACCGATCGGTGCTCCATGCTCGCGGGCTCCACGGGCACCAGGCGCGTGAGCTTGCCCTGCGTGAGCACAAAGCCGCCCACATGCTGGCTCAGGTGGCGCGGAAAGCCTTTGAGGTCCGCCGCCAGTTCCAGCCACAGCTGGGCCGTGTGCCGGTGCAGCGGTGCACCCAGGCTTTCAGCCAGTTCCTGCAACCGGTCGGTGGCAAACTGCTCGTCAAACCAGTGGTGGTCCTTGGCAAAGGCATCGACCAAGGACGGCGCCACGCCCAGCGCCTTGCCCACATCGCGCAGTGCGCTGCGCGTGCGGTAGGTGGTAACCACGGCCGCGATGGCGGCGCGCTCGCGGCCGTATTTTTCGTAGATGTACTGGATGACCTCCTCGCGCCGGTCGTGCTCGAAGTCCACGTCGATGTCGGGCGGCTCCTTGCGCTCTTTGCTGATAAAGCGCTCGAACAGCAGGTGTGAGTTTTCGGGCGGCACGGCCGTGATGCCCAGCATGTAGCAGACCACCGAATTCGCGGCCGAGCCACGCCCCTGGCACAGGATGCCCTGGCTGCGCGCGTAGCGCACGATGTCGTGCACCGTGAGGAAGTACATCTCGTACTGGCAGTGTGCGATCAGGTCCAGCTCTTTGCGGATCTGCGCCTGCACCTTCTGTGGCGCGCCCTGCGGGTAAACGCCTTGCACACCCGCCTGCACCAGCCAGGCCAGTGCCTGCGCGGGGGTCATGCCAGCGGGCACGGTCTCCAGCGGGTACTGGTACTTGATTTCGTCCAGGGTGAACGTGCAGCGCCCCGCCACGGTGAGCGTGGCGTCCAGCAACTCGGGCGGGTAGATGCCCGCCAGCCGCACGCGCCGGCGCAGATGGCGCTCGGCATTGGGCTGCAGCGCAAACCCGCATTCGCCCACGCTGCGGCCCAGGCGTACGGCGGTGATCACATCCTGCAGCGGCTTGCGCGAACGGGCGTGCATGTGCACATCGCCCGCTGCCACCAGCGGCAAGCCCAGCGCCGCACCCACACGCTGCAGCGTGGCCAGCCACAGGCTGTCGTCCGGGGCCAGGTGCAGTTCGACGGCCAACCAGATATGGCCATCAAAATTTGAGTCAAATTGGCCTCTAGCGCTGGATAGACAAGCGCCAATAGCTATCAAATCAGAAGCATCAAAGCGTTGCCGGATAGGCGCCAGCAGCAACTCGCACCCTTGCAGCAATCCCCAGGGGCTGCGCGGGCCCACGTGGTACTGCCCCTTGGATGCGACCGCACGGGCCGCGGTGATGAACTCACACAGATTGCCCCAGCCCTCGGCATCGCGCGCCAGGGCCACCAGCCGCAGGTCGTCACCCCACAAAAACTCGCTGCCCACGATGAGGTGCAAACCACATTCCTTGGCGGCCTCCCAAGCGCGCACCACACCCGCCACCGAGCATTCGTCCGTCAGCGCGAGGGCCTGGTAGCCCAGCGCCAGCGCGCGCTTCACGAGTTCCTGTGGATGCGATGCACCACGCTGGAAGCTGAAGTTGGACAGGCAGTGCAGCTCGGCATAGCCCGGCAGCACGGTGGCTGGTGCAGGCGATGCAGAGGAAGGTGTCAGGCCCATGGAGCCTCCGCAGACATCACCCAAACACCCCATGCAGGAACCAGCGATGGGGCCGCACGGCGACAGGGGGACCATCCGACACGGACGGCACCGGCGCCAGCCGCTCGCGGAACACCCACACCAGCCCCGCCACATCGTTGTGCGCCACAAAGTAGTCGCGCAAGGCCAGGGCACCTTCACCGGGGGCCGGGCCTGCGCCCTCCCCGGCCGCAGACCACCAGCCCGCTTCAAAGCGGTGGGGCCCGGCCAGCAGTCGCAGCAGGCCGTGGTGGCAGGGGCGGTTGCCCTGCACCGCCAGCCGCCGGGGCGGGTTCAGCAGCCAGGTGGGCAGCAGCAGGGCATCGGGGGCTGCATCCAGCGCCGTCTTGGCAACACTGACGGAGGCATTCCGGGCTGCAGCGTGCTTTGCGGCCGCCGCCGTCACGCGCAGCACCTCGGCCGCCGGGCGCCACTGCTGCATGCATTCGGGGCGGTGGTCGGCCTGCAGCACCGGGGCCTGCACATGGTCTGCTCCCAGGCGGGCTGACAGGCGCTCCAGCAACTGGTGCAAAGCCTCGCCCTGGGCGCCAGCAGGGTCTGCGCCGCCCAGATGGTCGGGCGGCAGCAGGCTCGCACTGCGGTGTGGCAGCGGGGCCGCCTCCAGCAAACGCAGCGTGATCTGATTGACCGGCGCGGCCAGCGTGGTGCGCGCCAGATTTTCAGACAACAGGCGCCGCAGATGCCCCATGTCCTGCGTGGCCTGGGCCGTGCGCACCTGCAGCGCCTGCGTGGGGGCGATGGCCACACCATCGATGCGCCGCAGGTCATGGCGCCAGGCCAGCTCCAGGCCCAGCACGCCCTGCTGCCGCGCTTGCAGCCAGCCTTGCAAGGCCGTGAGGCAGCGGCTGGCGCTCCAGAGCAGCGCATCGGCCGACTCTGCCAGCGCAGGCAACTCGCCCGTCAGCACAAACTGCTCGGGCAGCTCCAGCCAGGCGTGGGCCTCGGGGGCATCCCCCAGGGCCTGGTCCAGCACCCGCAGCACCGCCGCACCAAAACGCCGCGACACCCCGGCGCGGGGCAGCGCCCGCAGTGCCCCCCAGGTGCGGCAGCCCATGCGCTCCAGGCTGGCCACATGCGGGCGCAAGGCTGTGAGTGTGTGCAGAGGCAGGCTCAGCGGCCCCTGTGCAGGGAGAGCCTGCCCCGCCAACGCCATACGCAGCCGGGCCTGCGCCACCAGGGCTGTGGGGCCACTGCCCCAGATCACGGGTGCGCCCGTCGGCTGTGCGCCCGCCGCCGTCCCTTCCCCTGCAGGCCCACACTCGCCAGCGACCTGGGCAGCGGGGGGGGCAGAGCACCTGGCAGATGCCCCGGCCCAGGCCCAGGCCTGCAGCACCTGGGCCAGCAGCACTTCGCGCCCGCCCCACAGCCGCTCGGTGGTGGACACCTCCAGCAGCACGGCCTCTGCATCCACCAGTGCCACACGCGGGGTAAAACGCAGGGCCCACCAGCCTGCCGCAGCGGTGTGCACAACCCCTGCAGGCGGTGCGGATGCCTCATCGCACCAGGGCAATGGCAGCGCGATCCAGTGCATGCGCCCTCCCCTCTGGCCCCGCCCCCAACGGCACCAGCGGCTCCAATGAAGGGCGCATGGGCAACGCCCCCGATGCCTTGGCTGCCGCAGCAAGGCGACCTGCCACCAAGGTGCTGCCAGCATCCACCTGCGCTGCACGCCTGCGCCCGGCCTGGGCTGCCAGCACCTGGGCCAGCCGGGGATGACAGCCCGGCAGATCCAGCCTTTGCGCCAGGGGCGGCCCCCGGCGCTTGAGAATGTGCACCTGCATCCCGGGGACTGTGCATACACCTCCCGGCATGGCCATCCCCTGCACCTGTAGCCGCAGCAAGGCTGGTGAGGCCTGCGCCGCAGCACTGGCCGGGCGAAACACCCATAGCAGTTGACGTTGCTGCGCTGCTGCCAGTTGCAGCCTGCGCAGGGCTGCGGACTGCACCTGCGGCAGCCAGGCCATCACGGCCAGAACCTCCCGGCAACGCAACGCCTGCTCTGCCGCCCAGAGCGCAGCGGCGGCATCGGCCCGCACCACACACAGCCGCTCGGCTGACAAGCCCTGGGCCTGCAGCGCCGGTCCAAAAGGCTCGCAAGGCGGCGCTACCACCACCACCGCCCCCGAGCGCGGGGCAGTGGCCTGTACCAGGGCAGGCAGCACCAGCTGCCATTCGTGCAGGCCCGCCAGGGGCTGCAGCACCTCGCTCAACGCCCCCACCGGCCAGCCCCCACCGGGCAACTGCGCATCCAGAGGACCATAACCGGTGGACTGCACCTGCAACTGGCCCGCACCCAATGCGTCCGCATGCCAGACACCGGGCACGGTCAATGGCAGATCGGACGCGACAACCCCCAGGGAGCGGCGTAGCGCAGGCATGGCGAAGACGAGAAGAACAATATGAATACTGTAAATATAACCAGTATTTCGAGCAACGGGGCAACTGGCGGAGAAGACTTTGGGGTGAGGGGCTTTTGGAGGCAACGCGTCCCAGGTCCTATAAAACTGGGACAACGCACACCACGCTCCCTACAATGGGCAGGACAAAAAAGAGAGGGTCCGTTGAATGAAAACAATCCAATCGGCAGCAGTCGCCCTGTTGCTGCTCCTGTCCGGCAACACGTTCGCGGCCTATACGCTCTACTTTTTTGAAAGCGGTGGCAATGTGGTCGCCAGTGGCAGTGGCAGCATGAATCTGGGGGCCCTCTCGCCTGCGGGCAGCGGGCCTCTGTCCCCCGGGGTCATTGCTTCGGCTGGGTTGGTCTTCACCGGCACGGCTGGCACCGTGGACGCCTACCTGGGGATATCCGGCCCACCAGCGTTCGGAGGCGGAGGCCCTGTCGGGGCGAATGCAGGATCTGGCGACATGGTGGGCCTGGACAGCACAATGCCCGGTTTCGTCTTCGCCCCGGCAGGTTACGTCTCGGGCTCTGCGCTCACGTCCTCGGCCACCTGGACTGCGACCTCGCTGGCCAGCCTGGGGCTCACACCGGGCACCTATCTCTGGACCTGGGGCACGGGCCCGACAGCGGATTCATTCACGGTCCACATCGGCATCGCGCCGCCAGCATCCATTCCGACGCTGTCTGAATGGGGGCTGCTGGTCCTCGCGGTGCTCATGGCTGGCTGGGCGATGCACCATCGGTTCTGGCTGCGAAGCCGGGTGGGCTGACCACCCTTTTCAAAGCTTCCGCACTGCCCAATCACACCAATCCGCCACCGCTGCATCCGCAGGGGTGGCGCGGTCTGCCAGTTGCGGCCAGCGGCGATAGCTGGCATTCACAGTACTTTGCAGCTGCCACAGCGCCTCGCGCCCCACCAGCGCCACTTCAGCCATCCCAATAGCATCGCCCTGCAACTGGGTCATGAGTTCACCCTGCTGCCGAGGGTGTGAACCGGCCTCCAGCAAGGCTTTTTGCAAAGCCAGCAGCCGCGCATCGAGGAACACAAAGGCGCTTCCCGGCAGTGCCTTGACACTGGTTTCGGGAGGCAGTGCGGTCTTGAGCTGATCCCAGCATTCAAAAGCTTCGGCCAGCAGGTCGATCTGGCGCGAGGCATCGTTGCCCAGCGGCATGAGGGCAGACTCCCGGGCGACTTCTTCCTGCAGCAGGGGCAGGATGTGTGCCACCAGGGCCGATGGAAATTTGCGATGGTTCAGCCGCAGCACCAGCGACAGGCGCTGCGCGGGCATGTCGTCGTATTTTTCATAGAACGCCGCCACCACCTCGGCCAGCAACAGGATGCGGCCCAGGACAGAGATGTCTGCACCGGCCAGGCCACGCGGGTAGCCGCTGCCATCCATGCGCTCGTGGTGTTCCAGCACCGCCACATCCACAGCCCGGGGATAGACCTGGGTATCGCGGATCATGAGCATGGCGGTGATGGGGTGCGCCACCAGATGCTTGCGCTGAACACCAACGACCTTGTGGTCGGGATCGTCCCAGGCCGGATCCATGTGCAGCACACCCAGATCGTGCAGCAAAGCTGCTGCCGCAAGATTGGCGCAGTCGCGCTCAGCAAGACCGCTTTTGATGCCCAGGAACACGGCCACCGTCATCATCTGCAGGCTGTGTTGAAACAGCCCGGGCCGCTGATCGCGCATCACGGTGAGCTTGCAGGCCATGGATGGAGGCAAGGGCAGCGAGCGCAGCGGCGCCAGCAGCCGGGCAGCCGAGCCGAGGGCTTCTGCCAGCAGGCTGGGCAGCACCTCCTGTTCGCTCATGGCCTGCCCCGCCGCGAGCAAAGCGGGTACGTCCACGGGATTCTCGATGGACAGATGGCGGTCAATGGGCTCGCGCAGCTTGTGCTGCACCAGGCGGTCATACAGGCGGCTGTCGATGCGCGCGCCTTTTTCGACCAGCTTGATACCTTTGTCGGTGTAAATAGCTGCGTCAGCAACCACCGTGCGCCGGTCAGCCATGTCGGTCAACGCGCGCAAGTAGTGGGGGCTGTCCGAAGTGTCGATGCCCGCAGGCGCAAGGGTGTCCGTCATGCAGATAACAAAAGCTTATTCGGGACTATAGAGCGTTCTCCCCGAGGGGCATCCACGAAAAATACCCGGGCCACACACAGTCTTGAGCCAGATCAAGTCCCAGTCGCCGTCCCCCAGTGTTTCACAAGGCCGGGAGACTTCCCTGCACGCCATTCACCACCCGATTCAGCCCGTCCTGCAACCATGGGGCACCATTCCGGATAAACGCTTCATTCATTGCATGCAAAAGCGGTTCAAGCCTTCTTTTCAGGCTAAAAATTTGGGTAAACCCTGAAATTTTCTGGCGGCATTGTTTCCAATACTGGAACAGTTAGTTTGCGACTCGGTGGTTTTTCTTTGGACTTCACCCGCGTACAGTTCAACCCATCGATGAGCCGAACCCGCAAGGCGACTCACCGAACCCGGTTCAGGAATGGTTTTTTGACCCGGCTTTTTTGAGACGCTTTTTAACTTCCAAGGATTTTCATCATGAACAACACCGCCCGCTTCCTCTCCATCGCTGCCGTTGCCGCTTTCGCCTCTTTCGGCGCACAGGCTGACGAAGCCGATGCTTCGCAATTCGCTACCAAATTTGAAACCAACCGCACCCGCGCTGAAGTGCAGGCAGAAGCCGCCAGCGTTGCCCAGACCCGCTCCATCGAGCCGGCAGGCTCGCGTGTGTTGACCTACACGTCCACGGCTGACCGCGCTGCCGTGCGTGCCCAGGCTGCCGAAGCCCTGCGCGCTGGCCAGATCCCTTCGGGTGAGCGTGGTTGATTCTTGTTGAATCCACGGTTCACACGTTTTCGTATTGCCAAGTACCTCGTCCCTATTTTTTGAATTTCACTGGAGTTTCACCATGAACAAGTCTGTCCGTTTCCTCTCTATCGCCGCTGTTGCCGCTTTCACTGCTTTCGGCGCCCACGCTGACGAAGCCGATGGTTCGCAATTTGCCCTGAAGTTCGACACGAACCGCACCCGTGCCGAAGTGGCCGCTGAAGCCGCTACCGTGGCCCAGACCCGCAGCATCGAGCCTGCTGGTTCGCGTGTGGTGACCTACACGTCCACGGCTGACCGCGCTGCTGTGCGCGCCCAGGCTGCTGAAGCCCTGCGCACTGGCAAGATCCCTTCGGGCGAATTCAGCGCCATGTAATTTGCACGGCAGGTACTGCGGTCGTTGTCACGGCTGCAGCCCGATGCTGAAAGCAAAAGGCCGAGGCCCCTCACGGAGCCTCGGCCTTTTTTGCGTTTGAGGAACGCCCCCAACAACGGTCAAGGAATCAGCGTCACGCCCGTTTTGGCTTGCAGGGCATCAAACGTCACGCCCGGAGCCAGTTCCACCACCTTCAGGCCTTGGGGGGTGACGTCCATCACCGCCAGGTCGGTGATGATGCGGTCCACTACGCCCACGCCCGTCAGCGGCAGCGTGCACTGGGGCAGGATCTTCAGGTCTTCGGTGCCGTCCTTCTTCTTGGCAACGTGTTCCATGAGCACGATCACGCGCTTGACACCCGCCACCAGGTCCATCGCGCCGCCCATGCCCTTGACCATCTTGCCGGGGATCATCCAGTTGGCCAGATCGCCCTTTTCGCTGACCTGCATGGCGCCCAGGATGGACAGGTTGATCTTGCCGCCACGGATCATGGCAAAGCTGTCATGGCTGCCAAAGATGGACGAGCCCTTGATGGTGGTCACGGTCTGCTTGCCAGCGTTGATCAGGTCCGCATCCACCTCATCTTCGTTGGGGAACGGGCCGATGCCGAGCATGCCGTTTTCGGACTGCAGCCACACTTCCTTGTCGGCGGGCACGAAATTGGCCACCAGCGTAGGGATGCCAATACCCAGATTCACGTAAAAGCCGTCTTCGAGCTCATGGGCGGCACGCGCCGCCATTTGGTCTTGACTCCACGACATATGTATTTCTCCAGCTTGTTCGGTGACGGCAGGCTTGCACGCCTGCTTTTCGATAAACGCAGGCTTAAACGCCCGCCTTCTCAGTGATGGTGCGCTTTTCGATGCGCTTTTCCGGGTTCGGGTTGTGCACGATGCGGTGCACATAGATGCCGGGCAGATGGATCTGGTCCGGCACCATGGCACCGGTTTCCACCACCTCTTCCACTTCAACGATGCAGACCTTGCCGGCCATGGCAGCGGCAGGATTGAAGTTACGGGCCGTCAGACGGAACTGCAGGTTGCCCGACTTGTCGGCGCGGTGCGCCTTGACCAGCGCCACCTCAGGCACGAGCGAGCGTTCCATCACATAGGTTTCGCCGTCGAACTCGCGCAGTTCCTTGCCCTCGGCCACGATGGTGCCCACACCGGTCTTGGTAAAGAAAGCAGGAATGCCCGCGCCGCCTGCACGCAGCTTCTCGGCCAGCGTGCCCTGGGGCGTGAACTCCAGCTCCAGCTCGCCGGCAAGGTATTGGCGCTCGAACTCCTTGTTTTCGCCCACGTAGGACGAAATCATCTTCTTGATCTGGCGGGTTTCCAGCAGTTTGCCCAGGCCAAAGCCATCGACACCTGCGTTGTTGGAAATCACGGTGAGGTTCTTGACGCCGGAATCGCGCAAGGCGTCGATCAGCGCTTCAGGAATGCCACACAAACCGAAACCACCCACAGCCATGAGCTGGCCGTCTGCAACCACGCCCTTGAGGGCCTCAGCTGCGGAGGGGAATAACTTGTTCACCACGATCTCCTTGTGAATTTGGATGCGCTACGATACTACGTACCCGATTAAGTAGTATCCCGTAAAGACTTGCACTATGGACGTTGCCAATGGACGTTGATTACCGACTCGCTTTTGACATGGCCCCCGTGGGCCTGGTGCTGTCGCGCAACCGCACCATGGTCGATTGCAACCGGCATGTGTGCGAGATGTTCGGCGCCTCGCGCGAGGTGCTCATCGGTCAGTCGTTCCAGATACTTTATCCAAGCGCCGACGAATACGAGCGCCTTGGCGCGCACATGGAACCTATTCTGAACGCCAAAGGCCACTATGCCGACAACCGCATCATGAAGCGTGCCAACGGCGAGGTCTTCTGGTGCCATGTGTCGGGCCGTGCGCTCAACCGAGATGCCCCGCATGAATCAGGCATCTGGAGCTTTGAGGACCTGAGTTCGCAACGCCCCGTGAAGGCCGAGTTGACAGGCCGCGAACGCGAGGTGGCCGCGCGCCTGTTGGAGGGACTGACTTCCAAGGAGATCGGCCGGGCCCTGGAGATCAGCCACCGCACGGTGGAGATTTACCGGGCACGCCTCATGCGCAAGTACAACGCATCCACCGCTGCCGACCTAGTACACAAATTGCTCGCTGGTTGAGCCCTACTTAGGGCCGTCGATCACGTCAGCAGCTGTGCGAAAAGCCTCGACTGCCGTCGGCAGGCCGCAGTAGATGCTGGCGTGCAGCAACACTTCCTGGATCTCTGCCGCTGTAGCGCCGTTGTTGAGCGCGCCGCGCACGTGGCCCTTAAGCTCATGCTGCTTGCCCAGCGCGGTAAGAAACGCCACCGTGATCAAGCTGCGCGTCTTCATGTCCAGCCCCGGCCGCTGCCAAACATCGCCCCAGGCATTGCGGGTGATGAACTCCTGGATCGGCTGGGTGAACGCCGTGGCATTGCCAAAGGCATTGGCGACAAAGTCCTCGCCCATGACCTGCTTGCGTGTGGCCAGACCTTTGTCGAAGTCCTTGGTGGATGGGAGTTGTTGTGTCATGCGGGCTCTCCGGTTCAGTTGAGGCCGCCATCGTAGCCGCAGCGCCTGCACGAAAACACAAAGCCACCTGCCATACCCTGTGAAGGGCCAGGCAAGTGGCTTTGTCAAAGTGCTAAGCCCCAGGTTTACGCTGCCGCGAGATCAAAGCGATCCAGGTTCATCACCTTGGTCCAGGCGCGGGCGAAGTCCTGCACAAACACGGCCTGGGCATCGCTGCTGGCATAGACCTCGGCCAGCGCACGGAGCACGGAATTCGAGCCAAACACGAGGTCGACCACGGTGCCGGTCCATTTCTTGGCGCCTGTGCTGCGGTCCACCCCTTCCAGCACACCGGTTGCGCTCGCTGACTTCTGCCATTGGGTGCGCATGTCGAGCAGGTTCACAAAGAAGTCATTGCTCAACGTTTCCGGGCGCTGCGTAAAAGCTCCGTGAGGCGCCTGGCCCATGTTGGCACCCAGTACCCGCAAACCGCCGACCAGCACCGTCATCTCTGGCGCAGTCAAGGTCAGCTGGTTCGCGCGGTCAATCAGCAGTTCGGCCACAGCGCCCTCCAGCCCGGGGCGCACGTAGTTGCGAAAGCCATCGGCCACGGGCTCCATCACTTCGAACGATGGCACATCGGTTTGCTCCTGTGAGGCGTCGGTGCGGCCGGGGGTGAAAGGCACGGTCACGTCCTGCCCGCCTCGCTTCGCGGCAGCCTCCACAGCGGCGCCACCGGCCAGCACGATGAGGTCGGCCAGCGAGATTTTCTTGCCGCCCGTCTGCTCGGCGTTGAACGCGCGCTGGATGGCTTCGAGCTGGCCCAGCACCTTGGGCAGCTGTGCAGGCTGGTTCACTTCCCACTCCTTCTGCGGAGCAAGGCGAATGCGCGCGCCGTTGGCACCGCCACGCTTGTCGCCACCCCGGAAAGTAGCGGCAGAAGCCCACGCCGTCGATACCAGCTCAGAGATCGACAGGCCCGACGCCAACACCTTGGCCTTGAGTGCCGTGATGTCTTGTTCGTTGACCAGAGCATGGTCCACTGCAGGAACAGGGTCTTGCCAGACCAGCACTTCGGCGGGCACTTCAGGGCCCAGGTAGCGTGCACGCGGCCCCATGTCGCGGTGTGTGAGCTTGAACCAGGCGCGCGCAAATGCGTCGGCAAATTGCTCAGGGTGCTCCAGGAAGCGGCGCGAGATCTTCTCGTAAGCCGGATCAAACCGCAGCGACAGGTCGGTGGTGAGCATCGTGGGTACCAGCTTCTTCGACGCATCGTGCGCGTGTGGAATCGTGGCCTCGGCACCCTTGGCCGTCCACTGGTGGGCACCGGCCGGGCTCTTGGTCAGCTCCCACTCAAAGCCGAACAGGTTTTCGAAGAAGTTGTTGCTCCACTTCGTGGGCGTGGTGGTCCAGGTGACTTCCAGGCCGCTGGTGATGGTGTCGCCGCCCTTGCCAGAACCATGGCTGCTCTTCCAGCCCAGGCCTTGCTCCTCGATGCCCGCGCCTTCGGGCTCCTTGCCCACCAGCGCAGCGTCGCCCGCGCCATGGGTCTTGCCAAAGGTATGGCCACCCGCGATGAGCGCCACGGTTTCTTCATCGTCCATGGCCATACGCGCAAAGGTGTCGCGGATATCGCGCGCGGCGGCGATGGGGTCAGGGTTACCGTTGGGGCCTTCGGGGTTCACATAAATCAGGCCCATCTGCACAGCAGCCAGCGGATTGGCCAAGTCACGCTCACCGCTGTAGCGCTTGTCCCCGCCCAGCCAGGTGTTCTCGGCGCCCCAGTACACGTTTTCATCGGGTTCCCACACGTCGGGGCGGCCACCGGCAAAGCCGAAGGTCTTGAAGCCCATGGACTCCAGTGCCACGTTGCCGGTCAAGATCATCAGGTCGGCCCACGAGATCTTGCGGCCGTACTTCTGCTTGATGGGCCAGAGCAGGCGGCGTGCCTTGTCCAGATTGGCGTTGTCGGGCCAGCTATTGAGCGGCGCAAACCGCTGCTGCCCTGCCCCTGCGCCGCCACGTCCGTCCGCCAGGCGGTAGGTTCCGGCGCTGTGCCAGGCCATGCGCACAAACAATGGCCCGTAGTGGCCAAAGTCTGCGGGCCACCAATCCTGCGAGTCGGTCATCAGCGCATGCAGATCGGCCTTTACGGCAGCAAGGTCCAGGCTCTTGAATTCTTTTGCGTAATCGAAGCCGTCGCCCATGGGATCGGTGAGCGGGGAGTTCTGGTTCAGGGGACGGATATTGAGCTGGTCTGGCCACCAGTCGGCATTGCCACGGCCCTTGGGCGCGGCAGCCTTGGTGTGGTCAAACGGGCACTTGTTGGTCTCTTGTGTCATGAGGCACTCCTGTTGGCGTTGGTGAGCAGCCGATGTTATGGAGTGCATATCTTTATGAAAAGGCAATAGTTTTTATTAATTCAATAGTTTTTCTCTAATTTCGGCAAATGCAGCGGACTACCGGCCTCCTTGCACCCGCACGTATCGAACAGCACCGAGCGGACCCAGCGGTGCCCCGGGGAGCGGTGGGTGCGTTCATGCCAGGCAGCAGTTTTAACGAAGCCAGGTATGGCCACTGGTGGCTCCAGCACAACCAGCCCGCGTGCATCCGCGACCACCCGCTGGGGCACCACCGCGATCAGGTCGCTATTGCGCAGGATCTCCGGCAGCACCAGAAAGCTGGTGATCGACAGCACCACCCGGCGCGACCGGCCCAGGCGTGCCAGCACCTCGTCCGTCACGCCGCAGAAGCTGCCGCCCGTGTACGAGATGAGCGCATGGTCCAGCGCGCAGAAGCGGTCCAGCGACAGCGCGCCGCCTTTCGCATCCGGGTGCCCGGCGCGCATCACGCACACGTAGCGCTCGTCAAACAGGTGCCGGGCATACAGGTCGGGCGCCGTGTTCTCGGGGCTGATCAGGGCCAGATCGATATCGCCCCGCTCCAGCCGCTCGTACACCGGCAGGTGCTGGGCCGGCACCACGGCCACGCGCACGCCGGGCGCGCGGCGGCGCAGCATGGCCAGGAATGGCACCACCACCGCCTGCAGCGCGTAATCGGTGGACGCGAGCTGCACCGTCATCTGCGCCGTGGCAGGGTCAAAGGCCTGAGGTTGCAGCAGCGACTCGATCCCACCCAGCAGCTCCTTGACCGGCGCGGCCAGCTCCTGCGCGCGCAGCGTGGGCGTGATGCCACGCTGTGTACGCACGAATAGCGGGTCATCGAAGCTTTCGCGCAGCCGGGTCAGCATGCCGCTCACCGCAGGCTGGGTGAGCGACAGGCGCTGGGCGGCGCGGGTTACGCTGCGTTCGTCGAGCAAGGCATCCAGTGCCTTGAGCAGGTTCAGGTCCATGGCCCTGATATCAATTGCCATGATTTCAGAAATAATAACTATCGATTTGGTTTATGGCTGCATCGTACCCACCATCTTCACTGTGCGTGGCCGTGGTGTCTTTGCCCCCGCCCCCAGCCCGAAATTCCTTTTCTATTTAACCGACAAGAAAGCAAGCTGCATGTCTGCCCTGTTCACACCGTTCCAGCTCAAAAGCGTCACCCTGCGCAACCGCATCGCGATCCCGCCGATGTGCCAGTACAGCGCGGTGGACGGCTTCACCAATGAATGGCACCAGGCGCATTACGCCGGTCTCGCTCGCGGCGGCGCAGGCCTGGTGATTGTCGAGGCCACGGGCGTATCGCCCGAAGGCCGCATCACCCCGGCCTGCACAGGCCTTTGGAACGACCAGCACGTCGAAGGCATGGGCCGCATCGCCGCCAGCATCAAGGCCGCTGGCGCCGTGCCCGGCATCCAGATCGCCCACGCAGGCCGCAAGGCCAGCGCCCAACGCCCCTGGGAAGGCGATGACCACATTCCCGAGAACGACGCGCGTGCCTGGCAGCCGATAGCACCGTCCGCCATTGCTTACGGCGGCGGTCTGCCCCGGGTACCCCAGGCCATGACACTGCAAGACATTGCCCGCGTGCAGGCCGACTTTGTGGCCGCCGCACGTCGCGCACTGGCCGCAGGGTTCGAGTGGCTGGAACTGCACTTTGCCCACGGCTACCTGGCGCAGAGCTTCTTCTCGCCCCACAGCAACCAGCGCACCGACCAGTACGGCGGCAGCTTTGACAACCGCGCGCGCTTTCTGCTGGAAACCGTGGAGGCCGTGCGCAAGGTGTGGCCCGCGCACCTGCCACTCACGGCACGCTTCGGAGTCATCGAATACGACGGACGCGACGAGGAAACCGTGGCCGAGTCCATTGAGCTGGTGCGCCAGATGCGCGAACGTGGCTTGGATATGGTCAACGTCAGCGCGAACTTCGTGATTGCCGAGACGCAGATTCCCTGGGCAAACCCCGCCTTCCTGGCCCCGGTCGCACAGCGCGTGCGCAGCGAAGCCGACCTGCCCGTGGCCTCGTCGTGGGGCATCGATGACCCGAAAATCGCTGAACGTGCAGTGGCCGACGGCCAGATGGATTTGGTGATGATCGGCCGCGCCCACCTGTCCAATCCGCACTACACCTACCACCTGGCGCAGGTGCTGGGCGTGCAAAAGCCTGAATGGAACACGCTGCCCGCGCCCTACGCGCACTGGCTGTCGCGCTATCGCGGCGCCGCAAAGGTCGCCGCAGCCCAGTAAAGCTCTGAAAAACGCCCTTGCCCTTTGGCCCGACGTTCAGTCCGGGTCGAGCGGTGCAGGGGTAGCCCCGGCGCATCCAGCTGTGCGTGCAGGATGTGGCCGTGGGTCGAATCGGTCACGAACACCGTTTGTCCGCCCTGCCCGCCATAAGCCAGATTGGTAGTGGAGGCTCCGGCAGGCCCCCGCAGCACCAGCACGGGCTCGGCCCGGTGGTTGAGCACCCACACATAACCCAGGCCCGGGTTGGCCACCAACAGGCGCCCCGCCCCATCCACCGCAAGCCCGTCCGGGCCGCTCGGGCCGTACGACGTGAAGAACTGCCCCACCTTGGCCACGCTGCCATCGGGGAGCAGCGGCACGCGCCACACGCAGTTGCCACGTGTGGCGGCCAAGTACAGCACGCGGCCGTCGGGCGACAGGGCCACGCCATTGGGGCTGGGCACGTTGGCCAGCAACAGGTCGAGCTGGCCATTGGGGCGCAGCCGGTACAGGCGCCCGCTCGGGTCGTGCAGGCCGCTCTGGCCCTGGTCGGTGAAGTACAGGTTGCCGTCGGCGTCGAAGATCAAATCGTTCACGCCCTTGAAGCGTTCGCTGTTGCGGCGCTCCAGGTACGGCGTGACCCTGCCGGTCGCGATATCGAGCCGCATCAACCCGTTCTTGTAGTCGGTGATGAGCAGCGTGCCCGCATCCATGAACTTCATCCCATTGGGCTCGCCGTCGTACTCGGCCACCAGCGTCCACGCGCCCTGCGGGTCGATGCGGAAGATGCGGCCCCAGGGGATGTCGGTCACGTACAGGTTGCCCACGCCGTCGAACACCGGGCCTTCGAGGAACGAATCGGTGACAGTGCCGCCCCGGTTGGCATCGGCCCAGGCGCTGCGCTCGGGGCGGCGGAAAGTGTCGGGCATGGAGCTGAAAAACGCCAGCTCGCGGAGCTCGGGGGATTGCAGCAGAAACATGGAAGGGGCTTTCTTTGTCAGGAGATGGCGCCGAAACCATAAAGCCGCGCCGGGTTGTCCACCAGGATACGGTCCGTCGCCGCATCCGAGCCCGCCCAGGCGCGCAACAGGTCCACCAGGTCGGCATCGTTCACCGTGCCCGGCGCCTCGGTGGTGTGGGGCCAGTCGCTGCCCCACACCAGGTGACTGGGGGCCGCCCGCACCAGGGCTTGCCCCAGCGGCAGGGTGTCGGCGTAGCTGGGGCCCTGCACGGCAGAACGCATGTAGGCGCCCGAGAGCTTGACCCAGGTGTTGCCGCTTTCCAGCAAGCGGCGCAGCACGCCAAAGGCTCGGGCCGATGGACCTTCGGCCAGGTCGATGCGCCCCAGGTGGTCGATGACCAGCGGCACCGGCAGCGCCTGCAGCACAGGCGCCAGCGCCATGATCTGCTCCGGGTGCGCGAACACCTGGATGTGCCAGCCATCGCAGTCCGCATGCCGTGCAACCTTGCCCGCCAGCGTGCTCAGCATCTGCGCCGTGGTGGTGCCCCACGATTGGGGTGAGACAAAGTTGACCCGCAGCCCGCACACGCGGCGCGCGGCCAGCCGGGCCAGCTCTGCATCGCTCACGCTGGGGTCCACCACGGCCACGCCGCGTGCGTCGTCACCCAGCTGGTCCAGCGCATCCAGCGTGCAGGCGTTGTCGGTACCGTAGGTGGATGGCGTGACCACCACAGTGCGGGTGGTGCCCAGGCGCACCTGCAGCTGCCGATACGCGGCCACGGGCGCCACCGGTGGCGTGCGCGGCCAGTGGCTCGATGGCACAAAGCGCGGGTCAAAGATGTGCATGTGGCTGTCGCACGCGCCGGGCGGCAAGCGGCGCTGCGGGCGGTTCAGGCCCACGGAGTGGGGCACCGGATTCATTGCTTCTCAATACCCACTTTGACCGCCACCGACTCCCACAGCTGGGCATCTGCCTTCAGCTTGTCCGCAAAGGCAGCTCCACTGAGCACGCTGGGCACGGCGCCGAGGTCTGTAGCAAAGGTCTGAAGATCGGCACTGGCCATGGCTTTGGTGATTTCCTGGCGCAGCTTGTCCAGTACCGTCTCTGGCGTGCCCTTGGGAACCCACAGGCCGGTGAAATTGACCACCTTGTAGCCCGGCGCACCCGCTTGGGCAAACGTGGGCACATCGGGCACGGCCTTGAGCCGCTGCTCGCCGCTCACAGCCAGCAGGCGCACTTTGCCGCCACGCACCTGCCCCATCACTCCTGGGGTCGATGCAATCTGGAAGTCGATGGTCCCGCCCAGCAACGCCAAGGTGGCTTCTCCAGCGCCTTTGAAGGGCACGTGGGTGGCCTTGAGGCCGCTGGCACCTTGCAATGCTTCTGTGGCGAAGTGAGGCATGGTGCCCGCTCCACCGGTGCCGTAGTTGAGCTTGCCCGGGTTGGCTTGGGAATTTGCCACCAGGTCGCCCAGCGTTTTGAACGGGGAGTTGGCGGCTACCACCACGGTGGTGGGGGCGAAGTTGAAACCGGCCACAGGCACCAAGTCGTTTGCGTAGTCCCAAGGCAGCTTCTTGAACACCTGGGGCAGGATGGAGTACGTGGTGTCATTAGCCAAGAGCGTGTAGCCATCACCTGGCGAACGCGCCACCTGGTTGGCACCGATGGTGCCTGTGCCACCCGCCTTGTTTTCGACAAAAAAGCTCTGGCCGGTTTGCTCCGTGAGTTTTTGGGCAATGCGCCGGGTCACCTGGTCTACCGCGCCGCCTGGAGGATATGGCACCACGATCTTGACAGCTTTGTCCGGGTAGCCGGTCTGTGCCATGGCATGGGCCATAGCGAAGGTCAGCGCCAGGGCTGCGCCCAGTGAGGTGTGAATGCGTTGCATGAGAGTCTCCTTATTGTTCAATCTGCTTTGAGGTCGAGAGCTTTGGCAATCTGGCCATAGGTGGTCACTTCGCGGGCCACGCGGCTGGCAAAGGTATTGCCGCAGACCGATTCAGTCTCCATGCCCATGCCGCGCACTTTCTCGGCAGCCGGCTGACTCTTGGCAAAGTCGGCCGCAGTGCGCTCCAGCGCCAGGGCGATGGGCTCGGGCAGGCCCGCAGGGGCCAGCACGCCGTACCACACGTCGGCAGCGTAGTTGCCGCCGCCTGCCTCTGCAAACGTGGGTACCTCGGGCACCAACGCCGAGCGCTGGGGCGCGCCCACGGCCAGCGCACGCAGCTTGCCGCTATGGATCTGCGGCAGCACCGACCCCAGGGTCGCGAAGGAGCTGTCGAGCTGCCCCCCCCATCAGGTCCGTCACCACGGGCGCGGCGCCCTTGTAGGGCACATGGTTGAATTGCAGGCCCTGGGCGCGGGCAAAGATCTCGGTGGCGAAGTGGCCTGAGCTGCCCACCCCTGCGGTGCCCGCGGTCACGCGGCCGGGTTCGGCGCGGGCCTTGGCTTGGTAGTCGGCCAGGGTCTTCACCGGCAGGCTGGGAGCCACCACCAGTACCGTGGGGCTGCTGGCCACCGTGCAAAGCGGGCGGAAGGACTTCACTGCATCAAACTTGACGCGGCCCTGGTACAGCGCCGGAATCATGGTGTGGTTGGTGGCGCCGAACAGCAGCGTGTAGCCATCGGCCGGGGCGCTGGCCACGGCCTGGGCAGCAATGATGGTGCCCGCGCCGGGCTTGTTGTCGATGATGAACGGCTGGCCCAGCGCGCGGCTGGCGTGGTCGGCAAACGCACGCGCCACCACGTCGGTGGGGCCACCGGCGGCAAAGCCCACCACCAGCTTCACGGGCTTGATGGGGTAGCCTGCCGCACCTGCTTGTGCGTGGGCCGCACCAGACGCTATAAAAACCATAGCTGCCAGCGCTTGAGGGACGAGCGCCAGAGGCGTATTTTTCTTCAACATGGCGAAGACTCTTTCAATCAATGCGGATGCCGCTGGTGCGAATCACCTCGGCCCACTTCGTGGTTTCAGCTTTCAAAAAGCTGCTGAACTCCTGCGCGCTGGAGCCCACGCCCTGCACGCCCAGTTCGGCAAAGCGCTTCTTCATCTCGGGGCTGGCCACGATGGCGCGGATTTCGGCCTCCAGCCGCTCCAGCACGGGGCGCGGCGTGCCTGCGGGGGCGAACAAGCCATTCCACTCGCTGACCTGAAAGCCGGGCACACCGGACTCGGCCTCGGTCGGCACCGCCTCCCAGCCATCGGAGCGGCGGGGCGATGTGATGGCCAGCGCACGCAGCTTGCCGCTTTTGACGAACGGACCGCTGGCCGTGGCGGCGCTGAACATCACATCCACCTGCCCGCCAATCAGGTCGGTGAGCGCAGGCGCACCGCCCCGGTACGGGATGTGGGTAATGGCCACTTTCTGTCCCTGCTTGAACAACTCGCCCGCCAGGTGCTGTGCGCCGCCGTTGCCCGCCGATGCGTAGGTGAGGTGGCCCGGCCGCGCCTTGGCGGCCTTGGCCACATCAGCCACCGACTGGAAGGGCGAGTTGGCGGGCACCACCATGAGCAGCGGCACCTGCAGCACCAGCGAGATGGGCGCAAAGTCCTTGGCCGCATCGAACGGCAGCTTGGGGAACAGGCTGGGGTTGACGGTGAAGGCCGTGGCGTCGAGCAGCAGCGTGTAGCCATCGGCCGGTGCCTTGGCCACCGCCGCCGCGCCAATGGTGCCGCTACCGCCAGGGCGGTTGTCCACCACCACCTGCTGGCCCAGGCGTTGGCCCAGTTGCGTGGCCAGCAGGCGCGCGGTGTTGTCCGCATTGCCGCCGGCCGGGTATGGCACCACTAGCTTGAGAGGCTTGTCCGGCCAGGTGCCCTGGGCCTGCGCAGGCGTTGCGCCCAGCGTGCCTGCAGTCGCGGTTACTACCAAAACCATAGCTGCCAGAGCTTTATTCACGAGCGCTAGTGGCAGATTTTTCTTAAAGTTTTGTTGCATGTTTTTTGTCTCCGGGGGCCGGTGTCGCTCAGCGCTCCAGCCTGCGCGGCACGGGCCCCTTTGTTGTTGTGAACGAAACAGGTGCTCAAGCAGCCCCGGCACTGCGCGCCAGCACGGCCAGCAGGTTCTTCGCGGCACCCACGCCCATGTTCACGTAGGCGTCGCTCGTCACACCGCCGATGTGGGGGCTGAGGATGAAGTGCTTCTCGCCCTGGAAGGGATGGCCCGCCGTCATCGGCTCGACCGCAAAACTGTCCAGCCCTGCCGCCATCACCTGGCCCGAACGCACGGCCGCCAGCAGCGCGGCCTCGTCGATCAGGCCGCCACGCGCCGTGTTCACCACGATCACGCCGCGCTTGCACTGCGCCAGCGTGGTGGCGTTCAGCATGCCCCGGTTCTCGTCAGTCAGCGGGCAGTGCAGAGACACGGCATCGGCTTCGCGCCAGATCGTCTCCAGGCACACACTCTGCACATAGTCCGGCAGGTTCTTCGCAAACGGGTCAAAGCCGATCACTCGCATGCCCAGGGCGTCGGCCATCTTGGCAAACCGCAGGCCGATGGCACCCAGGCCCACCAGGCCCACGGTGCGGCCACCCAGCTCCAGGCTTTTGTGCGTGGCTTTGTCCCAGTGGCCCGCGTGCATGCGCGCGTCGAGCTGCACCACCGATTTGGCGCAGGCCAGCAGCAGCGCCAGCGCCTGCTCGGCCACGGCCGCAGCGTTGGCGCCTACGGCGGCCACCACCTCAATGCCCCGGGCCTTGGCCGCCACCTTGTCGATGGTGTCGGTGCCACTGCCGTGCTTGGAGATGACCTTGAGCGCCGGGGCCGCGTCCATCACCGCAGCGCCCACCTTGCCGTAGCGCACGATGATGGCCACGGGGTTGTGCGCACCGCACAGGGCCACCATGTCTTCTTCGGTAGGCGTCTTGCCTGCGTAGACGATGTCGTAGCCCGTGAGCAGGTCCAGGGCTTGCTGCGCCAGATCGGCGCCGGTGACGATGATGGTTTGGCTCACAGCGATTCCCCTTCCTTCAGCACGCCCGCAGCGCGCAGCGCGGCAGGCAGCCATTTCGATGCGGTGTCGCCGCGTGCAATGGCTTCGATGCGAGCGGCTTCGTCCGCCACCTTCTTGTCGGCCAGGGCCAGCATGGCGGGGGCTTTTTCGCGCTCGATCACCACCACGCCATCAGCATCGCCCACGACCAGGTCACCCGCGTTCACCACGGCACCACCGGCGCAGATGGGGTGGTTGATGCGGCCGGGCACGTACTTGGTGGGCCCAGCGGGGTTGAAGCCCGCGCTGAACACGGGGAAGTCCAGCTCCAGGATCTCCAGCTTGTCTCGGATGGCGGCGTCCACGATCACGCCGGCCAGGCCGCGCTTCTTGCAGGCGCTGAGCATCAGCGTGCCCATCAGGGCCGCCGTCTGGTCGCCCTTGCCGTCGATCACCAGCACATCGCCCGGCTGAGCCAGGGCAATGGCGGCGTGGATCATGAGGTTGTCGCCGGGGCGCACTTCGACGGTGAAGGCAGGGCCCGCCACCTTCATGTTCTGGTGCACAGGGGCCACACGGCCGTGCATGGTGCCGCGGCGGCCTGCCACGTCGGCCAGGATGGCGGCCTGGTAGGTGGCGGCTTTTTGCACTACGTCGGCGCTCACGCGGTCGATGGTGCGGATGATTTCAGGGAGTTGGCTCATGGGGAATCCTTGGAAAGAACGCGGAGATGCTGGGGAGCGAATGGGCGCGGCTGACTGGGATGCGCGTGCAAGGCGCCCATGCCGCAGCGCAACCAGCCCCGGACTCAGCGGCTGGCGAAGTGCAGACGAAATGCGAAGGTGAAGAAGTGGGGCGGGCAGATACGCGGGACAAACCGCCCCCCCAGCGTGAGCCCGTCAGTCCAGGCTGGCGCCGGAGTCCTTGACGATCTTGGCCCAGCGCGGCACTTCGGCTTTGAGCAGCGCGCTGAACTGCTCGGCGGTGCCGCCCAGCACATCGCCGCCTTCGGAGCGCAGCTTGTCGGCCACATCGGGCTGCTGCAGGGCCGCGTTGATGGCCTTGTTGAGCTGCGCCAGGATGGGTGTGGGCGTACCGGCAGGGGCCAGGATGCCGAACCAGGTCACGGCCTCAAAGCCCTTGTAGCCCGACTCGGCCAGCGTGGGCACATCCGGCAGTTGCGGCGAGCGCTTGGCCGAGGTGATGGCAATCACCTTGAGCTTGCCGTTGCGCACCTGGCCCAGCAGCGTGGGCACCGACGACATGTACAGGTCGATCTGCCCGCCCACCAGGTCCGTCATGGCCTGGGCCGCGCCCTTGTAGGGGATGTGGCGCAGCTTGATGTCGGCGGCGTTTTCGGCCAGCTCCCCGGCCAGGTGGGCCACGGTGCCGTTGCCCGAATAGCCCAGCGTGAGCGCATCGGGCTTGCCCTTGGCGGCCGCCACCACATCAGCGTAGCTCTTGAAGGGTGAGTTGATGGGCGCAGCCATGACGATGGGCGAGGACGAGACGAGCGCCACGGGCACAAGGTCCTTGAGCGGGTCGTACGGCAGCTTGGGGTACAGCGTGGGGTTGATGGCCAGGTTGCTGGTCTGGCCAATGACGAGCGTGTAGCCGTCGGCGGGTGACTTGGCGGCGGCATCCACCCCCAGGTTGCCGCCCGCGCCGGGGCGGTTGTCCACGATGACGTTCCACTTGTTCTGGTCCGTGAGCTTTTGCGCCACCGTGCGGGCAATCATGTCGGTGCCTCCGCCGGGAGGGAACGGCACGATCAGGCGGATGGGTTTGCTGGGGTAAGCGGCCTGCGCCAGAGCGGCCCCGGTGGGTGCGGCTGCGGCCGCAAAGCCCAGGAAGGCAGCGCACAGGGAGCGCGAAAGCGAAGTGAAGGCGGTCATGAATTTGTCTCCGTTGTGGTGGTTCGTCACGCCGGTCTGCAGGGCCTTTGTTGTGATACGTGTTCTGGTCCGGCGCCGTGGGTGCGACTGTACGCAGACGTTTCAACCCATACAATGCAGTTGCGTACCATGAAACGAATTGCCCCATGAGCAACCACCCCGCCAAGCCCTCCCAACCCCTCGCCCCCGCGCCCCGTCCCATGGCTCCGGCAGATGCAGAACCCGGTGGTGGTGTCATCGCCGTCACACGTGCCCTGCAGGTGCTGGAAGCCTTTGCACTGGGCGAATCCAGCCTGCCCCTGGCCGAGCTGAGCCGCCGCTGCGGCCTGCACAAGACCACCGTGCTGCGCCTGGCGCGCACGCTGGCGCAGTCGGGCTTCATGGTGCAGCGCGAGGACGGCGACTGGCGCCTGGGCCCGGCCGCAGGCTGGCTGGGGGCGCGCTACCAGGCCGGTTTTGACGTGCAGAACGTGCTGGAGCCCGCGCTGCGCGAGCTGACTCTTGCCACGGGCGAAAGCGCCGCGTTTTATGTGCGCGAAGGCAATGTGCGGACCTGCCTCGTGCGTGTGGAAGGCCCGCAGGCGCTGCGCCACCACGCACGCATGGGCGAAGGCCTGCCGCTGGACAAAGGATCGCCGGGCCGTGTGATCCTGGCGTTTTCGGGCGAGCCGGGCAAGGCCTATGAAGAGATCCGCAAGAAGGGCTACCACTGGTCGATTGGCGAGCGCGAACAGGGCGTGGCCACGGTGTCGGCGCCGGTGTTTGGCATGCACTGGCGGCTGATGGGCTCGGTGTGCATTTCGGGCCCGGCATCGCGCCTGCCCGCCGAAAAGCTCGAAGCGCTGGCGCAGACAGTGATGGCTGCGGCCACCCAGTTGTCGTATGCGCTGGCGGGCAATTCGGCCGCGCCCGCACAAAGCCCTGTACGAGCCACCCAGTGGCATCCGTGATACTTGCCCCGCAACCTCAACTCACAAAAACCACAGGAGACCGCCGTGAGCCGCTACCCTTTTCCCGACCTGAACACCCTGCCCGAAGACATCCGCGCACGCATCGTGGAAGTGCAGGAGAAGGCGGGCTTCATCCCCAACGTGTTCCTGGCATTTGCGCGCCGCCCGGCCGAGTGGCGAGCGTTCTTTGCCTACCACGATGCACTCATGCTGAAAGAAGAAGGCAGCCTGACCAAGGGCGAGCGCGAGATGATCGTCACTACCACCAGCGCGGCCAACCAGTGCCTGTATTGCGTGGTGGCGCACGGCGCGATCCTGCGCATCTATGAAAAGAAACCCCTCATCGCCGACCAGGTGGCCGTGAACTACCGCAAGGCCGACATCAGCCCACGCGAACGCGCGATGCTCGACTTTGCGATGAAGGTCTGCCAGCGCTCGCACGAGATCGAGGACGCCGACTTCGCTGCGCTGCACGCCCACGGCTTTGACGACGAGGACATCTGGGACATCGCGGCCATCACTGCATTCTTTGGCCTGAGCAACCGCATGGCCAGCTTTGCGGGCATGCAGCCCAACCCAGAGTTTTACTTGATGGGACGGGTGCCCAAGCAGAAGTAAGTGCCCTGGCGCATTTACTATCAATCTAATAGCCAATAGCGCTTATCCAATAAGCGCTAGAGCCCAATTTCATTCAAATTCTATCCGCAGAGACCAGCGCCCGCATCCAGTCCGGCAAGGGCGCTGCCTTCTGCTGCGGGAAGTCCACCCAGATGGTGGTGGCGCCACCTGCCGCGCAAATCACGCCGGGCTGGTCCACGCGCTCCATCGTGCCCCAGGTCTCAAACGTGGTGCGGCCCGGGTCGCTCACGTAGAGCTTGAGCAACACGTCGGCCGGGTATTCGAGCTGCTTGTAGAAATTGCAGAACGCATTGACGATGACAGGCCCCTGTCCGCGCGGGTCGGGGTTGCAGCCCACCGACACCATCCACTCGATGCGCGCGGTTTCCAGGTAGCGGAAGTACACGGTGTTGTTGACATGGCCCATCGCATCCATGTCGCCCCAGCGCACCGGGAACCGCATCTCAAAGACCAGCTTCTTGACCTCAGGGATTTCGATCTTCATACCCGCTCGTGCCCCAGGGATCAGACCGCGAAGCCGTCGTCGGCTGCGATCACCGCGCCATTCACAAAATGGCTCTGGTCACTGGCCAGCATCACCAGCAGCGCATCCAGGTCCTGCGGCTGGCCCACGCGCTTGCGCGGCAGCATGTCCATGAGCTTCTTGCCCTGCTCGGTCTGCCAGTGGTGGTGGTTGATTTCCGTGTCGATGTAGCCGGGGCAGATCGCATTCACGTTGATGCCGAACCGGCCCCACTCCAGGGCCATCGCCCGGGTCATCTGCACCACAGCTGCCTTGCTCATGCAATAGGCGCCGATCTGCGGCAGCACCTTCAGGCCCGCCATCGAAGCGATATTGATGATGCGACCGCCGGTGAAGCTGCCCGGCGCTGCACCGCGGGAGCGGGCCAGCATGCGCCTGCCCACCTCTTGCGCCACAAAGAAGGCGCCCTTCACATTGGTGTCGAAGATGAAGTCATAGTCCTCGGGCGTCACGTCCTGGATGCGCTGCGTGGTGCTCACGCCGGAGTTGTTCACCAGAATGTCGATGGAGCCCATTTCGGTCTCGGCATGTGCCACGGCGGACTTGATGGAGTCGTGGTCGGTCACGTCCAGCTCGATCACATGGGCGTCACCGCCCTCGCCTTCGATGCGCGCGCGCAGCTCCTTGAGTTTTTCCACCCGGCGGCTGGCCAGCACGACGCCTGCGCCAGCGCGGGCCAGGGTGCGGGCAAACTGCGCGCCCAGCCCGCTGGAGGCGCCCGTGATGAAGGCCACGCGGCCGGACAAGTCGATGCTGTATGCCATTTAGAGTCTCCCTACTGATCAAAATAGAACGGTCGTTCGATTGTCTATATTCCGTGAATACAATCAGTCGCCAGACAGACAGAGCGCGGTCGGCGCTCTGTAGAAAATAATCCATTATCAAACGCCCGACGAGAAGCCCATGACCAACGAAGAAATCCTCGCCCAATACGGCCCCCGCGAATCCATGGAATACGACGTGGTGGTCGTTGGCGGCGGCCCTGGCGGCCTTGCCACTGCGATCCGCCTGAAGCAACTGGCGGCCGAAAAAGGCCAGGACGTCTCGGTGGTGGTGCTGGAAAAAGGCTCCGAACCCGGTGCGCACATCCTGTCGGGCGCCATCATGGACCCCAAGGCCCTCACCGAGCTGATCCCCGACTGGAAAAAGCGCGGCGCCCCGCTCAACCAGCCCGTCACCGACGACGCCTACATCTTCCTGTCTGAAAAATCGGGCTTTCGCGTGCCCAACATGTTCCTGCCACCGTTTGCGCAGAACCATGGCAACTACATCATCAGCCTGGGCAACCTGACCAAGTGGCTGGGCGAGCAGGCAGAGGCCCTGGGCGTGGAAATCTTCCCCGGCTTTACCGCCGCAGAGGTCCTCTACAACGATAACGGCTCCGTCAAGGGTGTGGCCACGGGCAATCTGGGCATCGGCAAGGACGGCGAGCCCACCGAAAACTTCCAGCTCGGTATGGAGCTGCTGGGTAAATACACCGTGTTTGCCGAAGGCGCACGCGGCCACCTGGGCAAGCAGCTGATTGCCAAGTTCCACCTCGACAAGGACCGCGACCCGCAGAGCTTTGGCATTGGCGTGAAGGAACTCTGGGAAATCGACCCCAAGAAGCACCAGCCCGGCTTTGTGATGCACACCGCTGGCTGGCCCATGGAGAACGACACCTACGGCGGCGCCTTCCTGTACCACCTGGAGGGCAACAAGGTGGCCGTGGGCTTTGTGACCGGCCTGGGCTACCAGAACCCCTACCTCAGCCCCTTCGAAGAATTCCAGCGCTGGAAGACGCACCCGAACGTCCGCTACTACTTCGAAAACGAAAAGGGCGAAGTCACGGCCAAGCGACTGTCGTATGGCGCGCGTGCCATCAACGCCAGCGGCATCAACGCCCTGCCCAAGACCGTGTTCCCGGGTGGCGCACTGGTGGGCTGCAATGCGGGCTACCTGAACGTGGGCCGCATCAAGGGCAGCCACGCCGCCATCAAGACCGGCATGCTGGCCGCTGAAGCCGCCTACGACGCCGTGGTGGCAGGCCGCCAGCACGACGAGCTGACAGCCTACCCCGAAGCCTTTGAAAAGAGCTGGCTGCACACCGAGCTGAACAAGGACCGCAACTTCAAGAACTGGTTCAAGTACGGCCTGACCACGGCCACGCTGATGAACGGTTTCGAACAATTTGTGCTGCGCGGCCACATCCCCTGGACGTTGCACCGCGACAAGCCCGACCACGCGTACCTCAAGCCTGCGGCCGAGTGCAAACCCATCGTCTACCCCAAGCCCGATGGCAAGCTCACGTTCGACCGCCTCTCCAGCGTGTTCATCAGCAACACCAACCACGAAGAGAACCAGCCCGCCCACCTCACGCTCAAGGACGCGAGCGTGCCGGTCAACATCAACCTGGCCAAATACGCAGGCCCCGAGGCACGCTACTGCCCGGCGGGTGTTTACGAGTTTGTGCCCGACACCACCAAAGGCGGTGATGCCCAGCGCCTGCAGATCAATGCGCAAAATTGCGTGCACTGCAAGACCTGCGACATCAAGGACCCCACGCAGAACATCGTGTGGGTCACGCCGGAAGGCGGCGGCGGTCCGAACTATGCCGGCATGTGAGCACCATCAGAATTCATAGCACCTAGTGCTTAAAGGGCCTGCGCTGCAGGTCCTTTTTTATTGATGTCTCTGGCACTGACGCTCACGCGGCTGCGCGCGTGAGCTGAAACTGCCCCATCGCACCCGCCAGCCGGTTGGCCTGGTCCTTGAGGCTCTGGGCCGCTGCAGCGCCCTGCTCCACCAGCGCGGCGTTTTGCTGCGTCATGTGGTCGAGCTGGTCGACCGCCTGGCTCACCTGGCCGATCTGTGTGCTCTGCTCGCTGCTGGCTTCGTTGATCTCGGACATCAGCGTGGTCACCCGCTCCACGCTCTGCACGATATCGCCCATAGTGGAACCTGCGGTGACCACCAGCCGGGCGCCGTCACTCACCTTGTCTACGCTGGTGGAGATCAGCGCCTTGATCTCGCGCGCCGCATTGGCACTGCGCCCTGCGAGGCCCCGCACTTCGCTGGCCACCACGGCAAAGCCGCGCCCCTGTTCGCCCGCGCGGGCGGCCTCCACGGCGGCGTTCAGTGCCAGGATATTCGTCTGGAACGCAATGCCATCAATGATGCCAACGATGTCGGCGATCTTCTTGCTACTGGCGTTGATCTCTTCCATGGTCTTGACCACCTGACTGACCACTTCGCCGCCTTTGCTGGCCACTTCGGTGGCGTTCAGCGCCAGGGCATTGGCCTGGCGCGTGCTGTCGGCATTGGCGGCCACCATCTGCGCCAGCTGCGCAATGCTGGCCGCCGTCTGCTGCAGGTTGCTGGCGGCATGCTCGGTGCGCATGCTCAGGTCAGTGTTGCCCGCAGCCACCTCCGAGCTGGCCACATGGATGGATTCGCCCGAGTCACGCACCTCGGTCACCACGTAGTGCAGCGACTCGACCATCTTGTCCAGCGCCGTGAGCAGCTGGCCAATCTCGTCGGTGCGCTGGGTTTGCATGCGCACCGTCAGGTCGCCCCGCGCCACCAGGTCGGCCGCCTCGCAGGCCTGGCGCAGCGGCAGCACGATGGAGCGCCGCAGCAGCCAGCCAAACAGCGCCGACAACGCCACCACCACCAGCACCGCCACAGCACTGACCCATTGCGCACGGGACGCGTCGGTAATCATGCTGTCACCCGCTTTCAGGGATGACTGCTCGGAGGCTGCGAGCAACTGGTCAATGGAGCGCAGGTACTGGGTCAAAGCAGCAGCGTGTTCCTGCAACTCCTTCTGGCTGATGATCTTGGCTTCGAGGGCGTTTTGCACCAGCGCATCCCGCAACACTGCATATTTCTGGCGTTGTTCCTGGGCTTCGGTCCACAGCGGCCCGGCGCTCTCGCTGGAGGACGCCTTGGCCATCGCTTCTTCAATGCGCTTGCGCATCGCGTCTTCAGCGGCGATTTGGCTGCGCATCTCAGCCACCAGCGGGAACACGTCGGACGACAACGTGGCGCGCAATGCAATCTGGCCGATATAGACAGACTGCGTTTTCCAGTCCCGCACCGTGCGCTCAATGGGCAGCTGCTCTGCAGTCAGCAGCGTAGCCTGGCGGCTGGTGTCCTGGCCCGTCAGCCAGGTGGTGGCGCCGAGCAAGGCCACCGCGAAGCCCAGAATGCCAAAGCTGGCCGCCAGCTTCTGCCCCACGCTCAGGGTGCGGCTGCGCCGCGCAGGCTCTGGACTCTGGGCGGCAGAGTCTGTTGTGGCACGGCTGACATCCGCTTGTACAGGTGCGGCGGAGAAGGTGGCGCCGCCAAGCGCCCCGGAAGTGGCTGGCAAGTAGTTCATGAGCGTTCTCCTGGTTCATTTCCCGCACCGTGCGGGGGTGGAAACCAGTGGTGGCAAGCGCTGTGCCCAGTGTGTCCCCGCAGGTACATCGCACACAGCACATGCCCCACTGGGGTCAGCGGCCCATCACGTCACGACGTGACACATTCGCCAAAGCCGCCACCGCCGGGGGTAGCGATCTCGAACACATCGCCAGGCTCCATCAGCGCCGCGCCGATATGGCCCAGCTCTTCCACCTGGCCGTTGGCACGCAGCACGCGGTTGGCACCGGGCCGGCCGGGCTGGCCGCCTGCCATGCCAAAGGCGGGGTTCAGGCGCCCGTTGGACAAAATGCTGGCCGTCATCGCCTCCAGAAAGCGCACGCGCCGCACGCCACCATCACCACCCGCCCAGCGGCCTGCCCCGCCGGACCCGCGCTGGATCTCGTAGCTGTCGAGCACCACGGGGAAGCGGAACTCCAGCACCTCGGGGTCGGTCAGGCGCGAATTGGTCATGTGCGTCTGGACCACGCTGGTGCCGTCAAACCCGCGCACCGTGCGGCCCGAAGCATCGAACACCGCACCGGCACCGCTGCCGCCGGCAATGGTTTCGTAGTACTGGTACTGCGCATTGCCAAAGGTGAAGTTGTTCATGGTGGGCTGGCTGCCCGCCATCACGCCCAAGGCGCCGAACAGCGCATTGGTGATGCAGGTGGAGGTCTCCACATTGCCCGCCACCACCGAGGCCGGCGGGTTGGGGTTGAGCATGGAGCCCTGCGGGATGATGACCTGCAGGGGTTTCAAGCACCCGGCATTGAGCGGAATGTCATCGTCGACCAGCGTGCGGAACACATACAGCACCGCCGCCATGCACACAGCACGCGGGGCGTTGAAGTTGTTGGTCTGCTGCGCACTGGTGCCTGCAAAGTCGATCACCGCGCTGCGCTCGGCCACATTGACCTTGACCGACACGCTGATCTGCGCGCCGTTGTCCAACTTCAGGGTGAACTGCCCGTCTTTGAGCTGCGTGATCACGCGGCGCACCGACTCTTCAGCGTTGTCCTGCACATGGCGCATGTAGGCCTGCACGACATCCAGGCCAAACTGCCCCACCATCTTCGAGAGTTCCTGCACACCCTTCTCGTTGGCAGCGATTTGCGCGCGCAGATCGGCCAGGTTCTGCTGGGGATTTCGGCTGGGGTATGGCGTGGTGCCGCCACCCGTCGTCAGCAGGCTGCGCACCTCTTCTTCCAGAAAGATGCCACGGTCCACCAGCTTCACGTTGTTGATCTGCACACCCTCTTCGTCGATACGCGTGGAGAACGGTGGCATCGAGCCCGGCGTGGTGCCACCGATGTCGGCATGGTGGCCCCGGCTGCCCACATAAAAGGTGGGCTCGGCGCCTTCGGCCACGTACACCGGGGTGATCACGGTCACATCGGGCAGATGGGTGCCGCCATGGTACGGGTCGTTGAGCATGTACACA
This sequence comes from Acidovorax sp. LjRoot38, assembly GCF_964252975.1. Classification (NCBI taxonomy): domain Bacteria; kingdom Pseudomonadati; phylum Pseudomonadota; class Betaproteobacteria; order Burkholderiales; family Comamonadaceae; genus Acidovorax; species Acidovorax sp. LjRoot38. The sequence continues at coordinate 383,151 of NZ_CAXUPT020000004.1, read as the reverse complement.
TCGCCCGGGTGCATCTTCCCCGCGTTCTCGCGGATCACGGTCTTGATACTTTCGCCCATGCTGCCCAGGTGCACGGGCATGTGCGGCGCGTTGGCGATCAGGTTGCCCGTGGCATCGAAGAGCGCACAGCTGAAGTCCAGGCGCTCCTTGATGTTGACCGAGTAGGCCGTGTTCTGCAGCTGCAACCCCATCTGCTCAGCGATGTTCATGAACAGGTTGTTGAACACCTCCAGCAGCACCGGGTCTACCGTGGTGCCTGCGGCGTACTGCACCTTGCGCGCGGTGACGCGGTCCAGCACCAGGTGATCCAGGTCCGTGAGGCGCGCAGACCAGCCGGGCTCCACCACGGTGGTGGTGTTCTTCTCGGCAATGATGGCCGGGCCTGGTATCACGTCGCCAGGGTGCAGGTCCTCGCGCACCACCAGGGCGGCATCGTGCCATGCGCTGCCCGAGTACATCTTCACCGTCTCGCGCTGTGGGTGCTTGCGGTGCGGATGCAGGGGAAGGCGCGGCTCGGCAGGGGCATCGCCCGCAATCATGGCCTCGACCGACACGGCCTCCACCACCAGACCCTTGCCTACCATCAGGAAGGCAAAACGCTGGCGATAGGCAGATTCGAAAGCGGCCTGGATGCTGGCCATATCGCCAAACGGCACCACCAGGGCAGAATCGGTGCCTTCGTAGCGCACGTGCACGTTGTGGCGCACCTGCACCGGATTGGCGCTGACCTGCTGGCGCTCCAGCTCGGCCTGGGCCGCAGAGCCCAGTGCGTCCAGGCGTTCCGCAATCAGCGGCAGCGATGCGGCGGCCAGCGGCATCTCCACCGCCTGTTCGCGGATCACCGTCTGGTCCGCCAGACCCATGCCATAAGCACTGAGCACGCCCGCCAGCGGGTGCACAAACACACGCGACATGCCCAAAGCGTCGGCCACCAGGCAGGCATGCTGGCCGCCCGCGCCACCAAAACACTGCAGCGTGTAGCGCGTCACGTCGTAGCCGCGTGCCACGCTGATCTTCTTGATGGCGTTGGCCATCTGCTGCACAGCGATCTGGATGAAGCCTTCGGCCACTTCTTCGGGCTTGCGCTGGGTCTGCGCAGCAATTTCCTCAAAACGGGCGCGCACCGCATCGGCGTCCAGTGTTTCGTTGGCGGCGGGGCCAAACACGCTGGGGAAGTAACGCGGCTGCACCTTGCCCACCATCACGTTGGCATCGGTCACGGCCAGCGGGCCGCCCCGGCGGTAGCTCACCGGACCTGGGTTGGCGCCTGCGCTTTCGGGGCCCACTCGGAAGCGGGCACCGTCGTAGGCCAATACCGAGCCGCCGCCAGCCGCCACCGTGTGGATGCTCATCATGGGGGCGCGCATGCGCACACCGGCGACGTGGGTTTCGAACTCGCGCTCGAACGCACCGGCGTAGTGACTTACATCCGTGGACGTTCCGCCCATGTCAAAGCCGATGACCTTTTCATGCCCGGCCAGGCCCGCCGTGCGCGCCATGCCTACGATGCCACCTGCGGGCCCCGACAGAATCGCATCCTTGCCCTGGAAGGTACCCGCATCGGTGAGGCCCCCCGAAGACTGCATGAAGAACAGCTTGACGCCCGGCATCTCGCTGGCGACCTGCTCCACATAGCGGCGCAGGATGGGCGAGAGGTACGCATCCACCACGGTGGTGTCGCCCCGGCTCACGAACTTCATCATGGGGCTGGTTTCGTGCGAAGTGCTGATCTGCGTGAAGCCCACCTCTTTGGCGATGCGCTGAGCCGCCTGTTCATGCTGTGTGTAGCGGTAGCCGTGCATGAACACAATGGCCACGCTGCGCAAACCACGCCCGTAGGCTGCCAGCAGGTCGCCGCGCAAGCTGGGCTCGTCCAGTGCCTGCAGCACATCGCCATGGGCGCCCACCCGTTCGCACGCTTCGATCACCTCGGCGTACAAAAGCTCGGGCAACTGGATGTGGCGGTCAAACAAACGGGGACGGTTCTGGTAGGCAATGCGCAGCGCGTCGCGAAAGCCGCGCGTGGTCACCAGCAGCGTGGGCTCGCCCTTGCGCTCCAGCAATGCGTTGGTGGCCACGGTGGTGCCCATCTTCACGCACTCCACCAGCGCGGGTGTCACGGGCTCGCCGGGCTTCAAACCCAGCAGGTGGCGGATGCCCGCCACGGCGGCGTCCTTGTACTGCTCGGGGTTTTCAGACAGCAGCTTGTGGGTGGTCAGCGAGCCATCGGGCCGCTTGGCCACGATGTCGGTGAATGTGCCCCCACGGTCAATCCAGAACTGCCAGCGGGGAATGTGGGTGGTGGGTGCAAGTTGTGTCATGGTGTGATGGTTTGCAAAGTGAAATGAAAGGGTTCGGTGCTCGCTCAGGCCGCCAGGGCCAGAGGCGAGCGGGCCGGGGAGCGCGGCGCGCGAGCCAGTGCCTCCAGCACCGCGCGCACAGAAGGAATGGAGGGCGCTGTGACCATGGCCTTGTCAGCTCCGCACCAGGGGCGGCTCAGTGCAGCGATCCAGGGCATCACGACATGGATGTCCGAGGGCGGCAGGGTCTGCATGCTGTCCACAACAATGCTCAGCTCCTGCGCCAGGCGCGAGCCCGGTGCAAAGCGCCAGTGGTACTGGCCGCAACCCAGGCGCACCGCGCGGCTGTCTTTTTCGGTCATGGCCACGAGCCAGGGGCAGTGAAACTCCGCGCACGCAGGATCGGGAGGATCGGCCAGACAGAAGCTGTACACGTTTTCATAAGTGCGGCCAAAGCGGCGTACCAGGGTTTCGGCAATGGCGTCGCGGCCGTGGGCCACCGGCGGAAAGTCCATGTCGCCCTGCCGCACGTCCATGCGCAGCAGCGCGCCGCCGGCAAAGGCCCGCTCGATCAGGTGAGGCCGGTTGCCATCCTTGGCCAGCAGATACATCTCGATGGTGTCGGAAGGGGTTTGCATGGTGATTCCTTGGTGATGCCAACAATCCAATGGCCTAGCGCTGCGTGTAGTACGGGATGAAGAGCTGGTTGGCCTCGCTCCCCACGGACCGCACCCATTCGCGGGAAAACCGTTCGCCCAGGCGTTTGAGTTCGGAGTCCAGCACCGCGGTGGGGGGCTCGACCTTGATGCCTTTGCGCTGCAGTTCGATCACCGACTCCTCGGCCACGGCGGCGCTCATCGCCCAGCCCCGTTTTTCGGCGTCTGCTGCAGCCTGGCTCACGGCCTGGCGCACCGGGGCAGGCAGTGCGTCAAACGCCTGCTGGTTCACAAAGACGATGTTCTTGGGGAACCAGGCGTTGATACCGTAGTACTGCTTGATCTGGCCCCAGACCTGGTTTTCCACCCCGGTCAGGGCCGATGTGATCATCGAATCCAGCTTTCCGGCCGCCAGGGCCTGGTTGACCTCGACCATGGGCACATCCACGGGCGTGGCGCCCAGCAGCTCGGCAATACGCACCGTGCCCGGGTTGTAGGTGCGCATGCGGGTTCCCTTGAAATCCACCGACGAACGCACCGGGACCGTGGTGAACAGCCCCTGCGGAGGCCACGGCACGGCGTACAAGGCTTTGAGCCCCTTGCGCGCCATGTGCACTTCGATCAACGGTCGCTGCACATCCCACATGCGCCGTGCGTCGGCATAGCTGCGGACCACAAAAGGCACGGAATCGCCACCTGCCATGGGGATCTCGCGCACCAGGCTCGTCATGATGGTTTCGCCCGCCTGGGCCTTGCCGTCCTGCACCGCCTGAGGAATCTCAGCCAGTTTGAACAAGGCGTTGTTGGCATGCACTTCAATGCGCAATGCACCGGCTGAAGCACGCTCCACGTCCTGCGCAAACTGGACGATATTGCGCGTGTGGAACGACTCCGCCCGGTAGCCCGTGGCCAGCTTCCACTGGGTTTGGGCGTGCAGCACCGGGGCCACGGCAAGCGCGGCCAACAACACGATGGTCTTCATGGTGAGCTCCTGTACGGATTTTTCGGCGAGGGGTGCTGCGGGGTCAGCCCTGCATCTGGCGTGGCAGCCAGAGCACGACGTCGGGCACGAAATACGTCAGGATGACCGCAACGATCATCAGTGCGAACAAAGGCAGTGCAGTGCGGGCGATCCAGGTAACTTCGCGGCGCGTCATGCCCTGCAGCACAAAGAGGTTGAAGCCCACCGGCGGCGTGATCTGCGCCATCTCCACCACCAACACGATGAAGATGCCGAACCACACCAGGTCAAAGCCTGCAGCTTCCACCGTGGGCAGCAGCACCGCGATGGTCAGCACCACCATGGAGATGCCATCCAGGAAGCAGCCCAGCAGGATGAAAAACACGATGAGCAGCAGCATCAGCGCAAAGGGCGACAGGTGCAGGGCGCCGATGAACTCGGCCAGGTGGCGTGGCAGGCCGATGAAGCCCATGGCCAGTGTGAGGAACGCGGCGCCCGCCAGGATGAGGCCGATCATGCAGTACACGCGGCAGGCAGCGACCAGCCCGTCCTTGAAGCGCGCCCAATCGAGTGATCCCTCAATCTTCGCCAGAATCAGCGACCCGCCCACACCCAGCGCCGCGGCCTCGGTGGCGGTGGCAATACCGCTGTAGATGGCGCCCAGCACCACCACGATGAGCGACACCACAGGGATCAGGTGGCGCGACGCATAGAGCTTCTGCACAAAGCTCAGGCGGGCATCAGGCGCTGGCACCTTGTCCTTGTTGAACAAGGCCCACACGACGATGTAGCCCATGAACAGGGCTGCCAGCATCAGACCTGGAATCACGCCGGCCAGGAACAACTTGGAGATCGACACATTGGCCGCCACGCCATAGACGATCATGATGATCGACGGCGGGATCAGCAGGCCCAGCGTGCCTGCGCCAGCCAGTGTGCCCACCGAGATGTCTTCGGGATAGCCACGCTGCTTGAGTTCGGGCAGCGTGATCTTGCCGATGGTCGCGCAAGTGGCCGCCGATGAGCCCGAGATGGCAGCGAAGATGGTGCAGCCCACCACGTTCACATGCAACAGGCGGCCGGGCAGACGGTCCAGCCAGGGCGCCAGGCCTTTGAACATGCTGCTCGACAGCTTGCTGCGAAACAGTATCTCGCCCATCCAGAGGAATAGCGGCAAGGCCGTGAGCGTCCAGCTGGAGGTAGACCCCCAGATGGTCAGCATCATGCTGTCACCCACGGGGCGGCTGGTAAAAAGCTCCATACCGACCAGCGCCACCGCAAGCAGTGACAGGCCGATCCACAAACCCGAACCGAGCACTGCAAAGAGCACCACGATCAGGCCAAAGGCAATGATGACGTCCATGTTGATTTCTCCTGCAGGGGGTTACTCGGAACGGGCCGATTCAGACACGGCCATGAAGGCCACGCCCTGAAAGCGCAGGATGAGCGCATGGGCAAACGACAGCGCAAAGCCGATGCAGCCCATGGCCATGCTGATCTGGGGAATCCACAGCGGCGAAGCATCGGCCGCAGGCGAAATGTCGTGCGTGACGTAGGAAATCCACACCGAGCGCACTGCGTAGCAGGCGATATAGGCCGTGAGCACCAGTGCACTGGACAGGCAGAACCATTCAAAGGCGCCGCGCCAGCGTGACGGCAGCCGGTCGAGCAACAGGGTCACCCGGATGTGGTCTCCGTTTTGCAATGTGCCGGGCAATGCAAAGAACAGCGCTGCGGCGATGGCGTAGCCTGCATACGCGTCGAGACCGTCGATGTTGACGTGAATGACCTCGCGGGCAAACACGCCCAGCGTGACTGCGGCGAACGCAGCCAGCATGGACAGGCAGGACAGCAACATCAGCAGCCTGTAGAAATTTCGGACGAGTTTGTCCATGGCGTACTCCGGTAACGCTTGAAAAAAATGAGGGGGAGTGGCGACGAAAGAACTGGGCAGCATGCGCCTGTGCTACCCCGGCCCCACTGCGGGGGCCCGGAAAACGCCAGTTACTTCTTGCGGTAGGCGTCGATGATGGCCTGCCCCTCAGGTCCGGCAGACTTGATCCAGTCGGCCGTCATGGATTCGCCAATGCTTGCGAGTTCCTTCTTGATGCTGTCGCTGGGCTCGGCCACGGTCATGCCTTTGGCGCCCAGCTCTTTGATGAACTCCTTGTCCACGCGCTCGCTTGTGGCCCAGCCGCGCTCTTCAGCGGCGGCCGCAGCCTTCAGCACAGCATCCTGCAAAGGCTTGTCCAGGGCATCAAACGCCTTCTGGTTCACCACGGTGGCATTGCGCGGCAGCCACGCGCTGACGGGATAGAAGTGCTTCACCTGCTCATACAGCTTGGATTCCACGCCGCTGGCACTGGACGTCAGGAAGTTCTGCACGGTGTTGGTAGCCAGAGCCTGGCCCAGCTCCGACAGCTGGATCGTCACCGGCTGCGCCTTGAGCAGTTGCGCAATGCGCGTGGTGGCGGGGTTGTAAGCCCGCATCTTGGTGCCTGCGAAGTCCGCGGGCGTACTCACGGGCTTGAGCGAGTAGAGCGACTGGCCAGGCCATGGCACGGTGAACAGCACCCTCACGCCCTGCGCAGCGAGCAGCTTTTCCTGCGCAGGCTTGGCGGCCAGATAAAGGCGCTTGGAATCGGCATAGCTGGTGGCCAGGAATGGAATCGAATCCACCCCAAACAGCGGGTTTTCGTTGGTAGCGCCCGAAAGGATGAACTCGGCCGAGGGCACCTGGCCAGTTTGCACCGCACGCTTGATTTCGTTGGCCTTGTACAGCGAGCCACCGGGGTGCAACACGATCTTGAGCTTGCCACCCGTGAGCTGATCCACCTCGTTGGCGAACTGCTGCACGTTCTGCGTCTGGAAGCTGTTGGCGCCATAGCCCGTGGGCAGGTCCCACTTGATCTGGGCCTGGGCGGCGCAGACGCTGAGGACTGCGGACAAACAAATTGTGATTTTCTTCATGGTGGAACTCCTTGTTGAAAGCGGATCAGAAACTGGCGAGCTGGTGGTTGAGAAGGTCGGTGACCAGCATGCAGCCCGGTGCATGCGTGATGCAGAACGCGGGCTGGGCATTCAAGATGGCCGATTGCGGGGTGACGCCGCAGGCCCAGAAAACAGGGATTTCGCCCGGCATCAGCGCTACGGCGTCCCCGTAGTCGGGATGGGCCAGATCGGCGATGCCGATCAGGGCCGGGTCACCGATGTGCACAGGCGCTCCATGCACATTGGGGAAACGCGAGGTGACCTGCACCGCACGGATCACATCCGCTGCGGGCATGGGACGCATGGTCACCACCATGGCACCGCCAAAAGGGCCGGCCGGTTCGGTTTGCACGTTGGTGCGGAACATGGCCACGTTCTTGCCTTCGTCGATGTGGCGCAGGCGGATGCCTGCCTCGATCAATGCGGACTCGAACGAAAACGAACATCCCAGGATGAAGGTGACCAGGTCCGGCCGCCAGAGGCTGGCAATGTCCGCCACCTCCTCCGACATTTCACCGTGGCGCCAGATGCGGTACAGCGGCACATCACTGCGGATGTCGATGTCCTTGCCCAGCGAAGGCAGGGTGAACTGGCCGGGCTCGCTGACCGCCAGCACGGGGCAAGGCTTGGGATTGCGCTGGCAAAACCGCAGAAAGTCACTGGCAAGCACCTCAGGCAGGATGACCACGTTGCCTTGCACATGGCCGTCTGCGAGACCGCTGGTGTGTGATGTCCACAGGCCCTTGCGGATGGTGTCGCGGACGTGGTTCGGATTGCTGGTGCCCTCAGGGCCAAACACCGCGAGCGAATTTTCTTGAGCTAAGTCCACCGTATTTCCTTGCATTGAGAAAAGTCAATTGCATGACGTTGGACGGATTGTGTTGGGGTGTAACTGCGCTGGCAAATTCAAAAAATTTCTCTTAGCTCATCGATTTTTTCGATGCACTTCATTGGGGCGAAGCAAACCAATTTGGTGCTCAGGGTTAACCCTTGGACTTCTATTTAGGGTTAACCCGAACCCTAGAAAGGAGAATTTGCACACGCGCAGCCGCACCGAACTGCGCATGTCGATTCAATGCGAAGTCCTCGGGGCTGCGCCGTGAAGGCAGACAGCGCAACCGCAGTGCGCGCAGCGGAAAAAGGAGCGTGCGTGGTCCCCGCGCTCAGGCGCGGGCCTTGCGGGGCCTGGGCTCTGGGGCTTGCTGCGCTTCGATGAAGCTGAGCGCCGAACGCACGATCGCCTCCATCGCGGGCGAAGACGGGTCTTCGCGGTAGCTCACGTGAATGGGCAGCGGACGCAGCGCAATGTCGCAGGCCAGCGCACGAAGATCCGGGAATGCCAGCATCCTCTGCACCGCCAGGCGCGGCAGCGTGGCAACGCCAAAACCGCCCTGCACCAGCTGCACCATGGCAGAGATTGAGGAAATGGTGTGCACGCAGCGCGGCTCCACCTGCGCCTGGCGCAGCGTGTCCAACAGGTACACATGGGGCTGAGAACCGCGCTGAAAGGTCAGGATGTCGGTTCCGGCAAAGTCTTCCGATGCATAGCGCCGCTTGCGGTGGATCTTGCTGTTGCCGACGAACACCATCTCCATCGGCGTCAGCGCCTGGCTGCGAATGCCTTCGGCCGATGCGGGCAAGGCCGCAAACACGGCATCCAGCGTGCCCCGGCGGATCTGATCCAGCAGCACCGGCGTGGATTCGACCGTGAGCTCCAGCTCCAGCAGCGGGTTGTCCTTGCGCAGTTGTTCCACCCAGGGGATGAGCCACGAGTGGAGCACCGACTCAATGGCGCCCAGCCGAATCGACACTTCCAGCGGGCCGCCCGAGCCCATCTCGGCCTTGAGCTGGCGTTGCAGCTCCAGCATCCGCTTGGCGTACGTCAGAAAGCGCGTGCCCGCCACTGTGAGCTTGAAATGCTTGTCGCGCCGGTCCAGCAGCAGCACGCCCAGTTCTTCCTCCAGCGCCGCCACGCGGCTGGACATGGCCGACTGCGTCAGAAAGAGTTTTTCCGCCGCGCGCGTCACGCTCTTGAGGGAGGCCACCCAGTAAAAGGCTTCGACAAAACGCAGGTTCATGGTGGTGGTTCTCCGGCCTTGCTGGCACGTTGCAAGCTCCTTGGCGGTGCACCGTGGTGGTGCAACATCCCCCAAGCCAGCGCCGAAAGGCGTGGCCATTCTGCCGTTGATCCGCGTGTTCCACAGCCTTTGAACCGCAAAAGCAGAGCATCGCCGGGTTTCCTCGATGCCTGCGCAATGGAATTGCGACCGGATGCAAATACTATAAAAACAATAGCTATTGGCGCTTTACAGATAAGCGCTAGAGTCCAATTTCATTCAAACTCACCCCACAAACAGGGGCAGATCGGCCTTCTTGAGCGTGCGCAGCACGAAGCTGGAGCGGCTGTGCCGGATGCCTTTGATCTTGTAGAGCTTCTCACGTAGCAAGCGCTCGTAATCGCGCGTGTCCTTCACGACGATGCGCAGCAGGTAGTCGTAGTCGCCCGACACCAGGTGCGCCTCGATCACCTCAGGAATGCTGGCGAGTGTTTCGCCAAATTTTTCGAGCGTGTTGTCGGAATGGCTGTCGAGCGTGACCTGCACCAGCACCGTGTCGGCCAGGTCCAGCGACTGTGGGTTGATGCGCACGGTATAGCCCTGGATCACACCCGCCTCTTCCATCTTCTTGATGCGGCCCCAGCAGGGCGATGCGCTCAGGCCCACGGCCTGCCCGATCTCTTGCAGGCTGGCGCGGGCGTTGCCTTGCAGTACAGCGAGAATTTTTCTATCTAGTCGATCCATCGGTCTGATTATTCAACAATCTTCTTGAATTCAGAAAATTATTCTGTCATTCACGCCATTTGAAGCGAATTCAGTAAATTCATCTCATCCGCCCCGCGCATACTTCTTCCATCAAGGCGCTCTTACCGGAGCGCACAAACTGACAAGGCCCCGGCTGGTTACCGCCAGCACGGGGCCCTTGGCATTTTTGGCGGCGCCCATGCCCACCAGAAGCGTCTTGGCAAGCGCCCTGGTGGGTAGTTAATAAGCACGCTTACCAGCACAAACCCCGATGCCTGCGCCGATGCTGCACCGCCATAATTTGGCAGAGGCTGGGGCCTGCTCTGCAAGGAGCAACCGTGCATCCCCACCAACCCAGCCCACCATTAACAGGAGACAGCATGCAACTGACCAAACTCGTCGTCGGCCTGAGCCTTGCGCTCGGCTTTGTGGCCACCGCTGCCGCGCAGACCACCATGCGCATCAGCATCTCGACCGCCCAGAATTCCCACCAGGGGATTGCCATCGACACGTTTGCCAAGGAAGTCGAAAAGCGCACCAGCGGCCGCTACAAGGTGCAGACCTTCTACAACGGCGCCCTGGGCGGCGAGCGCGAATCGATCGAAGCCGTGCAGCTGGGCACGCAAGAGCTGGCGTTCAGCTCCACGGGGCCCATCCCCAACTTTGTTCCTGAAACCAAGATCCTGGACGTGCCTTTCCTGTTCCGCGACAAGGCGCATGCCCGTGCGGTGCTGGACGGCCCCATCGGCCAGGAGATGCTGACCAAGTTCGACAGCAAGGGCTTCAAAGCCCTGGCCTGGGCCGAGAACGGCTTTCGCCACATGACCAACAGCAAGCGCTCGGTGAACACGCCCGAGGACCTCAAGGGCCTGAAGATGCGCACGATGGAGAACCCCGTGCACATTGCCGCGTACAAGGGCTTTGGCATCATCACCACGCCCATGGCCTTCCCCGAAGTGTTCACGGCCCTGCAACAAGGCACTGTGGACGGCCAAGAGAACCCGCTGCCCGTGATCATCTCGGCCAAGTTCGACCAGGTGCAAAAGCACCTGACACTGACCGGCCACGTGTATTCCCCCGCCATCTTCGTGATGAACAAGGGCGCTTTCGAGAAGCTGTCGACCGCGGACAAACAGGCCTTCATCGACGCCGCCAAGGAAGGCACCAAGGCCAACCGGGCCCGCGTGGATGAAGACGACGCCAAGGGTGTGGCCGACCTGCGCGCCAAGGGCATGACGGTGGTGGACAACCCCGACAAGTCCAAGTTTGTGGCCGCACTGGCCCCCGTAAATGCCGAATTCGAAAAACAGTTCGGCAAGGCCACGCTCGACAAGATCCGCGACTTCAAGTGATGCCCGCGCTACTATCGTTGTAGTAGCAACCAACGCCCGTAGCGCAAGCGCTATCGGGCGTTTTTGCTCCCGCCCCAGGCTTCTTGCCTGATTGCTTACCGTGTTGTTCCCCCTGTTGTTTCAACTGCCCATGGCTGGCACTGCCCCATGAAAAATGCTTTTCTCACCTTTGAGCGATGGACCACGTTCATCGCCATGCTGGGGGCCTGCGCCATGCTGGCCCTGTCTGCCTCGCTGGGCATGTTCCAGATCCTCATGCGCTTTGTGCTGGAGCAGCCTGCCGAATGGACGGAAGTGCTGATCCGCTTCAGCCTGATCTGGATGGTGTTCCTCGCCATCCCCGCCGCCTTCCGCCAGGGCGCGATGGTCAGCGTGGATGTGCTTTACCGCTGGAGCCCTCCCGCCCTGCGGCGGGTGCTGGACTGGGTGGTCGCGTTGGCAGCCCTGGCGCTGATCGGCATCGTCATCTGGTACGGCTGGGACTACGCTCAACGTGGTGGCGTGCAGAGCATGGCGGGGCTGGAATCCGTCTCCATGTTCTGGGCCTACCTGGCCATGCCCGTCGGCGGCCTGTTCTGCACTGTCGGCATCATCGGCAATCTCATCGACCCCCTGCGCATGGAACTGGAGACCGCCCAATGAGCATGGTCATGATTTCAACGATGGTGATTTGCTTTGCACTCACCATTTCGGTGGCCGTGTCCATCGGCCTCGCCTCCATCCTGGGCATCCAGGCATCCAACGCCAACATGCTGATCTCGGTGAAGGAGATGTTCGCCTCGATCAACAAGTTTCCGCTGGCGGCCATCCCCTTCTTCATCCTCGCGGGCAACCTCATGGAGACCGGTGGCATCTCGCGCCGCCTGGTGGAGTTTGCCAAGAGCATCGTGGGCGGCGTGCAGGGCGGCCTGCCCATGACCTGCGTGCTCACCTGCATGATCTTCGCGGCCGTGTCGGGCTCGTCGGTGGCCACCACGTTTGCGATTGGTGCCATCCTGATCCCCGCGCTCATCAAGCATGGCTACCCCACCAGCTATGCGGCTGCGCTGCAGGCCACAAGTGCCGAGCTGGGTGTGATCATTCCGCCCTCAATCCCGATGATCCTGTACGGCGTGAGCGCCGAAGTGTCCATTGGCGAGCTGTTCATCGCGGGCTTTGGCCCGGGCCTGCTGATCAGCGGTGCGCTGATGCTCTTCGTATGGGCGTATTGCAAGTACAAGGGCTGGGGCAAGAACGACGGCGATGGCCGCATGCCGTTTGGCAAGGCCACGCTGCAGGCAGGCTGGGCGCTGCTCATGCCTGTGATCATCCTGGGCGGCATCTACGGCGGCGTGTTCACCCCCACCGAGGCATCGGCCGTGGCCGTGTTCTACGCGCTTATCGTGGGGGTGGTGATCTACCGCGAGATCCGCATCAAGGACCTGTTCGCCATCCTGCGCAAGTCGGCCATCTCGTCGGCGGTGATCATGTTCATCATTGCCAATGCCGGGCTGTTTGCGTTCCTCATCACACGTGCCGGGGTGCCCGATGCCATCGGCCGCTGGCTCGAAGCCGTGCTGCAGTCCCCTGCCCTGTTCCTGCTGGGGGTGAATGCGGCGCTGTTCGTGATCGGCATGTTCATCGAGACCAGCGCCGCCATCATCGTGCTGGCGCCCATCCTCGCGCCCGTGGCCATGCACTTCGGCATCGACCCGGTGCATTTCGGGCTGATCATGGTGGTGAACCTGGCGCTGGGCATGATCACCCCGCCTTTTGGAGTGAATCTGTTTGCGGCCTGCACGGTGGCCAGAATCTCGCTGGACCGCATCATCAAGCACTTACTGCCTTTTGTTTGTGTGATCCTGGTTTGCCTGATGATCATCACGTACATACCCTCGATCTCACTCGCTCTCCGAGATCTGGTCTACGCAAAGTAGTTAGAATCGTTAGGTCAGGAGAGAGTGCCTAGCCCCACAGGCCACCGCACCGCCGAAGGCGCAGGCAGCAGCCGAACGCTCAGGCAAAAGGACTGACAACCGCCCGCAGTGATGCGGGCGTTCCCTTGCTGGAGAGAGATGGCCCACCGCACCCGCGTGTCGAGGCCATCCACCGAAGGAGCAAACCGCACGGCCAGCCAGGGCGCTGCGGTGAATCTCTCAGGTAAAGCGGACAGCAGGGCAAATCCCGTGGCCACCTTGTGGCTGCGGCCCTCATTTGCCCCGGAGTTCCGCCATGTCAGCCACCGCCCCCCTGCTTACCACGCCCCTGAACGCCCTGCACATCGAGCTGGGCGCCCGCATGGTGCCGTTCGCCGGCTACTCCATGCCCGTGCAATACCCCGCTGGGCTGATGGCCGAACACCAGCACACGCGCAGCGCGGCGGGCTTATTTGACGTCTCGCACATGGGCCAGCTCAAGCTGGTCGGCCCTGACGCCGCAGCGGCGTTTGAAACCCTGATGCCGGTGGACGTGATCGACCTGCCCGTGGGCAAACAGCGCTACGGGCTGCTGCTCACTGACGAAGGCACGGTCATCGATGACCTGATGTTCTTCAACCAAGGCGTGGTGGATGGCGAGCCCACGCTGTTCGTGATCGTGAACGGTGCTTGCAAGGTGGGCGACATTGCGCACATCACGGCCCGCATCGGCCAGCGCTGCAAGGTGGTGCCCATGCCCGACCACGCCCTGCTCGCTCTGCAAGGCCCGCGGGCCGTCACCGCCCTCGCCCGCCTCGCGCCCGGCGTGGAAAAGCTGGTGTTCATGACGGGCGGCGATTTTTCCATTGCGGACTGCGACTGTTTTGTGACCCGCAGCGGCTACACGGGCGAAGACGGTTTTGAAATCTCGGTGCCCGCCGCGCAGGCCGACACCCTGGCCCGCGCCCTGCTTGCTCAGCCCGAGGTCAAACCCATCGGCCTGGGCGCCCGCAACTCGCTGCGGCTCGAAGCGGGCCTGTGCCTGTATGGCAACGACATCGACACCACCACCACGCCGCCTGAAGCCGCGCTGAACTGGGCCATCCAGAAGGTGCGTCGCACGGGAGGCGCCCGCGCAGGGGGTTTCCCCGGAGCAGACAAGGTGCTCGCGCAGATCGACAACCCCGCCAGCCTGCAGCGCAAGCGCGTCGGCCTCGTCGCACTGGAGCGTGTGCCCGTGCGCGAACACACCGAATTGCAGAGCGAAGACGGCCAGAAGATTGGCGAAGTGACCAGCGGCCTGCTGGGCCCCACGGTGAACGAACCCGTGGCTATGGGCTATGTCACACCCGCCTTCGCCGCCATCGGCACGCGGGTGAACGCCATCGTGCGCGGCAAGGCCGTGCCCATGGAAGTGCGTGCCATGCCCTTTACCCCCGCGCGCTACTACCGCGGCTGACCGTCTGAAACTGCGCCAGCCCGGCTACAGTCTTGGCTGGCATCGGCACTTTTGTTTGTTTCCCCCCTTTTTTTCTGGAGCCCCCATGACCGTCAAGTTTTCCAAGGATCACGAGTGGATCGACATCTCCGACCACGAAGCCGCCACCGTGGGCATCACGGTACACGCCCAGGACGCGCTGGGCGATGTGGTGTTTGTGGACCTGCCCGAAGTCGGCAAGACCTTCACCCAAGGTGAAGTCGCCGGCGTGGTGGAGTCCGTCAAAGCCGCCGCCGACGTGTACATGCCCGTCAGCGGCGAAATCGTCGAGGTGAACGAAGCCCTGCGCGCCGACCCCTCGCTGGCCAACACCGACCCGCTGGGCGCTGGCTGGTTCTTCAAGGTCCACGTGACCGACATGATGCAATTCGACGCGCTCATGGACGAACCTGCGTACGCAGAGTTCGCCAAGAACGCCTGATCTCCGGATCTTTTGTTCCCCGAGGCCCGGCGCCCTGCCGGGCCAATGTGCCTCCTTGTTGTCCCACGCCGCCGCCGATGACCACCCTCGCCCCCCTGACCACGCTCGCAGCGCTTGAAAACGCCACCGAATTCCTGCCACGCCACATCGGCATCGATGCGGCCGATGAAGCGCACATGCTGTCGGTGATTGGCGAGGCCTCGCGCCGCGCCCTCATCGACTCCATCGTCCCGCGCTCCATTGCACGCAGCAGCGCGATGGACCTGCCCCTGCCGATCACGGAAGCGGCGGCGCTGGCCGAACTCAAGGCGATGGCATCGAAGAACCAGGTCCTGAAGAGCTTCATCGGCCAGGGCTACTACGGCACCCACACACCGGGCGTCATCCTGCGCAACATCCTGGAGAACCCCGCCTGGTACACGGCCTACACGCCGTACCAGGCCGAAATCTCGCAAGGCCGCATGGAGGCGCTGGTCAATTTTCAGACCATGGTCTGCGATCTGACCGGCATGCCGATTGCCAATGCGTCGATGCTGGACGAAGCCACGGCCGCCGCTGAGGCGATGACGCTGGCCAAGCGCTCCGTCAAGAGCAAGAGCAATGTGTTTGTGGTGGCCGGTGATGCCCACCCGCAAACCATCGAAGTGATCCAGACCCGTGCCAAGCCCCTCAATATCGAAGTGGTGCTGGCCAACTCCGCCGCCGAATGGGATGCAGCGCTGAATGGCGAGTATTTCGCCGTGCTGGCCCAGTACCCTGCCACCAGCGGCCGCATTGACGACCTGCGCGCTGATGTGGAGAAGGCGCATGCCAAACAGGCGGCCTTCATCGCAGCGGCCGACCTGCTGGCCCTCACGCTGATCACCCCGCCCGGTGAATGGGGTGCCGACATCGTCGTGGGCACCACGCAGCGCTTCGGCATGCCCATGGGCGCGGGTGGCCCGCACGCTGCCTACATGGCCTGCCGCGACGAGTTCAAGCGCAGTCTGCCCGGCCGCCTGGTGGGCGTGAGCGTGGATACACATGGCAAGCCCGCCTACCGCCTGGCCCTGCAAACGCGCGAGCAGCACATCCGCCGCGAAAAGGCCACGTCCAACATCTGCACCGCGCAGGTGTTGCCCGCCGTGATCGCCAGCATGTACGCCGTGTACCATGGCCCCGATGGGCTCAAGCGCATTGCACAGCGGGTGGCCAGCTACACCGCCATTCTGGCCAAGGGGCTCGCCCAACTGGGCGCACCGGTGCGCCCGCAGGCGTGTTTTGACACGCTGACGCTCAAAACCGATGGCGCTACTAAATCCATAGCTGCTCGCGCAGTACAGCTGGGCGCCAACCTGCGAATTTATTTCGGAAACTACCTGTGCATCTCCTTGGACGAGACCACCACGCGCGCCGACATCGAGCTGCTGTGGAAAGTCTTTGCCCAGGACGGCCAGGCGTTGCCCACGTTCGATGCTTTTGAGAAAGGCGTGGAGTTGCTGATTCCGGCCGAGCTGCGCCGCACCAGCAGCTACCTCACGCACCCGGTGTTCAACACCCACCACTCCGAAACCGGCATGCTGCGCTACATCCGCCAGCTGTCTGACAAGGACCTGGCGCTGGACCGCAGCATGATCCCGCTGGGCAGCTGCACCATGAAGCTCAATGCCACGAGCGAGATGATCCCCATCACCTGGCCCGAATTCGCCAACGTGCACCCCTTCGCACCCGCTGACCAGTTGCAAGGCTACAAGGAGCTGGACGAACAACTGCGCGCCTGGCTGTGCCAGGCCACGGGCTACGCAGGCATCAGCCTGCAGCCCAACGCCGGATCGCAAGGCGAATACGCGGGCCTGCTGGCCATCAAGGCCTACCATGAGGCCCAGGGCGATAGCCACCGCAACATCTGCCTGATCCCCAGCAGCGCACACGGCACCAACCCCGCCAGCGCCCAGATGGTGGGCATGCAGGTGGTAGTGACCGCCTGCGACGCCAACGGCAACGTGGACATGGCCGACCTGCAGGCCAAGTGCGAACAGCACAGTGCCAACCTGGCCTGCATCATGATCACCTACCCGAGCACGCACGGCGTGTTCGAAACGCAGGTGAAGGAGCTGTGCGCCCTGGTGCACAGCCACGGCGGCCGGGTGTATGTGGACGGCGCCAACATGAACGCCCTGGTCGGCGTGGCCGCCCCTGGCGAGTTCGGCGGCGACGTGAGCCACCTGAATCTGCACAAGACCTTCTGCATTCCGCACGGCGGTGGCGGCCCCGGCGTGGGTCCCGTGTGTGTGGTGGCCGATCTGGTGCCCTACCTGCCTGGTCATGCCACGGCCGGTGTGGCCGGCGGCGTGGGTGCCGTGTCGGCAGCGCCTCTGGGCAATGCCGCCGTGCTGCCCATCAGCTGGATGTACTGCCGCATGATGGGCGCCGAAGGCCTGCAGGCCGCGACCGAAACCGCCATCCTCTCGGCCAACTACATCAGTGCACGCCTCAAGGATCACTACCCCACGCTGTACGCGAGTGCCAATGGCCACGTGGCGCACGAGTGCATCCTGGACCTGCGCGGCCTCAAGGACACCAGCGGCGTGATGGCTGAGGATGTCGCCAAGCGCCTGATCGACTACGGCTTCCACGCGCCCACGCTGAGCTTCCCCGTGCCCAACACGTTGATGGTGGAGCCCACCGAGAGCGAAACGCTGTTCGAGATCGACCGCTTCGTCGACGCGATGATTGCCATCCGCGAAGAGATCCGCCAGATCGAATCCGGCGTCTGGCCGCAGGACAACAACCCGCTGAAGAACGCACCCCACACGGCCGAGAGTCTGCTGGGCAGCGAATGGGCTCGCCCTTACGCCCGCGAAGCCGCCGCTTACCCGGTGGCCGCCCTGCGCCAGGCTAAGTACTGGTCTCCTGTTGGCCGCGTGGACAACGTATGGGGTGACCGCAATCTGAGCTGCAGCTGCATCCCGGTGTCTGACTACGCCTGAGACGCCTGAATTGCCTGAACGCAGTGACCTCGACCACCAGCGCCTGCACTGTCTGCCAGCCGCGTGCGCTGGACGCGCTGGTCCGGTCTGAACCTGCCCTGGCCGCTCTGTGGCAGGCCCTGCCCCGCCGTCAGTTCGGCGCAGGCACGCTGCTGCAGCCCGCGGGCGAGACCAGCACGCGCTGCTGGCAGGTGCGCAGCGGTGTGGTTCGGCTGTTCTACCTGAACGAACAAGGAACCGAACGCAACCGGTCGTTTCACGGCACCGGCAGCTGGGTGGCTGGCAACCTGCCGCCTCTGGCGCTGCCCAGTCCTTATGCCATCGAGGCCCTGGCACCCGTAGAGGCTGTGGAGCTGACCTATGCCACCTTGCAGCAGTGGCAACGCAGCTTTGCCCACATCGGCCCCTTGTTGGAAGAGGCCCTGGGCTATGTGTTTCAGCAGCACGCACAGCGCGAAGCCGAGTTGTTGAGCCACCCGCCCGAGGTGCGCTACCAATCTTTTCTCGCTACACACGGTGATTTGACGCCCCACCTGCCGCAGCACCATGTGGCCAGCTACCTGGGCATCTCGCCGGTATCGCTATCACGCATCCGGGCACGGCTGGGCTTGGTGGAAGCGTCACGCGGCGTTTGAGAATTTTCAGCGTTCCTGTGGCCACGCACTGACCGTGCGATCCCGCCCTGGCATCACCACCTGGGGCAATTTTTCCTTGTCCATGAGGGCGTCACCTGCCACCAGCCCGTTCAGATGCAGCAGGTGCGCGGTGATGCCGTACACCTCGTCATCGGTCAGGCTCTTGGGCGCGTGCATCGGCATGCCCCGACGCACATAGTCGAACACCGTCGTGGCATAAGGCCACATCGCGCCCACCGACAACACCTGCAGCGGGTACTTGCGCACGCGCAGGGGGCGCAGCGGGTCGCTCCAGCCGATAAAACCATCTGTGCCCACCAGCCGGGCGGCGGGCCCTTCGATTCCCTTTGCGCCGTGGCAGGCGGCGCAGTGCATGGCATACAGCCGCGCGCCCTGCTCCACGCTGCCCCGGCCGGGTGGCAGATTGCGGCCGTTGGGGAAGACGGTGATGGCATAGCGATCGATGTCGGCAGGCGACAGCGGCTGGCCTAAGCCGATGACAAGTGGCGGCGCAGCTGGTGCAGGAGCCGCAGCGGACGGCGCCTGGACCTCGCTGGCTCTGCCTGCACTCAGCAGTCCCACCACCATCGCCACGGCCACGCCCCGCCGCAGGGTGGCGCGTCCTGCGGGCAGCAATTGGCTGCACAGGTCTTCACGCATAGACGTTCTCCACGCGGCCATCGGCCTGCACGCGCCAGGCCTGCACCGCGTTGTAGTGGTTGAACGAGTGCATGGCATAGCGCCGCTTCCATTCACTGCGCAGTGGCTGTGTACGACCATGCTCGTCCGTGGCGCGGCTCATCAGGTCGGCCTTGCGGCCGTTCCACTGCCAGGGCAGCGTGAAGCGCGTAAAGGCCCGGTCCAGTACCGGGCCGTGCAGCTGCGCCGCAGCCCAGGTGCGACCTCCGTCCAAGGACACATCCACACGCGCTATGCGCCCCCGGCCCGACCAGGCCAGACCAGCGATTTCGCAAAACCCATGGGGCTCAGGCAAACGCTGCTGGCCGGAGGGGTGCGTGATCACCGACTTCACTTCCATGTGGAACGCGAAGCGCTCGATCCGTCCATCGGCCAACACTTGCGTGTACAGACCCGACTCGTCCTTGGTGTAGGCGGGCGCGTCGGTCACTTCGAGCCGGTGCAGCCATTTCACGTTGACGTTGCCCTCCCAGCCCGGCATGAACAGGCGCATGGGGTAGCCCTGCGAAGGCCGCAGCCGCTCTCCGTTCTGGTACAGCGCCACCATGCCGTGCTCCAGCAAGGCCTTCAGCGGCAGGCTGCGGCTGTGCGATCCACCGTCGGCGCCTTCGGCCACCACCCATTGGGCACTGTCCTTCACCCCCGCTTCGTTCAGTAGATAGGCCAGCGGCACGCCCGTCCACTCCGAACACGACACCTCGCCCGCAATCTCGCCCAGCGTCTGGTCCAGAGCCGTGGGCGATAGCGCGTTGGCGGCTGAGTTGCCCGCGCATTCCAGAAAATGCACGCGGCTGACCATGGGGTAGCGCAGCAGGCGTTCCAAGTCAAAGCGCAGCGGTTTGTGCACCAGCCCATGCACCTTCAGTGTGTGGCGCTCCGGCGCAATGTCGGGCACGCCGTTGTGGTGCACGGCAAAGTGCAGGCCGCTGGGGGTGATGATGCTGCGCTGGTGCTGCAACGGCGTGCGCCACACCGGAAAGCCTGCCGCAGTGGACAAGGTCCGCTCCACCTGCGCCTCCTGTGCTGCGGGCAGGCCGTACGGCAGATCGGCCCCACCGGGGCGGGTCATCGCATCGGGCAAGCGGGCGGCCAGTGGCCGTGGCTGCGCTGCCTGCGCCGCCGCCATACCCACGCCCCCCGTCGCAAGCCCCCCCAAAAAAGTCCTCCGAGCCAGTCCGCTGTGGCCGTTGAATGAACGCATCCGTCATCTCCGCAAAAACAAGCACTCGGCACCCATTGGCCGCAGCTGCAGTGTTGTCATCCGCATGCCGCTGCGCATTAACGTTGGTTAACGCGCCCACAGTGGATCGGCACCAGCCACGGCGCCACGCCCTTTACACTGGCGCGCCGCTTGCAGCCCAACCGTTGCTGACGAGCAAAATGGCGTTCTGACTTTTCCCCCTTTCTTTTTGTTTCAAGGACTCCCCGTGCGCATTTCTTCCGCCCTTGTGCTCATTGGCCTTCTGGCTGCCCCCTTTGCCTCTGCCCAGGCCGCAGGCCCCGTCACCACGGCCAGTGGCCTGGTCTATGAATCGCTCAAGGACGGCACCGGCGATTCGCCCAAGGCCACCGACACCGTCAAGGTGCACTACAAAGGCATGTTTCTGGACGGCAAGGAGTTCGACAGCTCCTACAAGCGCGGCGAGCCGACGTCGTTCCCGCTCAACGGCGTGATCCCCTGCTGGACCGAAGGCGTGCAACGCATGAAGCCGGGTGGCAAGGCCAAGCTGACCTGCCCGCCCTCCATCGCTTACGGCGCCCGGGGAGCCGGTGGCGTGATCCCACCCAATGCCACGCTCAACTTCGAGATCGAACTCATCTCCATCGGCCGCTGACCCCATGCTGCTCAAGGTCGGTGATCTCGCGCGGCGCACCGGCCTGACGGTGCGCACGCTGCACCACTATGACGAGATCGGGCTGCTCAAGCCTTCAGGCCGGTCCGAGGCGGGCTACCGCCTCTACAGCCAGGCCGATGTGCAGCGACTGCACGGCATCCAGACCATGCGCCAGATGGGCCTGGCGCTCAGCGACATCGGGGCGCTGCTGGCGGGTGACGGCATGGCCCCCGAACGCATCATCGGGCAGCAGATCCGCTCGCTGGACCAGCAAATCGCGCAGGCCACCGAACTGCGCGGACGCCTGACCATGCTGAGGGACGGCCTGATGGCCGGTGCCGAGCCAGACATGGGCAACTGGCTGGAGGCCCTGGCGCTGATGACGACCTATGGCAAGTATTTCAGCTCGGCCGAACTCAAGCACATCTTTCAGAACTGGAACCTCATTGAGGCTGACTGGCTGATCGTCAAAGACCTGGTGCGCAGTGCCATGGACCGCCAACTGGCACCCGACACACCCGAGGTGCAGGCGCTGGCCTACCGCTGGATGGCGCTCATGCTGCACTGGATGAAGGGCGATCTGGACCTGCTGGAGCGCTGGGGCCATATGTTCCGCACCGAACCCAGCACCCAGGGGCGCAACCATGCACCGCCGGGTGAAATGATCGAGTACATCGAAACGGCCATCAAGCTGCGCATGGCGCTGCTGGAAAAGTACCTGACCCGCAACGATCTGCGCACACTGGGCCATGTGCCCCATACCGACTGGGCAGCGCTGGAGCAAGACGTTCAACAGCTTCTGGCCCGCGCCCTTCCTCCCCACCACCCCGATGCGGTGGCTGCCGCTTTGCGCTGGAACGATCTGTTCGACACACTCACGCGGCGCAGCCCCGAGTTGCGCCAAAAGCTGCTCATGGCCTCAGCCAATGAACCGCTGCTGCAGGCAGGCTCGCCCCTGAGTGCTCCCGTGCGCGCCTATCTGCAGGCAGCGCTGGCGCACGCCATGCCAGCACCTGCGGCCGCTGTGGTATCCCCACACCGCTGACAACAGCACCGCCCCAAAAAGTCAGAAAAGTGCTTGACCCTCACGCAACGTGAGGCTTCACAGTCGGTCCCTATGAATGGACCGACTCACACCCCAGAATCCGCCGCCCCGGGCCGAAAACTGCATGCCCTGGACAATCTGCGCGCCGCCATGA
This sequence comes from Acidovorax sp. LjRoot38, assembly GCF_964252975.1. NCBI lineage: Bacteria > Pseudomonadati > Pseudomonadota > Betaproteobacteria > Burkholderiales > Comamonadaceae > Acidovorax > Acidovorax sp. LjRoot38. The sequence goes on along the minus strand of NZ_CAXUPT020000004.1, from coordinate 360,939 downwards.
TGTGGCTGGGCATCGTGCTGCATGTTTCGGTCATTTACATGAGCCGGCCGTCTCCCCTGCCCTGGCACGACGATTTGTCCACGTCGGTGGCCGACTTGCTGGTGGCGGTTATCCATGCGTTCCGCATGCCCCTGTTTTTTATCCTGGCCGGTTTTTTTGTGTCGGCACTGGTGCAGCACCGAGGGCTGGCGGGCATGGTGCGCAACCGGCTGCGCCGCCTGGGCCTGCCTTTTGTGGTGTTCTGGCCGCCCTTGTTGGCGGTCAGCGCCTTGCTGGGCCTGTTGTTCCTGCACCGCATGGCCCATGGCACCTGGGGCGTGGACCGCAGCCTGCTGCCCCACGGCCCCAACGTACCCAAAGGCCCGCCGACCATGCACCTGTGGTTTCTGTGGATGCTGCTGTGGCTGGCCGTGTTCACGCCTGTGGTGTGGGCTGCAGCACGTGCGCTGCCCGGCGGCGTGCAAAAAGCCCTGGGGCGCTTCGCCGCCTGGCTGGGCGGTTCGGCCCTGGGCGTTGTGGCGCTCACCCTTCCACTCGCCTGGATCGGCGCCCACTACGACCACGGAATTGTCACGCCCAGCGGTTCCTTTCTGCCTCCCTTGGCGGAATGGCTCCACAACGGGCTTTTCTACGGATTCGGGCTGTGCCTGTACACGCAGCGCAGGGACTTGATGGTGCGCTACGCAAGGCACTGGCCCGTGCTGGCGGGCCTGGGGCTCGTTTGCTTCCTGATCACTGCATTCTTGTCGGAAGTGCTGGCCCAGCCTGAGGCTTCGGCCTTTGCTCTGGTCCTGGTCACCGGTGCCTTCACCGAGATCCTGGCCGAGCCCGTCTCTGCCACCCGGCACCTGCAGTTCTGGATGGCACTGGCTTACAACGCCGCGTCCTGGTTGTGGAGCTTTGCGCTGATCGGACTCTTTCTGCGCCACGTCGGACAGCCCCGTGCCTGGCTGGCCTACCTGGCCGACAGCTCGTACTGGGTGTACCTCGTGCACCTGCCGCTGACGATTGGTTTTGGCGCGCTGCTGTATGGCGTGCCGATTCCCGTCCTGGCCAAGATGGCTCTCAACGTGCTGGCCACCACGGCCCTGTGCCTGGCCAGCTACCACCTGTGCGTGCGATTCACCGCCGTGAGCCAGTGGCTCAACGGGCGCCGGCACACCCGCAAATCTTTTGGAGACTCTGTTCATGCGACCTGAAATGCCCCATCACCCTTCGCCCCCCCACCCAAAGAGCGCCCCCCAGGACCCGCGCGCCGCGCTGTTCAAGGACCCCAACTTTCGCTGGATGACGAGCGGCTCCTTCCTGTCCATGCTGGGCGACCAGTTCACGCTGATTGCACTGCCCTGGCTGGTGCTGCAGATGACGGGCGACACCCTGGTGCTGGGCACCGTGCTGGCCCTCATCAGCGTGCCGCGCGCACTGTTCATCCTGATCGGCGGAGCACTGGTAGACCGCCACTCGCCCAAGCAGGTGCTGATGATCACCAAATACATCAACCTGGTGCTGCTGGCCGTGCTGGCGGGGCTGGTGCTTGCAGGCACCCTGACGCTGTGGATGGTGTATGCGCTGTCGCTGGGCATTGGCCTGGCCACGGCCTTCAGCATTCCTGCTGGCACGGCCATGATGCCGCACGTGGTGGCGCGCTCGCAGTTGCAGGCCGCCAATGGCATCAGCCTGGGCCTGCGCCAGCTGACCATGTTCCTTGGGCCCCTGCTGGCAGGGCTGCTCATTGCGCTGTTTGGTGCGGGCGACGCAGTCAAAGAAGTCGCCAGTGCACCGGCCCATGCCAACGCCACCGGCATCGGCCTGGCCTTCGCGCTGGATGCCCTGAGCTTTGCGGTGTCCGCCTGGACGCTGTCCAAGGTGCAGACCCATGCAGGCAACTCGGCCCCGGCTGCCGCACCCCAGGCGGTGCTGGCATCGGTGGCGCAGGGCCTCGTTCACTTCTGGCGCGATGGAGAACTGCGCACCTGCTTTCTCTACTGGAGCGCCATCGCCCTGTTCATCATGGGCCCCATCCACATCGCCATCCCCGTGCTGGCCAGCAGCACGCCAGCGCTGGGCGCGGCCGCGTTCGGCACCATGGTGGGCGCCCATGGCGCGGGCACGCTCCTGGGCATGGTGGCGTCGGGCATGTTGCCGAGGCTGCGTTTTGGCAGCCTGGGCATGACCATCCTGGCGTTCGACGCCATCATCGGTGTACTGTTCATGCCTCTGGGGCTGATCACGGCCGTGTGGCAGGGCGCAACGCTGATGCTGGTCATCGGCCTGCTCGGCGGCTTCATGCAGGTGAGCGTGTTCACCTGGATCCAGCAACGTGTGCCACCGGCCCTGATTGGCCGGGCGATGAGCCTGTTCATGTTCATCTTCATGGGCCTGGCCCCCATCTCCGCAGCCGTCACGGGCTGGGTGATGAAAAGCATCACGCTGACCCAGCTGTTTGCGGCCAGCGGAGGTACGCTGGTGGTGCTGGCCGCGCTGGCTTTTGTACTGACGCCCATGCGCCGCGTGACGGATGCAGCACCCGCCACACGCTGAGGCTCCCCACGCAAAAAAGGCTGGACCACCGTCCAGCCTTTTTTGCGCCTTAGGAGGAGATCCTCAGACTTCAGTCACGAACTGCTCGCGGGGGCGGCGCACCTTCTTCAGGTTCACCAGCCAGTCGCCTTCATCGGCGCGGTAACCCAGCGGCAGGATCGACACGCTGCGCAGGCCACGTGCCCGAAGGCCCAGGATCTCATCGAGCGCGTTGGGGTCAAAACCTTCCATGGGGGTGGAGTCCACCTCTTCAAACGCAGCGGCGATCAGTGCGGCACTCATGCCAATGTAGGCTTGGCGGGCTGCGTGCTGGAAGTTCACCTCGGCATCGCGCTGGGGGTAGCTGTTCAGCAGCATCTGGCGGTAGTTTTCCCAGCCTTCGTTCTTGAAGCCACGCTGGTCATTGGTCAGATCGAACATCATGTTGATGCGGTCGGCCGTGTAGTTGTCCCATGCAGCAAACACCAGCAGGTGCGAGCCGTCGGTGATCTGGGCCTGGTTCCAGGCGATGGGCTGGATCTTGGCGCGCACAGCGGGATCGGTCACCACGATGATTTCAAAGGGCTGCAGGCCACTAGAGGTGGGCGCCAGGCGCGCGGCTTCGAGAATGCGCTCCACCTTCTCCTGCGGAACCGCCTTGGTGGGGTTCATCTTCTTGGCGGCATAGCGCCATTGCAGTTTGTTCAGCAGGGGTTGGGCAAGGGAGGTGTCGTCGATGGGGTTCATGGCAAAAATTCCTGACAGTCAGTAGCGATCGGGTTGGATCTAAAAAATGCGGGATGGTGGAACTGTAGGGATCCGAATCTCCTTCGGTAAGCCCCGTGAGAGAAAAGGATTGTTCGCAATTGATCAACAATCGCCCCTTGAAAGAGGCGCTGAAGCCGTTCACCCCGGTCTCTGCGTGTACGAGCCCCCGGGGCCTGCAGGATCCGCAGGCTTGCGGGCGTACACTCGTGGCCATGCTTTCTGGCCCACAGCATTGCGCAGCGCGCGCACTTTCCTCGCGCCAAAACCCCTGGCCGCGCCCCTCCCATGAGTGAACCCGACCTGTCGTTTCTGGACCCTGCGGGGCGGCAGCCCGCTCCCACAGGTCACGCGCCCGGGACACCCACCCCGCGTGCCACGCCCCCCAGCACAGGAGCCGAGGGCCTGGTGGCTGAGCTGCGCGCCTACCAGGCAGAGTTGGAGAGCCAGAACAAGGTCCTGCGCTACAGCCAGACCGTGGCGGAAAGCGCCTACGAACGCTTCGAGACCCTGTTTGCCAGTGTGCCGCTGGCCCTCATGGTGGTGGACGAACACGACATGGTGGTGCAGGCCAACTCGATGGCGCACCGCTCGTTCCAGCCCACCGAACGCGACCGCCCGCTCACGGCACTGATGCCCTTTGTGCGCCCGCAGGACGCCCGGCGCGTGCGCGAGGCCTTCGCGCTGGCGCAGGACCTGGGCCGCAGCGAGGTCAAGGAGGTCGTTTTTTCCATCAATGCAGATACGCCCATCACGGGCGACCTGCACATCGCGCACATTGAGGCCCCGCAAAGCAGTGGTCCCCCCCTGTCGCAGTTTCTGTGTGCAGTGATCGACCAAGGCCCACTGCTGGCCGAGCGCCAGGCGCTGCAGCACAGCGCCATTACTCTGCAGCAGCGCAACGAACAGATCCGCGCCAGTGAGAAGCGGCTGGAGGCCATCATCAACTCCGCGCTGGACGCCATCATTTGCGTGGACCAGCACCAGCGCATCACCGTGTTCAACCCTACGGCGGCAGCGCTGTTCCAGTGCAGTGCCAGCGACGCGCTGGGCAGCACCCTTGACCGCTTTTTGCCCGATGCGGCGCAGGCGCTGGCGTTTGCCCAGCTCACCACCCAGGCCCTGCTGGGCGAGATGACGGCGTTGACCGCCAGCGGCAAGGAACTGGCCGTGGAAGTGAGCGTGTCGTTCGAGCGCCATGCCGAGGGCGAAACCACCACCGTGTTCGCCCGCGACCTGACCGGGCGCAAAAAGGCCGAGGCGCACCGCAGCGAGCTGGAAGCCCAGCTGCGCGAGTCGCACAAGATGCAGGCCGTGGGCACCATGGCGGGCGGCATTGCTCACGACTTCAACAACATCCTGGGCGCGATCCTGGGCAATGTCGAACTGGCCAAGGCCGACTGTGCAGCAGGTTCGCCCGTGCTGGAAAGCCTGATGGAGATCGACAAGGCCGGTCGGCGTGCGCGCGACCTGGTGCGCCAGATCCTCACCTTCAGCCGCAACGAGCCACCGCAGCGCTCCGCAGTGTCGTTGGCCGAAGTGGTGCACGACACCGAACGCCTGCTGCGCGTCACCCTGCCCCCCGCCATCGAGCTGCACATGCAGTTGCAAGCAGGCCTGCCCCCCGTGCTGGCCGATGCCACGCAGGTCGAGCAGGCCCTGCTCAACCTGTGCACCAATGCGGTCCATGCCATCCAGAGCCAAGGCACCGAGCGCGGCAGCATCCATGTGGAAGCCGCTGCCGTGCAGCCCGACCAGCGCCTGAGCGAACGGCTGGGCCTGGCCCCCGTGGACTATGTCGCACTGACCGTGCGCGACAGTGGCCCCGGCATGGACGCTGCCACGCTGGAACGCATCTTCGAGCCCTTCTTCACCACCAAGCCCGTGGGCCAGGGCACGGGCCTCGGCCTGGCGGTGGTGCACGGCGTGATGCGCACACATGAAGGCGGCGTGGACGTGCACAGTGCCCCCGGCCAGGGCAGCCGGTTCACGTTGTACTTTCCGGTCGCCCACAGCGCGGCGCAAAGCACCCTGGATGCGCAGCCCACTCAAGCGGTGCAGGCCGCACCAGCATCCTCCGCACCCTCGACGCCTCCCGCCACCGATACCCCCGGCAGCGCACCGCGCAAGAAGCACCACGTGATGTACGTGGACGATGACCAGGCCCTGGTGTTTCTGGTTCAGCGCCTGCTGCGCCGCCGGGGCTATGAGGTCAGCGGCTACACCGACCCGCACGAGGCCACTGCCGCGCTTCGCGCTGCCCCGCAGGCCTTTGACCTGCTGGTCACCGACTACAACATGCCCGGCTTCTGTGGAGTGGACCTCGTGCGCGAAGCCCGCCTGATCCGCCCCGACCTGCCCGTGGCCCTGGCCTCGGGCTACGTCACGGCCGAAATCGAACAGGCTGCGCTGGCCGAAGGCGCACAGGCATTGATTCACAAGCCCAACGACGTGGAAGAGCTTTGCGCCACCGTGCAGCGCCTGGTGGGCGGGGACAGCCATGCCGCAGGCTGAAACCAGCGCGCTTGCTGCGGACACTGCTGGCCTACCCGCCCCGGTGGCACTGCATGAGGATGCCGATCTGCTCGTGCTCTGCAAGCCCTCAGGCCTGCTGTGCGTACCAGGGCGCGGCCCCGACAAGCAAGACTGCCTGAGTGCCCGCGCTCAGCAGCACTGGCCCGGCGCACTCATCGTGCACCGGCTGGACCAGGCCACCTCAGGCCTGGTGCTCATGGCCCGGCATGCCGATGCACAACGGCGCCTGAGCCTGGCGTTCGAACAGCGGCAGATTCACAAGCGCTACGTCGCAATCGTGCAAGGCCTGGTGGCAGAACCGCCCGGCTCCTGGGCAGACATCCATCTGCCCATCGCTGCCGACTGGGAGCGACGCCCCCTGCGCGTGATTGATGCAGAGCACGGCAAGCCCAGCCACACCCGCTGGCGCCCCCTGGACCACAACACGGCGGCAGGAACCACGCGGGTCGAGCTCGAACCCGTCACTGGCCGCACGCACCAACTGCGCGTGCATCTGGCCGCCCTGGGCCACCCGATCCTGGGAGACGCGCTGTACGCCAATGCCGCCACCCAGGCCCAGGCGCCACGCCTGCTGCTGCATGCCGGGGAACTGGCCTTGGCCCACCCCACCACCGGGCAGGCCATGCGGTGGGAGCTTGCAGCTGATTTTTGAAGTTATTTGCCACCCAGCGCTTGAAGGGTGTCATTTATAGCTATATTTTTAATAGCAAGCCATGCTCAATGACTGGGCAGCAGGGCCGTCACCGAATGGCTCAATTGTTCCTGCCAGGGCAAAGCGTCCACCACCGTGGACAGCAGTTCCAGGTTCTTGTGCCACCCGGTGTCGTTGCCCGTGGAATACACCAGCATCACGTTGCTGCGGGGCTGGCCCAGCCGTGCCCAGGCAAAGGGCCGTTGCGCTGTCCAGAGACTGATGTGCCAGTCCCAGCCAATGGAAACCACGGGGCAGGACGCGCTCACCCATTCGGTATAGCCGCTGATGGTGGTTTCGCAGCCGCACACTGCGGTGCGTGGCACCACCAGGTCCAGGTCTACCGCCGACATCAGATGGTGGATGGGCAGGGACAGCAACTCGTCAATCGACAGGCGCAGCAGGCCATCCGGCGACACCTGCATGGCGTTCACGCCCGCTCCCCACAGGCCACCCAGGTTGCGGCCCATCCCAGCTTGGTGCGGTCTGGCTGTGCGCAAGGGCCTACAGCGCCCCCGGGCCGCTGCATCAGCCCAGCAACCCCAGCATGGCGGCACGCACGGTGGCAGCCGTCTTGTTGGTGGTTTGCAGTTTGGTCACGGCATTCTTGACGTGGAAGTTCACGGTGTTTTCCGACACATCCAGCAGCGAGGAGATGTCGGCAGAGGTCTTGCCGTCGGCGGTCCATTTGAGCACCTCGATTTCTCTGGCCGTCAGATGCGGCTGCATCTCTTCGGCCTGGCGTGTCGTAAAGATGCGCGACAGGATCAGGTGCGCAATGTGCGCCAGCCAGCGCATCTTCATCTCGCTGTGGGCAATCTCGTCGGGTGTCAGGGCATCGGACGAACGCGCCAGCGTCAGCATGCCGCGCACCCCGCCCCCATCAATGCACGATTGCGCCCATCCAAAGCGCAGGCCAAACGATCGCGCGTCCTCCCAGAAATCCTGGGCTGATGCAAACACGTCGTCCGACCAGACCAGCGGGGTCTGCTTGCGGCACCCATGCTGCACCGTGGGGTCCACCTGCACATAGCCCTGCTGCACATACCGCTCCTGCCAGGCCGGCGGGTAGTTGTTCAAGAAAATGGTCTTTGGGTTGGACAGGGGCATGGGTACCCGCAGGCCATAGGCGCAGTACTCAAACCCCAAGGCGTGCGCAGCAAGCTCGATTTTGCAAAAAACCTCTTGCTCAGACTGCGCGCGGTCCATCACCCCCAAAAGATCTTCTTGCCAGCTTGTCATAGGACTCCAACACCGAGCACCACCCCACAGAGACTGACCATCCGCATGCGAATTACGCACCATCAACCGCCGTTACGTTTTTCCACATTCTGGCGGCATTGAAGCCCTTTGGCGAGTTGATTTTGAGAGGGACGGGGTCAGGCAACACCTACCAGAGTTGGTAGTTACAAATATTTTCGGGTGATTTTCTAATGGGGAAAACTCATGAGGGAATCTCCGATGCGCATCACCTCTGGCTGCTCTGCGGAACTGCGTCCACCACTGATGACCCGCATGGCCCGGTACCGGCACCGCGTTTTTGTGGAAAAACTGGGCTGGCAGCTGCACTGCCGCGATGCCCTGGAGCTGGACCAGTTCGACCGGGACGACACCGTCTACGTCATCGCCCAGAACGAAGACGGCGAGGTCATCGGCACCGCCCGGCTTCTACCCACCACCCGCCCCTACCTGCTGGCCGAGGTGTTTCCGCAACTGCTCAACGGTGCCCAGGCCCCCGACGCGCCGGAGGTGTGGGAGCTGTCCCGCTTTGCATCCATGGATTTTTCAGGTCCCACGGGCTCTGCGCTCGACCAGTTCTCCTCGCCCATCACCACCGGCCTGCTGCAGGCGGCCAGCCGGTGCGCCATGGCACACGGGGCCCAGCGCATGGTCACTGTCTCGCCACTGGGGGTGGAGCGCCTGCTGCGCCGCACGGGTTTTGAATCGCATCGCCTGGGCCCGCCCACCGTGGTCCAGGGCCATCCGCTTTTTGCCTGCTCCATTCGGTGCAAGTGACAACACGAACCCGCCTGCTGACACGCTCGCCGCCCACAGCCCTTGCCTGACATGACCATGCCGCAGCCTTCCTCGCTCCAGCACCCGGCACAGGGCCCGACCCCTGCGGCTGCGGCTGCCTCTCCAGGCCTGACGCCCCACGGCCTGCGGGTGGTGATCCCGCATGCCGGACGGGTGACAGGTCCCCTGCGCGAGGACCTGCTGCAGCAGCGCCCCGTCACCCTCTGGCTCACCGGCCTGAGCGGCGCGGGCAAGTCCACCCTGGCCTATGCGCTGGAGGAAGAACTGCATGGGCTCGGGTTTGCGAGTTTTGTGCTGGACGGGGACAACCTGCGGCACCGGCTCAACCGCGACCTCGGTTTCAGCGCCGCCGAGCGCTCGGAAAACATTCGGCGCGTGGCCGAAGTCGCCGCCCTCATGAACGACGCCGGGCTGATGGTGTTCACCGCACTCATCTCCCCCCAGCGCAGCGACCGTGCCATGGCCCGTGCGCTCATCGGAGAACACCGCTTTCTGGAGGTGCATGTGAGCACCCCGCTCAACGTGTGCGAGGGCCGCGACCCCAAAGGCTTGTACACCCTGGCGCGAGCGGGGCACATCCCACAGTTCACAGGGGTTTCCGCCCCCTACGAGGCACCCGAATCGCCTGATTTCAGCATCGACACCGCCCACCTGAGCCTGCCCGATGCCTGCGCGCAGGTGCTCGCGCTCCTGCGCCAGCGCGGGTACATCCGCTAGGGCTGTCTTTTTTTGCACGTTTCTTTCCATGTCTACCGACCACGCCCCAGTCTCCGCCCCGGCGCCAGCCCCCACGGCCCATGGGGTGCACGCCTATGACCTCTTCAACGGTGATGCCGACGGGCTGTGTGCGCTGCACCAGCTGCGCCTGGTAGAGCCCCGCGACAGCTTTCTCATCAGCGGCGTAAAACGGGACATTGCCCTGTTCGACCAGCTGCCCTCGGGGCGGCCACTGCAGGTGACGGCGCTCGACATCTCGTGGGACCGCAACGCGCAGGGCGTGTGCCGGGTCCTCAATGGCGGCGGCAACGTGACTTATTTCGACCACCACAGCGCAAAAACCCTTTTTCGCCACCCGCAGCTCACCGCCCACATTGACACCGGCCTGGACGTCTGCACCAGCATCCTGGTAGACCGCCACCTGGGCGGCGTTTTGCGCCAGTGGGCCATCGTGGCGGCCTACGGTGACAACCTGGACGCCGTGGCCGACCGCATGGCGCGCGAGCATGGCTGCACGGCGGCCACACGCGGTGCGCTGGCGCAGCTGGGCTACCTGCTCAACTACAACGCCTATGGCGAAAGCCGCGAAGACCTGCACTTTTGCCCCGTGCAGCTGTACCGGTCACTCCATCGCTTTGAAAGCCCGCTCGACTTCATGGCCAAGGCCTACGAATTCCGCCGCCTGCAAGAAGGCCATGCCAGCGACCAGCAGGCCGTGCAGGACCTGGCCCCCTACACCGCCAACGACCGGGCCACCGTGTACGTGCTGCCCGACCGCGCATGGGCCCGGCGTCTGTGCGGCACCCTGGCCAACCAGCTGGTGGCGCGCAACAACGGGCGTTCGGTCGCCGTGCTCACGCCCCGTTCGGACGGCGACTTTCTGGTGAACCTGCGTATCGGCAGCGCCAGCGCCAGCCGTGCCGACATTTTCTGCAGCCGCTACCCGGCGGGTGGCGGTCGCCATGGCGCGGGCGGCATCGACCGGCTGCCCGACCAGGATATGGATCGCTTCATCAACGAGTTCTTCGCGCACTTGGAGGCAGACACACCATGAACCAGCCAACCCGCACCACACGCCCGCTTCCGCTGTTGATGATTCCGCTGCGGCGCTGCGGCAGCCATGCACTGCGCCTGCGCCTGAACGCCAGCCCACAGTTCCACTCCCCCTACCCCCTGCACATCGTGGACTTCATGCCCCTGGTGCCACTGTATGGCGACCTGCGCGACGACAGCGCGTACCGGCAGATGGTCAAGGACGTGGTGGGACTGCAGCAATCCAGCATGGTGAAGTGGCCGGGGGTGCATTTCGACGCCGAGGAGATCTTCAACGCGCTGGAGAACGAACCCCGCAGCGTGCACCGCATTGTGTGGGAGCTGCTGCTGCGCAGTGCGGAGCAGCACGGGGCCAGCGTGGCCATGGACAAGTCGCTCGACAGCGTCCACTACGCGCACGACCTGATGGCCCTGTTTCCGGATATGCGCTTTCTGAACGTGGTGCGCGACCCCCGGGCGCAGGTGGCTTCGATGAACCGGGCGATCATTCACGACTTCGACACCACACTCAACGCCCTGGCCTGGGTCAAGGCCCACGCCACCGGCCGCGCACTGGCATTGCGCTACCCGGACCGCGTGCTCACCATCCGCTACGAAGACTTCCTGGGCGACCAGGAACACACGCTGCGGCGCATCTGCCAGTTCATCGGCATCGAGTTTCTGCCACAGATGCTGGACATCGCAGCATCGCAAGAGGCGCAAGACCTGTCCCGCATGTCCGCCCTGTGGGAGTCCAACTGCTTTGCCCCCCTGCCAGCCAACAAGGACAAGTTCAAGACCCAGCTACAGCCCCACGAGATCGAGACCATCGAAAGCCTGGCGTGGGAAACCATGCACTACTACGGCTACGAATGCATGACCGAGGCCCAGGCCCTGCCCCCCACGCCCGTGGTGCTGGCGCAGTGCCACCAGCAGTCAGAAAAACGGCGCGTCGAGGCCTGGGAGCAGTTGCTGCGCAGTGCGCCGCGCGACTATGCGGCCCGCCGCGTGCGGGCCGACTACCTGGAGCGCGTGCGCCAGCGCCTGCAAAGCACCAGCTCCCTGGAAACCGGGGCAGCGGCCTTGTCCTGACCAGCGCGGCAAACCAACCTGGTCCACAGGCACCCGACCCCAGCCCCCTTCACACACCTTCGCCACTGCACCCTCAAGGAACCGCCATGCGCATCAAAGACCTGAAACTGGGCATTCGACTTGGAGTGGCATTCGGGCTGCTGCTACTGATCACCATGGTCATCGCTGTACTCGGCGTCATGAGCGTGACCGCCCTGCAGCACAGCAACGAGCACATTGCCACCTCGGAACTCAAGCGCCAGGGCATCGTGCACCAGTGGCAGACCGACATCCAGATGAACTGGTTGCGCACCGAGGCCTTCCTCAAAGCCAACGACGCCCAGTACGCCGGCAAGCTCAAGAAAGACATGTCTGCCGTGGTCGAGGTGCAAAGCAAGCGCATGCAGGAGGTGCGCAGCTACCTGTTGTCCGGCAAGGAAATGCAGCTTTACGACCAGGCCATCGCCGCGCGCGATGCCTACCGCGTCAAGCGCACCGAACTCGTCAAAGCCAAGGAGGCGGGACAGGACGTGGCCGCGCAGGCCGATACCGTGCTGGCGCCCGTCTTTCAGAGTTACGCGGCCGTGCTGCAAGAGCTGACCCACACGCTGGACGAAGGCGTGGCCAGCACCCTGAAGGACACCACGCGCAAGGCCGAGGCCAGCACCGCCTGGGTGAGCGGCAGCACCGTGCTGGCCATCCTGGTGGGGTTGTTCCTGGCGTGGTGGACCACCCGCTCCATCACCGCCCCTGTGCGGCAGGCCGTACAGGCCACCACGGCCATCGCGGCGGGTGACCTGGCCACTCCCATTCCCCAGGGGGCCAAGGACGAGCCGGGCCAGTTGCTCACCGAGCTGGCACACATGCGTGCCAAGCTGGCCGACATCGTGGCCAACGTGCGGCAAAGCGCCGAAAGCGTCTCCACCGCCAGTGCAGAAATCTCGCAGGGCAACCACGACCTCTCGGCCCGCACCGAACGCCAGGCCAGCGCGCTGCAGCAAACCGCTGCTTCCATGGAGGAGCTGGGCTCGACCGTGAAGCAGAACTCCGACAGCGCCCAGCAAGCCAACAAGCTCGCCCGCAATGCCAACGACGTGGCCGTGCAGGGTGGCGAAGTGGTGGCCCAGGTGGTGGAGACCATGAAGGGCATCAACGACAGCTCCAAGAAAATTGCCGACATCATCAGCGTGATCGATGGCATCGCCTTTCAGACCAACATCCTGGCACTGAACGCCGCCGTGGAAGCCGCGCGTGCGGGCGAGCAGGGCCGGGGCTTTGCCGTGGTGGCCACCGAAGTGCGGGGGCTGGCGGGCCGGTCGGCCGAAGCTGCCAAGGAGATCAAGGAACTCATCTCGGCCAGCGTCAGCCGTGTGGACCAGGGCACGGCCCTGGTCGACAAGGCCGGGCAGACGATGACGGATGTCGTCCAGTCGATCCGGCGTGTGACGGACATCATGAGCGAGATCAGTGCCGCCAGCGCCGAGCAGAGCGACGGCGTGGGCCAGGTGGGTGAAGCCGTGATGCAGATGGACCAGGCCACGCAACAGAACGCAGCCCTGGTCGAAGAAATGGCCGCCGCCGCCAGCAGCATGAAGAGCCAGGCCCTGGATCTCGTCCAGCTGGTCTCGGTGTTCCAGTTGGATGCAGCAGGCAGCAGCACCCCGCTGCCTGCCGCCAGCCGGGCGCCCACACCATCGGCCCACACGGCCCACCCAGCCCTGGCACCGGTTGCGCGTGTCGGCGCGCCCCGCGCCATCGCTGCAGCCTGAGGCGCCGCAAGCCAAGGCGATGGTTTAGGGCCTTTTGAGGCCCTGGCGCTTGATGGTTCTCATTGTTAGCTATAACTAATATAGCAAACAAGACCGCATCCAGGCGCGACCAACGAACCTACCCTTGCACCGGCCTCGACATCGCCCACTGCACCGCCAAAATGCTGGCCAGCACCACCAGCATGCCCCCCAGCGCCACCCCCGTCATGGCCTGCCCCAGCAACACCCAGCCCAGCAGCACGGCCGTGACCGGACTCAGCAGCCCTAGCGACGACACCGCCACCGACGGCAACCGCGCAATGCCACGAAACCACAGCGCGTAGGCCAACAGGGCACCAGCCAGACTCAGATAGACATAACCGCCTACCTGCGCAGCCGAGAGCGCGGGCAGCGGCGGGTCGACCACCCAGGCCACGGGCGCCAGCATGATGCCGCCCGCCAGCAGCTGCCAGCCCGTAAATGCCAGCACCGGCAGGTCCGACCGCCAGCGCCGCGACCAGAATGTGCCCGCTGCCATGCACACCGTGCCCACCAGCGCTGCAGTAACGCCCACCATGTCCCACCGCGCCCCCGGCGACAGCAGCAGCGCCGCCATGCCCAGCACGCCCAGGGCACCCGCCGCCAACGCCAGGCCGGGCGGGCGCCGATGGTCCAGCGCCCAGACCAGCCCCATCACCACCAGCGGGCCTATGGCGCCCACCACAGCCGCCACGCCCCCCGGCAACCGGTAGGCCGCCACAAACAGCAGCGCCTGGAAGACCCCGATGTTCAGCGCCGACAGCACCAGCAGGCGCCGCCACCCCACCCAATCGCCCCACGCCGGCCAACGGCGGCACCACAACACCAGCAGCAGGCCGGCAGGCAGCGTGCGCAGCAGCGCCGCAGTGAACGGCCGGTCGGGCGGCAACAGCTCGGTGGTGACGATGTAGGTGGAGCCCCAAATGACCGGGCCCACGGCCGTGGTGAGCGCATCCAGCCAGGGAGAGGTACGATGGTTTTGCATGGCAATTTATCTTTAATTCAAGATAAATAATCCTACCACGCCCGTACCCTACAATCTTGAATTCAAGATAATTTCATCACCAACACCATGGCCACTCAACGCCAACCCGACGCCGTGGACGCCATCCTGGCCCAGTGGCACCGTGAGCGCCCCGACCTGGACGTGAGCCCCATGGGCCCCATCGGCCGCATCAAACGCTGCGCCGCGCTGTTGCAGCGCAGGCTCGACGAGACCTTTGCCGAATTCGGCCTGAGCTATTGGGAGTTCGACGTGCTGGCCACGCTGCGCCGCAGCGGCGCTCCACACTGCCTGGCACCGACCACGCTGTTTTCCACGCTCATGGTCACCTCGGGCACCATGACGCACCGCATGGGCAAGCTCGAAGCCCAGGGCTGGATCACCCGCCGGCCCAACCCCGACGACGCGCGCAGCTCGCTGGTACAGCTCACGCCCGAGGGGTTGGCACTGATCGACCGCGCAGTGGAAGCCCATGTGGCCAACGAGCACCGCATCCTGGCGCCACTGAAGGCCGCTGACCTTGCGGCACTTGACGCCCGGCTGGCACTGCTGCTGGCGGCGCTGGAGTCGCCCACAGGGCAGTAATTACCCCCGGCCATGGGTACTGCGCAGTAACATGGCGGGATGCCCCAAAACCACCTCACCATCCTCACCGGCGCATCGCGCGGCATGGGCCTGGCCATGGCCCAGCAGCTTTTGAAGAGCGGCAACACCCTGGTCTGCATCGCGCGCAGCACCAACGCCGACCTGGCCATTGAAGCGAAAGCGGCAGGCGTCACCATCGAACAGTGGCAGCAAGACCTGTCGCAGGGCGAACAGGCCGCCCACAAGCTGCAGGCCTGGCTGCAGGCGCAAGGCCCGCAGGCATTTGCCAGCGCCACGCTGATCAACAACGCGGGCATGATTCCGCAGATTGCACCGCTGTCACACAGCAATGTGGACGACCTGGCCACCGCCCTGCGTGTGGGGCTGGAAGCGCCCATGCAACTGACCGCCGCCTTCCTGGGTGCAACGGACAGCTGGACGGTGCCCCGCAAGGTACTCAACATCTCCTCGGGCCTGGGCCGCCGGGCCATGGCCTCACAGGCCGCCTACTGCGGGGCCAAGGCCGGCATGGACCACTTCACGCGCTGCGTGGCGCTGGACGAGGCCCTCAAGCCCCATGGTGCCAAGGTATGCTCGCTGGCGCCTGGAGTGATCGACACCGACATGCAGGTCCAGCTGCGCGGCGCCGACCCGGCCGCCTTCCCGGACCGCCAGAATTTCGCCAACCTCAAGACGGGTGGCCAACTCACATCGCCCACCGACGCCGCTATCCGCGTGCTCGCCTGGCTGGAGCGCGCAGACTTTGGCACCAACCCGGTGGCCGATGTCAGAGATGCCTAAAGCCCCGAAACTCCTGTTTTTATAGCTGCTCGCGCTTTCTGGATAAGCGCTAGCGGCCAATTTAGCCTCAAATTCATCTGAAAGGACCTCCCCATGACCCGTGAAGTCGTCGTCGTCAGCGCAGTGCGCACCGCCATTGGCACCTTTGGTGGCAGCCTGAAGGACGTGCCTCCTACCGAACTGGGCGCACTCGTGGTGCGCGAATCGCTTGCACGTGCCAACGTGGAAGGCAAGGACGTGGGCCACGTGGTGTTTGGCCATGTGGTCAACACCGAACCCAAGGACATGTACCTGTCGCGCGTGGCGGCCATCAACGGTGGCTGCGGCGAAGGCACGCCTGCTTTCAACGTGAACCGCCTGTGTGGCTCGGGCCTGCAGGCCATCGTCAACGCCAGCCAGTCCATCCTGCTGGGCGACACCGACGTGGCGATTGGCGCCGGCGCTGAAAACATGAGCCGCGTGCCCTTTGCCAGCCTGAACATGCGCTGGGGTGCCCGCATGGGCGACACCAAGATGGTGGACATGATGATCGGCGCTCTGCACGACCCCTTCCACAACATCCACATGGGTGTGACGGCCGAGAACATTGCCGCCAAATGGGGCATCACGCGTGAAGACCAGGACAAGCTGGCGGTGGAAAGCCACAACCGCGCCGAACGCGCCACGCAAAATGGGGTGTTCAAAGACCAGATCGTCCCCGTCACGCTCAAGAGCAAAAAGGGCGACGTGTTGTACGCCACCGACGAGCACTTCCGCCCAGGCGCCACGATGGACGACCTGGCCAAGCTCAAGCCCGTGTTCATCAAGGAAAACGGCACGGTGACGGCCGGCAACGCCTCGGGCATCAACGACGCTGCCGCCGCCGTGGTGCTGATGGAAGCCGGTGCCGCCAAGGCCCGCGGCGCCAAGCCCCTGGCACGCCTGGTGGCCTACGCCCACGCAGGTGTAGACCCCAAGTACATGGGCATCGGCCCCGTGCCTGCCACGCAGCTGGCGCTGAAAAAGGCGGGCCTCACCGTCAACGACCTGGACGTGATCGAAGCCAACGAAGCCTTTGCCGCCCAGGCCTGCGCAGTGACCAAGGACCTGGGCCTGGACCCTGCCAAGGTCAACCCCAATGGCTCGGGTATTTCGCTGGGCCACCCTATTGGCGCCACCGGCGCGCTCATCACCGTGAAAGCCATCCACGAGCTGCAACGCATCCAGGGCCGCTATGCGCTGGTGACCATGTGTATCGGCGGCGGCCAGGGCATTGCAGCGATTTTTGAACGCATCTGACCTCCCTGCGGGTGGGAACACTGCCATCGCCACCCGCGATGCTGCCACCCGCCATTGGCAAGGCGGGCGCCTCCGGTCATCAGCGATCATTGGCGCCCGCTGACCCAGATCAGCCAGGTGGCGTGTGCCCAGCCACCGCCTGCACATTCCATGAACCGACGGAGACAAACCACACCATGATTCGCACCCTGCTTTCCTTCACCGCGATCGCTTTTGCCGTGGGCACCACCGCGCACGCCCAGGCACCCGCACCGGCTGCGGCCTACCCCACCAAGCCCATCCGCCTGATCGTGCCCTTCCCGCCCGGCGGCGGCACCGACATCCTCTCGCGGCTGGTGGCCACCAAACTCACCGAAAGCGCCAAGTGGACCGTGGTGGCCGACAACAAGGCCGGCGCGGGCGGCACCATCGGCATTGGCGAAGCTGTCAAGGCCGCGCCCACGGGCTATGACCTGGTGATGGGCCAGAAGGACAACCTCGTGATCGGCCCCTGGCTGTACAAAAACCTGCCCTGGGACCCCACCAAGGACCTGACCGCCATCGCCCACGTGGCCTACACGCCCGTGGTCATCGCCACCAGCGTCAACTCCAAGTACAAAACGCTGGCCGACGTGGTGGCCGCCGCCAAGGCCTCGCCCGGCACCATCACCTATGGCTCGCCCGGCAACGGCACCTCCATCCACCTGGCAGGTGACCTGTTCGAGAAGGCCGCAGGCGTCAAGCTGAGCCACATCCCGTACAAAGGATCGAACCCCGCGTTGATGGATGCGCTGGCGGGCAACGTGGACCTGCTGGTCTCGTCCCTGCCCTCTGCCATGGGCCAGATCAAGGCAGGCAAGCTGCGTCCGCTGGCCGTCACGTCGGCCAAGCGCAGCTCGTCGCTGCCCGAAGTGCCCACCGTGGCCGAGTCGGGCTTCAAGGACTTTGATGTGAGCACCTGGTACGGCGTGTTTGCCCCAGCCGGTACACCCGCCGCCGTGGTGACCACCGTGAACGCTGAAATCAACAAGCTGCTGGCCACGCCCGACATGAAGGCCGCCATCCAGGCCCAGGGCGCCGAGCCCGAAGCCATGTCGCCCGCACAGTTTGGCACCCTGCTCAAGACCGACTACGCCAAGTGGAAGGGCATCGTGGAAGCCTCCGGCGCAAAGATTGAGTGACCCCCTGAGGCGCTTCGCGCCTTCCCCCTGAAGGGGGACGCACCCGGTGGCCTGGCGGAGCCAGATCCACGGGTGCACTGGTGGGAGGCGCGCCTGTTCCGCGAGCTGTGGGAAGCGGATGCGCAGCGTTGTCGAGAACTGCCATGAAAAACGGCCCCGTAAGGAGCCGTTTTTTTATGGAGCAACTCGCTCAGTCGCGCACCACCAGCACGGGGATATGCACCACACCCAGCACGCGCTGCGTGACGCTGCCCAGCACCAGCTTTTCAAGGCCGCGCCGACCGTGGGAACCCATCACGATGAGATCGGCGCCTGTGCTCTCCAGCGCGCGCAGGATGCCGTCGTGCACGGCATGGCCCTCGCCCACCACGGTGGTCACAGCCACACCGGCTTCGGCCATGGCTTTGCGCGTGGCTTCCAGGGCCGCGTTGGCTTCGGAGGTAGCGGCATTGATGTACTGCGCCTGGCC
The DNA here is from genome assembly GCF_964252975.1 of Acidovorax sp. LjRoot38. Taxonomy (NCBI): domain Bacteria; kingdom Pseudomonadati; phylum Pseudomonadota; class Betaproteobacteria; order Burkholderiales; family Comamonadaceae; genus Acidovorax; species Acidovorax sp. LjRoot38. Next base: position 342,488 of record NZ_CAXUPT020000004.1, on the reverse strand, counting down.
ATACGCAAAATCGGCCCCCACGCCCGTGAAGGGATAGGGGTCTACCACATAGACCGCCGTCACGGCGCTGCCAAAGGTCTTGGCCAGCCCGGCCGCCTTGGACACGGCCAGCATCGAGGTGTTGGAACCATCGACTGGAACCAGAATGTGCTTGAACATGGTGCTTCTCCTTGGGTTGATGGGTGAGTCAAGCTTGTGGCCCGACTTCTTGAACCAGAGTGTGAACCGCCACCATACCCCGCATCTTGATTCGCATCAAATCGGCTGCACACATGCGCTGCTGCAGGCGCTTGTGTTCAGGCTGCCGGGGTCTGCCCCACCACGTCCGCCCCCTGAAAGTTGCCGCGGCGGCAGGTGACCACCAGGGTGTCGCGGTACCCGCCTTCGGCCAACGGCTGAATGGGGGTGGACTCGTGGATCATGCGGGCATCGTCCAGCAGCAGCAAAGACCACGGCTCGGTCAGCGTAAAGCGCTGGCCGCTCGGGCCTGCGGCCTCGAACACGCGCGTCTCGCCGCCCTTGACGCCCTCGCGCCCCACCAGGAAGACGGCCACAAGGTCCACGCCATCGCGGTGCGCCCCCTCGGGCGTGGGCCGGCCAATGCCGTCGGTGGTGTCGATGCGGAACTGGTGCGCCTCGATGAACCAGGGCACGGGCGCCTCGGACGGAGCAAACACGGCATCGGACACCCCAGCCAGCGCAGCCAGCAGCTGCTGCCACACCGGCTGGGCCACGGTGGCAGCCTCCATGGGCGCAAACCAGCGCTCCATGCCGCCATGCAGCGCGTTGTATTCCACAGGTTGCCAGTGCGCCCGGTGCGGTGCCTGCTGCAGTTGCCCGCCCTGCACCACAAAACACGCATGGCGGCGGCGCCGGTAGCGGCCACCGTCCTTCAGAAAATCATCGGGCGGCAACGCCGCCCAGTCGCCATTCAGGGCCATCAGCGACGAAAGATCGCAGCCCACCCAGCGGGCCACATCGGCAGGCGACAGAACGGCGTAGCCCGCCTGGCGAAGCTGGCTCGCCACATCGGAGGGAGCCGTGAACGGAGGAGAAAAAGTGACTTGGGCCATAGAAGCCCGAGCTTAACCGCTGGCGCCGCAGGTCTTCTGCGGTGGCTCAAGCAAGGTGCGGCAGGGCCTGCCACCTGCGTGGCATCCCGCAGCACTGCAATCGGCCTTCCCCCTCAGTCGTTAGCCGCTCGCCGCTCGCCATTAGCCGTTAGCCGTTAGCCGTTAGCCTATCAATCGCGGTTGCCGTGGCCCTTGCCGTTGCCATGGCCGCGCCCCCGGTCATGGTCACGGTCGTGCTTGCCACCGTGGCGGTGGTCGTCGTCCCAGCGGCGGTCATCGCGGCCGTGGGCACGGGGTGGAGGGCCACGGCGTGGTGGTGGCTCCTGCACAAAATACACCGGTTGGTTGCAGGCGTTGTAGCGGCCACAGTGTTTGCCCCAGTTCTTGGCATGGCCGGGCGGCACATACAGGTAGATGGGTGCCCGTGGCACCACCACTGCCGGGCGGTGGATGATGACCGGCTCGGCGTAGATCAGCGGCGGTGGTGGCGCATTGCCGATGTTGATGCGGCCGTACACGCCGGGCGCCAGTTCGCCGCCCACGGTGGCGTTGACATAGGCCTGCGCGTGGGCGCCGCCAGCGGCTGCCAGCAGCAGCGCGGCCATCGCGCCAGACAGGAGAAGACGGAGTGAGTGCATCGTGGTCATGGTGGTGTTTTTCATGGGGGACTCCTTGTTTTTGCCACCCGGAGCCGCCACCCGTTGGGCGGCTGCGGTAGGCTGGCCCTGGTTTGTAACAAGGCCTGCCACACCCTACACCGCGCAGGGTGCACAGGATGTAAGGAAATGGCGACAGAACCCCTTGCCGGCCTCGCAGCGGTCAATTTTACAAGCAAAATTTGCTTCTAGCGCTTACCTATCAAGCGCTAGCAGCTATCAAAATAGAAGCACCCTCCAACAACAGACGGCCCTACACCACCGCCCCTGCCGGCGCCTCCCGCAGTGCGCTGGCAGGTCCGGGCCGCCCAAACAGGTAGCCCTGCCACATGTGGCAGCCCAGGCTGGCCAGCATGTCGCGCTGCTCGCAGGTTTCCACGCCTTCGGCAATCACGCCCAGGTCCAGGCTCTGGGCCAGGGTGACGATGGTGCGGGCAATGCTGGCATCGTTGGCGTCGGTGAGCAGGTCGCGCACAAAGCTCTGGTCGATCTTGAGCTGGTCCAGCGGCAGGCGTTTGAGGTAGCTCAGGGACGAGTACCCGGTGCCGAAGTCGTCGAGCGAAAACCCCAGGCCCAGCGCCCGCAGCGTGGTCATGCGCTCGACCGTGTCCTCCACGTCGTCGAGCAACAGTGTCTCGGTCAGCTCCAGCTTCAGGCGCTGCGGATTGGCCCCCGTCTCTTCAAGCACCCCCAACACCTCGTCCACAAAGTGCGGGTGGCGGAACTGGCGCGCGCTCACGTTGACGGCCAAGGTCCAGGGGGCGGTGGCCGGGTCTTTTTCCCACTCCACCAGCTGCAGACAGGCAGTGCGCAATATCCACGCCCCCAGCGGCACGATGAGGCCCGAGGCCTCGGCCACCGGAATGAACTCGGCCGGCGACACCAGCCCCCGCTGCGGGTGCTGCCAGCGCACCAGCGCCTCGGCCCCCACCATGCCGCGGGCTTGGCTGATCTGGGCCTGGTAGTGCAGCAGGAACTGGCCGTCGCGCAGAGCCTCGCGCATCCCGGACTCCAGGGCCGTGCGCGCTGTGACGGCGGCCTGTGTGCGCGGATCAAAGAACCGCATCGTGTTGCGCCCGGCACCCTTGGCCTGGTACATGGCCATGTCGCCCCGCTTGAGCAGTTCGTCCACTGAGCCCTGCGCATCGGCATACAGCGCCACGCCGATGCTGCACGAGCTGTGGTACGTGTGCCCCCCAAGCGGGTAGCCTTGCGCCAATGCGAGCAGCACCGCGCGCCCCACGGTTTCTGCCTGGGCGGCGGCTTCGTGGGCCTGTGGGCTCAGCCCCTCGATCAGCAGCACAAACTCGTCGCCCCCCAGCCGCGCCACGGTGTCGCCGCTGCGCACACAACCGCCCAGGCGGGCCGCCACCTGGCGCAAGAGCTGATCGCCGAACTCGTGGCCCTGTGTATCGTTCAGATCCTTGAAGTTGTCCAGGTCCACAAACAGCAGTGCCCCGCCCGCACCGGAGCGCGCCGAGGTGGCCAGGCTGTGCTGCAGACGGTCGTTCATGAGGCGGCGGTTGGGCAGACCGGTGAGCGGGTCGTAGAACGCGAGCAGACGGATCTCCTCCTCGGCCGCCTTGCGGTGCGAGATGTCGGTCAGCGTGCCCACATAGTGCGTGACCTCGCCTTGTGCAGAACGCACAGCCGTCACCGTGATCCACGCGGGGTACACCTCGCCGTTCTTGCGCCGGTTCCACACTTCGCCCTGCCAGGCACCGGTGCTGCGCAGCGCACTGTGCAGGCCTTCGTAAAACTGCGCATCGTGGCGGCCAGACTGCAGCAATGCGGGGGTCTGGCCCACGAGCTCCTCCACCGTATACCCCGTGAGGCGTGCATACGACTGGTTGGCCTTGAGGATGCGCTGGTCCGGCCCTGTAACCACCATGCCCTCGAAGGACTCGAACACGGACGCCGCGATCCGCAGCGACTCCTCGGCCCGGCGGCGCTCGGTGATGTCGGTGGAGATACCGCACAGCGCGTGGATGCTGCCGTCGGGCAGGCGAAGGGGAATCTTGACCGACAGGTAGGCACGGGTCACGCCATCGGCCAGGTGGGTATTGACCTCTTCCACCTCCAGCCGCTCGCCGTGCTCCAGCACGCGCCGGTCGTTCTCCTGAATCTGTACGGCAGTGGCCTGGTCAAAAAAAGCCGTGTCGTCCTGCCCCACCACCTCGCTCGCGGGCCGCCCGAACAGCTCCAGGATATGGTGGTTCGCATATTGGTAGCGATAGTCCCGCCCCTTGATGTAGATGAAGGCGCCCACGCTGTCGAGGATGGCCGCCAGCTTCTGCTCGCTGACCTGAAGGTGGCGTGTGCGCTCCTGCACCTTGCGCTGCAGCACCACGGCCGAGAGCGCGGCCAGCAGCCCGAACAACGCCAGCCCCGCCACACCCCACCACGCCCAGGGGGGAATGCGCGCGCCCTGCTCCTGTCCGCCCCAGCGGCGCAGAACCTGGGTGTATTGCGTGTCGGCACCGCTGCGCCAGTCCTGCACTGATCGATCAATGGCATCCAGCACATCGGCGTTGCGTCCGAGGCCGGTGGCAAAGTACAAGGTGGCGGGCTGGAACACGATGCCCGAATCCGCCAGCCCATACTGGGCCGCATGAAAGTTGCCGAACAGGTGGTTGGCAATCACCGCATCCGCATCGCCGTTCTGTACAAATTCGAAAGCCTCGGTCAGTGTGGACGCGTCGATCAGCAGCACCGCGATTCCAAAACTGTCCATCATGCTCTGGAAGGTTGCGCGCTGCACCGAGCCCTTGAGCACCGCCACACGCTTGCCCGCCAGGTCGAACATCGACTGGATGGAACTGCCCCGCGCGCGGTAGACCTGCGACCAGCTGTGCAGCACAGGCGAGGCGTGAAAGTCGAACAGCCGCTCGCGCTCGCGGGTGCGGGCGACGTCGGGCATCAGGTCAATCTGCCCGGCTGCCAGCGCATCCAGACAGTCCTGCCAATCGCAGGGCACATAGCGCAGTGTCCATTGCTCTCGGGTGGCCACCAGCTGCAGCAGGTCCACAAAGATGCCTGAGGGCTTGCCCTCCGCGTTCACAAACACCTTGGGTTCGTTGGAGTACACCCCCACGCGCAGTTCGCGCGGAGCCGCCATCGCAACGCCACATGCCCACAGCAACGCCAACAGCACTGCCCATCGCAGCCAGCCGACGCAATGGCTCCCGAACCGGTACACGCATGGACTCACAGCTTGGCCCTATCGAAATCAGGGAAATAAGACCCATGGTAACGAAAGCTTGCAAAAACATCCAAATGCAATCTGCCACCGCCGGGCTTGGAGTAGCATGTGCCCACCCCCGCTTCGCCCAGGAGACAGCGATGCCCCACGAACGCCGCCACTTTGTCCGCGTCGGCTTTGACGCACCGGCCCTGCTGACCACATCCACCGACGCATTCAGCGTGCATGTGCTGGACCTGTCCCTCAAAGGCGCGTTGATCATGGTGCCCGCGCAGGCCGACCTGGAGCCGGGCATGCTCTGCCAGCTGACCATTCCCCTGGCCGAAACCGGCAACCACATCGCCATGTCCACCGAAGTCGCGCATACCGAAGGCCTGCACACCGGCCTGCTGTGCCGGGGCATCGATCTGGACAGCGTGACCCACCTGCGCCGCCTGATCGAACTGCAATTGGGCGACCCCGCCTTGCTGGAGCGCGACCTGGGCGAGCTGACGCTGGCTACGCCATCCCACTGACCCGGGGCATGGAAAAAAGGGCTACCAATGGCAGCCCCTGACTCCGACTCCCGGCCTGGCCACCCGCCCATGGGCCACTGCAACTGCTACTGCTACGGCCCCTACTGAGCCTCCTGCTCCTGCAGCGCCCGCCACATCACCTTGCCACTGCCACTCTTGGGCAACGCCGCCACAAACTGCACGATGCGCGGCACCTTGTAGACCGCCATGTTCTCGCGGCACCAGTCGATGATCTGATGCTCGGTCGTGTCCTGGTGCGTGGCGCGCAGCACCACCACGGCCTTGACCGTCTCGCCCCGGTAGCTGTCCTTGGCGGCGATGATGCAGGCCTCCTGGATGGCTGGGTGGCGGAACATCAGCGCCTCCACCTCGGCGGGCCATACCTTGAAACCGCTCGCGTTGATCATGCGCTTGAGCCGGTCGGTCAAAAAGAAATAGCCGTCCTCGTCCATGCGCCCCAGGTCCCCCGAACGGAAGAACCGCTTGCCCTCGAACTCGATGAAGGCCGAGGCCGTGGCATCGGGCCGCTTCCAGTAACCCTCGAACACCTCGGGGCCATGGATGATGATCTCGCCCTGCTCGCCCACGGGCAGCTCCTGCAGCGTGTCGGGGTCGATCACCCGCGCGTCGGTGCTCATGAACGGAATGCCCAGGCACTGCTGCTTGGGGTGGTCGGGCGGGTTGGCGTGCGACGGAGCGGCTGTCTCGGTCAGGCCATAGCCCTCGGAATACCGCAGGCCATACTGCTCCAGCAAGCGCTGCGCCACTGCCTGCGGCATGGCGGCCCCACCACCACCGATATAGGCCAGGCTGGACAGGTCATAGCTGGCAAAGTTCGGGCTGCCCAGCAGGTCGATGACCATGGTGGGAATGTTGGTCCAGGTGGTGACCTGGTAGCGCGATATGAGGCGCCCGGCCAGGTCGCGGTCCCACCGGGGCATGATGACCAGCGTGGCGCCGCAGTAGATCGACGTGTGCATCACGCTCACCATGCCGGTGATGTGGAACATGGGCACCACCGCCAGCGTCACATTGTCGGCTGACCCATTGCCCCACAGGCTGGCGGCCACCGTGTTGTGCATGATGCTCTTGTGCAGGTGCATGCAGCCCTTGGGCAGGCCGGTGGTGCCGCTGGTGTAGGGCAGCAGCGCCAGGTCGGCCGGCCCCACCGACAAAGCGGGGGGCGCATCACGACAAGCCAGCGCATCAACCCAGGCGTGGACCTGCCCGCCCTCCAGCGCAGGCAAGGGGTGGCGCGTGCCCAGCCAGTCCATCCATGCTTCGGGCGGCGCATCAATGCCGGTCACGGCCACGTCGAACGCATCCGAGAACTGTGTGACCACCAGATGCGCCAGGCGCTCGCCAGGGGCCAACGCATTGCTGGCCTTGGCCATCTCCGGTGCCAGATCACCGGTAGTGATCGCCACCTTGGTGTCGGGATCGGTGATGTAGTGCTTGAGCTCCTCGGCCCGGTTCATGGGATTGACCGGCACCACCACCGCATTGGCCCGCAGGATGGCGAAATGCGCCATCACCAGCTGCGGGCAGTTCTGCATGCACAGCACCACACGGTCGCCGCGCTGCACGCCCAGCTGGGCCAGCCGCGCAGCCAGGCGCTCCGCGCCTTCCATCAATTGCCGATAGCTGACCGTGGTCCCAAAAAACACCAGCGCCGCCTTGTCGGGGTAGCGGCGTGCATTGGTGGCCAGGTTGTCCCACAGCGAGGTGGACGGCAGGGTGATGGACTTGGGCAGCCGGCGGGGCCAGAACTTGTAGTGAGCGCGCATGGAGCAGGGATTCCTTTGAAGAACACAGCCTAGTTCGCATGGTGCCCCACGGCATTGGGGATGGCACTGATGCTGCGTCGCGCATGTGACGCCGAGGTACCGGTCGCACGCGGCGCAGTGGCCACAGGCTGGCGGCGCAGCGCCAGCGCTTCTGGGGCAGCTGTGATCGAGATGCGTCGGCTACCATCGTCGCCACGCCGCTTGTTCATCCTACCTACCAAGACTCGACGACATGCTGACCCTCGTCTATTACGCCCTGATGCTCCTGGTCGGTTACTTCTTTTACCGGTACGGACAGAAGTTGCTCAACCAGGGCTTGCGCGACGAGAACGATGAGTTCACCAAACCACCTGTCGGGCCCATCGGCTTCTTGCTCGTTGCCGGTTTGGGTTGCTACCTTTTGCTCGAAGCCCTGCGCGCAGTGGTGCTGCGCGAAATTCCCTGCGTTGGAAAGGGCTGCGCCGGGCAGGTCTACACCCTGGCAGAGCATTCCGGCCAGTACTGGGCCAACCTGTTTTTTGTGGTGTGGTTGGTGCTCGCCCTGGGCTACACGATGTACGTGACGATCAAGATCTGGACCAGGGGGTAAGGCGCAGGCCTCCACCCCGGCCATCAGCTATTGACCTGCGCCCACAACTTGTCCAGCCGCTTCACGCTCACCGGCTGGGGCGTGCGCAGCTCCTGCGCAAAGAAGCTCACGCGCAGCTCCTCCAGCAGCCAGCGCAGCTCTTGCATGCGCGCATCCACCTGCCCCTTGCGCTCGGCCACCAGGCGCCAGTAGCGCTGCTCTTGCGGGCGCAGCTCGGCCAGCTTGGCAGCGTCACGGGCGGGGTCGGCGCGGTATTTATCAAGCCGCAGCGTGATGGCTTTGAGGTAGCGGGCGTAGTGGGCCAGTTGCGTCCACGGGGCCACGGCAATGAATTTCTTGGGCACCAGGCGCTGCAGCTGCTGCAGTGCGTCCGCAGTGGCTTCGGGGGCGTTTTTGGTGTCCTTGATCTTGCGGGCGGCGGCTGCGTATTCGGTGAGGATGGTGGCGGCCAGGCGCGCCACCTCATTGGCGATCAACGTGAGGCGCCCCCTGCCCTCTTCCACGCGGCGTTTGAAGGCAACTTCGTCGGTCGGCAGCGGGTCGAGCAAAAAGGCCCGGTCCAGCGCCACGTCGATGATCTGGGTGCGCAGCTCTTCCTGCGTGCCCAGGGGCATGAACGCTACGGCCATTTTCTGCAGATCGGGGATGTTTTTTTCCAGGTACTTGAGGGCGTCCTTGATCTGCAGCGCAAACAGGCGGCGCAGGCCCGCGCGGTGTTTGGCGGCGGCGACTTCGGGCTCGTCAAAAACCTCGATGGTCACAGCGTCGCCGCCGTCGATGAGCGCCGGGAAGCCGATCAGCGTCTGCCCGGCCTTTTTGATCTCCATCAGCTCGGGCAGCTCGCCAAACGTCCAGGTGGTGTAGCGCTGGCCTGCGGGGGTCGATGGGGTGACGCTCGCAGGTTTCGCGGGCGCGGGCGCTGCCCCCTTTACTCCTGATTTAGTAGCTGCTTGCGCTTTACCATCAAGCGCTGGAGGCATTTTTGACTCATTTTTTTCACTCTCTGCTGCCCCGCCACCGAGCTTGAGCCCTGCCAGCGCCTGGAATGCGCCGCGCGCCTTGGCGCCCCATTCGGCCTTGAGCGCGCCCAGGTTTCGGCCGTGGCCCAGCTGGCGGCCGTGCTCATCCACCACGCGGAAGTTCATGAACAGGTGGGGGCTGAGCATGTCGAGCTTGAAGTCCGCCCGCTTCACATCCAGCGAGGTTTCGTCGCGCACCTGCTTGAGCAACACATCGGTAAGGCTGCCGGTGCCAAAACGTTCGGGCGTGCCCAGCAGCGCGGCCAGACGGGTGGCGGACTCGGGCAGCGGCACAAAGCGGCTGCGTGGGCGCTGCGGCAGGCTTTTGAGCAGCGCCTGGATCTTGTCCTTGAGCATGCCGGGCACCAGCCATTCGCAGCGCTCGTCGCTCACCTGGTTGAGCACAAAGAGCGGGATGGTCACGGTGATGCCGTCACGCGCATCGCCGGGCTCGTGCAGGTAGCTGGCGGCGCAGTCCACACCACCGAGGCGCACGGTGCGTGGGAAGGCGTTGGTGGTGATACCCGCGGCCTCGTGGCGCATCAGTTCTTCGCGGGTGAGCTTGAGCAGATCGGGCTGTTTTTTACTTTCTTCGCGGTACCAAGCCTCAAAGCTGTGGCCGCTGCATACCTCGGGCGGCAGCTGCTGGTCGTAGAAGGCGTAGATGAGTTCGTCGTCCACCAGCACGTCCTGGCGGCGGGACTTGTGCTCCAGCTCTTCGACCTTGGCAATGAGCTTCTGGTTGGCGGCCAGGAAAGGCAGCTTGGTCTCCCAGTTGCCACCCACCAGCGCCTCGCGGATGAACACCTCGCGCGCAGCGTGCGGGTCTACCTTGCCGAAGTTCACGCGGCGGTTGTTGTAGACCACGATGCCGTAGAGCGTGGCGCGCTCCAGCGCCACCACTTCGGCAGACTTTTTCTCCCAGTGCGGGTCGAGCAGCTGCTTGCGCAGCACATGCCCGCCAATCTGCTCCAGCCACTGCGGCTCAATGGCCGCAATGCCCCGGCCAAACAGACGCGTGGTTTCCACCAGTTCCGACGCCACGATCCAGCGGCCGGGCTTCTTGTTCAGGTGCGCGCCTGGGTGTTTGTAGAACTTGATGCCGCGCGCGCCCAGGTACCAATCTTCCTCGTCGCTCTTGGCGCCCACGTTACCCAGCAGCCCGGCCAGCATCGACAGGTGCAGCTGCTCGTAGCTGGCGGGCTGGGTGTTGATCTGCCACTTGTGCTCGGTGACCACCGTGAGCAGCTGGGTGTGGATGTCGCGCCACTCGCGCAGGCGCCGGATGCTGATGAAGTTCTGGCGCAGCAGCTGCTCGTACTGGCGGTTGCTGAGTTTGTGAGTCGCAGCGGGGACGGCGGCGGGTACAGCAGCAGGCGCTGCGGCAGGACTGCCCCCGCCACTGCGCTGCGCCACCGGCAAGTAGGCCTGCGAAGGCGCTTTCTGCGCGGCCATCGCCTTCTGGGCACGGGCCGATGGCAGGCTGGGTGCTCCGCCCCGCGCTTCGTTGATCCATTTCCACAGCTTGAGGTAGCCGCTGAACTCGCTCTTGTCGTCGTCGAACTTGGCGTGCGCCTGGTCGGCCTGCTGCTGCGCCTCCATGGGACGGTCGCGCACGTCCTGAACGCTCAGGGCGCTGGCAATCACCAGCACTTCATCAAGCGCCTTGCGGTCGCGCGCCTCGATGATCATGCGGCCCACGCGCGGGTCCAGCGGCAGTCGCGACAGTTCCACGCCCATGGGGGTCAGCTCGTTGGCGTCATCCACCGCACCCAACTCGGCCAGCAGCTGGTAGCCGTCGGCAATCGCGCGGCCCGAAGGTGCCTCGATGAAGGGGAACTGCGTCACGTCGCCCAGATGCAGCGACTTCATGCGCAGGATGACGCCTGCCAGCGATGACCGCAGGATTTCGGGGTCGGTAAAACGGGGGCGGCCATTGAAACCAGCCTCGTCATACAGGCGAATGCAGATGCCGTTGGCCACCCGGCCGCAGCGGCCAGCGCGCTGGTTGGCGGCGGCCTGGCTGACGGGCTCGACCAGCAGCTGCTCGACTTTGCTACGGAAAGAATAGCGCTTCACGCGCGCTGTTCCTGCGTCAATGACGTACCGCACGCCTGGCACGGTGAGCGAAGTCTCGGCCACGTTGGTGGCCAGCACGATGCGGCGGCCCGTGTGGCCGTCAAAGATGCGGTCCTGCTCCGCCTGGGACAAACGCGCGAACAGCGGCAGCACCTCGGCATTGCGCATCACGGGCTGGTGCGACAGATGCTTGCGAAGGTGGTCGGCCGCTTCGCGGATCTCTCGCTCGCCGGGCAAAAACACCAGGATGTCACCGGCCGCATTGCCTTGCCACAGCTCGTCCACACCATCGGCAATGGCCTCGTTCAGGCCGTAGTCGCGGCTTTCTTCAAACGGGCGATAGCGCTGCTCCACCGGGAAGGTGCGGCCCGACACCATGATGACGGGGGCCGGGCCCTTGGCCGACTCAAAGTGCTTGGCAAACCGGTCCGCATCAATCGTGGCCGAGGTAACGATGACCTTCAGATCAGGCCTGCGCGGCAGGATCTGGCGGATGTAGCCCAGCAGGAAGTCGATGTTGAGGCTGCGTTCGTGCGCCTCGTCAATGATGATGGTGTCGTAGTTCTTGAGCAGCGGGTCGGTCTGCGTCTCGGCCAGCAAGATACCGTCGGTCATGAGCTTGACGGAGGCATCGCGGGAGAGGCGGTCCTGGAACCGCACCTTGAAGCCCACGACATCGCCCAGCGGCGTGTTCAGCTCTTCGGCGATGCGCTTGGCCACGCTGCTGGCCGCAATGCGGCGCGGCTGGGTGTGGCCGATGAGCTGGCCCTTGGTGCCTGGCCTGGCGTTGCACTTGCCTCGGCCCAGCGCCAGTGCAATCTTGGGCAACTGCGTGGTCTTGCCTGAGCCCGTTTCGCCGCACACGATGATGACCTGGTGCTTCTTGATGGCCTCCATGATCTCTTCGCGCTTGCCCGATACGGGCAGGGACTCAGGAAAGGCGATGCGCAGCAGCGCAGTGCGCGGGGCGGTTGGCAAGGGGTGGGGAGGCGCGGATTCGGTCATGGAGGGCTGCATTATCCGAGCCGGGCGTTGGCCGCGTGCAACACGGGCCATGCGCGCGGTTGCCAGCGCGGGTGCCGGGCTTCCACAATCGCGCCTCGACTGGCGATGCCTCCGTGGCCAATGCCCCCAGGAATACCGAATGCCCCGACAGCCATCCGCCCAGAATCTTGTTGATCAGCCCCGCCTTTTTCCTGCATCGCGCCGTGGTTGGCTGACCTGGGCGGGCACCAGCGCGATGGCTTCGCTGCTGCCCGGTTGTGGTGGCAGCAGCACTGCATCCCCCACCCTCACAACGACCATTGCCTGGGGGCGCAAGGAAATTCGCGAAGCCATGCAAAGCAGCAAGATGCGGGCGGCCTCCGTGGCACTGCTGCACAACGACCACATCGTCTGGCAAGAGGCCTTCGGGGCGCTGGATGCAAACGCCACCACGCCCGCCACGCCCGACACACGCTTTAACGTCGGCTCCGTCAGCAAGGTGCTCGCGGCGCTGGCCATCATGGTGCTGGTAGACCGCAGGCTCGTGCAGTTGGATGCCCCGGTGGTGGGCTACCTGCCGCAGTTCGCGATGCTGTCGCCGGGCTACCGCGACATCACCGTCCGGCACCTGCTGAGCCATGCCTCGGGGTTGCCCGGCACTTACCTGCACAACATGTTTGCCTTTGCGCCGCTGCCGGGCTATGCCGCCGAGGTGGAGGCAGCCATGGCCAACGTGCACCTCAAGCACGCCCCCGGCGCCATGGCGGTGTACTGCAACGACGGTTTCACGCTGATCGAGCGCATCGTGCTGGCCGTTAGCGGGCAAACCTACCCGGCGTTTGTGCAGTCCGCCCTGCTCAACCCTCTGGGCATGGCCCGATCAGGCTACACGCTGCAGCCGTTGCCACCGGGCAGCTTTGCCCCCGGCAGCATCAACGACGCGCCGCAGGGCCAGGAGTTCGTGATGGGCTACGCCACGGGCGGGCTGTGCACCACACCCGGCGACATGATGAAGCTGGCCGCCATGCTCATCCAGGGCGGCGAGTACGATGGCCAGCGCATCGTGTCGAAAACCAGCGTGGCCGAGATGGGCAGGATTCAGAACCAGGGCATGCACCCCGGCCTCACCCCCGACTGGCAGTCGGGCCTGGGCTGGGACAGTGCGCGGCACCCGGGCATGAATGCTGCGGGCGTGCTCGCGTGGCAAAAGAGCGGCGGCACCATGTTTTATTCCAGCGACTTCTGCGTGCTGCCCCAGGCGGGCATGGCGGTCATGATCACCGGCAACGCCGCCAGCTTCAAGCCGGGCCCGATTGCCGAGGGCATTGCGCTGCGCGCCTTGCAGGAGACGGGGCAACTGCGTGTGCTGCCGCCCCGGGTCTCGACCGCCGCCCCCGCCATGGCCACCGCATCCTCCAGCGCGGTGGATGCCCTGCTCGGCATCTATGGCAACTATTCCGCGCCCATCAAAGCCGTCTCGCCCGACCGCCAACAGGTTGACCTGTGGTCGTGGAACCCAAAACTGCAGGACTGGAAAACCCTGAGCACCGGGCTTCGCCTGCGCAGCGATGGCTGGTGGTGGTCAGACACCCAGTCTGGCACCCACTACCGCTGGGAGCAGTCCGAAGGCCGCCGCTACCTCCTTGCGCGCGAGGCCGCCACGGCGGGGCACTACTGGATCACCGTGCCCATCGGCCAACAAATGCCGCCCGCACCCAGCCCCCTTGCCGCCCCCTGGACTGCACGGCTCGACAGCACCTGGCTGCTGACCAACGAAGCACCCACATCCATTCCGCTGGCCATTGGTGTGGGGGCCTCCAGACTTCGGGAGCTGCCCGAACTGCCCGGCTACCTGTTCTGGGACGAGAGCCAGTTCCTGCTGCCCTTGTCGGCGGACCGGGCCGGTATGACCGTGCAGGTGCCGCTCAACGCGGGCCGTGATCTGGTGGAACTGGTCGTGCAGACACGCGACAAGGAGGAGTGGTTGCACGCTGCTGGCTGGATCTACCGGCGCCAAGCCTGAAAACTGCGCTGTTCACCCCCACCGCACTGTTCTTTTCAAGCGACAAATTCAGCCGATTGCGGCGCCTTCGGCTTGCCAAGCACCGGGGGCATCGCCACAATTCGCGCTTCTTTCAGGCCGCGCCCGCCGCCACGGCAGCCCCTGAAAACACTGGAGGTCACCACCATGTTTGTTCCCTTGTTCGCTCCCGCCTGACCACAGTCCACCGCCCCGGCTGGACTGTGCATTCACAGCAATTCCAGCCACGGCAAGCGCGTTTCTGCACCTTTCATTGCAGCGCCCCACAAGCCCTGGCTCTATTGCCGGGGTTTTTTGTTTGTGGAGTGCACATGAGTGCCAAAAAACTGTCTCGGGCCTTCGCCCAGGGCGAGCTTAAGAAGCTGCGCCGCATGAAGGCGCCCCTGGTGTTGAAGCTCGAAGCCTCGGGCCCGCCCCGAAATCCTGTGGCCGTCGCGCTGGCCCAACGCAGCCTGTCCAGTGCGGCAGGCAAGCACATACGAACCCGTGGGGCCCAGCGCCGTGCGGACAACGTCGCCCTGCGCAAGGCGATCCAGACATCCCGCTTCACCGCAAGCGACTGATACAAAACGATTGAAAACCATGGACCTTTCTACCCTTCAAGAAACCACGCCGCGCGAGCGGCACACACCGGGCGCTGCCCACCGGGAGCTGCTGGCCCAGCGCCAGCAGGCGCTGGCACAGGCCGCAGCGCAGCTCAAGGCCGAGCTTTTTGGCATCGACGACGTGATCGACCGCGTGATCGATGCCATCCGCGCCTGGTACGTATTGCCCCAGCTCATCACCCGCCCCGTCATCGTCTGCCTGTGGGGCCTGACGGGCACGGGCAAGACCCAGCTCACGCGGCGCCTGGCGCAGCTGCTGGGCTTTTACGACCGTTTTGTCGAAGTGCAGATGGACGGCTTCAGCCACGGCGCGAGCTACCGCAGCTCTTCCATCTCGGGCATGCTGGGCGACTCCGGCATCCACGAGGGCGCACCGGGCATGCTGGTGCTGGACGAGTTCCAGCGCTTTCGCACAGTGAGCACCAAGGGCGAGGAGGTCAAGGTAGAGCGCTACCAGGATGTGTGGACGCTGCTGTCCGACGGGCGCCTGCCGCCCGCTTTGAGCGCCCTGACCAACATCGAGCGCAAGCTGGCCGACGCGCACTACGAAGCCGAACGTGCCGACGACAACGAGGAGGAGCGCGCCGGCAAGAAGCCCTACCGCTTTCAGCTCGACGCCTGGGACGCGCAGGAACTCAAGCGCATGCTCAAGCTGCAAGAGCCACTTGCCGAGATCATGCAGTGGCCTCCCGTGCAGGTGCAGGCCCTGTTCACGCGGTTTCAGCAGTCGCTTTCGTCCTGGGAGACCGACTACAGCAAGCTGCTGGTGTTCGTCTGCGGCAACCTCGACGAGATGTACCACGAGACCGCGCAGCGCGTGGAAGACTGCGACACCGACGCCGACATCTTCCACCGCCTCACGCGCAAGCTCTCCCTCATCGATGTGAAGAAGGCGCTCAGCGAACGCTTCAAGCCCGAGCAGATCGCCCGGCTGGGCAACGAGCATGTGATCTACCCCTCGTTCAACAAGGCCACCTACGAGCAGCTCATCCGCAACCTGTGTGCGCGGTATTGCGACGACATTGCCGCCCAGTGCGGCGTGCGCTTTGCCATCGGGCAGGACGTGCGCGATGAGCTGTATGCCAACGCGGTGTTCCCGGCCCAGGGCACGCGGCCGCTGTTCTCGTCGGTGCATGCCATCCTGAGCGCCAATTTGGTCAACGCCGCGCTCTGGGTGCTGCAGCAGCAGCTGCCCCTGGCGCAGGACTTTGACATCACGCTGGCGGACGACAAGCACCATCTGGTGGTTCAGGGCGCCGGCGCTAGCGGAGCCGTGCAGCAGGCGCAGTTTGCGGTGACGCTGGAGCTCAACCGCCTCAAGCAGCGCGCCAATGCCGACTTCCGCGCCCTGCTGGCCGTGCACGAAGCAGGCCACGGGCTGGTCTACTGTCTGCTGTTCGGCCAGGCCCCGCAGGAGGTGAAGATCAACATCGCCTCGTTCGAGGGCGGCTACAACAGCTTTGCGGGCCTGAAGGTCACCACGCGCCAGAACGCGCTCGACATGATGTGCGTGGGCCTGGCAGGCCGCGTGGCCGAGGAGCTGGTGTTTGGTGAAATGGCCTGCACGACCGGCGCGGAGCAGGACTACAAGCAGGTCACGGCCGAGGCTGCGCGGTTCATTCGCCACCATGGGTTTGGCACGCGGCTGTCCCGCACCGACGTCACGGTGGAGCTGGACAACCACCTCAACACCGACGTGGAACCCAGCAACGCCGCCATCGAGGAACTGCTGCAGTCCCAATACCAGCGCGCCAGCGCCCTGCTGGGCCAGTACCGGGGTGCCCTCACCCGCCTGGTAGAGGCCCTGCTGGACCACGGCATGATCGCCCAGCCCGAGATGCAGGCGCTGATGGCTCAAAGTGGCGTGGCCATTGCGGTGGCAGCCCAGACGGGGCCTGACGAAGCTTTGATCCTGGAGCCCTTTGCGGCCCGGCTGGCGGCGTTTCGGCAACAAACCGGGGGCCAGGCTGCAACTGCCCCAGACAGCGAAAGCCCTGCATGCTTATGATGCGCGACTTGGCGGCCCTGCTCAGCTGCCTTTCATTGCCAGTTTTTCCGTAGCTCCAAGGCCACCCACCGCTCTCCACTGCCATGTCCGCCGTTTTCAACTTCACCTTCGTCCCCTGGTTCCGCTCGGTGGCGCCTTACATCCACAAGTTCCGCAACCAGACGTTTGTGATCGGGCTCACGGGTGAGGCCATTGCGGCCGGCAAGCTGCACAGCATTGCGCAAGACCTGGCACTGATCCAGGCCATGGGCGTAAAGATTGTTCTGGTACACGGTTTTCGCCCACAGGTGAACGAACAGCTGGCCGCCAAGGGCCATGCAGCCAAGTATTCGCATGGCATCCGCATCACCGACTCGGTGGCGCTCGATTGCGCGCAGGAGGCTGCGGGCCAGTTGCGTTATGAAATCGAGGCCGCCTTCAGCCAGGGGCTGCCCAACACGCCCATGGCGGGTGCCACCGTGCGGGTGATCTCGGGCAACTTCCTGACCGCGCGGCCCGTGGGCATCGTGGATGGGGTGGATTTTCAGCACTCGGGCCTGGTGCGCAAGGTAGACGTGGCGGGCATCCAGCGCACGCTGGACATGGGTGCACTGGTGCTGCTGTCGCCGTTTGGCTTCTCGCCCACGGGCGAGGCTTTCAACCTGAGCATGGAAGAAGTGGCCACCAGCGTGGCCATTGAGCTGCGGGCCGACAAGCTGATCTTCTTGACCGAGGTGCAAGGCATCCGCATGTCGCCCACCGAGCCCGAGAGCGACGACAACCCCATCGACACCGAGCTGCCGCTGGCCGCCGCGCAAGCCTTGCTGGCGCAGCTACCACCCGCACAGCAGCCCACGGACACGGGCTTTTACCTGCAGCACTGCGTGAAGGCCTGCAAGGCCGGCGTGGAGCGCAGCCACATCCTGCCGTTCGCGGTGGATGGATCGCTGTTGCTGGAGGTGTATGTGCACGATGGCATCGGCACCATGGTCATTGACGAAAAGCTGGAAGAGCTGCGCGAGGCCACGATTGACGACGTGGGCGGCATCCTTCAGCTCATCGAGCCGTTTGAGAAAGACGGCACCCTGGTCAAGCGCGACCGCACCGAGATCGAACGCGACATTGCCACCTACACCATCATCGAGCACGATGGAGTGATCTTTGGCTGCGCAGCGCTCTACCCCTACCCCGAGGCCAAGACGGCCGAGATGGCCGCCGTGACGGTGTCACCGCAAAGCCAGGGCACGGGCGATGGCGAAAAGCTGCTCAAGCGCATCGAGCAACGCGCGCGGCTGCAAGGGCTGGACAGTATCTTTGTGCTCACCACCCGCACCATGCACTGGTTCATCAAGCGCGGATTCCAGCCCGTGGACCCGGACTGGCTGCCCGATGCTCGCAAGCGCAAGTACAACTGGGACCGGCGCAGCCAGGTGCTGGTCAAGAAGCTCTGAACGTCTCGCGCGCCGCCGCCACGGCCCGCGCTACCTGCGCAATCGCCGCATCTCGCTGCTCGGGCTTGGCGGTAGACCGCGTGAGATAACACGTCACCAGCACCGGAGCGCCTCCAGCCGGAGGCCACATCACCGCCACATCATTGGCCGTGCCGCTGTCACTGGCAGTGCCCGTCTTGTCCCCCACCTTCCAGCCCGGCACACCCGCGCGCAGGCGCTTGTCGCCCGTGCTCGTCTCTACCAGCCAGCGCTGCAGCCAGGCGCGCGACGGGGGCGTGAGTACATCGCCCAGCACCAGCTTTTGCAGGGTCTGCAGCATGGCCTGCGGCGTGGTCGTGTCGCGCGGGTCGCCCACCTTGGCTTCGTTCAACGTGGGCTCGGTGCGGTCCAGCCGTGTGATGCTGTCGCCCAGTGACCGCACAAAGGCCGTGAACCCCGCCGGGCCGCCGTGGCGCGCCAGCAGCACGTTGGCGGCGGTGTTATCGCTCAGGCTCACGGTGGCGGAGCACAGCTCGCCGACCGTCAACCCGCCCCCATCGCCCGCACGGGGGCCGCTGACGGGTGAATACGCCACCACATCGCCCGCAGCGTAGTGCACGCGGGCATCCAGTCGCTCCTTGCCCTGGTCCACCAGCGCCAGCATCCAGCCCGCCAGCACCGCCTTGAAAGTGCTGGCCATGGCAAAGCGCTCGTCCTGGCGCCAGCCCAACTGCAGGCCCGAGCCCGTGTCCAGCATGGCCACGCCCAAGCGGCCCTGGGCAGTGCGTTCGATGCTGGCGAGGGTCTCGTTCCATTCGCGGGTGGTCTTGTCGCGGTTCGCTGCGTTGCTGGCGGTCGCACAACCCCAAAGAGGCATGGTGGTAGCGGCCATCAAACCCAAGGAAAACTGTCGTCTTTGCATAAAAATTGGAGGTGAGTGAAGACAAGGCCTGAACGATAAAGAGCTTGAGTCCAAAGCACCATCGACAATAATTGCCGCCAGCCCCTAGAAAAACTTATGCATCTCCCGCTCAATGCCTTGCGCGCGTTCGAAGCCTCGGCGCGCCACCTCAACCTGACGCGGGCGGCCCAGGAGTTGCACGTCACGCAGACAGCGGTCAGCCAGCACATCCGCAAGCTCGAAGACCGCCTGGGCAAGCCACTGTTTCGCCGCCTGCCGCGTGGCCTGGCGTTGACGGACGAAGGCCAGGCGCTGCTGCCAGTGGTGACGGAATCGTTCTCCAACCTGGCGCGTGCCCTGGAAAAACTGGGCGACACCCGCCCGCGCGAAGTGCTGACCGTGGGCGCCGTGGGCACCTTTGCCGTGGGCTGGCTGCTGCCCCGACTGCGCGACTTTCAGCAGGCCTGCCCGTTTGTGGACCTGCGTCTGCTCACGCACAACAACCGGGTGGACATGGCGGGCGAAGGGCTGGACTATGCGATCCGCTTTGGGGACGGCGCCTGGCATGGCACACATGCCGAACGCATCATGGACGCGCCCATGTCTGTAATGTGCACCCCGGCCCTGGCCAACAGCCTGCGGGTGCCATCAGACCTGGCGCGCCAGCCCCTGCTGCGAAGCTACCGCACCGACGAATGGTCCGCCTGGTTCGAGGCGGCCGGCGTGCCCTGCCCCGTTGTGCGCGGCGCGGTGTTCGACTCGTCGCTCACCCTGGCCGAAGCGGCGGCCCAGGGCGCGGGCGCCGCGCTGCTCCCGGCGTGCATGTTCGAACGCGAACTGCGCCAGGGCCGCCTGGTGCGACCGTTCGCGCTGGAACTGCGCCGGGGCGCCTACTGGCTCACACGGCTGCAATCCCGGCCCGTGACGGCGGCCATGCACGCCTTTCACGGCTGGCTCGCCACAGCTCAGAAAACTAAACAAAAATAGGCTTCATCGCTTTACCCATAAGCGTTAACAGCTATTAATTGAGGAGCAATCAAGCCCTGCGCCGCTGCGCCACCATGCCCAGCGCCCCGGCCATCACTCCCAGCAGCAGCAGGGCCCAGGGGGACAGCGCGGGGATCGCTTGCAGGTCGGCGGCCAGCGGCATCACCGGGTCGGCGATCACGCCGGGCGCAGCATCGTCGTCGCCAGGCTGGTTATCGGTCACGTCAAAGCCCACGGTGGTGCTGCCCAGGCCCACGCTCGCAGGCACGATGAACTGGCCGCTGCCGGTGCGCTTGACGAAGTCCGCCACCGGCTGCGGCCAGGTGGTGGTCACGCGCACCGTGGCACCCGCGTCGCAGCCGATCAGCCTGAAGCGGAACGCGCCCTGCGGCGCCACCCGGCCAGGGGGCGGCGTGGCGGCCTCGAAGGCCGTGGCGGCTGGATCGAACTGGCACAGCGCCCCGCCGTCGTTGCCAATGCTGGCGCTGGCCGGGCCGCCCGCGCCGTTGGCGGGCAAGGTGGTGCCAGTGAACGTTTTGAGCAGTGCCACGATGGCAAACGCTTGCTGCTGCCGCGCGGCGGCAGCGTAGTGGGCGTTGCCTGCCTGGTCGGCGTAGATGGTGCAAGTACCCGCGCCGTTGAAGCTGACCACCTGGCCCGCCACCGTGCAAGCGCCCGCAGTGGTGAACACCACGGGGTTGCCGGACGCGCCGCCCGTGGCCGCCACGGTGTAGGTTCTGCCCGCCACTGCGGGGCTGGGCGGCGTGGTGGTGAAGGCGATCACCTGGCCGGCCTGCACCACCGCTGTGCTTTGCGACACCCGGGGCGCGGCGGGATAAACCGCATCGCCCGCCTGGTCGGCGTGGATGGTGCAGGTGCCTGCGCCGTTGAAGCTGACCACCTGGCCCGCCACCGTGCAAGGGCCCACCGTGCTGAACACCACCGGGTTGCCGGACGCGCCGCCCGTGGCCGCCACGGTGTAGGTGCTGCCCGCGACTGCGGGGCTCGGCGGCATGGTGGTGAAGCTAACGGCCTGCGACGTGTAGGTGAAGTCGTCTTCCGGCACGTCGGGGCTGGCGTTTGCCCCCACGGTGTAGCGCACGCGCACGGTGCTGCCCGCCGTGCCGGGCGGCGCGGCTGCGGTCAGGCTCATCGAACCGTCCGCATGGGTGATCGAGCCCGTGGCGCTGACTGGCGTCCCGTCAAAGTTCAGCGTGCCGCCCGACAGGTTGAAGCCCCTGACGGTGACCGCGTAGCCCCCAGCGGGCGGCCCCTTGGCGGGGTCCAGCTCGGTGATGGATGGCAGCGTCGTGCTGACCTGCACCGCCCCGGCGTCGACGGCCGCGCCCACTGTGGCGGGCCGGGCCACGCCGCGCTGGTCGGTGGCGGGCTCGCCTGCGGCATAGCGGGAGGCGGCCCAGGCTCTGCTGGCAGGGCCTCCCGGCGGCATGGTCTGCGTGGGGCCACCATAGTCGCCCAGCGGTTGCAGGTAGAGGCCACCCACGCCTGAGGCTGGGGCGCGGATCACGTTCCAGTGGTCGACGGCCAGGTCGTCATCCGCCACGTCGCTGCCATAGACGTCCGTCAGGTAACTCTGGATGGCGTTGCCGGACACGATGGAATTGAACAACTGCACGACCGGCACCGTGCTGCCCGAGGATGGGATGTGGATGCCGCCACCCAAGCCCCCTGCCACGTTGTTCACGATGGTGCTGTTGTCGATGCGTGCCACGCTCGCGCCGCCGATCCAGCCTACGCTGATGGCGCCGCCATCGCCATCGCTGGTGTTGCCGGTGAAGGTGCTGTTGCTGATGCTGAAGTCGTCCGACGAGCGGAATGCGCCGCCTTTGGCGCCGCTGCGGTTGCCCGCGAACGTGCAGTTGCGCACGGTGATCGTCCCGTTGAAGACGGCCAGAGCGATGCCCCCGCCGTCCCCGCCCACGGTGCTGTGGGCGCGGTTGCCCGAGATGGTGCTGTTGCTGATCGTCAGCGCCGATGCCGCGATGCCGCCGCCGCCGCACACGTTGCCATGGCATGCGGACGAGAACACCTGGTTGCCGGAGAGGGTGCTGCGGTCGATGGTGAGCGCACCATACGACGCCACACCACCCCCGCTGTGCCCAAATTCGCCTTCACGCACCGTGTTGTTGGCGATGGTGCTGCGGTCGATGGTGATCACGCCGTTGGGTGAGTTGTAGATACCGCCGCCGCGCCAGCCGGTGGAATTGCCGCTGACCTCGCTGCGCACGATCGTGAGCCTGCCCGCGGGCCCGTTGCCGATGCCCGCGCCTACGTTGCCCGCCCACATGCCCGTGACCTTCACGTCGTCCAGCGTGAGCGTGCCCCAATTGGCGATACCGCCCACCGAGCCGGAGTTTCCGTTCATGTTTACGCCACCGTCCACCGCCGTCGTGCCGTTGGCGAACGCCAGTCCGCTGATATGCACCGGTCCGCTCACTGGCACCCCCGCGCTGGCCGTGCCAGCATTCACCTCCAGCAGGTGCACCGCGTTCTGGCCGTCGAGGGTGAGCAGGCTGGCGCCGGGGCCGCGCAGCGTGATGGCGCGGGCAATGACCAGCGGCCTGCCCACCGCCAGCACCTGCGGCGCCGCAAACACCGCGCCGTCGAACGCTACGGTGTCGCCATGCTGCGCGGCCGCGATCGCATCGCGCAGGCTGCATGTTTGCGCATTGCCGGGCGCGCAGCGGGCCGCGCTGCCGCTGGCGGGGTCGTCCACGCGGTTCACCTGCCAGGTGGCTGCCCAGGCTAGCGGCACCGCAGACAGCACCATCGCAGCCAGGCCCAGCCGCATCGATAGAATCAGTACGTTTTTGATCATTATTTGATAGCACACTGTGTTGACTGACTAGGCGATGGAAGGCAATCTGTCTCAAAATCTGGCCATGCGCCACGCCAGTGCGCCCACCAGCAGCGTGAGCAGCAGCAGGCCCCATTCACCCAGCGTGGGGATGGCCTGCGCGGCACCGGGCGCGGCCGCCAACGGCATGACCGGGTCCAGGATCACGCCGTTCGCCGTCCAGTCGTCGTCGCCCAGCTGGCCGTCGGTCACGTCAAAGCGCACGGTGCTGCCGCTGATGACCAGGTTGGAGGGCGCGAAGAAGCTGGCGCTGGCAGCCTGGCCGGAGGCCTTGCCGTACTTCGCGAACGCACTGACGGCTTGGGGCCAGTGGGTGGTGATGGTGACGGTAGCACCGGGGGTGCAGCCCACAAGCCGGAATTCGAACATGCCTTGGGGTGCGCCCTGCCCTGGAGGGGCTGCGTTCGCGGCCGTGTAGCGGGTGGCCGACGCGTCGAACTGGCAGGTAGCGCCACCGCCTGACAGGCTGGCGCTGGCCGGTCCTGAGCTGCCCCCGCCGCCCGAGGGCACCGTGGGCCCGCTGAAGCTCGCGGAGCCGACAGTAAAGCTCTGCCGCACTTGAGCGGCAGCAGAGTAAGCCGCATTGCCTGCTTGATCGGCTTGGATGGAGCAGGTGCCGGCGCCGGTAAACACCACCGCGCCGTTTGCCGCTACCGTGCAGGCGCCCAGCGTGGAGCCGGCCGTGTCGAGGCTGTAGATGACCGGCAGGCCCGAGCCGCCGCCCTTGGCCGCCGCAAGATATGTTCCGCCCACCTTGGCGAAGGCCGGAGGTGATGTGGTGAAGCTGATGGACTGGCCCTGTCGCGCGCCCTGTAGCACGTTGACGGCAAACGTCGCAGTGACGCTGGCGTCGCCCTTGCTAGTGACGGTGAGCGTGCGCGCGCCCAAACCCGAGAACGTGACGGCGAACGCCACACTGCCTTCGCTTTGCTGAATCTCGCTGGGTAAGGTGTCGGCGGGGTTGCTGCTGGTGATGATCCAGCGCGTGGTGTCGTCGATGTTCTGGCCCACCGGGTCGGCCACGGCCAGCACGAAGGGCTGCGGCGCACCGGCACCGACCGCCACCACGGTGGTGCCAGGCGCCGTCTCCACACGGGCCGGACCGCTCAGCGACGGCAAGGGCAGCGGCAGGTTCTCGAAGTCGATGGCGGTGCGCAGGTTGTGCCCCGTCATGCTCACGATGCCGCGGTACGTGCCCACCACGCGGTTGGCCCTGGCTTCGTGAATGCCGTAGCCAATGTAGCTGGCCATGTCGCCCGACAGGCTCTGGGGGCCCAGGTCGGCGGGCACTTGGGCGCTGGCGCCGCTTTGGGGCAGAGCAAGGTCGATGTCTGCCGCATAGGGTACATGGCCGCCCGCTGCGGTGTCGGCCCAGGGCCCGATGACAATGACACGGCCCGAGCTGGTGAACGGCTGCCCGAGGCGGGCGCGCAGCGACAGCGCGCTGTGGCACGTGCCCGCGCTGCCCGTGTACTGCAGGCACAGGCTCAATGCATGTGTGCTGTCGTCCTTGTCGAAGTCGAAGGGTGACCGCCACACGTCCTTCTCAGGTTTGATGACGGTGATGAAACGCGGCGCATGCCCGGTGCGGGTGTTGCGGCTGCTGTCCAGTGTTATCGGCGATTGCACGTTGGTGGTGACGGCCGCCGCAAAGTCCTGGTTGCGGTTGCCGTTGTACGCGCTGGCCAGCGTGTCGATATAGCGATCGGTGGTATCGGCGACCACAGTCTGGCGAGGCGCGCTGCGGTCCAGTGCCGCCGTGGCGATGAGGTCCGCGCCCGGCGGCTCCGCCCAGCCGTCGTTCCACGATCGCACCACCTGACCGCTCACGTTGAACCTGCGTCGCCCGTAGACCTGCACCTGCGGCTGCGGCGTGGTCTGGTCCAGCACCGGCCCGTTCACATGCATGACCAGCGACTGCTTGCCTGCCATCGAACCCGTACTGAACAGCACCTGGCGCAGCGGAAAGCCGACTTCGAGCGGCTGCGGCTGCAACAGTGCATAGGCGCGGTCCCCTGCCGCGCCGCCAAGCCACAGGTTTTCGTTCTGCCGGAAGTCCTGCGCGGCGA
The DNA here is from genome assembly GCF_964252975.1 of Acidovorax sp. LjRoot38. Classification (NCBI taxonomy): domain Bacteria; kingdom Pseudomonadati; phylum Pseudomonadota; class Betaproteobacteria; order Burkholderiales; family Comamonadaceae; genus Acidovorax; species Acidovorax sp. LjRoot38. The sequence continues at coordinate 317,686 of NZ_CAXUPT020000004.1, read as the reverse complement.
CGGTCGGGTCGGTGGACGACTGACGCACGCTGGTGGAGGCATAGGGTCTGCTGCTGATGCCCGCCAGACTCTCCAGCGTGATCAGCAATTGCGCCTGGTGCAGCACGCGCGCCTGGCCCACCGGCTGCTCGCTGCTGGCGAACTCGAAGCTGCCGTAGGAACCATCGGTGTCCTGCGCGGCTTCCACGCGCAGCATCGATTCCACACCCTGCGCCAGCCGGTGCTTGACGAGCTCGGTCACGTCGAAGCTGTAGAAGCCGCGCTCGGTAATGCGCAAGGGCTGCGTCGGCCGGTCCGCATCGGTGGCGCGCCCACCGACGGCGCTGGCCAGTTGCAGGTCGCAGGCGGGAGCCGTGCCCTCGTGCGCAAAGCAGTCTGCGCCCCCGGCCTGGTAGGCACCGAAGATGGCGATGTAGCCCGAGGTGGTCACCTTGTCGACATACAGCACCAGCCGTGCGCGCACCACCTTGCCGGCGTCGAGCGTATAGCTGTCATGGCCTACGGTGGCAACCGTGTTGTCGGTGTCCACATTCAACTTGGTCAGCGCACCGTCTGGCAAGGTGGCATAAGAGAACTTCAACTGCGCGCTGGCCCCCTCGCTCACTGGCAGGCTGGTGCCGTGGGGCGCATAGCCCGCGCCGGTGGTGCTTCCGTCGGCCACCAGGGGCGCCTCGATCCACGACGGCTGGGCCACGCTGCAGGCCTGCAGCAGCAGCACCATGGCCAGCGCGCCCAGCGCCACCGCGCTGCGCGCGCGCAACCAGGCCCGGTGCATGAGCGGGGTGTGAAGGACATTTTTGAGCATATTTTTAGCCTCTAGCGCTTTCTGATCAAGCGCTGACAGCTATAACTTCAATAGCAAAAAGCCAGCAAAGCCAGCGCGTGACCCGGATGCTAGGGACAGGGGGCGGTTTCGTATGTCCCCCTTTTGGGCGACATGCCCGTGCCCAGCGGCTGTGGCAGCATCGGTGCATGCCACCGCCTTCTTCCATTGCCTCCACCCCCGTTCGCGTCGCCGTGGTCGAGGACGACGCCGCCTGCCGCACCGCCCTGGCCCACGCGCTGCAAGGCGCCAGCGACATGCGCCTGGCGTGGACGGCCGCCAGCCGCACCGAGGCCATGGCCGCGCTGGCGCAGGACGACGCCGCGCCGCTGGACGTGCTGCTGCTCGACCTGGGCCTGCCCGACGGCAGCGGGCTGGACGTGCTGGCCGCGCTGCGGGCACGCTGGCCGCAGGCGGCGGCCATGGTCAGCACCATCTTCGGCGACGAGGTGCACGTGCTGGATGCCATCGCCGCCGGTGCCATGGGCTATTTGCTCAAAGACTTGCCCGCCACCGCCGTGGTGGACGAAGTGCGCAGCCTGCACGCAGGCGGCAGCCCCATCAACCCCATGGTGGCGCGCAAGCTGTTGCTGCTGCGCCAGACGCAGCCCGCGCTGGCGGCGGCGCCGCCCCCGCCGCCGGGCGCAGGCCTGGGCGCAAGCGCACCCCCGTCCGCGCGCGAGGCCGAACTGCTGCGCCTGGTGGCGCGCGGCCATACGCTGGACGAGGTCGCCCGCGCAATGGGCGTCTCGCGCCACACCGTGCGCACCTTTGTGCGACGCGTATATGCCAAGCTGCAGGTCACCACGCAGGCCGAGGCCGTGAGCGCCGCAGCGCGCCAGGGCTGGATCCATGCGGCCGACTGAGGCGGCGCGCCGGGTGCTGCGGCGTTGGCGGCTGCTGGCAATGCCGTTGGTGCTGCTGCTGGTGATGATGCTGGTGCCGTGCACGCACGCCGCAGAGGCCGTGCACCTGTTGCAGGCCGAGACCTGGTCTTCGCCCAGCGGCGACTGGGCGCCACCGCCTTCGCTGCACGCATCCGGCGATGCGGTGCTGGACGCCGCGACGCCCTGGGCCGCCGTGGCCCTGCCCCATGCTCGCCCGCGCAGCACCGCGTCCAGCGCCGAGCAGGCCAGCGCGCCGCCCGAAGTGCAGTGGTACCGCCTGCGCGTGCCCGCCAACGCGCTGCCGCACGGCACTCCGCAGGGTATGCGCCTGTACATCCCGCGCTGGCAGACGGTGGGCACGGTGGCCGTGTATGCCAACGGACGCCTTGCATGGCAGACGCGCGGCAGCCGCGTGTGGAACGGCTTCAACCGCCCGGTATGGCTGGATCTGAAGGGCCTAGACCAAGCGGGTGCAGCGCCGCAGTTGCACGTGCGCATGGCCAGCCTGCCGGGCGTGGGCGGGGCGCTGTCCTCGGTGTGGGCCGGACCGGCTGAGGCGCTGCGGCCAGCCTGGCGGCTGCGCGAGCTGCTGCAGACCGGCCTGGTGACCTACCTGCGGGGCGCCTACCTGGTGCTGGGCGTGCTGGCGCTGATGGTGTGGCTGATGCGGCGGGCGCGGGGCCATGGCGAGGGGCGCGAGGAAGCAGGCTACTTGCTGTTCTTCCTGTTGTCGGTGGCGCACCTGCTGGCGACGCTGTTCTATCTGGTGGACGAGGAAGGCCTGGCCGTGCCCGACGCCTGGTTCTCCTGGCTCACGCTGGTGGGGTCACTGGGCTCCTCGGTGTGTTCCTTCTTGCTGCTGCGGCAGATGCAGGGCTGGCACAGGCCCCGGCTGGCACGGGCGCTGATGGCCTACTGCTGGCTGGTGGCGGCTGCAGCGCTGCCGTTGTGGGGGCTCAGGCACGAGGCGATGCTTCCGCTGCTGCGCCTGGCGCTGTTCCCGCCGGGGGTGGTGGTGCTGTATGTGGCGGCGCGCGGCGCGTGGACTCACCGCACGGGGGCCAACGTTCTACTGTGCGGCGCCGTGGCGCTGTCGTTTCCGATGGCGTTCCATGACCTGGCGATGCAGCGGTATCTCATCAGCATCGAGCACATTTACCTCACCCCCTATGCCTACATGGGCGTGCTCACCATGTTCCTGTGGGTGGCCTTCACGCGCTACCAGCGCGCGCTGGGCGCGGCCGAGCTGGCCAATGCCGTGCAGGCCGAGCGCCTGGCCGCGCAAGAACAGCAACTGCGCGAAACCCACGAGCGGCTGCGCGCCGCCGAGCGCGAACAGACGCTGCTCCAAGAGCGCCAGCGCCTGATGCGCGAGATGCACGACGGCGTGGGCTCGTCACTGATGAGCGCGCTGCGGCTGGTGGAGAACGAGCCCGCCGCGCGCCTGGACGTGGCGCCGGTGCTGCGCGAGTGCATCGACGACCTGAAGCTGTCCATCGACTCGCTGGAGCCTGTGGACGCCGACCTGCTGGCCCTGCTTGCGCGCCTGCGCTTCCGGCTGGGCCCCCGTCTAGAGGGCGCTGGCATGGCGTTGCGCTGGCAGGTGGACGATGTGCCGCCCCTGCCCTGGCTCGATTCGCAGAGCGCGCTGCATGTGCTGCGCATCCTGCAGGAGGTGCTGACCAACATCCTCAAGCACAGCGGCGCGATGGAGATCACGCTCGGCACCGCTGAATCGGTGCGCGGAGGTGTGCCCGGCGTGCAGGTGTGCGTGCAGGACAACGGCACCCCCTTCACCGCGCCCCCACCCGATGCGCTACCGCCCGCGCGCAGGGGCCTGGCCAACGTGCGCAGCCGCGCACTGGCGCTGGGCGCGCAGTGTTCGTGGGACACCTGGGGGGCGCTGGGGGAGGACTGCGGTTCGCGCTTCACGCTGTGGCTGCCGCTGCACAAGCCATGAGGCATCTCGACCCTGCGAACCCGGTCAGTGGCCAGTGCACTGGGCTTGGCAGCGATCCACTCAGTAGCATTTCAGTCAGGAGAAGCCGAGCGCCGCGATGTCCACCACGTCCATCTGCCCGGGCTCCAGAAAGTCCCGCGCGTAGCGCAGGTACACCCCCTCACGCACAAACACCTCGAACAGGTCCGGGTCGATGTGCCCGTTGTCGCGCATCCTGCACATGATGGCAATCGCATCTGACAAGGTCATACCGTTCTTGTAGGGCCGATCAGCCGCTGTCAGCGCCTCGAAGATGTCGGCAATGCCCATCATGCGGGCCTGCAGCGACATCTGGTCACGTGTAAGGCCGCGCGGGTAGCCCTTGCCGTCCATGCGTTCGTGGTGGCCGCCCGCATACTCCGGCACGTTCTTGAGGTGCCGTGGCCAGGGCAGCGTCTCCAGCATCTTGATGGTGGCAACGATGTGGTAATTGATGGTGTCGCGCTCGGTCTGGTTCAGGGTGCCGGATCGGATGGTGAGGTTCTCCACCTCCTCGGCCGTAAGGAAGCTTGTCTGCACCCCCTGTGGGTTGCGCCAGTGCCGCATGGCGGCGATGTCACGCACGCGCTGCTGGTCCTCGGGGCGCATGGCCTCGGTGCCGGTATTGCAGCGGCGCAGAAACTCGCGGTCTTCTTCCAGTGCGTGAATTTCGTGCTGCAGGGCTTGCAGCTCCTGCCCCTCGGCACGCGCATCCACCACCGGGCGCAGCGCCAGTTGGCGGCGCAGTGCGGCCAGCTCGGCATCGCGCTTCAAGACTTCAAACCGCGTGTCCACCAGCCCAATGCGGTCGTACAGGGTCTGCAGCTTGGTGGCCTTGTCCACCACGTGCACGGGCGTGGTGATCTTGCCGCAGTCGTGCAGCAGGCCGGCCATCTTGAGTTCGTAGCGGTCCCGGTCACTCATGCGAAAGCCCGCCAGCGGCCCCTGGTTGGTGGCATTCACCGCCTCGGCCAGCATCATGGTGAGGGCGGGCACACGCTGGCAATGGCCACCGGTGTAGGGCGACTTTTCGTCAATGGCCAGGTTGATCAGGTTCACGAACGACTCGAACAGGCGCTCCAGCTGCGTGATGAGCAAGCGGTTGGTGAGGGCAATGGCAGCCTGCGAGGCCAGCGACTCGGCCAGGCCCTGGTCGGCCTCGGAGAACGTGGTGACCTCGCCGGTCTCCCAGTGCCTCGCGTTGATGAGCTGCAGCACGCCGATCAGTTCGTGGTCGTGGTTCTTCATCGGCACGGTCAGAAACGATTGCGAGCGGTACCCCGTGCGCGCATCGAAACTGCGGGTGCCTGAAAAATCAAACCCCTCGGCACTGTACGCGTCGGCAATGTTCACCGTGCGGTCGTGGATGGCGGCATACGCGGCCACCAGCGAATCGTTGGGGCTGCCATCTGCGTTGCGCAGCGGCAGGTGCGGAAAATCAATGGGTTTGCCCGTGGTGCCCCCCAGGCGAATGTCCAGCGAGTCGGTGCGCAGTATCTCGAACTTGAGCGACTGCCCGTCCTCGGTCACGCTGTAGAGCGTTCCGCCGTCCGCGCCCGTGATGGCCTTGGCAGCCTCCAGAATGTTCTCCAGCAGGCGGTCGATGTTGCGCTCGCGGGAGAGCGCAGCCCCAATACCGTTGAGCTGCTCCAGGCGGCGAAACAGGTTGAGGGAGGGTTCTTGGGCCATAAAACACCTCGGGCGCATGTTGGAGACGCTTGCATCGTAACGAAAAGTGACCGCTATCATCACCCCTTCTTTTCCGCTCTCTCCCCCATTTCGTGGACTCGGTCACACCTCGCTTTCTCACTGTTGCGCTTTACCAGTTTGTCGATCTGCCCGACTGCGCCACGCTGCGCGCGCCCCTGCAGACACTGTGCGACGAGCGCGGCGTGCGCGGCATGCTGCTGCTGGCGCCCGAGGGCATCAACGGCACCATTGCGGGTGCACCCGCCGATGTGTTGGCCGTGCTCACCTGGCTGCGCAGCTATGCCCGCTTTGCGAACCTGCAGCACAAAGAAGCCCCCACCGACCGCCAACCGTTCTACCGCATGCGCGTGCGCCTCAAGCGCGAGATCGTCACCCTGGGAGTGCCGGGCCTGAACCCCGCGCGCAACGCGGGCACCTATGTGAAGCCCGAGGACTGGAACGCACTCATCGACGACCCCAGCGTGGTGGTGGTGGACACGCGCAACGACTACGAAGTGGGCATTGGAACGTTTGAACGCGCCATCAACCCCCACACCAAGAGCTTTGCCGAGTTCCCGGCCTGGGTGGCGCAGCAGTCGCAGCCCGGCGGCGTGCTGGCGGGTAACCCGCGCGTGGCCATGTTCTGCACGGGCGGCATACGGTGCGAGAAATCCACCGCCTACCTCAAATCGCAGGGCTTTGACGAGGTGTACCACTTGGAAGGCGGCATCCTCAAATACCTGGAAACCGTGCCCGAAGAAGACAGCCTGTGGCATGGCGACTGCTTCGTGTTTGACGAACGTGTGTCGGTGGGCCACGGCCTGGCTCCGGGGCACCACCAACTGTGCCGCTCTTGCCGCATGCCACTGGGCGAGGCCGAGCTGCAGTCGCCGCATTACGTGCGCGGCGTGAGCTGCCCGTATTGCCACGGCACGCGCACACCCGAGCAGGAACGCGCGCTGGCAGAGCGGCAACGCCAGATGGACCTGGCGGATCAGCGCGGGCAAGCGCATATCGGCGCGCGGCAACCGGGCAACCGAGCGCGATTCAGCTCCAGCGACGACAAAAATGATCGCGAGGACGACTCCGCGTGAGCGCTGCCCTGCCCGTCCTCTATTCCTTTCGTCGCTGCCCCTACGCCATGCGCGCCCGGCTGGCGCTGGCTGTCAGTGGCCAGGCCTGCGAACTGCGCGAGGTGGTGTTGCGCAACAAGCCACAGGGCCTGCTGCACGCCTCCCCCAAGGGCACTGTGCCCGTGCTGGTGCTGCCGAGTGGCCAGGTGCTGGAGCAGAGCCTGGAGATCATGCTGTGGGCGCTGGTGCAGCACGACCCCGAGGGCTGGCTCATCCCCAGCCACGGCAATCTGCAGGACATGCTGGCGCTAATTGCCGAATGCGATGGCCCGTTCAAGCAGGCGCTGGACCGGTGCAAATATCCCAGCCGCTACCCCGATGCCGACATCGGCGCAGAACGCGCCCGCGCCGTGGCCTGGCTGGGGGGGCTGGAGGCGCGTCTCTGGCCGGACCAGCCCTATCTGTTCGGCACCCATGCGGCCCTGGCCGATATGGCGATTGCGCCTTTTGTACGGCAGTTTGCAGGCATTGATGCCGATTGGTGGGCCGCACAGCCCTGGCCCCGCCTGCAAGCCTGGCTGGCGCAGTGGCAGGCCAGCGATCTTTTGGCCAGCGTGATGCACAAGCTACCCGCATGGGTGGATGGGACAGAGGGTGTGCTGTTTGCGCGTCCGGCAAAGAGGCTCGCGCCTGGGGCCGCCACCGCACGGCCAGACTCCGAAGGACGCTGACATGGTGGGGTCTGTTCTCGTCGGCATGCTGTGTGCTCACCTGCTGTGCTTCGCGGTGATGTTTTTGCTCATCAGCAAGCGCTTGCAGGGCAAGAAGATGGGCATGGATTTTTTTGCCATGGGCAACTTGCTGCTGGGGCTTGCCTATGTGCTGCAGTTGGTGGAAGGCGGCCCGGCCTGGAGCATGATGAGCGTGGTCAACCACACCCTCACCCTGGCGGCCCCGATCACCTATGGCCTCGGGGTCATGCGGTTCTTTGGATTTCCCGCGCCGCTGTGGCGGCCGCTGGCGGCATTTGTGCTCGCCTACTCCGCCGCACAGGCACTGATTCAGTGGAGCTTGGGGCCGGTCGCCCGCTACGCCATGCTGTCCGGGATGTCTGCGCTGCTGTTCCTGGTCATGACGCTCGCGGCACTCTATGGTGTTCGCACATTCGCCAAGCACCTGTACCGCGAAATGGCATTTTTCGCGCTCCTGATCAGTGGCATCTGCATTCTGAACGCAATCAAGTTCATAAGGCTACTCCAGGGCGGACTGGAAGTGCTGCACATGGACAGCAGCTTTCAGATGGTGTTCTACATCTATATGTCGTCCCTGGCGACGGTGGTGCCACCCTTCATGATTTGGCTGGTGTTCCGGCGCCTGACCGATGATCTGAGCCAGATGGCGGCGCGCGATCCCATGACGCAACTGCTCAATCGCCGGGGGCTTTCAGAAGCGCTGGAGCAACACTTCAACCTCCACAACGTCGCGCCCGCTTACTTGCTGCTGCTGGACGTGGACCACTTCAAACGCATCAACGACACCTACGGACACCAGGCTGGCGACACCGTGCTGCGCCATGTTGCAGATGTGCTGCGCACCACCGTGCGCCGAGGCGACCTGACGGGCCGCATAGGAGGAGAAGAGTTTGTGGCTGTCTGCCTCGACAGTGATGATGTCGGCGTCGTGCAGTTGGCAGAACGACTGCGCGCAGCGGTCGAAGAACAGGCCATTCACGTGAGCGGCCACGACAAACCGCTGCACTGCACCGTCACCATTGGTGTGTCACCCCGGTTCGCCAACGGCCACGCCTTGGAGAAGGCCCTGCGGGCTGCCGATGTCGCGCTTTACCAGGGCAAGGCAGCTGGGCGCAACCGGATCGAGAAGGCCCATGCATTCGCTGATATCGCACCATTGCCAGGCGCTGGCGCCTCTGCGACTACCTGATCGAATGCTCCCGAAACCTGGATTCTCAGCGTGAAGACCTGCCATGCCAACGCAAAAAAAATGACGCTCACAAGGAGCGCCTTTTTTTCTGATGCAAGTTACGGGCTACGACAAGCGAGCCGACCCCGGCGCATCAAGCCATCGAGTAACCGGAACCCCGACGATTGCCGCTGGTGAACCCGCGCACCAACAGCGCCAGCAGCACCACCGCAAACCCCACAAAACACACAAACGACCAGTTGGCTATCGAGCCACCCAGGAACGTCCAGTCAATCGCAGCGCAGTCACCGGAGCCCCGGAAGATCATGGGGATAGCGCGGCTGATGGGATAGTTTTCGATCATGCCGTAGAAGTCGCGGCCGCAGGTGGCGACTTCGGGTGGGTACCACTGCAGCCAGCTCTGGCGGGCCGCCACGAAGGCGCCGAAGCCGGATGCGATCAGGGCCAGCGCGCCCCAGCCCATCCACCAGCCTTTTGAGCCCCTAGCGCTTGCCAGACCTGTGAAGATTGCTACACCAATGAGAGCATAGCGCTGCACGATGCACATGGGACAAGGCTCCAGGCCCACCACATGCTGCAAGTACATGCCAAAAGCCAGCATCGCCACACAAGCCACGCTGATCAGTGCCAGCACGCGGCGCGGGGCCTGATCGATCCAGTTCAACACCATCATTCTTATCCCTCATCCAATAGCCATTGCAAACGGTGCCGCCTCCGAAACGGGCGCGGCCCATGCCAGTACACCCGTGGATCTGGCTCCGCCAGTCCACCGGGTGCGCCCCCTCAGGGGGAAGACGCGCAGCGGCTCAGGGGGAGTCAGATTCCAGCGGCGTGATCCAAGAACACGCGGGCACGGCGCGGTGTCACCACCAGCGTTTCACCCTCCTTGAAACCCATTTCCTTGAACTGCTGCGCAGGGATCTGCGCTTCGATCAAGTGGTCTGGGGACGCATTGTCCGCTGGTTTGTGGTCGTCGGAGGGAATAAGTTCCAGCCGCGCAATCGGGCCCACCACAATGGCGCGGCTCAGTTGGGCCACGATGCCGCGCGGGCGACCTTGGGCGTCGAGCCCGGCGCCGGGCGAATAGCGCTCCACATCCAGGTCGTGCGGCCGCACATAGGCAAAGGCCTTGGCGTTTTGCGCCTGGCTGTGTTCGGGCGAGTCGATCTGCATGCCGTCGAGGTGCACCAGGCCTTCATGGGCGCGGCCGTGGAACAGGTTCACATCACCCAAAAAGCCATACACAAACGGGCTGGCTGGCTGGTCCCATACCTGCTGGGGCGAGCCGCTTTGCTCAATGCGGCCTTGGTTGATCACCACCACGCGGTCGGCCACTTCCAGCGCTTCTTCCTGGTCATGGGTCACGAAGATCGAGGTGACATGCAGTTCGTCGTGCAGGCGGCGCAGCCAGCGGCGCAGTTCCTTGCGCACCTTGGCGTCCAGGGCTCCGAAGGGCTCGTCGAGCAGCAGCACCTTGGGCTCCACCGCCAGGGCACGGGCCAGGGCGATGCGCTGGCGCTGGCCGCCGGACAGCTGCGAGGGATAGCGCTCGGCCAACCAGTCGAGCTGCACGAGCTTGAGCAGGTCAGTCACCTTTTGCTTGATCTGCGCCTCGCTCGGTCGCTCACTGCGGGGCTTGACGCGCAGGCCGAAGGCCACGTTCTCGAACACCGTCATGTGGCGAAACAGCGCGTAGTGCTGGAACACGAAGCCCACGTTGCGCTCGCGCACGTGCACATCGGTGGTGTCTTCGCCGCTGAAATGGATGGTGCCCACATCGGCCGTCTCCAGGCCCGCGATGATGCGCAGCAGCGTGGTCTTGCCGCAGCCCGAGGGGCCCAGCAGCGCGATGAGTTCGCCCGACGCGATATCGAGGCTCACATCGCGCAGCGCCTGGAAGTCGCCGAATTGCTTGCTGACGTTACGGATTTCAATGCTCATGGTCTTCTTCCTTCAGCGGGCGGTTGGCAAAGGCGCGGGCCGCTCGGGGGGCAATTCGGCAGCCGCCTTCAGCGCCTGCTCGTTGCGGTGCTCTGCAATGGTCTTGATCACCAGGGTGACGAGCGCCAGCAGCGCCAGCAGCGAGGCCGCCGCAAACGCAGCCACCGACTGGTATTCGTTGTAGAGAATCTCGACGTGCAGCGGGATGGTGTTGGTCTGCCCACGGATGTGGCCCGACACCACGGATACCGCGCCAAACTCGCCCATGGCCCGCGCATTGCACAGGATCACGCCGTACAGCAGGCCCCACTTGATGTTGGGCAGCGTCACGTACCAGAAGGTCTGCCAGCCGGTGGCGCCCAGCACGATGGCGGCCTGCTCCTCGTCGTTGCCCTGCGCCTGCATCAGCGGGATCAGCTCACGCGCGATGAACGGGAAGGTCACAAATACGGTGGCCAGCACGATGCCCGGCACGGCAAAGATGATCTTGATGTCGTGTGCCTGCAGCCAGGGGCCAAACCAGCCCTGTGCGCCGAACATCAGCACATAGATCAGGCCCGCCACCACGGGCGACACCGAGAACGGCAGGTCCACCAACGTGGTCAAGAACGCCTTGCCCTTGAACTCGTACTTGGCAATGCACCAGGCCGCTGCCACGCCAAACACCAGGTTCAGCGGCACCGCAATCAGCGCGGTGATGAGTGTGAGCTTGATGGCCGACCAGGCGTCGGGTTCACGCAGGCCGTCGAGGTACGCGCCAAAGCCTTTGCGCAGCGCCTCGGCGAACACGGCGGCCAGCGGCAACACCAGGAACAGCAGCATGAAGGCGAGCGCGACAGCAATCAGGGTGTAGCGCACCCACGGCGATTCGGTCGTGCCCGCTTGGGCGCGGCGTATGGTTCGGGAGTTGTTGCCGCTCATGCTGGAGCCCCCGCATAGCGACGCTGCCATGCCTGTAGTGCGTTGATGACCAAGAGCAGGATGAACGAGATCACGAGCATCACCACGGCCACGGCCGTGGCGCCTGCGTAGTCGTACTGCTCCAGCTTGCCGATGATGATCAGCGGCGTGATCTCCGACACCATGGGCATGTTGCCCGCGATGAAGATGACCGAACCGTACTCCCCCACCGCCCGCGCAAATGCCATGGCAAAGCCAGTGAGCAGTGCAGGGGTGATGGAGGGCAGGATGACCTTGGTGAAGGTTTGCAGGCGCGTGGCACCCAGGCAGGTGGCGGCTTCTTCCAGCTCCTTCTCGGCATCTTCGAGCACGGGCTGCACGGTGCGCACCACAAACGGCAGGCCGATGAAAATCAGCGCAATCACGATACCCGCAGGCTTGAACGCGAGCTGAATGCCCATGGGCTCCAGAATCTGCCCGACCCAGCCATTGCCCGCGAGCAAGGCGGTCAGCGAGATGCCGGCCACGGCGGTGGGCAGCGCAAACGGCAGGTCTACCAGCGCGTCCACAATCTTCTTACCCGGAAACTTGTAGCGCACCAGCACCCAGGCGATCAGCAGGCCGAACACCAGGTTGACCAGCGCCGCAAGGAATGAAGCCCCGAAGGTGAGCCGGTACGAAGCCATCACGCGGGGCGCACTGATGGCCGCCCAGAACTGCTCCCAGGTCAGCGTGAAGGTCTTGAAGATCAGTGCCGACAACGGGATCAGCACGATGATGCTCAGATAGAAAAGCGTGTAGCCCAGAGTCAGTCCGAAGCCGGGCAGCACGCGTTTGGGCGCGCGCCGTCCGGCCGGGGCTGCGGCCACTGCAGTCGCGGTGGTCATAAGTGAGGAGGTAGAAACGAAACGCGCTGGCTTACTTGGCGCCGGGCGTGTAGAGCTTGTCGAACTGGCCGCCATCATTGAAGTGCACCTTCTGCGCTTCGGTCAGCGAGCCGAAATACTTGGCCACCGTGAACTGCTTGAGCGGCTTGAACGTGTCGGCGTACTTCTTGAGCACGGTTTCCGAGCGGGGACGAATCGCATGCTTGGCCGCGATCTCCTGCGCTTCGTCAGAGTACAGGTAGTCCAGGTAGGCCTTGGCCAGCTGGGCGGTGCCTTTCTTGGCCACGGTGCGCTCCACCACGGCCACGGGGTTCTCGGCCACCACGCTCACCGACGGGTAGATCGCATCGACCTTGCCGGCGCCGAATTCGCGGTCGATGGAGACCACCTCGGATTCGAACGTGATCAGCACATCGCCCTGGTTGCGTTGCAGGAAGGTGGCCGTGGCGTCACGTCCACCCTTGGCCAGGATGGGCACGTTCTTGTAGAGCTTGCCCACAAACTCGGCGGCCTGCGCCTCGGTGCCACCCTTTTCACGCACGGCGCCCCAGGCAGCCAGATAGGCATAACGGCCGTTGCCGCCGGTCTTGGGGTTCACCACGATCACCTGCACGCCGGGCTTGATGAGGTCTTCCCAGTCCTTGATGCCTTTGGGGTTGCCGTTGCGCACCAGGAACAGCATGGTCGAGGTGGTGGGCGATGCATCGTGCGGAAACTTCTTGGCCCAGTCCTTGGCCACCACGCCGCTGTCGGCGAGGAACTGCACGTCGGTGGTGGTGTTCATGGTCACCACGTCGGCGGCCAGGCCGTCGTTCACGGCACGCGCCTGGGCGCTGGAGCCGGCGTGCGACTGGTCGATCTTCACGTCCTGGCCAGTGGTCTTCTTGTAGTGCGCGGCAAAGGCGGCGTTGTAGTCCTTGTAGAACTCGCGGGCCACGTCATACGAGACGTTCAACAGGGAATTCTGTGCGGCAGCCATGCCGCTGGCGGCCAGGGCCAGGGAGGCAAGAAGGGTCTTGAGTTTCAAAGAAGTCATGGTGGTGTCGCCCAAAAAATACTGGAGATGACGCATTGTGCGGAGGCGCCCTTAAAACTCAAAAGAATATATTCTTGTTAATTAATCGTATATTGGTATATGGATTTTTCATCGACCGCCGCAGGTCGATTGCATGCCTGCCCGGGTAGCCACCCCGTACGCGGCGCTTCAAGCCAAATAAGCCGCTAGCGCTTTAATATCAAGCGCTAATAGCTATAAAAATTATAGCAATCAGGCCGCTGCAGACGTTACGTGTGTTGGGCGGCAGGCTGCTGCGGCACGGCGTGGTCGCCTTCCAGCGATTGCAGCAATGCCCAGCCCAGGGGCCATTCGCCATGGCCCGAGTCGATGTTGATGTGCCCGGCGTTTTGCATGCGCACGAACTCGCTGCCCCAGGCCCGGGCATAGGCACCCGCCAGCCGGATGGGGCAAAAAGGGTCGTTGCTGCTGGCCACCACAATGCTGCGGTAGGGCAGCGCGGCGTAGGGCACGGGCGCAAAGTCGCTCAGGATGGCGCGGCGCTCCGGGTCTGCCGGGGCCACCAGCAGCGCGCCGCACACCCGGGACGCGGCCTCGGAGCCCATATGAGAGGTAGCGATGCAGCCCAGGCTGTGCGCCACGATCACCACGGGGTTCGCCGCGGCCAACACGGTCTTTTCCAGTTGCCCCACCCAGGCCGTCCGGGTGGGCGTGATCCAGTCGTCCTGCACCACGCGGCGCGCATTGGGCAGGCGCTCGGCCCACAGGCTTTGCCAGTGTCCGGGGCCAGAGTCGCGCCAGCCGGGGACGATGATGATGGAGATGGTAGAGGTCACAGCATCGGCATTCTGCGAGCCGCGCTTTAAAACCCAAACGACTTAATTTTTGTTATTTAATCGCCAAAACATCTAAAAAAAGCCTCAGTTCCTGCCCAGACAAACAAGCATTGACTATCGAGTAAATAAGTTAAACCAAACGGTTTAATTTGCAACCAATCAGTACAATGTAACTAAAAGCAAACATCTTGTCGTGGTCTGCCCCTCCAACGGGGACGCCTGGCGGTTTGTATGGGCAACGTCGCCCCAAGACATCTTCAAGAGGCTCCTTCAATGCACACATGGAAAATCAGCCAGCGCCTGATGGCGGGCTTCGGCCTGGTCATCGTGGCTTTGCTCGGCATGTCGGTCTACAGCGTGCTTATTGCACGGGGCATCGATGGCGCATTGACCGCCAATGCCACGCAAAACGCTGTCATCCAGCGCACTGCCATCAACTTCCGGGGTTCGGCCCACGACCGCTCCATCGCGGTGCGGGATGTGGTGCTGGCGCCCAACGACGAGGCGCGCAAAAAAGATATTGAATCCATCGCGCGGCTGGCCGACTTTTATGCCCAGTCCGCCACGCAACTCGACAACGTGCTGAAAACCGCAAAAGAGGTCCCACCCGAAGTGGGCCCCATGGTGCAAGCGCTCAAGGACATCGAAGCACGCACGGTGGCCACCACCAGCAAGGTGGTTGCACTGATGCAGGCTGGCGACCGCGCGGGCGCCGAAGCCCTGCTCTGGGCCGAGGCCAAACCGCAGTACGAGCAATGGCTGGCCGCAGCCAACAGGCTCATCGACTACGAGGAAGGCCGCATCATCAAGAACAGCCAGACGGCCAACCAGGACGCCAGCCAGTTCACCGGCGTGATGCTGTCCATCACCCTGCTGGCCGTGCTGATCAGCGTGGCGGTGACAGTGCTGGTATCGCGCAGCATTGGCCGCGAGCTGGGGGCAGAGCCCAGCGAAGTGCGCGCCGTGGTGCAGGCCATCCAGCAAGGCAATCTGACGGCGCACGTGCAGGTCAAGGCGGGCGACACCGGCAGCGTGATGGTGGCCGTGCGCGACATGCAACAGCGCTTTCATGAACTGGTCTCGGCCGTGCGCGACAACATTGCGCAGCTGCGCACCACCAGCGATGACATCAGCAGTGGCAACCAGAACCTGGGCCACCGCACCGAACAAGCCGCCAGCAGCCTGGAGCAAACCGCCGCCAGCATGGAAGAGCTGACCGCCACCGTGCGCCAGAGCGCCGACTCGGCCCGCCAGGCCAACCAACTGGCCACCACCGCCGCCAGCACCGCCACCAAGGGCGGCGAGGTGATGCAGCAGGTGGTGAGCACCATGCAGGACATCCACCACAGCAGCCAGAAGATCGCCGACATCATCGGCGTGATCGACGGCATTGCGTTCCAGACCAACATCCTGGCGCTGAACGCTGCCGTGGAAGCAGCCCGCGCGGGCGAGCAGGGGCGGGGCTTTGCGGTGGTGGCCACCGAGGTGCGCAGCCTGGCGCAGCGCAGCGCCGAGGCCGCCAAGGAGATCAAGGCGCTGATCCAGTCCAGCGTCGAAAAAGTGGACTCGGGCACCCAGCTTGTGGCCAATGCCGGTGACACCATGAACGAGATCGTGCAAGGCGTGCAGCGCGTGAACGGCATCATCGGCGAGATCAGCACCGCCGCTGCCGAGCAGAGCGACGGCATCTCGCAGGTCAACGTGGCCGTGACCCAGCTGGACCAGATGACGCAGCAAAACGGCGCGCTGGTGGGTGAAAGCACCGCTGCCGCAGAGAACCTGCGCCAGCAGGCCCAGCGCCTGGCAGAGCTGGTGGCCGTGTTCCAGGTCAGCGGCAGCGCTGCAGCAGGCATGGGCACACGCGCCACAGCGAGTCACCGGGGCAATGCCCTGCCCACCACCAGCGTGCGACGCCTCGCTCACTGAGACCGCAGTGCGAACGGTAGGCCCGCAAGCTTGGGTGCGATGCGGTGCTGAAAACTATTTTTGATTTTTTTCGGCACCTCTCAACCCCATTGACCCACCCCGTTCGTTTCATGCAGCACCACCACATTTTTTTGATGGAGCTGCTATGAAACCCCGTTCGCTCACCCTGCCCGCCCTCGCCGCCCTGACGGCATTGCTGGGCCTGGCCCACCCTCCTGCCCAGGCCATTGGCCGCCTGGCTGATGTCACCATCGTGGACCGTGACACCGGCGCCACGCTGCCGGTGCACTACGCCCGGAGCGAATACTGGGTGGCAGGGCGACCCGGGGCGCGGTATGCCATCACGGTGCGCAACCGGCTGGGAGAGCGGGTGTTGGCCGTGCCTTCGGTGGACGGCGTGAATGTGCTCAGCGGCGAGACTGCGGCCTGGGACCAGCGCGGCTATGTATTCTCTCCTTATGAGCGTTACCAGATCACCGGCTGGCGCAAGAGCGACAGCCAGGTGGCGGCCTTCGAGTTTTCCCACATTGCCAACTCGTATGCCGCCCGCACGGGCCGCCCGGCGCATGTGGGCGTGATTGGCGTGGCCCTGTTCCGCGAACAGCCGCCGGTGCCCCAGCCTGCCCCCGCCATCACCCCCGAGCCCTACAGCCAGCGCCGTGACAACGGCCACGGCCTCGGGCGCCTGCGGGAGGAACCCGCGTCACCCGCTGCCGCTGCACCGGCGGCCCCTGAGCCATCGGCCGAATCCTCTGCCCGCTCGCAATCTGCCGACAGTGTGGCCAAGGCCGCCCCCATGCCGTCGGCCAAGCTGGGCACGGCGCACGGCCAGCGCGAGACATCGGTCGTCACCCACACCAGCTTCACGCGCCTGCAGGAGCAGCCCAATGAAATCATCAGCATCCGCTACGACAGCCGCGAGAACCTGGTGGCCAGCGGCATCATCCGCGAACGGCCGGCGCGCATGCCGGTGCCCCGTGCATTCCCGCAATCGGACAACCTGTCCTATGTGCCGGACCCGAATTGACTGGGCCCGGGATAGCGGACCGGCCATGCGCAGCCGTCCCGCGCGCAGGTGAACGGGCGCCTCGCACAGTGCGCGGCGGCCGACTGCCCCTGATCCGACCCAGCCATTCCGCTCGTTTCACTCAGCACCAATAACATCGCCAAAGGGCCGCTATGAAAACCGGTTCCCCCACACTCCCTGCCCTCATCCATACCACCGTCACCGCGCTGGCCGTACTGCTCGCGCTGACCAGCTTGCACGCCCAGGCCATCGGCCGCCTGGCCCAAGTCACTATCGTCAACCCCGATACAGGCGCCAGGCTGCCGATGTACTACGCCAAGGGCCAATACTGGGTCGCTGGCCGACCTGGGGCCCAGTATGCGGTCACATTGCACAATCGCAGCGGCGATAGGGTGAATGTCGTGCTAATGGTGGATGGCGTCGACGTACTCACCGGTCAGACCGATGAGTTCACCGGTCAGAACGACGGGTGGAGACGGAGCGGCTATGTGTTCTTGCCCCATGCGCGCGATCGAATAGCCGGCTGGTACAAATCCATCGGCACGTTGCCTTACTTCGAGTTCGCAAACGTTGCAAACTCCCACGCCGACCTCACTGCGCGCTCAACCAAGGTGGGCCTGATCCAGATTGCATTGTTCCGCCAGCGGATCATCGACCCCGTTGCACAGGTGAGGCCTGAACCGTCCGGCCAACGCCGCAACAAAGTTAGCAACGAAGACCGTCTGAGCGAGGAAGCCCCGCACGGGCAGCGCCAGACCCCAGTTGTGTCGCACCTCCTCGAAGAGGTCATCAGCATCCGTTACGACAGCCGCAACAACCTGATTGCAAAAGGCGTGATCCGAAAGCGGCGTGCGCACCCGCCGGTACCGCAAACCGTGCCGCAATCGGACAACGTGTCTTACGTACCAGACCCGAGGTAGGCCCTGAATGCAACCCCAGCGGATCTGCCCGCGAGCGCATGAGTCCCTCCCATAATGCGCGGGTGCCATCCACCCCATTCCCCGCCACCATGGAGGACTCCGACGAAGCGCTGATGTTGCGCTACGCCGCAGGAGAACTGGGCGCGTTCGATGTACTGTATGGGCGGCACGAACTGGCGGTGTGGCGGTTTGTGTTTCGCAGCGTCAAGGTGCAGGCCGTGGCCGATGACCTGCTGCAGGACGTGTGGTTTGCCGTGGCGCGCAATGCTGCCCGCTACGAGGTGAAAGCCAAGTTCCGCACCTGGCTGTTCACCCTGGCGCACCACCGGCTGGTGGACCACCTGCGCACCGCCAGGCACCACACCAGCCTGGATGCGAGCGACGACGATGCGCGCAGGCTGGCCGACACACTGGTGGCCGACTCGGGCTTTGGGCCCGTGCGGC
Source organism: Acidovorax sp. LjRoot38 (assembly GCF_964252975.1). Lineage (NCBI taxonomy): Bacteria > Pseudomonadati > Pseudomonadota > Betaproteobacteria > Burkholderiales > Comamonadaceae > Acidovorax > Acidovorax sp. LjRoot38. Next base: position 299,399 of record NZ_CAXUPT020000004.1, on the reverse strand, counting down.
AACTACAGTCGCGCGAACAGGCGGCCGCGCTGATTGCGGCGGTGGAACAGTTGCCGCTGGAGCAGCGCGAGGCCTTCCTGCTGCAGGCCGAAGGCGACCTGGGCGTGCAGGAGATTGCCGAGGCCACCGGCGTGAATTTCGAAACCGCCAAGAGCCGCCTGCGCTACGCGCGGGCCAGCCTGCGCCAGCACCTCAAGGAGTTTGTATGAACCTGCAGGACGACGAGCTGGTCCGGCGCTACCACGAAGCCAGCGCGCAGGAAGGCGCCCGCCCCGGCGCGCATGTGCGCGAGGCCGTGCGCGCGCACGCACAGATGGTGGCGGCCGCCCACACTGCAGGCCCCGCTCCAACGCCTGAAGCCCCCGCCGCCAACCAGGCACGCTGGAAGATCTCGGCCCTGGCCACCGTGGCCGTGGTGGGCCTGACCGGTTTGCTGATGCTGCAGTTCGAACGCGGCACGCCCGAGGAGCGGGACACCGCATTCAGCCACCGCCGGGCCGAGGTGCCCGCACCTGCAGCCCAAACCGCCCCAGCCCCCGCGCCCTCGGCCGCCCCCGCACCCAAGCCCCTGCCAGAGGCCCTCTCCCCGCCTCCGTCGGCCACATTGCCAGCCCCCCCCGACAGCGCACAGGAGCAGGAGCGCGCCCGCAACACCACCAGCCCGGCCACCGGGGCCGTGGCCCCCAAGTCCACCACGGCACCTTCGCCTCTGCACGCACCGCCCCCCGCGCAGCCCTTAGCCAAGACCGCGCCAGCACCAACCCCGGCACCGACTCCAGCACCTGCCACGGCTGTGGCCCCCGCCCCCGCGTCTGCCTCCACAGCAGCCGCAGAAACTGAAACCCTGCACGCCCCCCGCGCAGCCGGAGCCATGTCTGGGTTCCCCGCATCGCCCTCCCCGGTCGCCGCCCCCAACGCCGAGAGCCGCGAGCACGCGGCAACAGCTCCCACAAAACAGCCCCCCCCACCAGCCGCGCCCGAGCCCCAGGCAGCGGCCGCTGCTGCAGCCCCGGCCGCCCGCAGCCCGCTGGCCGACTCTGTGGCCCGCGACAGCAACGGAGCAGCCACCGCCTCCATGCAAAAACGCCTCGGGGCATCGTTGCCAGGCAACGTGTGGGACGCTGCCCGTGCGGGCAACCCCCAGCAGATAGAAAGCCTCGTCCGCCAGGGAACGCCTGTGGACGCCCGCGACAACGAGGGCAGAACCGCCTTGATGCTGGCAGCGATGAACGGCCACACCACCACCGCCCAGAAGCTCCTGGCCCTGGGCGCCAACCCCCGGCTGGTGGACCGCGAGGGCCTGAATGCGGCGCAGTGGGCTGCGCAGCGGGCGCATACGCGCCTGGCCGAGTTGCTGGAGGCGGTGCGCTGAGGGCGGCGGAGATGGACTCAGCCCGAACGGTCTTCTGATTGATCAGCCGCGCATCGGCATCAGAACCGCACGGCCTCAAACGCCGGATGCAGCGCGTCGATCCAGTGGTCCAGCTCGTCCTGCGTTACGTGCAGGTGGTCCATGCAGGCCTGCCCATGCTGCTGCCATTCGCGCGTGGGCGGCAGGTTGTCATGCTGGTTGACCAGAAACTCGGCCAGCAGGCCCAGGGCCACCAAGTGGCGTACGGTAGGGTCAAACCGCTCGTCATCGAGGCAGGCAAAGTCGTGGTGCAGCCAGATGGCTTGCGCTACGTCGCCTGGCAGGTGCCAGGTGCGCGCGACGATGGCGCCCATCACGGCGTGGTCGGTGCGGTGGCTGGCGTTTTCGGTCTGGGTGAAGGTGCGGTCCTTGCGCGCCAGGGCCTCGGTCACGGTGCCAGCATAGCCGCGCACCGCCTTCACCAACACCGGCATGCCCACATGGCAGAACAGACCGAAGCTGTAGCCCAGGCCCGGGTCAAAGCTGTAGAGCTGGTGGCCGATGTGTTCGCAGGCGATGGCGCGGCGCTGCGAGCTTTCCCAGAAATGCTCCAGCAGCGGCGACCGCACCTGCAGCGCGTTGCGCGTGATGAAGGCCGATAGCAACTGCACCGCTGGCTGCAGCCCCAACACCGTGAGCGCCATGCCCACGGTCTGCACCGGCTGGGCCAGGCCATACAGCGGGCTGTTGGCCAGCCGCATGACGGCAGCGGCCAGGGCCACGTCGGAGGACGCCAATTGTTCCAGGGCCGCCGAATCCAGCTCGGGCTCGGCCATGATCTGCTGCAGGCGCAGCAACGATTCGGGGCACGGCGGAACCACGATGGCCCGCACGGCGGGGTGCACACGGGCCTGCCGGATGTCTTGGTCGATGGGGTGTGGAGCAGTCACAAAAAATCCCCGGGCCGCCGCGTGTGCTGAACACAGGGACGGGGGCAGCCCGCACAGTTGCAATTCGTTGCATTGTGGGGCCAAAAAGCGTGCCGCCCATTGAACCCGTGTACAAGCGCAGTCTTTGCGCTCAGCAACTCAGATATTCGCGCCGTCGAGCCCCTGCAGGGCCTGCCGCGTGCTCAGGCTGCTGCGCCCGGGCATGGCCTCGCCCAGGTAGTCCAGAAACCGCCGCACGGCGGGCGACAGCCCCCGGCGCGAGGGGAACACCGCATGCACGATGGCGGGCGCGGGCGCCCAGTCAGGCAGCACCCGCACCAGCTTGCGCTCGCGCATTTCTTCCTGGCACATGTAGTCGGGCATCCAGCACACGCCGGTGCCCGCCACAGCGGCGTATTTGAGCGTAAGCAGGTCATCGGCCACATAGCGCGGCGTGTGCTGCACCATCTGGTGCACGCCGCCAGGGCCGATGAGGTTCCAGATGGACCGGCCCTCGGGTGCCGACATGGCAATGCTGTCAAGCTTGGCCAGATCGTCCAGCGTCTTTGGCGTGCCCTGGCGGATCAGCAGCTCGGGGCTGGCCACCAGGATCTGCGTGGTGTGGTCCAGCCGCTTGACGACCATGCTGCCGCTGTCGTCCACCGAGGGGCGCACGCGCAGCGCCACGTCGATGCCCTCCTCCACCAGGTTCACCGCACGGTTGCTCACCAGCATGTCGATACGCACCTCGGGGTACTGGGCGAGAAACCGGGGCATCAGCTCGGCCACCACGGTCTGCGCGAGCGTCACCGGGCAACTCACGCGGATGGTGCCGCGCGGTGTGGTCTGCACCTGGGCCACAGTGTCGGCCGCAGCCTGGGCCGACTCGCGCATGGCCTGGCAATGGCGCAAGTAGGCCTCGCCCACTTCGGTCAGTGACAGCTTGCGGGTGGTGCGCTGCAGCAGACGCACACCCAGCTGCGCCTCCAGGTCGGACACGCGCCGCGAAAGGCGCGACTTGGGGATGCCGAGGGCGCGGCCCGCAGCGGCAAAGCCACCGCGCTCCACCACTTCGGCGAAATACAGCATGTCATTGAGGTCTTGCATGGTGGAAGTGCGGGTTGTAGCCACGCGCGATTCATTCGATGGATGGAACAATCTATCTCAAATTAACCACCTTATCAACAAACGGATGAACAACCACAATTCATCCCATGGCCACACGCTGTGGCTCCATCCACAGAACCCCAAGGAGTTTTTCATGCAACTGCTTCACGTCGATTCCGCCATCACCGGTGCCAACTCCGTTTCGCGACAGCTCACGGCACAGATCGTGGCCGCCTACAAAGCCAGCCATCCAGCCACCGAGGTGACCTACCTCGATCTGGTAGCCAACACCCCCGCACACTTCACCATGGACGCAATGACTCCGCGCACTGGCCAGACCGAAGGCTTGAGCGAAGCGCAAAAGCGCGAGAACGCGGTGTCCGAGCAACTGGTCAGCCAGTTTCTGGCAGCCGACGTGGTGGTGATTGGCGCACCGCTGTACAACTTCAGCATTCCCACCCAGCTCAAGGCTTGGATCGACCGGCTTGCCCAACCCGGCCGCACGTTCCAGTACACCGCCAACGGGCCCGAAGGCCTGGCCAAAGGCAAGACTGTGATCGTGGCCTCCACCCGGGGCGGCGTGTATTCCACCAGCGAAGGCGGCCAGGCCATGGAGCACCAGGAGAGCTACCTGAAGGTGGTGTTCGGCTTCTTCGGCATCACCGACGTGCGGTTTGTGCGCGCTGAAGGCGTGGCCATGGGCCCTGATGCCAAGGCCGCAGCCCTGGCTTCCGCCGAAGTGGAAATCACCAACCACACCGGCGCCGCAGCCAACCAGGCCAGCGTAGCGCAAGCGGCCTGAACGGCAACTGCAGGGCCCTGGGGACCCTCTGCACGAATCACCGCACCGTGTGCATCTGCGGACTCGGGTGGTCTGCGGTGTTGCAAAACCTCGCAATAGCTACAGCTATTGCCGCGTTTTGCGCCTGGCAGCCCCTCCCGATCCGCAGCGCACACTTACCGCTCGATTCGTGCAGAGGATCCCTAGTGTCCTGAGTTGGAAATTCATTTCATCAACGAACTTCCAACTCAGGACACCAGGCCTCGCCAACATTGACAAACCCGGCTCCCTGCCGAGTTTTGTTTTTATGCTGAAAAGTGACTCCAGCGCTTATTAGACAAGCGCTAATAGCTATAAATTAAATAGCAAATCCGCATTCAAACGATTGTGCGGCTTGTCGACTGCCGCTGCAGCCACTGCCGGGCCAGTTGCTCCGGCGGCAGCGCCGGGGCAAACAGCCAGCCCTGAAAGCGCTCGCAGCCCATCTTGATCAAAAGCTGCAGCTGCTCCTCGGTCTCCACCCCTTCTGCCACCACCGAAAGGCCCAGCGTGCGGGCCAGCGCATTGATGGTGGCGCAGATCTCGCGGTCGTTCACATCCACCACGATGTCGCGCACAAACACCTTGTCGATCTTCAGCTCACCCACTGGCAGGCGCTTGAGCTTGATGAGCGACGAGTGCCCGGTGCCAAAGTCGTCGATCGACAGCGCAAAACCCGCGTTTTTCAGGTCGAGCGCAATGGCGTAGAGCGATTCGTCGAGCAACTGCGACTCGGTGATCTCCAGCACCAGGTCCGCAGGCGCCACCCCCGCGCGCTGGGTGACTCCCAGCAAGGTTTGGGTGAACCCTGGTTCGCGCAGCTGGATGGTGGAGACATTGACCGACACCACAGGCACCTGCCAGCCCTCGGCGCGCCACTGCGCCACCTGGCGGCAGGCGGTGTCGAACACCCACAGGCCCATCGGCACGATGAGCCCACTCTCCTCGGCCAGCGGAATGAACTCGTCCGGCGGTACCGCCTTGCCGTCTACCGACCAGCGCAGCAGCGCCTCGGCGCCCACCGTATGGCGCTGCTGGTTGAGCTGGGGCTGGTACACCAGCGTGAACTCGCCACCCTGCAGCGCGCTGTGCAGGCGGCGGCGCAGCTCCAGCCGACTGCGCGTGATCTGCGTGAACTCCTCGATGTAGAAACGGTACGAGCCGCGCCCTGCGCTTTTGGTGGCGTGCAGCGCCGAATGCGCGTGGCGCACCAGCTCCACACTGTTGGCCGAGTCGTCCGGGTACAGGCTGATGCCCAGGCTTGCACCCATGTACTGCGCCCCCACCTCCGACAGCTCCCAGGGTCTCCCCAGCCCTTCAACCAGCGATGCGGCCAGTTGCGCCAGCTCGGTGCGCGAGGCGGGGCGCAGCAGCATCACGGTGAACTGGTCATTGGCCAGCCGCGACACCAGGCCCTGCCCTGCCAGCAGCTGGGTGATGCGCTGGGCCACCTCACTCAGCAGCGCATCGCCCACGCGGTGGCCGTAGGTTTCGTTCACGCTCTTGAAGTGGTCCAGGTCAATCAGCAGCAGCGCCACACGGCGGTTGGTGCCCTGCGTGTCGCGCGCGGCCTCGGCCACGGCGCGCTCCAGCGCGTCTTCAAAGTAGCGGCGGTTGGGCAGGCCGGTGAGCGCGTCAAAGTGCGCCACCCGGTACAGCTGCTCTTCGTTGCGCAGCACGGCGGCCTCGGCCGTGCGAAGGCGGTTGAGCAGGCTGACCACAATGGTCTGGCGCAGTGCAGCCAGCAGCAACACCAGCAGGCAGCACACCAAGATGAGCGCCTGCACACCGGCGCGCCCGTCGGGCGCGACAAACAGCAGCACCAGGGTGATGGCCGCCAGCGTCATCGACACCAGCGGCACATAGTTCATGGCCCGGTCACACTGGCGGCGGTAGTCGGCATCCACCGACATCTCAAAGCGCAGCCAGCGCGCGCCCCAACCCAGGGCGAGCGCCGAGAGGCTGAAGCTGGCGTTGAACCAGACACCCGGCTCCACCGTGCTGCTGATCACCATCAGGTTCCACTGCATCCAGCTCAGGCCATAGCCCAGCAGGCCCATCAAGACCAGCAGGTGCGAGCGCGCCACCCGCACCCCCACGGTAGGAATGGCCAGCGCCGTGACTCCCGCCGCCGTGAGGAACCCTGCCGGGTACAGCACCAGAACCGTACCCACCGCCGCCGACCCCACCCCGCCCGAGGGCAGATAGATCACCAGGGTGAAGGCCAGCAGCGCCAGCACGGCACCGCCAAAGTCCAGCGCCGCCGGGTAGGCGCGGTCACGCGAGAGGCGGGCAAACGTGGCGCGGATGACGGTGGCCGCCCACAGCGGGCCCCCGGCCAGAAAGAACAGGTCGGCAGGAGCGGGGAACGGGTTCCAGTCCAGCGCCACCTGCACGTTCCACACCATCTGCCCCACAGCCACCAGCAGGGCAAAGGCCAGCAGACCGGCGTGCAGCGCGCGGTCGGTAGGCGGCGCCTGCACCCAGCCGCGCCAGGCCCAGAAGGCCGACAGCCCAAACGCCAGCGTCCACGAGGCGTTGTCCAGAAACACCCGCACGCTGACGTCCGGCACCCACAGCGACGCGGCGAACAACAGCGTGGCTGCGCTCAACCAGACCGCTGAGAGGATTCGTTCCGCGAAGGACATGGGTGGGGGGCCGTGGTGGAAGGGGTGTGCTGGGCGTAATTGCTACAGAACGTTAACCCTCCCATTGTGGACGCAAGCGTGGCCCGCCTGTTTCCCCTCAAAGCAGCCGGGGCACTGGGCCGGCCAATAGCTACCAAAAAAATAGCATCCAGCGCCTGCTGGACAAGCGCTGGATGCCAATGGAATCTGAATATTTACCGTTCTTCGACAGCGCTTTTGGGCTCCCGCTCCCCTCGCGGGAGAAAGTCAAACCAGGGCACCGCAGCGCCCACCCATCACAGGGTGCGCTCAGCGTGAAGCCTTAAAACCCTGGCAGCACCGAACCCTTGAACTCGGTCTGGATGAATTTCTTCACTTCTTCCGAGTGGTAGGCCTTCACCAGCTTGGCCACCCAGGGCTTGTCCTTGTCGGCTTCGCGCACGGCGATCAGGTTGACGTAGGGGCTCTTGGCGTTTTCTTGCGCAATCGCGTCCTTGCCAGGGTTCAGGCCAGCCGACAGCGCAAAGTTGGTGTTGATGGCCGAGGCGTCCAGGTCGTCCAGCGAGCGCGGCAGCTGGGCAGCGTCGAGTTCCACGAACTTGAGCTTCTTGGGGTTGCTCACCACGTCCAGCGGCGTGGCCTTGAGGCCCGCGCCCTCACGCAGCTTGATCAGGCCCTTGTCCTGCAGCACCAGCAGCACGCGGCCGCCGTTGGTGGGGTCGTTGGGGATGCCGAACTTGGCGCCTTCCTTCAGGTCTTCCAGTTTCTTGACCTTCTTGGAATACAGGCCGATGGGGAAGTTGACGGTGTAGCCCACCGACACCAGCTTGTAGCCACGGTCTGCCACCTGCGCATCGAGGTAAGGCTTGTGCTGGTAGCTGTTGGCGTCCAGATCGCCCGCCGACAGAGCGGCGTTGGGCTGCACGTAGTCGCTGAACTCGACGATCTGGATCTTCAGTCCGTCCTTCTCGGCGACCTTCTTCACCTGCTCGAAGATCTGCGCGTGGGGGCCGCCCGTCACGCCGATCTTGAGGGGCTTGTCCTGGGCGATCGCGCCGGTAGAGAAAGCGGCGGCAGCAGCCAAAGCCAGGGCAGATTGCAGGAGGAGGCGCTTGTTGTTGTTCACAGGAAAAACCTTTCGTAAAGAGATGGCACGCATCCTAGGGTTTCCCCGATAAAACAGGAACGAATAATTTTTTATTTCATTAAAACCCATTCGAATAAGAAGACAAGACCCGTGCACCTCACCCCCCACCTCATGAGACTGGCGCGCGCCCGGCGAGGGCAGCCGAGCAAGGGCCGCCCCGCAGCGAGGGCTGCGTCCCCCTTCCCGAATCGCGCAGCGATTGGAGAGAAGGGGGAAGTGGCGCAGCCACTCAGGGGGATGTTCCAAGTCACCCGCGCAGCGCGACGTTGTTCAGCTTGTCCAGCCGCTCGGGCCAGGTGCCCTCCACCGTGGCACCCTGCAGCAGGATGCGCGTCCAGGCCACCCAGGCGTCCCACTGCACGCGCTTGTCCCATGCATTGCCCCAGGCGCTGAACAGGTGCAGCGCGCTTTCGGCAGCGGCCTTGGCGTCGTCCTTGCGGCCAGCGGACAGATACAGCTGGGCCAGCACCATCTGCGGCTCGCCCACCCAAGGGTTGTGGCGCACGGCGCTTTCCAGCACGCCGGTGGCCACGTCCAGATCCACCAGGGGCTGGTCTTGCTGGATGACCGACCAGTACAGCGACGTGGCCGCCGCCTCATTGGCGGCAGACAGGTACTGCGAGCAGTGCGCAAACACGGGCGGCATGGGCAGCACATCCTTCAGCCCCGGGTGCTGCAGCGCCTTGGCCAGGCCATTGATCTGGTGCACCATGCGCCCCGACGGCCGCATGGGCCCGGGCCACAGCGATGCGGCCCAGTGCGCCTTCTGGCTGCGGTGCTGCACGTCCGGAAAGCGCGAGAAGATATCGTCCTGCCAGCTGAACCACTGCTCGATGGTGTCGGCCATGCTCACGATGATGAATGCCGCCACCTCGTAGGGTGTGAGCACGTGGTCCTGCCCGTCTTTTTGTAGCACCAGGCTGCCGTCCGCCTCCAGCGCATGGGCCAGCACCTTTTGCACAAACTGTGTGCGCGACTGGGTACAGAACAAATACACCAGGTGCTCGGCCGACTCGCCCGCAATCTCGCGCACACGGGCGCGCTCCTTGGCGGGGTCGAACTTCACCAGGTCCACAAAGGCATTGCCATACACGCTGTGCAGCAGCCCCAGCAGGCGCACGTCACGCGGCTGCTGCCACACCGTCAGCGTGCGCGTCACGCCCACCAAGTGGTGGCGAAACGTGCCCGCCTTGTGCCAGTCCTGCCCCACATTGCGCGCGAGCACCGTGGGCAGCACGGGCGCCAGTTCAGGGTCGCGGGTCAGCCACTCTTCGTCCAGCAGCGGCAATGCGCGGGCAAACAGGTCAGGGTCCAGGGGGTGAAGCGGCAGGGTCATGGTGTTGTGTCTCCGGCGTTGATCGTGCAGGTAATGCAATGTACACACAGTATCTGCCCACACGGCGGGTGTGCAAGCACCGGGGTGACCCGGCCCTCACACCCAGCACGCGCCTGCACGACGGCTCGGTCAGCCCCACTGCGTGCTGCGGGCTTTCAGGCTCAGAGGCTGAGAGTTTTTTAGCCGGGCTCGAAAGGCGCGCAAATACGCCTCGGATCTAGGCGCAAAGCACAGCCATAGCTCAGGCTATGGCGAGCATTTGTAACGACGAGCCGGGGCGTATTAGCGTGCAAGGCGGGCATGGATGAAGGACTCTCAGCCTCTCAGACCAGCCTTACTTCAAAGTACGCGCCCTCTCCTTCCCCCAAATCCCGGAACCCGGCCTGCCGGGCTGCCACGCTGGCCTTGCCCCAGGCCTTGAGCAAAGTGAGATCGCCAGGGGACACCACCTCGGGGGGCGACTCCTCCAGGCTCTGCATGGTGTCCAGCGCAGCTGCTACCTGTTCAGGGCCGCCAAGCTGCTTTTCCAGGGCCCTGGCATACCGGGTTTCTGCGGCAATACGCTCTTTGGGCGGAAGCTCCTCGGGATAGTCGCGGAGGTTGACGACGAAAGTGGATTCGATGACTTGCATGGCACTGCTACTCCTGTGGTTTGATACTGTATGAATATACAGTTTTTTCCAGCAGAATTCGAGCCCTGAAAGATCACCCGGGAGCGCGGGATGATGGAAGGATTGTTCTCAATACTGGAACAGTTAGTTCGCGACCAGGTAGTTTTTCCGTGAACACCATCGGCGTACAGTTCATCCCATCGATGAGCCGAACCCGCAAGGCGACTCACCGAACCCGGTTCAGGAATGGTTTTTGACCCGGCTTTTTTGAGACGCTTTTTAACCTTCAAGGATTTTCATCATGAACAAGACCGCCCGTTTCCTCTCCGTCGCTGCCGTTGCCGCTTTCGCTTCTTTTGGCGCCCAGGCTGACGAAGCCGACAGCTCGCAATTCGCCCTGAAGTTCGAAACGAACCGCACCCGCGCTGAAGTGGCCGCTGAAGCAGCAACCGTCGCCCAGACCCGCAGCCAGGAACCTGCTGGTTCGCGTGTGGTGACCTACACCTCCACCGCTGACCGCGCTGCCGTGCGTGCCCAGGCTGCCGAAGCCCTGCGCACCGGCCAGATCCCCCACGGCGAATTCAGCGCCATGTAATTGGCAGACCAACTGCTTGAGATTGGTTGAAGCAGTTGCGGGACTTCCCATGGTGGTGGCACTTTGCATTTGCGGGTGGCGCTGCCATGGGGAGTGTTAACTGAACCGCAGGGGCGGGCAGGCAGATCGGGCTCCCTTTGGGAGCCCTGTTTGTTGGCGCACGCGGCGCCGGCTGGCTACATGGCACTTACCGAGCTTGCCTGGCGCCTGCCGGAATGGACCATCCCTCAAGGCACCGGAAGCGCCCCTGCAACGTCGCTTACAGCGACGGGTCGATCAATACCTTGGCACCAGTATTGCGCGGGCCGTAGAACGCAATGGACTCGGCACTCAGCGCGCCTGCCAGCGACACGGTGCGCGCGTAGTGGCTGGCAAACGTGGTCTTCAGCTCGGCCGCCACGCGCTGGCGCAGCGCCTGGGTGGCCTCTTCGCCAATCTTCTGCAGAAACGGGAACAGCAGCCATCCCCCCATGCCCCAGGCCATGCCAAAGGTGCGGTGCACTTCGGTCGGGCGCGTGTCCAGGTGGCCGTACAAATAAACCTGCTTGTGCACGGCCGAGCCGTAGCGGCTGTATTCCTTGGCCTTGCGGTTGATGGCCGCCTCCATGCACTGCAGGATCTGCCCCGCCAGCGTGCCGCCGCCCGTGGCATCAAACGCAATGGTGGCGCCAGTGGCGGCCAGCGCGTCGGTCAGCTCGGCCATGAAATCGGGCGCACTGCTGTCGCACACGTACTGGGCACCCAGTTCGCGCAACAGTTCCGCTTGCTCGGGCTTGCGCACGATGTTGACCAGGCCGACACCATCCTTCTGGCAAATCTTGAGCAGCATCTGGCCCAGGTTGCTGGCCGCAGCGGTGTGCACCAGCGCGGTGTGGCCTTCGCGCTTCATGGTTTCGACCATGCTCAGCGCAGTCAGCGGGTTGACAAAACACGACGCGCCCTCAGCCGCCGTGGTGCCGGGCGGCAGCGGCAGACACTGCGCTGCAGGCATGGCGCGGTACTGCGAATACATGGCGCCACCAATCACTGCCACCGTGCGGCCCAGCAGCGCCTGCGCAGCGGGCGATGCACCCGCAGCCACCACCAGACCGGCGCCCTCGTTGCCCACGGGCATGCTCTGGCCCAGGCGTGCCGCCATGCCGGGCATGGCGCGCTCGGGGATGCGAGCCGTGGCCACCGGCCGCTCGGCCGTGCCCGCGACCTGCACGGTGGACAGATCAGACGGGCCCAGCAGCAGGCCAATGTCCGATGGGTTGATGGGCGTGGCCTGTAACTGAATCAGCACTTCGTCAGGCCCTGGCGTGGGCACGGGTGTCGGCTCCAGGCTGATCTGCAAGGTGCCATTGGCTTGTACAAGCGAGCGCAGCTGCAGCGCGGTGGTAGGGATGGATGGGTTCATGGAGGACTCGCAGTGGGATGATGGAAATGGGGCCGCGCACATGAAGCGGCGCGACGTGGAGGGAGGCTGGGGTGCCAGCAGGTCACAGCCTCTCCACCTGCCGCGCCATTTTTCACCAGGACGCCGGGTTTTGCTGTCCCCTCGGTTTTGCACCCCACAACGCCGTCAGTTTGCTGGTGCGCAAGGCACGCGTTCACCCCATCTCCTTCAGCCTTCAACTACCGGCAACAGCACAGCCCTCGGCCCTGCCAGAGCGCCAGGTCAGCAAGACCAGCAACGCGGCCACCAGCAACAAAACAGCGCTGACGACAAAGGTGCTCTGGTATCCGTTGCGGTCAAATAGCAGGCCCCCCACCGTGGAGCCCAGGCCGATAGCCAGTTGGACCACCGCCACCATGAGACCGCCTCCGGCTTCAGCGTCTTTCGGCATCGACCGGGCGACCCATGTCCACCAGCCCACCGGTGCTGCCGTGGCCACCATGCCCCATACACCCAGCAAGGCCGTGACAGCGGTGAGCTGGTCACCCAGACAGATCAGCGCGATGGCGATGAGCGCCATCAAGACGGGTGCCGTGAACAGCGTTGGGTAAAAGCCTCTGGCCAGCGCCGCGCCGACGAGTGTGGTGCCCACAAAGCCCGCCACCCCGATCACCAGCAGGATGAACGACAACGTGAACCCACCCGCATGCGTGACGGTCTCCAGAAATGGACGCAGGTAGGTAAACAGCACAAACTGCCCCATGAAAAAGCTGCCCACTGCCAGCATGCCCACGGCAATCATCCGGCGCCGGAGCAGTCTGAAAACAAGGCCAGGGGCCCCAGAGCGCCGGGGCCCGGCAGGTATCGGCGGCAGGCTCACCCACTGCCAGATGAAGGCCAGTACCGCCACCGGCACCAGGCAAAAGAAAGCCCCACGCCAGCCAATCACGGCCCCCAGATAGCTGCCGAGCGGCGCCGCCACCACCGTGGCCAGCGCGTTGCCACCATTGAAGATGGCCAGGGCCCGTGGCACCTGCTGCGCGGGCACCAGCCGCATGGCCGTGGCGGCCGACATCGACCAGAAGCCTCCCACCACCACCCCAATGAGCGCGCGCCCCACCATGTACACCGCGTAGTTCGGCGCCAGTGCAATGACCGCGCCAGATAAGCACATCAGCGCCGTAAGGCCCAGAAGCAGGGTCTTGCGGTCCATCCTGCCTGCCAGCGCTGCAATGCTCAGGCTGGTGAGCACGGCGAAGGCGCCCGATATCGCAATGCCCTGCCCGGCCCAACCCTCACTGACACCCAGGTCTGCGGCCATGGGTGTGAGCAGGCTGACTGGCATGAACTCCGACGCGATCAGCGCAAACACGCAGAGCGTCATCGCAAAAAGCGCCGCTCCAGCGCGCGGGCTGCGCCGCCGCCCCGTCTTCACCGCCTGTGTGGTGCGGCGGGGCGTCGCAAACCTGGGTGGTCATTGCTTAAGCCAGGTGTTTGCCAAAGAACGCCGTCAACTTGCCCCATGGGATCAGGTTCACACGGTCATACAGATCCACATGGCCCGCACCGGGGACGATGTGCAGCTCCTTCGGCTCGGCAGCGCGCTTGAAGGCGTCTTCGCTGAACTCCTTGGAATGCGCCTGGTCACCCGTGATGAAGAGCATGGGGCGCGGAGAAATCGTCTCGATGTCATTGAACGGGTAGAAGTTCATGAACTTGACGTTGCTGGTCAGCGTGGGGTGGGTGGTGGTTTTGGCTGAGCCGCCCTTGGGCGTGACCTCGCCACGCGGGGTGCGGTAGAAGTCATAGAACTCCCGCTGAATGGGGTGTGTGTCTACCGACAGCTCGTGCACCGTGCCACCGGTGTACTGGATGGCCCCGCCAGTGAACTCCACGTAGCGCTGCTCGGCAGCGGCGGCAATGATCTGCTTGCGCTGCTCCACAGTCTGCGAGTGGTTCAGCGCATCACGGTTGGCAGCACCCATGTCGTACATGCTGACGGTGGCGATGGCCTTCATGCGCGGGTCGATCTTGGCGGCGCTGATGACAAAGCTGCCGCTGCCGCACACGCCAATGGCCCCAATGCGCTCGCGGTCCACCATCGCCTGCGTGCCCAGAAAATCCACCGCTGCGCTGAAAGCCTCGGCATAGATGTCTGGCGCCACCGCGTTGCGCGGCTGGCCGTCACTCTCACCCCAGAAAGGCAGGTCCAGCGACAGCGCGACAAAACCCTGCTCTGCCATCTTGGTGGCATACAGGTTGGCGCTTTGTTCCTTGACTGCGCCCATGGGGTGGCCCACCAGAATGGCCGGATTTTTCTTGCTGCGGTCCAGGTTCTTGGGCACAAACAGGTTGCCAGCCACCGCCATGCGGTACTGGTTCTTGAAGGTCACCTTGCGCACGGCCACCTTGTCGCTTTGGTAGAAATTGTCGGCGCCGCTGAGCTTGCCGTGCGCTGGCTGCGGCCCCGCTGCCATCGCACTACCACCCGCGGCAGACAGCCCGCCCCATACCGCCGCACCGAAGCCCGCCCGGACGAGGAAGTCGCGCCGGTCCGAGGTGAGGGGGGCTGTGCCGGGTATTGGGTGCTGTGCGTGGATGGTGGAGAGTGTGTTGTGCATGTTCGATGCTCCTGGGGAGGTATGAAATTGGGGAAGGACGAGAAATCAAGAAATGAAGGCGGGGGTCGAGGGCGCGCCTTCGTTGGACGCTCCAATGCTTTGTCCGCGCGTCAATCGCTGGCGCGTTCGATACGCACTTTCAAAGGCCCTTGGCGCTGCAACGCGGGCAGGCCCGTGTCCACTCTGCCCAGCCGCACCAGGCCGCGTGCATAGGCTTCATCGCCCACAAAAATCGCCAGATTGCCCCAGGGCGCGTAGTAGTTGATGTCACCTGTTTTGGGGGTGATGCCCGCCGGTGCCCCGTCCACCGACAGCTTGCGCGGCAGGGTGGCGATGCGTTCGATCTCCGCGTAGTTCTGCAACGTCAGCGACAGCGGCAGCTGGGCCACAAAATCGCGCGCTGCGGCGTTGTTGTCCAGGGTGGCGGTGGCAATGGCACCATCGATATGCAGATGAATTTTCATGGGGCCCTGCTGTGCAAAGGTGGTGGCGGGCATCACCCCGGCTGCCAGGGTGAATGCCAAGACGACACCCGCCAGGGCGCGGCGTTGGAAGGGGTGGGTGCTGATGCGTTGTGCCATGGCAAGAAGTTTGCCCAGCATTGCTTGCGCCGACTAGATAATGAATGGCGAATGGGTTTATAAGGCTGGCTAACCAATCAATTCAGAGAATCAGACATGGCGAGACGCAACCTGAACGATCTGCTGGCCTTTGTCACCGTGGCGCGCGAGGGCAGCTTCACCCGGGCCGCAGCCACTCTGGGCGTCACGCAGTCCGCGCTGAGCCAGACCATCCGTGGCCTTGAAGAGCGCCTGCAGATCCGGCTGCTCACACGCACCACGCGCAGCGTCTCGCCCACACCAGCGGGCGAACGCCTGATGCAAGCCATCGGTCACCGCTTTGACGAGATTGAGGCCGAGCTGGATGCGCTGACCGCACTGCGCGACAAACCCGCAGGCACTGTGCGCATCACCTGCGGCGACCACGTCATGCACACTACGCTGCTGCCCAAGCTCATGCCACTGTTGCACGACAACCCCGACATCACGCTGGAGTTCGACATGAACTACGGCTTTCGCGACATCGTGGCCGACCGTTTTGACGCCGGGGTGCGCCTGGGCAACACCATCGACAAGGACATGATTGCCATGCCCATCGGCCCGCCGCTTCGCATGGCCGTGGTCGCATCGCCCAGCTACTTTGCCGCCCATCCCATTCCCAAAACCCCGCACGACCTGACGGCGCACCGCTGCATCAACCAGCGCATGCCTACCTCGGGCGGCCTGTACGTGTGGGACTTTGCGCGCAAGGGCAAACAGGTCAACGTGCGGGTAGATGGCCCGCTGATCTTCAACACCGCCCCGCCCCAGGTCGATGCAGCGTTGGCCGGGCTGGGCATTGCGCTGCTGCCCGAGGACGAACTGGCCACCCACATCGAAGACGGCCGCCTGGTCCGAGTGCTGGAAGACTGGTGCCCACCGTTCGCGGGCTACCACCTGTACTACCCCAGTCGGCGCCAGCCATCGCCTGCGTTTTCGCTGGTGCTGCAGGCGTTGCAGCTGCGGTGAAGAGACTGCTTGCAAGCACGCGGGCAGCTAGAGATCACGAGGCAGCAGATACGAACAAGGGTTAGACAGCGGCCTGTTGCGACCCCTTGTCACGTTGGAACGATTCAGTGCTTGACTTAGAGTGCACTCCAACTTTCAGAATCGTTCCCATGGCATCCCTCCTCACCATTGCCGAAGTCGCCGAACGCACGGGCCTGACCGCGCACACGCTGCGCTACTACGAGCGCGCCGGGCTGATTGCGCCCGTGGCGCGTGCGCCGGGTGGCCAGCGCCGCTATGCGGCTTCGGACATGGAATGGATCGGATTCCTGCTGCGCCTGCGCGAGACCCAGATGCCCATCGGGCAGATGCAGGCCTTCGCGCGACTGCGCAGCGAAGGGAACACCACCGCCCCCGAACGGCGCGAGCTGCTGGAGCATCACCTTGCTCAGGTGCTTGCAACCATCACCGCCATGCAGCAAGCCGCACAGGCGCTGCAAGCCAAGATCGCGCACTACCGGGATCTGGAGGCTTCCCTTCGCCACACACCCTCGTCACCCCGCCAAGGAAGCACCCATGTCCCCCGAAACCAATCCCCGTTATCTCCAGGGCCTCGCCAAGCTGCGCGAAATCGACGGCCACGCCGGTGAGCACGTCGTCGCCAGTCTGGCCGACATTGCCCCGGATTTCGCCCGCTACCTGATCGAGTTTCCGTTTGGCGACATCTATTCCCGACCCGGACTGGACCTGCGCAGCCGCGAAATTGCAGTGATCGCTGCTTTGACTGCGCTGGGCAACGCGACACCACAGCTCAAGGTGCACTTGCAGGCGGCGCTGAACGTGGGCGTCACCCGTGAAGAAATAGTGGAAGTCCTCATGCAGATGGCTGTTTACGCAGGCTTTCCCGCCGCGCTGAACGGACTGGCCGCTGCCCGCGAAGTGTTTGCGGCGGGCGACGCGGAAACGGTGGCAGCATGAGGTGCCTGAGCCGCTACCTGCTCCGTGCGACGTCTGCGGCTACTTCCCCGCCCCCACCGGCGGCGGCCGCACCAGCCGCACGGGCAGCTTGCTGGCCCGCGCCGCATCGCCCCGTGCCTCGCCGGTGGACAGGTTCACGGCCCAGCCGTTGATCATGGCAGCCTGCCGTACGCCATCGCCCGCGCGGCCTTGCGCGATGTTGCCGTAGGTGTATGGGTTGACGCTGGGCGCACTCACGTTGCTGGTGGATGACCAGTGCCACTGGCCCGGCGCGGCCGGGAACAGGATGGGGTTGAGGCCCGGGGGAGACAGCGACTTGTCCACCAGCCGCTGCAGTTCCGCCGCGCGGGGAAGGCGCCAACCTACGCCCTCGGCCTTCCAGCGGTCGGTGGCCAGGGTGGTGGCTTCGGCACGGTCCAGCAGCAACGGCTTGCCGGTGCAGGTCTTGCCCGTCCACTGCATGCCTTCCACACAACGCGGCCAGGCCAGGCCTGCGCGCACATCAAGTACATAGGCGCCATCGGCCGACAGAGACCAGTCTTGGGCTGCGGTGGAGTCGGTAGCCAGCACCGGCAGGGATGTGAGGGCGCAGGTCAGCGCGGCAAAAAGCTGCGAAAGTGGTTTCATGGGCAAAAGCCTAGTCTTGGCAGGGTAGCGGAAGAAGGCGGGCAAAACGGACTGGGATGGCGACACCCTACCCGCACAGCGACACCAGCGCCACCCCGCAGATCAGGAAACCTGCATTGCGCTTTTACCCAACTTGCCCGGCTTGGTCGGCTTGGCGGGCACAGCGGCCGGTGCCCCCGACGCTGCCAGCGCCTCGGCCAGAAACCCCACAAACGCCTGCACGCGGGTGGAGAACTGGTGCCGCTGCGGGTATACCGCATAGATGTCGGCCGCCGGGGTCTGGTAATGCGGCAGCACGGTCTCCAGCAGGCCCTGGGCCAGGTGGCGGTTCACGTCCCACTCGGCGCGCATCACGATGCCGTGGCCCTGCAGTGCCCACAGCACGGCGATCTCGCCGTCGTTGGTGGTCAGGTTGCCGGTGATCTTGATCGACTCGGTGTGTGCCTTGCTGCCGCGCCCGGTGGTCAGGCGCCACAGGCCATAGGCCTCGTCGCCCTGGCGGATGCCGATGCACTGGTGCTCCATCAGGTCGCGCGGCACGCGGGGCCTGCCATGGCGGTCCAGGTAGGCAGGCGCTGCGCACAGCACGCGCCGGTTGGGGGCAATGCGGCGGGCAATCACGCGGCCGTCGGGCGGCTCACCAAAACGCACGCACACGTCGTAGGCGTCGTCGGTGATCGGCGGCGGGTGCACCGACAGTTGCAGCTGCACATCCACCTCGGGGTACTGGCGCACAAAGTCCGAGATCACGGGGGCGATGTGCATGCGGCCAAAGCCCAGCGTGGCGTTCACGCGCAGCAGGCCCTTGGGGCTGGCTTTGGACTGCACGATGAGTTCATTGAGCGCATCGATCTCGCGCAGGATGCGGCGCGCGTGCTCCAGCAGCAGCTCGCCCTCGGGCGTGAGGCTCATGCGGCGCGTGGTGCGGTTGACCAGCACCACGCCCAGGCGCTTTTCCATCTGCGTGAGGTGCTTGCTGACCGCCGCCGTGGAGACCCCCATTTCGCGCCCTGCGGCGCTCAGGCTGGGGCTGGCGGCCAGCGCAGA
Organism: Acidovorax sp. LjRoot38; assembly: GCF_964252975.1. Lineage (NCBI taxonomy): Bacteria > Pseudomonadati > Pseudomonadota > Betaproteobacteria > Burkholderiales > Comamonadaceae > Acidovorax > Acidovorax sp. LjRoot38. The sequence continues at coordinate 280,678 of NZ_CAXUPT020000004.1, read as the reverse complement.
AAAGAAGCCCAGTTCTGCGGGCTGGATGGTGGCACTCATCGAATAGCTCTTAACTTCAGGTTAACGATGGATTCACTTTAGCGGCGTTCTGCAAAAGCGTCCAGGCCTACAGTCCCTCTACCGTTTGGTTTCTCCTGTGTCTCTCTTTCACGCCTGTGCCTTGCTGCACGGGCATTTCCAGACCTTTTTCACCCAGGCCTCTGCATGACAACCTATCAAATCGCCACCATCCCCGGAGACGGCATCGGCAAGGAAGTGATTCCCGCCGGCCAACGCGTGCTGGAAGCCCTGGCCGCCCGCCACCGCGGCCTGCAATTCGAGTTTGAAAACTTCGACTGGGGCGGCGACTGGTACCGCGCGCACGGCGTGATGATGCCGGCCGACGGGCTGGATGCCTTGCGCGGCAAGGACGCCATCCTGTTTGGCTCGGCGGGTGACCCGGACATCCCCGACCACATCACGCTCTGGGGCCTGCGCCTCAAGATCTGTCAGGGGTTCGACCAGTACGCCAACGTGCGGCCCACGCGCATCCTGCCGGGCATCGACGCGCCCCTGAAGCGCTGCACGCCCAAGGACCTGGACTGGGTCATCGTGCGCGAAAACTCCGAGGGCGAATACTCGGGCGTGGGCGGCCGCGTGCACCAGGGCCACCCCATCGAGGCGGCCACTGATGTGTCCATCATGACCCGCGTGGGCGTGGAGCGCATCCTGCGCTTTGCCTTCCGCCTGGCGCAGTCGCGCCCCCGCAAGCAGCTCACCGTCATCACCAAGAGCAACGCGCAGCGCCACGCCATGGTGATGTGGGACGAGATCGCCGCACAGGTGGCGGCCGAGTTCCCCGATGTGAAATGGGACAAGGAGCTGGTGGACGCCGCCACGGCCCGCATGGTCAACCGCCCCGCCACGCTGGACACCATCGTCGCCACCAACCTGCATGCCGACATCCTCAGCGACCTGGCCGCCGCGCTGGCGGGCAGCCTGGGCATTGCGCCCACCGGCAACATCGACCCCGAGCGCCGCTACCCCAGCATGTTCGAGCCCATTCACGGCTCGGCGTTTGACATCATGGGCAAGGGCCTGGCCAACCCCATTGGCACGTTTTGGTCGGTGGTGATGCTGCTGGAGCACCTGGGCGAGGCCGACGCCGCCCGCGCCGTGATGCAGGCCATCGAACAGGTTACCGCCAACCCAGCCCTGCACACCCGCGACCTGGGCGGCACCGCCACCACGGCGCAGGTGACCGATGCGGTGTGCACGCTGATCAGCGACGCACCGGCCGCGCGCAAAGCCGCCTGAAAGCAATCGTTCAACGCCCGCAAGAACGGGCCTGGACGCCACACGGCGGGCACCACCACAAGGCCGCAAAGGCCACACAGCCGCCCCCATCCTTTAGGAGACAAACCATGCATCGCCCTACCCCCGGCCCCACCGCCATCGCCCACCCGCTGCGCCGTCAACACCTGATGGCACTGGCGGCGCTGGCCGCAGCCGCCTGCCTGCTACCTGGCAAAACTGTCCACGCACAGGCCTGGCCCAGCAAACCCGTCACCCTCGTCGTGCCGTTTGCAGCGGGCGGCACCACCGACGTGCTGGCGCGTGCGCTGGGCGAAAAGCTCAGCACCGCGCTGGGCCAGCCCGTGATCGTGGAAAACCGGGGCGGCGCAGGCGCCACCATTGGCGCCGACTACGTAGCCAAGGCCGCACCCGACGGCTACACGCTGCTGATGGGCGCGGTGCACCACACCATTGCCACCAGCGTCTACAAAAAGCTCAGCTACGACTTTCAAAAGAGCTTTGCGCCCATCACCACCGTGGCCCTGGTGCCCAACGTGCTGGCCGTGAGCGCCACCACGCCCGCCAAGGATGTGAAGGAACTCGTGGCCCTGATCAAGGCCGCGCCCGACAAGTTTTCGTATGGCTCCAACGGTGCGGGCACGGCGCAGCACCTGATCGGCACGCAGTTCTCGACCGCCATCGGTCAGCCTGTGCTGCATGTGCCCTACAAGGGCAGCGGCCCGCTCACCACCGACCTGCTGGGCGGCCAGGTGTCGATGTCGTTCGACACCATCACGCCCGTGCTGCCCCACATCAAGGCGGGCAAACTGCGCGCGCTGGCGGTGACCACGGCCAAGCGGTCCTCATCGCTGCCGGATGTGCCCACGCTGCAGGAGGCCGGTTTTGCGGGCTTCGACATCGGCACCTGGTTTGGAGTGCTGGCCCCGGCACGCACACCCGCCGATGTGGCGGCCAGGCTGAACGCCGAGATGGTCAAGGTGATCCAGTCGCCCGACTTCAAGAAGCGCATGCAGGACATTGGCGCCGAGCCCATTGGCAACACACCCGCGCAGATGGCCGAGCAGATAGCCAGCGACACCACACGCTTTGCCAAGCTGGTGGCCGACCACAAGATCACCACCGACTGAACCGACCGAAACGACTGACTGTGTGCCCGAGGGGCGGGTTGGTATAACGCCAGCCATGACACCCACCACCATCGAACCCACCGTCCCCGCAGCCCTGATCCGCGCCCTTGAAGAACGCGCCTTCAACGCCTGGCCCGCACGCCAGACGGTGTTCCACCGGGGCTGGGTGTTTCGGTTGTCGGGCGGCTACACCAAGCGCGCCAACTCGGTCAACGCGTTGCTGCCCGGCGCGCCGTTTGACGGGGTGCGCGAAGCGGCTGCAGCGCTGTACGCACGGCACGGGCTGCCCGCCGTGTTCCGCATCTCGCCCCTGGCCCCGCCCGAGGCCGACCTGGAGCTAGCCGGGGCGCGCTACCAGCATTTCGATCCGTCACTGGTGTTGCACCGGCCGCTGGCCCTGGGTTCGGTCGGCAAGCCCGATGGCAGCACCCATATCAGCACCACGCCCACTGCCGCCTGGCTGGAGGGCTTTGCCGCCGCCAACAGCGTGCCAACGCACCACCGCGCGCTGCACAACAGCATGCTGGACCACATCGCCCACCCTGCCGCATTTGCACTGCAGCACGACACACAAGGCCAGCCCGTGGGCTTTGGGCTGGCAGTGCTGGAGCGCGGCGCCGTGGGCCTGTACGACCTGGCCGTGGCTCCTGAGCACCGTGGCGGCGGGCGCGGGCGCGCGCTGGTCACAGCCCTGCTGCACTGGGCCGCCGAGGCCGGGGCAGCCAGCGCCTACCTGCAAGTGCGCGCGCAGAACACGCCAGCGCTGGGGCTGTACCAGTCGATGGGGTTCAAGACGGCGTATGGCTACCACTACCGGGTGCCGGGCTGAAGGGGTTTTTCAGGCTCCCTCTCCCCTCGCGGGAGAGGGTTGGGGAGAGGGGGTGAATCGATGCACTGTGCCTATGCACCCCCTCTCCCCCGCCCTCTCCCACAAGGGGAGAGGGAGTAAAGACCAGCGCCGCTGTTGGCTCAAAGCAAAGGGGCAAAAATATGTATTAAATTGGCCCTTGGCGCTTAAATATCAAGCACCGGCAGCTATCTATTCAATAGCAAAAATTGCAAATCAACGGTGGCTCAACCTGCGCACCGCCCAGTCGCCCAGGCTCTGCACGGCCTGCACAAAGAAGATCAGCACCAGCACCACGGCCAGCATGATCTCGGGCAAGAAGCGCTGGTAGCCGTAGCGGATGCCCAGGTCACCCAAACCACCGCCGCCAATCGCACCGGCCATGGCCGAGTAGCCGGTCAGGCTCACGAAGGTGATGGTCAGGCCCGCCACGATGCCGGGCAGTGCCTCGGGCAGCAGCACCTTCCACACGATCTGACTGGTGGTGGCACCCATGGCCTGGGCGGCTTCGACCAGGCCGTGGTCCACCTCACGCAAGGCGGCTTCGACCAGGCGGGCCACAAACGGTGCGGCAGCAATCGTCAAGGGGACCACCGCAGCAGCCGTGCCAATCGACGATCCCGTGATGAAGCGCGTGAAGGGGATGATGGCCACCAGCAGGATGATGAAAGGCGTGGAGCGCACGGCGTTCACCAGCCAGCCCACGAGCTTGTTGACGGGGCCGTTCTGCAGCACGCCGCCATGGTCCGTGAGGCGCAGGAACACGCCCAGCGGCACGCCGATGAGGCCCCCGACGATGCCGGAGATGCCCACCATGATGAGCGTCTCCCACAGCGAGGAGGCAAAGAGGTCCAGCATGGCCGGAGTGAAATGGTCGAACATGGCTTATGGCTCCCTCAGATTTCGATCGTGACTTCTTGCACCGCCACGCCGCCTGCGCGCAGATGCTCCACCGCGCCACGCACCTGCATGGGCTCGCCGCTGGCGTACACGGCCAGCGAGCCGAAGGTCTCGTCTTGGATCTCGTCCACCTGGCCATGCAGGATGCTCATGTCCACACCAAACTCGCGGATCAGCTGCGACAGGATGGGCTGGTAGGCGCTGTCGCCCGAGTACGACAGCCGCAGCAGCCGCCCCGCGTGGCCGGGTGCCGTGGTGACAAGCTGGCGGGTGAGCTTGCGCACATGGTCAAGCACGCTCGCAGGCAGCTCTTGCGGCAGGATCTCGTCGATCAGGCTCTTGGTGATGGCCTGCTGCGGGCGCGTGAACACATCGAGCACGCGGCCCTGCTCCACGATGCGGCCCGCCTCGATCACGGCCACGCGGTCGGCCACCTGCTTGATGACCTGCATCTGGTGGGTGATGAGCACCACCGTGAGGCCCAGCTCGCGGTTCACCTGGCGCAGCAGGTCGAGGATGGAGCGGGTCGTCTCCGGGTCCAGCGCCGAGGTGGCTTCGTCGCTCAGCAGCACCTTGGGGCGGCTCGCCAGCGCGCGCGCAATGCCCACGCGCTGCTTTTGCCCGCCGCTGATCTGCGCGGGGTAGCGGTCGGCCAGGTGGGCCAGGCCCACCAGCTCCAGCAGCGGGTTCACGCGCTCGCGGATCGCTGCCTTGTCCATGCCCGCCAGTTCCAGCGGCAATGCGGCGTTGTCGAACACGGTGCGCGACGACAGCAGGTTGAAGTGCTGGAAGACCATGCCGATCTCGCGCCGGGCCTCGCGCAGTTGCGCGTCGTTCAGCTGTGTCAGGTCACGGCCGCCCACGATGACCTGGCCCGTGGTGGGCCGGTTGAGCAGGTTGATGACGCGCACCAGCGAGCTTTTGCCCGCGCCGCTCTTGCCGATGATGCCGAACACTTCGCCCGGCTGGATGCTGAGGTCGATGCCACGCAGGGCTTCGACGGGGCCTTGTGGGCCCTGGTAGGTTTGGGTGACACCCCGTAAATCGATCATGGAAAGCAGTGCGCGGCAGCGGCCTCACGGTGAGTGGCCGCTGCCGCGCGGGTCTGGAAAAGGATGGGCGACTGTATCGGCGAATCGTAAGTTCACAAACGATTTAAAAATCGGGTGATTAGATCGCCGAGTTATGAAGACCGTGGTACACAGACTTCAGTAACTATGAAATTCATAGCTATCAGGGCAATACCATAGCGCGCAGACTGCCATTTTTCCTTGAATTTTCCTGACGACTCCAGAAACTTCTCCAGGCCATACTTCTATATTTCAACTTTTGTTGTATTATCGAATCATGCAAGAAACCGATGTCATCCGATCCCTCGCCGCCCTCGCCCAGGAAGTGCGCCTGCGGGTGTTCCGCGCCCTAGTGGTGGCGGGCCAGGAAGGGCTCACGCCCGGCGGGCTGTCCGAGCAGCTGGGCATTGCGCCCAACACGCTGTCGTTCCACCTCAAGGAGCTGACCCACGCGGACCTGGTGAGCCAGGAGCGCCAGGGCCGCAACCTGATCTACCGCGCCTCGTTTGCCACCATGAACGACCTGCTGGCCTACCTGACCGAGAACTGCTGCCAGGGCGCTGCCTGCCTGACCGACGAGGCCACCGCCGCCTGCCAGTGCTGATCGCCCCCCAACAACTTCCACCCCACGACCCACAGCCGAAAGGAAACCACCATGAAGCGATTCCACGTCCACATGCATGTCGATGACCTCGCCAAGAGCATCGCGTTCTATTCCAAGCTGTTCGCGGCCGAGCCTGCGCGTGTCGAGACCGACTACGCCAAATGGATGCTCGAAGACCCGCGCGTGAACTTCGCCATCTCCACCCGGGGCGACAAGCCCGGCGTGGACCACCTGGGCTTCCAGGTGGACGAGGCCGACGAGCTGGCCGAGCTCAAGGCTCGCGCGCAGGGTGCCGACATGGCCCTGCTCGACGAAGGCGCCACCACCTGCTGCTACGCCCGCAGCGACAAGCACTGGATCACCGACCCGCAGGGCGTGGCCTGGGAACACTTCCACACGCTGGGCAACATCCCCGTGTTCAACGAAGCCGCTGCGCAGCAGGCAGCCAAGACCACGCAGCAGCCAGCCCAGGCCGCGTGCTGCCCCACGGGCGCGCCTTCGGCCCCTGCGCCCGGCCAGGCCGCCTGCTGCGGCCCCACCGCCAACAACCCCAACAAATGCTGCTGAGCCCAGGTCTGCAATGAGCACCCCACGCACTCCTTTGAACGTGCTGTTTCTGTGCACGCACAACTCCGCCCGCAGCATCCTGGCAGAGGCTCTGCTCAACGCCATGGGCCAGGGCCGCTTCAAGGCTTACTCGGCGGGCAGCAGCCCGCGCGACAACCAGCAGCCCCACCCGCTGGGCCTGCAGGCGCTGGCCCACGCGGGCATCCCCACCGAAGGGCTGCGCAGCAAAAGCTGGGACGAATTCGCCGCCCCCGGCGCGCCGCACATGGACCTGATCATCACCGTGTGCGACAACGCAGCGGGCGAGGTCTGCCCCTTCTGGCCCGGCCACCCGGCCACGGCGCACTGGGGTTATGCCGACCCGTCAGCAGGCGACGGCTCGGACGCCGACAAGGCCGAGGCCTTCCGCAAAACCCTGCATGCCATCAAGCAGCGCCTGGAGCTGCTGGTGAACCTGCCCGACGACAAGCTGGCCGCCACCGCGCTGCAAGCCACGGCCCGCAACCTGCCCAAGCAATGAGGAAACACCCCCTGAGTCGCTTCGCGCCTTCCCCCTCTCTCGCCTCGCTGCGCGAGCCGGGAGGGGGACGCCCCCAGCGCACGCAAGCAATGCGCCGCACGTGCGGCTTGGCGGCCCTTGCGCGGGGGCGCTGGTTTAGAGCGCGCCAGTTGCATGCATCGCGGGTGGCGCGCAGCGCAATGGATAACTGAATGGACCACTGAAATGACCCTGCCACCAAGCCCTTTACAACGTGCTGCTGTCAGTGCGCTGCCCCCCTCCCCTGCCGCTGGCATGGCGGTGTTCGAGCGCTACCTCACCGTCTGGGTGCTGCTGTGCATCGTGGTGGGCATTGCGCTGGGCCAGTGGCTGCCCGGCGCGGCGCGCGCCGTGGGCGCGCTGGAGGTGGCGCGCGTCAACCTGCCGGTGGGCCTGCTCATCTGGGTGATGATCATCCCCATGCTGCTGAAGGTGGACTTTGGCGCGCTGGCCGAGGTGCGCCAGCATGTGCGCGGCATTGGTGTGACACTGTTCGTCAACTGGCTGGTCAAGCCGTTTTCGATGGCGCTGCTGGGCTGGCTGTTCATCCGCCACTGGTTTGCGCCGTACCTGCCGGCCGACCAGATCGACAGCTACATAGCAGGGCTCATCCTGCTGGCCGCAGCGCCCTGCACGGCCATGGTGTTTGTGTGGAGCCGCCTCACCGGCGGCGACCCGCTGTTCACGCTTTCGCAGGTGGCGCTGAACGACAGCATCATGATCGTGGCGTTTGCGCCGCTGGTGGCATTTTTGCTCGGCCTGTCGGCCATCACCGTGCCGTGGGACACGCTGCTCGCCTCGGTGGTGCTCTACATCCTGATCCCCGTGGTGATCGCGCAATGGCTGCGCAAGCGCCTGCTGCGCAAGGGTCAGGCCGCCTTCGACGCCGCCGTGGCGCGCACCGGCCCCTGGTCCATCGCCGCGCTGCTGGCCACGCTGGTGCTGCTGTTCGCCTTTCAGGGCGAAGCCATCCTGCAGCAGCCGCTGGTCATCGCCCTGCTGGCCGTGCCCATCCTGATCCAGGTGCTGTTCAACTCCGCCCTGGCCTATGGCCTGAACCGCGCCGTGGGCGAAAAGCACAGCATTGCCTGCCCCTCGGCGCTAATCGGAGCATCCAACTTCTTCGAGCTGGCCGTGGCCACGGCGATCAGCCTGTTCGGCTTTCACTCGGGCGCGGCACTGGCCACGGTGGTGGGCGTGCTGATTGAGGTGCCGGTGATGCTGCTGGTGGTGGCCGTGGTCAATCGCAGCAAGGGTTGGTACGAGTCGCGGGGCTGACAGGTGCACCGGCGGGGCCCGTCAGGCCCCCGCCACCGCCCCACGCGCCTGTACCCGGCGCGAGATCAGCAGCCCCAGCACAAACACCCCCACCGCCGCCGCCGTGAACACTGGCGGAAGCCATCCCCGGTCCACACTGAACGCCACCAGCAGCACGCCCGTGGACTGGCCCAGGAACAGCAGGCACGCAAACAGCGTCACTGCCGTGCCCCGCGCCTCGGGCGCCATCTGCGTGGCCTGCACCTGCAGCGTGTTGTGCAGCATGTAAAAGCCGATGCCCGCCAAGAAGCAGCCCAGCATGGCCCAACCCACCGCAGGCGCCCACGCCAGCGACAGCAGGCCGATGGCAATGAAGCTGGCTCCCAGCACGGCCAGCCCCCGCTCGCCCAGCGCCGCCAGCCAGCGCCGCGCAAACACGCTGTAGATCAGCCCGCCCACGCCATACAGCACCATCACCCCGCCAGCGGCCGAGGCCGACAGGCCAAAGCCATCGACCATGCGCGCGGGCACAAAGGCCAGCGTGCCAAACGCGAGCGCGCCTTCAATCGCCACCACCGTCAGCACCCAGCGCACACGCGGAATGCGCAGCAGCGCCAGGGTGCCCGCCAGGTAGTTGGCCAGCGAAAACGCCGGTGCGCCCGGCACCACCACCGGACGCAGCGCCCCGCTGGCGCGCGCATGGCGCAGCAGCAGCGTGGCCGCCGTGAAGAACAGCACGGCCAGCACACCCAGCGCCGCACGCCAGCCCAGCGTTTCGGTGGCAAAGCCGCCAAACCACTGGCCCGCCATCATCCCGGTCACCGTGGCCACCATCAGGCGCGCCAACGTTTCCTGCCGCTGCTCGTAGGCCACCTCATCGCCAATCCACGCCATCGACAGCGGAATGATCCCGGCCGCCGCCGCCCCCATGGCCGCACGCGCAACCACCAGCAGGCTGAAGCTGGGCGCCAGGGCCGTCATGGCACTGAACACCGCACACGCCGCCGTGGCGCCGATGATCACGCGCACCTTGCCCACCCGGTCGCCCAGCGGGCCATACACCAGCTGCAGCACGCCGTAAGCAACGGCAAACGCCGCAATCACGGCCGATGCATCGCCCGTGGTGATCTTGTACTCAAGGGACAGTGCCACCAGCATCGGGTCGCACACACGCATGGAGGCCATGCTGCAAAAGGCCGCCAGGCTGATCAGCCGCAGCATCGTCGAAGAAGAAGTCATGGGCGCCGATTGTGGTGCGCCACGCGCCTGCGCGCTGGCAGGGTGCGCCATGCACCCTGGGGGTTGAAGGCCACAGGGCACGCATGCCACATGGCACATGCAGCACGTGCGGCACGTCCACACAGGTACTGACACTTTTTTGGGTGGCAAGCGCCAGTCCTGCGCTTACCATGCGCCCCGGATTGATGCGCCACCATCCATCGATCAACCAACCAAGCAACACACGAGGAGAAACCGAACATGAACAAAAGAAACTTTGTGGCTGCCAGCGTCGGCCTGGCAGGCCTGTGGACCGCCACCACCAGCAGCCACGCCGCCCCACCCGCCAAAACATCTACCAGCCCCGCCCTGCTCACCATCAGCGGCGCCATCACCCAGCCCAACCGGGGCGCGCTCGATGCCACCATCGACCAGATGATGGGCAAACACGGCATCCAGTTCGACAAAGCCCACGCGCTCGACGCCGCCGCCCTGCAGCGCATGCCCGCCGTCACCATCAAGCCCACGCTCGAATACGACAGCAAGCCCCACACGCTCAAAGGCCCCCTGCTCACCACCGTGCTCGCAGCTGCGGGTGTGGCCGCTGGCAGCCCCGTGCAGCTGGTGCTGCGCGCAGTGGACGGCTACAACGTCACCATCAGCATGGCCGACGTGCAGGCCTACCGCATGATCGTCGCCACCCACATCGACGGCCAGCCCATGGCCCTGGGCGGCCTGGGCCCGCAGTGGGCGGTGTACGACGCCGATGTGCTGCCCGCCTTCAAGGACAAGCCGGTGAAGGAACGCTTTGGCCTGTGCCCCTGGGGGCTGTATCACATTGAAGTGAAGAAGGCCTGAGGCCACCGGCAAGGTAGCCCAGCAAAAAAGAAAGAGCGGCTTCCTGGCCGCTCTTTTTTTGATAGCTACTAACGCTTACCCATCAGGCGGCAGAGCCATTTTTTATTCAAATCATCCTGCCCGCCGCGCCACCCGCACCCCCAGGGCCGCCAGTGACGACACGGTGGCCAGCCCCACCACCCCCAGCCAGCCCCACTGCGCCAGCACCAAAGCGCCCAGCGCCGCCCCGGCCGACATGCCGATGAACATGCCCGTGAACAGCAGCGCATTGAGCCGGCTGCGCGCCGCAGGGTCGATGCCGTACACGATGGTCTGGTGCGCCACCAGCGTGGCCTGCACGCCGAAGTCAAAGCCGATGGCGCTCGCCACAATCAAGCCCAGCTGGGCCTGCGCAGGCAGCAGCGGTGCCAGCGCCATCAGCGCAAACGACGCAGCGGCCAGCCCTGCGCCGAAGCGCGTCACCACCTCGGGCCCGCGCTTGTCGGCCAGGCGCCCGGCCAGTGGGGCTGCCAGTGCACCCGCCGCTCCTGCCAGGCCAAACGCGCCCGCCGCCGCCGTGCCCAGGTTGAACTGGCTGTGCAACATCACCGCCAGCGTGGACCAGAACGCGCTGAAGCCCACGGCCAGCAGCCCCTGCGCCCAGGCCGCGCGGCGCAGCGCTGCGTGCTGGCGCCACAAGGCCACCATGGAGCCGATCAGCGCGCCATAGCCCATCTGCGTGGTGGGCGCAAAGCGCGGCAGGCCGCGCCACACCGCCACCGTCAGCAGCGCAACGGCCACCGCCGCCGCCACATACACCGTGCGCCAGCCCCACTGCTGCGCCACAAAGCCGCTGACCACGCGCGACAGCAAGATGCCCAGCAGCAGCCCCGTCATCACCGTGCCCACCATGCGCCCGCGCTGTGCGGCCGGGGCCAGCGTGGCGGCAGCGGGCACCACGTCTTGCGCCACCGTAGCCGCCAGGCCCACGGCCAGGCTGGCCGCCAGCAGCGCGCCCATGCCGGGCGCCAGGCCGCTCAGCAGCAGCGCCAGCATCAGCGCGATGGACTTGATGACGATGATGCGGCGCCGGTCAAACCGGTCACCCAGCGGCGCCAGCAGCAAGATGCCCAGCGCATACCCCAACTGCGTGAGCGTGGGCACCAGCCCCACCACGCGGCTGTCGGCCTGCATATCGGGCCCCAGCACGCCCAGCATGGGCTGGCTGTAATACAGCGACGCCACGCTCAGCCCCGCCGTGGTCGCCAGCAGCAACAGCAGCGGCGCGCTCACCGCGCCTGCCGCACTCTCTTCAGCCAGCGCCACCGGGGCCCGCCCCGCCACACCCCTTGCATGCACATTTTGAATGGAAGACATCACAACACCATCGGTTTAAAAGGAATGGTGCGATTGTTCTATCCCGTCGCCGCACTGGGTAGTAGGCTAAATTGCAGATTCTTTATACGCTTGACGTATGACCAACGCCCTCCCGGCCCTCCCGGCCCTCCCGACCCAGCCGCCCGGCGCCGACCGCATCGAGCTGATGCAGACCTTTGTCCGCATCGTCGAGGCCGGCAGCCTGTCTGCCGCCGCCCAGCAGTTGGGCACCAGCCAGCCCACCGTGAGCCGCCGCCTGCAAGCGCTGGAGCGCAGCCTGGGCATCAAGCTGCTGCAGCGATCCACCCATGTGATGAAGCTGACCGAAGACGGCGACCGCTGCTTTGCCCACGCCAAAGCCCTGCTGGAAGACTGGCGCGCCATGGAAGACGACCTGCGCGGCACGGCCGACACCCCGCGCGGCACCTTGCGCGTGCTGGCGCCCCACGCCTTCGGGCAAAACCAGCTCATCCCCCCGCTGATGGACTACCTGCGCCGCTACCCCGATGTTTCGGTGGAATGGATGCTGCACGACCGCCGCCCTGACTTCATCGCAGAAGGTATCGACTGCGCCATCCAGGTGGGTGCGGTGGAAGACCCCTCGGTGGTCGCCATTCGCCTTGCCGAAGTGCCGCGCATCGTACTGGCATCGCCCGCCCTCATGGCAAGTCGGCCCACACCGCAACACGCGCAGGATCTGAAGGATCTACCCTGGCTGGCGCTCAGCACCTTCTACCAGCGCGAAGTCACATTGACCCACCAGCACAGCAGCGAGGCCAGCACCTTCGCCATCACCCCCCGCCTGGCCACCGACAGCCTGTACGCCCTGCGCAGCGCCGCCCTGGCCGGGCTCGGCGCGTGTATTGCATCGGCGTGGATCGTAGATGCGGATCTGCGCGCAGGCGGCTTGCTGCACTTGGTGCCCACCTGGCAGGCCCCCTCGCTACCGGTGTATCTGGTGTATCCACATGCGCGGTTTTATCCGGCGCGGTTGCGGTTGTTTTTGGAGGGGATGCGGGGGGCAATGCCGGGGTTGGCGGGGATGCGGGGGGTGGTGTCTTGAGCGGACGACGACTGCCGGCCAGGAGCGGAGATACGCCCCGACCTTCCTGTTGAAAGCACCCTGTTGTTGTACGTGGCCACTTCCCCTGAAGGAGGTAAACGACTGGTTGAACAATCAGCCACCGTACGAGGTTCATCGTCAAGAAGTACGTCACTTCAGCGCGTGGCAATAGGACGCAGCCAGTGAGGCTGAGACGGCTTACAGTTGCTAGCTGGACATGTTCTCTGGCTTTGGAGATGCGAATTGAGATAGACCAGGTGATCGATCGACCTTCCTGACAGAGAGGAATTGGGGCTGGGGATGATGCATGAACGATGTTTTTGATTTTCTAATCAAGCGCCAGATGGCGTTCGTCTTTCTGGCTGTATTGGGGGGCGCAACTCTGTTTTTCTACTTCGCCATGATTGAAGGCTTGGGGTACTACCGAACTTCCCTCTTGTCTGGTGTGATCATGGCAGTCGGGCTGGCTGTTGTGACCACTATCAGGGTGCTGATCTATTTTTTATCCAGATTTTCCAATGGAGATTCTGTTAAAGATCAGTCGCGAAAGTTTGACGGCTCAGTTGCTGCACGGGTTGATTTCACTATTTTTCTGTTGAAATTCATTGGCATACATGCCATCGCCTTTTGCTTTTCCTTAGGAATTTTTTCGATGTATTTTTTCATCCTAAAAAGATGACATCGCCCACGTGAGAAATGCGGGGCTGCATGCCTAAGCTCCATCGTTTTAAGATCCAATCGAGCGTGCTCTGCATTGAAGAAGTACTCCGGCGGCGCACGAAGGCCGGGCATGAAATGATCCTTTTGAAAGGCTTGGGGGCACTTCGCCCGCCGCAATCCGTCGAGAAACCTGAATTCCACAATCTCATGGTGGAAGTATTAAAGCTGGCCAAGAGGCGAAATGAAATCGTTCACTCCAAGTACATGCGTTGGTTCAACGTCGACGGCTTGGAGGGCCTCATCCGGTATAACTCCGAGCTCAGTGGCAAGAAGGGCATAAGAGAAGAGGTAGAGGAGGAAATGCTCCCCGAGAAATTCGAAGAAGACTGCAGCCGCTGCGCCCTGACCTTGATGGCACTGGAGAAGTTCAGAGTCAAGCTTATTGACTGGGAGTATCCGGATGCTGCCGCCTAACCAGTGGATCGACACGGACACACACCGGCAGCACGCGGGTCACCTCCAACGTTAGCTTGCAGATTGAAGCGCCTGTGCGAGTTCGAACGCTCTTGATTGCCGCTGCCTTGGGCGTTGGCGTGGCATGGCTGGCGCTCAACGCTTTCGGACTCTGGGTGGCGTTCCATCCTTTTGGGCGCGATGCGGAGCGGACCGCTTGGCTTGTCCCGCTCCTTCAAGTCCTTTCCTGGTTGCCCTTTGTGGCCCTTGGAACCATCCTCACGTCTTGGTTGCTTCGCGAGCTTTCAGTGGTGGGTGGTTTTGCCGCCGGTCTGGCCGCCTCGGCCGCCGTACTTGGCGCTTCCTTTTACTACGCACCAGGCGAGAACCTCGTGGACGTCGCTTCACTCATGTGGCTCGACCTACTGTGCCCCGTGGCACTCTTCCCCGCTTTTGTCGGCCTGGTGGCTAACAGGTCGTTCAAGCAGACGCCGCACAGCGGCGCCGCTTAACTCCAACGTTAGGCGTTAATGGGAGACGTATGAACGACTCACAACTACTCGAAGACTTGCGGACCCGCTTCAATGCTGGACAGAAGCTGAAGTTCGTCTTCTTCTGGGGCCACCAACCCAGCAAGCATGGCGTCACCGCATCCTGCTTCAGCCAGTGGTACGGTGCCCCCTTCGTCGTAGATGGGCAGCAATACCCCACGGCGGAGCATTTCATGATGGCTGAGAAGGCTTCGCTCTTCGGCGATCAGGCAACCAAAGAGCAGGTTCTTCGAGCTCCAAACCCGGGAGCCGCCAAAGCCTTGGGGCGCCAAGTGCGCGGTTTTGATGAAGCCACTTGGCTTCAGCATCGCTTCTCCATCGTTGTCCGCGCCAATCAAGCCAAGTTCACACAAAACGTTGAACTTGGGCAGTTTCTCCAGCAAACTGGCGATCGCATCCTTGTTGAAGCGAGCCCAGTCGATAGAGTCTGGGGCATCGGTCTGGCCCAGGATGACGAGAAGGTCAACAATCCCAATCAGTGGCGAGGCCTCAATCTCTTGGGCTTCGCGCTCATGCAGGTACGCCGTGACGCCTAACCCCTCCGTCAAGGGGACGTCTTGCGGCAAGCCGCAAGCCGCCCCTTAGGTCGAACGTTAGGCGTCATGGAACTCATCGAACACATTCAGCGCGCCTGGGGCTGGACAGGCATCAATCCCGTCAAAGTCGTCGGCGAGAACGACTTTGGCAATCTCATGGTTCGAGATGAGCAGGGGCAGTACTGGCGCATATGTCCAGAAGATCTGTCTTGCAAAGTAGTAGCCGCTGATCGAACGGCACTCGATTCACTAACCAAGGATGAAGAGTTTCAGCAAGACTGGAACATGTTTGCCCTCGTCGAGGAGGCTAAGGTAAAGGTCGGACCACTCGAGCCAAGTCGAAAGTACTGCTTCAAGATTCCCGGGCCATTCGGTGGTGAGTACGGCGGTGACAATCTGGCTTCAATTGCCTTCTCAGAACTCATAGAAGTCACAGGCGACATAGCTCACCAAGTCAAAGATCTGCCCGAAGGCTCGCAGGTACGACTTCGAATCATCAAATGACGCCTAACCCTTCAATCGAGAGGACTTGCCCCGGCAAGCCGGGTCAAGCCTCTCATCTCAAACGTTGAGCGTCCGCTTTCGGTAGCCGCCACCGACTGCTCTTGGCCGATAGTACGCGGTCAACGACGAAGCGCGGATGACAGCAATCGCTGCTGGGCGATCATCTGCCGGATCTCCTCCATGGACCGTTTCGGGCCGAAAGCGCCCCACTTCTACCCTTCGTCAGAGAGCCCTCTTACCCCGCCACCACCCGATTCCGCCCCGTGTTCTTCGCTTCATACAGCGCCGCATCCGCCCGCGCCAGCAGCTTGTCCATCGAGTCGTTCTGCGGCAGGCTCAGGGTGACGCCGATGCTGACGGTACAGCCCACCTCGTTGCCTTGGGGCATGCAGGCGGCGCGGATGCGTTCGGCCACCTGCAGGGCGGCGTCCAGGGGGGTGTTGGGCAGCAGCAGGGCAAACTCCTCTCCGCCAAAGCGGCCCAGCAGGTCCTTGTTGCGCAGGCAGCTCTGTACCTTGGCGGCAAACTCCACCAGCACGCGGTCGCCGGCCTGGTGGCCGTGGGTGTCGTTGATGGTTTTGAAATGGTCCAGGTCCAGCATCAGCATGGCCAGGGGCTGGCCGGTGCGGTGGCTGCGCTCCAGCTCGATGCCGCAGGCTTCGTCCATGTAGCGCCGTGTCAGGGTGTTGGTGAGCGAGTCGCGGGTGGCCAGCAGCTCCAGCTCGGCCCGCAGGCGGTCGCCAGCCATCAGCACGGCGCCCACCGAAAACAGCAGGACGGACACGGAAAAACTGGCGATGAACAGCACGTGCTGCGGCGTGCCGCTCAAGATGGTGTCGCCCATGGGCAGGAAGAACGTGGTGGCAAGCCGCACCAGCTGAATCACGGCGATGTACACGATCACCCCCACCGTGAGCCAGCGCGAAAAGCTGCCCATGCCCTGCCGCACGATGAACCAGGCGTGCATGGCAAACATCACGGCCAAGAGTGCCGTCACAAGCCGCAGGCGGGCTGTGTAACTGGGGTCGCCCAGGGCGAACCAAAGGGTGCCCAGCGTGACGGCGACAGTCACTGCCAGCCAGCGCCAGATGGCTGGGCGCACGCCGTAAAAACGCTGGGTGCCCGCATACAGGCCATACACGCCCCAGCACAGCAAGAAATTGGGCACGGCCGTGGTGAGGATTTCAGGCAGCTGCCCACGCGAGGCCGCGAGGATGCCGCCCACCACAATGATCAAAAGCGCCTGCGCCCATTGGCCCAGACCCTGAATGCTGGGCGGGTAGCTGCGCTTGAGGGCCCACAGCACCAGCGCCATCAGCGCACTCATGGCGCTGATCAACACGATGGCGGTGCGCGGGTCTATCACGTTCATGGTGGTGCCAGTTTGCCGGAATCGTTCCAGTTTGGGGGATGAGCTGCACAGGCCAAGGCGACAGAGCATGAGGGGCGCCATGCACCACCACTTGCAGCCTACGCCCCGCTGCGGATGACGTTAAGGGTGTGGGCAGGTGCAATGGGCAGCAAGCGGGTAAACCACGGGCCGTTGCGGCCCGGCCGGTGTTCTGCATATGCCCAAGATCGATTGCTCACTATTTGATAGCTTCTGGCGCTTGTCCATCAAGCGCCAGAGCATATTTCAGCCAAATTTTCGGCGTTTTACGGCATGCGCCCCGGCCTTCAAGGCGTGAAGGCACGCACGCACCGCGTCTGCAGGTTTTGGGTCTTGGGGATGGTCACCGGATTGCCGATGGAAAAATCATTGATCCATGCATCGCTCAGGGGCGAGGCCGAGCCCTCGGTGGAGCTCCAATAGAGGGCGTTGGCGAAGCCGCCTACCGCCACCCTGTTGGTATACAGCGCTGCGAGCTGGTTGCGGGCGGGCAGGAACCAGTCGTTGTAGCAGGTGTTGCCCGCCTGGCAGGGCGTATTGCCTTGCGAATCGACCTGGTAGGTGCTGCACAGTTGCGCGGCATAAACTCCCGCACCCAGCGTCGCACCGACGGCGGCGGTGTTGCTGGCACCGTCGGTGTCGCTTTGCGCACCCGGCCCCACGGCCGTGCCGAAGCCACCCCACCCGATCCCGGTGCTGTTGTCTGCGGTGGCCGCAATCAGGTTGTTCAGCCCGCCATCCAGCGCAGCAATCACGCCGCCACCACTGCTTTGCCCCACAGCGGTGGCCAGGTAGGTGTAGCCACTGGCCAGCTGAGCGGCCCCGGCCGGGGTGAAAACCGCCACATTGACGGCACCCCCTGCGTGCGCTGGCGTGACCGCCGTGATGGTGGTGGCGTTAACCACGTTGACCGAGGTAGCGGGCACACCGTCAAAAGTGATGCTAGTGGCGCCGGTGAGCCCGGTGCCGGTCAGCGTGACGCCGACCCCACCCGATGCGGTGCCGGAGTTGGGGCTGATGGCGGTCAGCGTGGCGCCCGAGACGTAGAGGCTGCGGCAGATGGCCTCGACATCCACCCGGCAGGTGGCACCATTGGCCAGCATGGCCCCCACGCCGCAGGCGGGATGGGGCGATGGCGTGGGAGGCCCGGGGGGCAGCAAGGTGTTGGCCGGGTTGGTGGCAAAACACTGGGCCAGGTCGGGCGGGTCGATGGCGGCAATTCGCAGCGCAGCGCCGGAGTTGTTGCTGAAGTCTGCAGGCTGAAAGCCTGTGAAGCCACCCGCCGTGATGGGGCTGACGGTAATGGGCAGTGTCTCGCCCGCAGGTTGGGTGAAGGCACTGACAACCTTCGCCATCAAACCCGCCCCCTGCCCCGCCAGGCCCACCACTGCGGCCACCAGCAGCAGCGAAGCCACACGCCGCACGCCGTGACTGCGGCGCAGCGACCACCACCCGGCCAGCGCAACAGCCACCAGCAAGGCGCCCAGCGCCAAGGGGCTGTCCACCGGCACGTTGGCCACGGCAGGGGCGCCGCTGGAGATCGTTTGGGCCGACGCGGCAAAGGGCAGCGTTGACAGCAGCATCAGCATGGCCAGCGGTGCAAACGGACCAGAGCTTCCAGGTTGGGTGTTCTTCATCGGTTGATCGTCCCTGCGGGGTGGTTGGGGTGGTTGGGGTGGTTGGGGTGGCGGTCGGATAGTTGCAAATTATCACAACCTCATCAGGGCGGACGGGGGCGCATGGGGGTGATCGAAAGCAGCAGCCCGAGCCGTCCTGAACCAGGCTTTTGCAGGGGCCGCTGCCCCGCCAGACTGGCATCATCATGACCCCATGAAGTTGTTGGAACCCTCCGAGTACCAGGCATCCGCTGGTGCCGTATTTCTGTCCGTAGTGCAAGAGATCGCCCGGCTCCTGCCTGATGCGCAGGCGGAACACATTGGTGCGTCGGCCATACCTGGTGCGGTGTCCAAAGGCGATCTGGACATTTGCGTGCTGGTGACTGCGCAAGAGCACGCGCGGGCCGTTCAGGTGCTGCAGGGCGCAGGCTACGTGGCCAAAAAGGACACCTTGCGCACGCCAGAGCTGTGCATGCTGCTGTCGCCACGCACAGACACGGACGTAGCATTGCAGGTGGTGGCCAAGGGATCGGAGTTTGAGTTCTTTCTGCACTTTCGCGATGCCTTGCGTGCAGACCCGCGCCTGGTGGAGCAGTACAACCAGCTCAAGCAGCGTTTTGCGCCCTTTGGCATGGAGCGCTACCGTGAGGAAAAATCACGCTTCATCACCACCGTTCTGACCCCTCGGGTGCTACCCGGCCGCTGCGCGGAATCTGCACCGGTTGCAGGCGGTGCTTGCAACCTTGACTGACCAGGAGACCTCATGAGCACTGCAAAAACCCCCGAAGGCCCGCCCGCATCGGTGCTGATCGACCAGCGCATCGCCGACCTGAACGATTGGCGCGGGCAAGCACTGGGCCGCATGCGGCAGCTGATCCATGAGGCGGCGCCCGAAGTGTTGGAGGAATGGAAGTGGAACGGCACGCCCGTGTGGTCGCTGGGCGGGATTCTGTGCACGGGCGAGTCTTGGAGCCTGTTGACGGCCTCACAGGGGATCGCGTTGGAGCGCAATCGGGATGAGTGGATGCTTCGGATGCGCCGCATGGGCTCATGCCCATGCAAGCAGCCGGGGCGTCCAATCGCCCGATTTCGCTCCAACCCTTCGGGCAGCGGTCTTTGCGGGCGGTCTGCGGCGTTGCGGCGCTTGCCAATAGCCAAGCTATTGGCTGCGCACCGCGCCTTGCACCCCATCCCGCAAAGACCGCTGCGCGACCCCTGTGAGGCCGTCAACAGGCTCCGAACTGCAGCGGTAAAACTGACCTTTCTGAAGGGCGCTTCGCTACCAGACCCGGCGAAGCTCTTCAACGCCAGTCTGGACGGCAACGCCCGGCGTGCCATAGACATCCACGAAGGGGACACCGTGGACGCGGAGGCCTTCAAGGCGCTGATCCGCGCAGCGGTGGCCCTGAATGCCGGGGGTGCGAAGGCCAAGGCGAAATCGGCACGGGGTGCACGCACAGCCAGTTAGGTGCAGACAGCCCGCGGAGTCAGTCGTGTCTGAAAAATATTATTTCGATAGCAAACAACCGATAACCATTAAGCGCTAGGGCCAATTTCAATCAAAATCTACTGCCCCGCATCCACCTCACTCACGCAGCTGCTGTAGCGCCACTGCACACGCAGCGCCATCGACTCCCCCTGCGCCAGCGTGCGCAGGCCGGGCTGCCCGGGCTGATGGAAGGCGTCGATGGGTTGTGTGATGGGCTCAAAGCAGAATGCTGGGCCCTGTGGCGGTCGGTAGATCAGGCAGTAGTGCTGGTCGGTACCGCCGTCTTGCGCAAAGTCCGGCATCTGGGCGGTCAAGCGCAGGCCCCGCTCGGGCCAGTCGATCTGGGCCGTGCCGCCCCAGCCGGTGTAGGCGTTGTCGATCAGGCCGCCATTGGCGGGAGCGCCGCTGTTCAAGTCCCAGCCGGGCGGGAAGTGCTGCGTGTGCTGTGTGGGCAGAGGGTCATCGCCACACAGCCACACGCCCTGCACCGGCGCCGTGATGCGCGTGCCGGGCGTGCGCGGAAACCAGGGGTGCAGGCCCAGGCCGTAGGGCAGCGGCTGCGCGCCCAGGTGCCGCACTTGCACCGACTGGTCCAGGCCGCCGTCCACCAGGCGGAAGGTCTGTACACATTCGTACTCGTAGGGGTTGTCGTCAAAGCGCTCGGAGCGCAGCTGCATCTGCAGCGTGTCGGGTGCGGGCTGGGTAAGTTGCCAGGGCTGCAGCCAGCCATCGCCGTGAATAGGGTACGGCTCGCCCACGCGGTTGGGGCGCATGGGGTGGAACTGGCCCGCATGCTCAAACCCGCCGCCGCTGATGCGGTTGGACCAGGGCACCATGGCAAACGACGCGAGCTGGTACAGGTCGGGCGTGGCGCCGTCCCACGGGCGCCACAGGTCGATGCGTGCGCCAGCCTCTTGCGGGTCGTCGATCTGCCAGGCTGCCACGCTGCCGCCCAGTGTGGGCACCAGGCCCAGGTGCTGCCCCGCGTGGTGCAGCCAGACGATGGGGTGGGAGGATGTGGCCTCGGTCATGGGCGGTGTGCTTTCTTTGGTGTGTTGACGGGGATTGCGGGTTGGCAGATTGCTCGGGGCTGCGTTCAGCGCTTAGAGCGGATATCAAAACCCCGCGCAGCGGTTCTGGCCAGGCGCCGCATCGCAGGCAGTACGCGTAGTACGACAAGACGCGGCAACGGCGCCAGAAGGGTTTTGTGAGCCGCTCTCAGCCGCCAAATGGATGGGCGGGCAGGCCCAGGCTGTCGGTGTCCACCGCAAACAGCGCCCCGGCCAGCGGCTCGGCCGCCAGCTGCTCGGGCGTGAGACCTACCCGCGCAGAGCTGATGAACAGCGTGCGCAGGTCTGCGCCGCCAAACGCGCAGGTGGTGACCTGGCTGACTGGCAAGCGCACGCGGCCCAGCTCGGCGGCGGTGACCGGGTCGTGGCAGGTCACGCACCAGCCGCCCCAGTGTGCAATCCACAGGCGGCCCTGCGCGTCGGTGGTCATGCCATCGGGCAGGCCGTCATCGGGCAGCCAGTGTTTCCACAGCGTTTTGTTCGACACGGTGCCTGCGGCCAGATTGCTGTCGTAGCGGTAGGTGTTGCCTTCGATGGTGGCGTTGAAAAACATGGCCGCACCCTGCCCCGTGCCAGACCAGGTGGGGCCGTTGGTCACGGCAAAGCCGTCGTCGTGGCGGGTGCAACTGCCGTCGGGGTCATAGCGGTAGAGCGCGCCCGTGGGCGCCTCGCACGCAAAGTCCATGGAGCCCGCCCAGAAGCGCCCTTGTGCATCGCACTTGCCGTCGTTGAAGCGGTTGCCCGCGCGGTCGGACTCGGGCTGGTGCAGGTAGCGCGGGGCCATGTCGGTGGCCGGGTCGAACAGCGCAAAACCCCGGCGCAGCGTGACGATGAAGCCGGGGGCATGCGCGCGTTCGGCAATGGCGGAGATCTCTTCGTCAAACGTCCAGCGCTGGTGGGCGCCGGTGGCCGGGTCCCAGCGGTGCAGCTCGCGACCAAGGATGTCCACCCAGTACACGGCCTGCTCGCGCACCGACCACAACACGCCTTCGCCCAGCGCGTTGCCCAGTGCGATCACGCAGCGCACGGCGCCTGTGATGGGTGCGGAACAGGCAGCGCCCTCGGGCGGAGAGAAGGGGGTATCCAGCAAGGGGCGCATGCGTGTCTCCGGTCTTTTTTGTATCGGCCTGCCGCCAGGCACTTGACGAACGGCATCTTATCAACGCCAATTGATGCTTGAAATGAAATTTTTTTCAATTTATTGATTGCAATATTTATATGTCAAAGGTTTTTACCCCCTCCTCTTCCTCGACCGATGCCACCGGCGCCCCCCAGGGCCTGGCGAAGTTCCCCAGCCTGCAAGGCCGCGCCGTGTTTGTGACGGGCGGCGGCAGCGGCATTGGCGCTGCCATCGTTGCGGCGTTTGCCGAGCAAGGTGCCCGCGTGGCGTTTGTGGATGTGGCCCGCAACGCGAGCGAAGCCCTGGCCCAGCACATTGCCGACGCAGGCCTGCCCCGCCCCTGGTGGCGTGTGTGTGATGTGCGCGACGTGCACGCCCTGCAGGCCTGTGTGGCCGAAGCGGCGGCCGAGCTGGGCAGCGACTTTGCGGTGCTGGTGAACAACGTGGCCAGCGATGACCGGCACACGCTCGAATCCGTAACGCCCGCGTACTACGACGAGCGCATGGCCATCAACGAGCGCCCCGCCTTCTTCGCCATCCAGGCCGTGGTGCCCGGCATGCGCAGGCTGGGCGCGGGCTCGGTGATCAACCTGGGCTCCACCGGTTGGCAGGGCAAGGGCACGGGCTACCCTTGCTATGCCATTGCCAAGTCGTCGGTGAACGGCCTCACGCGCGGGCTGGCCAAGACGCTGGGGCAGGACCGGATCCGCATCAACACGGTGTCGCCCGGCTGGGTGATGACGGAGCGGCAGATCAAGCTGTGGCTGGATGCCGAGGGCGAGAAGGAATTGGCGCGCAACCAGTGCCTGCCGGACAAGCTGCGGCCGCATGACATTGCTCGGATGGTGTTGTTTTTGGCGTCGGATGATGCGGCGATGTGTACGGCGCAGGAGTTCAAGGTGGATGCGGGGTGGGTTTGAATTTTTGAGGTCTTTTTGGGCTCTGGCGCCTATCCATCAAGCGCTAGCAGCTATTGTTTTTGCAGTCCTGATGACTCCCGCCCGTTCGGGCTGAGCCTGTCGAAGCCGGGGGAAGCTCGTTCTCTGGTTTGGGCGGCGTGCTTGGGTTGGAGGCGGAGGCCGGGTTGTCGCCCCGGCGGGCGAGTCCCTTTCTTTCGCGTCGCCGAAAGAAAGGAACCAAAGAAAGGGCGACCCTGCTGTCTGCGACCCCTGCGCTGCGCTCCGGGGCAACCTGGGGTGCTCGGTCACGGGGTGCACCGCAGAACTCGCTGCGCGCCTGCGGCGCTCCGCTCGAACAACTGCGGTGAGTCAGATCACTAAGCATGCGCGCTCCGACGCACATGCCACCCCGCGCCCTGCGCGCCCCAGGCGCATACAGAAGGGAACCCGGGGGAGCGGACTTCCACACGGGCCATTGCTTCGCTCGGCCCCATCTCGCGGGCGCAAGCGCCACGCGCTGCGGCGGCAGGGCCGAGCGCAGCGATGGCCCGAAGGGCAGTTTGGCTGTTCGGATGTTCTGCTGCCCCACCCCTGCTGGCTGCGCCTGCGGCGGGGCGGTTGCGGGGTGGCATGGGCGTCGAAGCGCCCATGCTTCGTGAACTGACTCGCCGTGGTTGTCCGAGCGGCGCTGCGCAGCAGCAAAGCGAGTTCCACGGCGCACCCAGCAACCGCCCCGACGCAGGTTTGCCCCGTAGCGAAGCGCAGGGGTCGCAGACTGGGGGTCGCCCTTTCTTTGGTGACTTTCTTTCGGCGACGCGAAAGAAAGTTACTCGCACGCCGGGCGACTCCCGGCCTCCGCCCTCAACCCAAGCATGCCTCCCAAACCAGCACGCCCCGGCTTCGACAGGCTCAGCCCGAACGGACAGGAGGGCCCAAAACTACAAAAACAATAGCTGCCAGCGCTTACCTCACAAGCGCTAGCAGCCAATTTCATCCAAAAAATCAATCCCCCACCTCCAACCGCCTCCCATACTGCACCAGACTCGTCTGCTTCAACGCCTTCATCATCACCTTCGCCGCCGGCGACAGCAGCCGGTCCGACCGCGTGATGATCCCGAACGCATCCATATGGCACGGCATCGCCAGCGGCAACACCGTCACGATCCCATGCGCCGCGTAATAGCGCGCCACATCCTCCGCCACCACCGCAATCATGTCGCTCTGCTGCAGCATGCGCGTGATGAACAACAGGGCCGATGTCTCCACCGTATGCAGCGGCGGCGCCAGCCCGTCCTGCTGGAACATCAGGTCGAAACGGTGCCGCAGCACGCTGCCCGCCGGCGGCACGATCCAGCTGGCCGACACCACATCGCGCAGCGTCAGCCCGGTCATGCTCGACAGCGGGTGGCCCGGGCGTGTCATGGCGCAGACCAGCTCCTCCGTCAGCGACTCATAACGCAGATTCTCCTTGTCGTGCTCCTCGTACAGGCGGCCCACCACGATGTCGAGCTTGCCCTGCTCCAGCCGCTCCAGCAGCACGGGGCTGGTTTCAATATCGAGCGAAATGCGCAGGCTGGGGTGCTCCTGCTTGACCAGCGCCACGGCGGCGGGCAGCAGGCTCAGACCCGGTGAGGTGATGGCGCCAATGCCCACCTGGCCGTAGTGCCCGCGCTTGAGAGCACCGATCTCGTCGTGCGCCTGGTTCAGGTTGGCCAGGGCCATGCGGGCGTGGCGAATCATGGTCTCGCCATACCAGGTGGGGCGCATGCCGCGTGGCAGGCGGTCAAACAGCGACACCTCCAGCACATCCTCCAGGTCCTTGAGCAGCTTGGAGGCGGCCGGCTGCGTCATGCTGAGCACCTGGGCGGCGCGGTGGATGTTGCCCTCTTCGGCCAGGGCCACCAGCAGCAGCAATTGGCGCGTCTTGAGGCGGGCGCGGATGAACCAGTGGTTGTAGGTGCTCATGGATAGGAGGGCGGGAAAAGGGAGGGGTTTTCCAGAATGCAAAGAACGATATGTATTTTGTCTAAAAAACGATTGGATTGATATCTAAACCTTCCATAGACTTCGCCGCAACTGCAACAAAGGCCTCTCTCCATGAAGCTCGGCGACCTCCAGCTCAGCCCCCGGCACCTGATCAACGGCCGGTGGGAAATCGGCACCACCACCGGTATCAGCACCAACCCGTCGGACACCCGCGAGGTGGTGGCCGAATACGCCCGCGCCGACCGCAACCAGACCGAGCTGGCCGTGCGCGCGGCGGCCGACGCCCTGCCCACCTGGAGCCAGAGCACACCCCAACGCCGCGCCGACGTGCTGGACATGATCGGCAGCGAGCTGCTGGCGCGCAAGGACGAGCTGGGTGCGCTGCTGGCGCGTGAAGAAGGCAAGACGCTGCCTGAAGGCATCGCCGAGGTGGCGCGCGGCGGGCAGATCTTCAAGTTTTTTGCGGGCGAGGCGCTGCGCATCCAGGGCGAGCTGCTGGCCTCTGTACGCCAGGGCGTGCAGGTGGACGTAACCCGCGAACCTGTGGGCGTGGTGGGCATCATCGCGCCGTGGAACTTCCCCTTCGCCATCCCGGCCTGGAAGATCGCCCCGGCGCTGGCCTACGGAAACACCGTGGTGTTCAAGCCCGCCGAGCTGGTGCCCGCCTGTGGCTGGGCGCTGGCCGAAATCATCAGCCGCAGCGGCCTGCCCGCCGGTGCCTTCAACCTCGTCATGGGCAGTGGCCGCGAGGTGGGCCAGACGCTGGTGGACCACCCGCTGGTCAACGCGCTGAGCTTTACCGGGTCAGTCGCCACGGGCGACCGCATCCTGCGCGCGGCCTCAGCACGGCGCGCCAAGGTGCAGCTGGAGATGGGCGGCAAGAACCCGCTCATCGTGCTGGCCGACGCCGACCTGGACCAAGCGGTGGACTGCGCGCTGCAGGGCTCGTATTTCTCCACCGGTCAACGCTGCACCGCATCGAGCCGTCTCATCGTCGAGGCCGAGGTGCACGACGCCTTTGTGGCGCGCCTGCGCAACCGGCTGGCCAGCCTGAAGGTGGGCCACGCGCTGGAGCGTGGCACCGAGATGGGCCCGGTGGTGGATGACAACCAGCTGGCACAGAACCTGGACTACATCGACATTGCGCGCAATGAGGGAGCGGAGCATGTCTGGGGTGGCGAGCGCCTGGAGCGCCCCACCCCAGGCCATTACATGAGCCCCGCCCTCTTCCTGGCCCGCCCGGAGCACCGCGTGGCGCGCGAGGAAATCTTTGGCCCCGTGGCCTGCGTGCTGCGGGCCGATGACTATGAACATGCGCTGGCCTTGGCCAACGACACGCCCTTTGGCCTGTGCGCGGGCATCTGCACCACGTCGCTCAAACGCGCCATGCACTTCAAGCGCCACGCCGCCGTGGGCATGACCATGGTGAACCTGCCCACGGCGGGGGTGGACTTCCATGTGCCTTTTGGTGGCCGCAAGGAATCCAGCTACGGCGCCCGCGAGCAGGGGCGCTACGCCGCCGAGTTCTACACCACGGTCAAGACGGGCTACATGCTGGCCTAAGTCACCAGGCTCCCTTTTCGTTTCTCTTTCCATCCCGCAACCATCGTCAACCAACCATTACAGACAGGAGACAAGATGATGAAAATGAACCGCCGCACCGTTGCAGCCGCCTTGGCCAGCGTGCCCGTGGCCGCCTTGCTGCCCGGCGCCGCCTGGGCGCAAAAGCCCCTCGTGCTGGGCTTCAGCCAGGTGGGGGCCGAGAGCGAATGGCGCACCGCCAACACCGAGTCCATCAAGTCGGCCGCCAAGGAGGCCGGCATCGAGTTGAAGTTCTCTGACGCGCAGCAGAAGCAGGAGAACCAGATCAAGGCCATCCGCTCGTTCATCGCGCAGAAGGTGGACGTGATTGCGTTCTCGCCCGTGGTGGAGTCGGGCTGGGAGCCCGTGCTGCGCGAGGCCAAGGCCGCCAAGATCCCCGTGGTGCTGACCGACCGCGCGGTGAACACCAAGGACACGTCGCTGTACGTGACCTTCATGGGCTCGGACTTTGTGGAAGAAGGCCGAAAGGCCGGCCGCTGGCTGGTGGAGAAGATGAAGGACACCAAGGGCGAGGTCAACATCGTCGAGCTGCAAGGCACTGTGGGCTCGGCCCCTGCCATCGACCGCAAGAAGGGCTTTGAAGAAGTCATCAAGGCCGACCCCAAGTTCAAGATCATCCGCAGCCAGACCGGCGACTTCACCCGCGCCAAGGGCAAGGAAGTGATGGAGGCCTTCCTGAAGGCCGAGGGCAAGAAGATCAACGTGCTGTACGCGCACAACGACGACATGGCGATTGGCGCCATCCAGGCCATCGAAGAGGCCGGTATGAAACCTGCCAAGGACATCGTCATCATCTCCATCGACGCGGTGAAGGGCGCCTTCGAAGCCATGATCGCCGGCAAGCTCAACGTGAGCGTGGAGTGCAGCCCCCTGCTGGGCCCGCAGCTGATGAGCGCTGTGAAGGACATCAAGGCAGGCAAGGCCGTGCCCAAGCGCATCGTGACGGAAGAAGGGATCTTCCCGATGGAAGTGGCGGCCAAGGAATTCCCGAACCGCAAGTACTAAGACCTGTCGGCGCTCACAACGCTCCCACCCGTTCACGCTGAGCCTGTCGAAGCGCTGCGCAAGGCGCAGGCAGGCTCAACCCTAACGGTTGTAGAGCCACCCGCCCGCTGCAATGGCGTAGGTATTCAAAACAAAACAGGAGACAAAACCAAATGAAGCGTGCAATTTTCAAGGCCGTTTTGGCCACCGTGGCCTTGGCTGCCATGGGCGCCACGTCCGTGGCATCGGCCCAGGACAAGGGCACCATCGGCATCTCGATGCCCACCAAGTCCTCGGCGCGCTGGATTGCCGATGGCGACAACATGGTCAAGGTGCTCAAGGACCGGGGCTACAAGACTGACCTGCAGTACGCCGAAGACGACATCCCCAACCAGTTGGCGCAGATCGAGAACATGATCACCAAGGGCGCCAAGGTGCTGGTGATCGCGTCGATTGACGGCACCACGCTGTCGCGCGTGCTGCAAAGTGCGGCCGACAAGGGCGTGAAGGTCATCGCGTACGACCGCCTCATCAAGGGATCGAAGAACGTGGACTACTACGCCACGTTCGACAACTTCCAGGTGGGCGTGCTGCAGGCCACGTCCATCGTGGACAAGCTGGGCCTCAAGCAAGGCAAGGGCCCATTCAACATCGAACTGTTCGGCGGCTCGCCCGACGACAACAACGCCTTCTTTTTCTACGACGGCGCCATGAGCGTGCTGCAGCCCTACATCGACAGCGGAAAGCTCGTGGTGCGCAGCAAGCAGACCGGCATGAACAAGGTGGGCACCCTGCGCTGGGACGGCTCGGTGGCCCAGGCGCGCATGGACAACCTGCTGTCGGCCTACTATGGCAAGGACAAGGTGCATGCGGTGCTCTCGCCCTATGACGGCATCTCCATCGGCATCCTGTCCTCCCTCAAGGGCGTGGGCTACTGCACCGCCCAGCAGCCCTGCCCCGTGGTCAGCGGCCAAGACGCTGAGGTGCCTTCCATCAAGTCCATCCTGAAGGGCGAGCAGTCTTCCACCGTGTTCAAGGACACCCGCGAGCTGGCCAAGGTAGCCGCCAACATGGTGGACGCCACGCTCTCGGGCAAGCAGCCCGAGATCAACGACACCAAGACCTACAACAACGGCGTGAAGGTGGTGCCCTCGTACCTGCTCAAGCCGGTGGCGGTGGATTCCTCCAACTGGAACGCAGTACTCGTGGGCAGTGGCTACTACAAAGAGTCTCAGATCAAGTGAGCGCGAGCGGCTTCTGCATCTAAAGCCGCCGCCTGCGAATGCCTCTGGGGCAGCGCAGGCG
The DNA here is from genome assembly GCF_964252975.1 of Acidovorax sp. LjRoot38. Classification (NCBI taxonomy): domain Bacteria; kingdom Pseudomonadati; phylum Pseudomonadota; class Betaproteobacteria; order Burkholderiales; family Comamonadaceae; genus Acidovorax; species Acidovorax sp. LjRoot38. The sequence goes on along the minus strand of NZ_CAXUPT020000004.1, from coordinate 251,812 downwards.
GCCTGCAACCGGGATGGGGCCAGAGGCCCCACCAACAGATTGAGAGACCATGCTTCTTGAAATGCGGAACATCCGCAAAACCTTCCCCGGCGTAGTGGCGCTGAACCAGGTCAACCTGCAGGTGCAGGCCGGGGAGATTCATGCCATCGTCGGCGAAAACGGGGCGGGCAAATCCACGCTGATGAAGGTGCTGTCGGGTGTGTACCCGCACGGAAGCTACAGCGGCCAGATCCTGTTCGACGGGCAGGAGCGCGAATTCGCGGGCATCCGCGACAGCGAGCACCTGGGCATCATCATCATTCACCAGGAGCTGGCGCTGGTGCCGCTGCTGTCGATTGCCGAGAACATCTTCCTCGGCAACGAAACCGCGCGCCACGGCGTCATCGATTGGATGGCCGCACACAGCCGCGCGCAGGCGCTGCTGCACAAGGTGGGCCTGCGCGAGTCGCCCGACACACCGGTGGGCCAGCTGGGCGTGGGCAAGCAGCAGCTGGTGGAGATTGCCAAGGCGCTGTCGCGCAAGGTGCGCCTGCTGATCCTGGACGAGCCCACCGCCAGCCTCAACGAGAACGACAGCCAGGCGCTGCTGGACCTGCTGCTGGAGCTGAAAGCCCAGGGCATTACCTGCATCCTGATCTCGCACAAGCTCAACGAAATCTCGCGCGTGGCCGACTCGATCACCGTGCTGCGCGATGGCAGCACCGTGCAGATGCTGGACTGCCGCGAAGGCCCAGTGAGCGAGGACCGCGTTATCCAGGCCATGGTGGGCCGCGAGATGAGCGACCGCTACCCCCAGCGCCAGCCGCAAGTGGGCGACATTGTTTTTGAGGTGCGCAACTGGCGCGCCCACCACCCGCAGCGCAGCGACCGGGAGCACCTCAAGGGCATCGACCTGAATGTGCGGCGCGGCGAGATCGTGGGCATTGCGGGCCTGATGGGCGCAGGCCGCACCGAGCTGGCCATGAGCATCTTCGGCCGCTCGTGGGGCCAGCGCATCAGTGGCGAAGTACGTCTGCACGGGCAGCCCATCGACGTGAGCACGGTGGAAAAGGCCGTGCGCCACGGCCTGGCCTATGTGACCGAAGACCGCAAGGGCAATGGCCTGGTGCTGAACGAAGACATCCAGTTCAACACCTCGCTGGCCAACCTGCCGGGCGTGTCGTTCGCCAGCGTGATCGACAGCGGTCAGGAACACCGCGTGGCACAGGATTACCGCGAGAAGCTGCGCATCCGCTGCTCGGGCGTGGACCAGAAGACGCTGAACCTATCCGGCGGCAACCAGCAAAAAGTGGTGCTGAGCAAATGGCTGTTCACCAGCCCCGAAGTGCTCATCCTCGACGAGCCCACGCGCGGCATCGACGTGGGCGCCAAGTACGAGATCTACACCCTCATCGCCCAGCTGGCGGCCGAGGGCAAATGCGTGATCGTGATCTCCTCCGAAATGCCCGAGCTGCTGGGCATCACGGACCGCATCTATGTGATGAACGAAGGCCGCTTTGTGGCCGAGATGCCAACTTCAGATGCCTCGCAAGAAAAGATCATGCGAGCCATCGTGAGTGCCCCCCCTGAGGCGCTTCGCACCATCCCCCCCAAGGGGGACGCCGCCAGTGCGGCGGGGCGGCCCTTGCACGGCGGCCGCGCGTAGCTGCAGCGCCCCTCTTCAGCGCCTGATGAACCGCACAACGCATTGAACTGATGACCGAAATGAGCCAGACCACCCATCCCCCCGCCAGCACGCTGGCCGACGGCAGCCCGACAGCAGCGGCGCGGCACGACAAATCGCTGTTGCAGCACCTGCAGCACAACCTGCGCGAATACGGCATGTTGATCACGCTGGTGGCCATCATGGGCTTCTTCCAGTACATGACCGAGGGCACGCTGATGCAGCCCTTGAACCTGACCAACCTGGTGCTGCAGAACAGCTACATCGTCATCATGGCGCTGGGCATGCTGCTGGTCATCGTGGCCGGGCACATCGACCTGTCGGTGGGCTCGGTGTGTGGCTTCATCGGCGCGCTGGCAGCGGTGCTGATGGTCGAATACAACTGGCACTTTGTGCCCGCCACGCTGGTGTGCCTGCTGTGCGGCGGGCTCATCGGCGCCATTCAAGGCGGGTTTGTGGCCTTCTCGCGCATCCCCTCGTTCATCGTCACGTTGGCGGGCATGCTGGTGTTCAAGGGCCTGGCGCTGGCGCTGCTGGCGGGTCAGTCGGTGGGGCCGTTCCCCTCGGCGTTCCAGATGCTCAGCTCGGGTTTTATCCCTGACCTGTTCAGCGTGGAAGGCCTGCGCCTGACCTCGCTGCTGCTGGGCGCGGCCGTGGCAGCGGCCCTGGCCGTGGGCGGCCTGCGCCAGCGCGCCAACCGGCTGCGCCACGGCGTGCAGACAGAGCCTGCGGGTCTGTTCATCGCCCGCACCATCGTTTTTGGCGGGCTACTGGTGTACTTCAGCTACCTCCTGGCCTCGTACAAGGGCCTGCCCAACGTACTCATCGTGATGGCGCTGCTGATCGTGCTGTTCGACTTTGTTACCAGCCGCACCACCGTCGGCCGCCGCATCTATGCCATGGGCGGCAACGAGAAGGCGGCCAAGCTATCGGGCATCAAGACCGAGCGGCTCACGCTGTATGCCTTCATCAACATGGGCGTGTTGGCAGCCCTGGCCGGGCTGGTGTTTGCGGCGCGCCTCAACACCGCCACGCCCAAGGCGGGCCTGGGTTTTGAGCTGGACGTGATTGCTGCCTGCTTCATCGGCGGCGCATCGGCATCGGGCGGCGTGGGCAAGGTGATGGGCGCGGTCATCGGCGCCTTCGTGATGGGCGTGATGAACAACGGCATGTCCATCCTGGGCATCGGCATCGACTACCAGCAGGTCATCAAGGGCGTGGTGCTGCTGGCCGCCGTGCTCGTGGACGTTTACAACAAGAACAAAGCGTGATGACCCCCATGGACGCGTCCACCGCTCACGCCCCCGCTGCCGCGCCTGTGCTGCAGCTTTCGGGAATCCACAAGCAGTTTGCGGGCATCCCCGTGCTGCGCGACGTGCAGCTCAACCTCTACCCTGGCGAGATCCATGCGCTGATGGGGCAAAACGGCGCGGGCAAGTCCACGCTGATCAAGGTGCTGACGGGCGTGCTGGAGGCCAGCGGCGGGCAGATGCGGCTGGGCGGAGAAGCCGTGTGGCCCGATTCGCCGCTGGCCGCGCAGCGCCTGGGCATCAGCACCGTGTACCAGGAGGTCAACCTCTGCCCCAACCTCTCGGTGGCCGAGAACATCTTTGCGGGCCGCTATCCGCGCTGCGGCATTGCGCAGGGCTTTCGCATCGACTGGGCCACGCTGCACCAGCGCGCCCGCGATCTGGTGGCGCGCATCGGACTGCAGATCGACGTGACGCGCCTGCTGTCGGACTACCCCGTGGCCGTGCAGCAGCTGGTGGCGATTGCGCGCGCACTCAGCATCGAGTCGCGCGTGCTGATTCTGGATGAGCCCACCTCCAGCCTGGACGACGACGAGGTGCAAAAGCTCTTTGAGGTGCTGCGGCGCCTGCGCAGCGAGGGGCTGTCCATCGTCTTTGTGACGCATTTCCTGAACCAGGTGTATGCCGTGTCCGACCGCATCACCGTGCTGCGCAACGGCAGCTGGGTCGGCGAGTGGCTGGCCAAAGACCTGGGGCCACAGGCGCTGATCGCCGCCATGCTGGGCCGCGACCTGGCCGCAGCGTCGGAGCAACCCGCACCAGCGCCCGCCGTGGACAGCCGTCAAGCCACGCTGCTGCAAACCGAGGGCCTGGGGCAAGACACGCAACTGCAGCCGCTGGATCTGCAGATCCGCGCAGGCGAGGTGGTGGGCCTGGCGGGGCTGCTGGGCTCGGGCCGCACCGAGCTGGCGCGCCTGCTGTTTGGCCTGGAGCAGCCCGACCGGGGCGCACTGCGCATCGACGGGCAGGTGGTGAAGTTTGCCAACCCCATGGACGCCATCCGCCATGGCCTCGCCCTGTGCCCCGAAGAGCGCAAGACCGACGGCATCGTGGCCGAGCTGTCGGTGCGCGAGAACATTGCGCTGGCGCTGCAGGCCCGCATGGGCGTGGGCAAGTTCCTCTCGCGCGCAGAGCAAACGGCGCTGGCCGAGCGCTATGTGAAGCTGCTGGGCATCAAGACCGAGAGTGTGGACAAGCCCATCGGCTTGCTCTCGGGCGGCAACCAGCAAAAGGCGATCCTCGCGCGCTGGATGGCCATCGAGCCGCGCCTGCTGATCCTGGACGAACCCACGCGCGGCATCGACGTGGCCGCCAAGCAGGAAATCATGGACCAGATCCTGCGCCTGGCCCAGGCGGGCATGGCGGTGCTGTTCATCTCTTCCGAAATGAGCGAGGTGGTGCGCGTGGCGCACCGCATCGTGGTGCTCCGCGACCGCCGCAAGGTGGGCGAGCTGCCTGCAGGCAGCAGCGAAGACGCCGTCTACGACCTGATTGCTGCCGAACATGTCTGAACGTTCCCCCTCCCTTCTGGTGGCCCTGCTGCGCCACCGTCTGGCCTGGCCCCTGATCACGCTGGCACTGCTGCTCATCGTGAACACGGTGTTCAACAGCAGCTTCCTACACATTGAATGGCGCGACGGGCACCTGTACGGCAGCCTCATCGACATCCTGAACCGCGCCGCGCCACTAGTGCTGGTGTCGCTGGGCATGACGCTGGTGATTGCGACGCGCGGCATCGATATTTCGGTGGGTGCGACGGTGGCCATTGCAGCGGCCGTGGCAGCGTGGCTGATCGGCGGCTCGGTATCAGGCACCGAAAGCCGGTTTCCGCTCCCAGTCGCCATCCTGGGCGCCATTGGCGTGGCGCTGCTGTGTGGGCTGTGGAACGGCGTGCTGGTCGCCAAGGTGGGCATGCAGCCCATCATTGCCACGCTGATCCTCATGGTGGCGGGCCGGGGCATTGCCCAGCTCATCACCGACGGGCAGATCATCACCATCTACTACACGCCCTACTTCTTCATGGGCGGTGGGTACCTGGCAGGGCTGCCGTTCTCTGTGTTCGTAGTGGCCGCAGTCTTCGTGGTGCTGTACCTCGCCATCACGCGCACGGCGCTGGGCCTGTTCATCCAGGCAGTGGGCATCAACCCCACGGCGGCGCGGGTGGCGGGTGTGCAGGCGGGGCGGCTCATCGTGGCGGCCTATGTGTTCTGCGGCGTCTGCGCGGGCATTGCGGGGCTGCTCATCAGCTCCAACGTGAAAAGCGCGGACGGCAACAACGCCGGGCAGCTGCTGGAGCTGGACGCCATCCTGGCCGTCACGCTGGGCGGCACCGCCCTCACGGGCGGCCGCTTCAGCCTGGTGGGCAGCGTGATCGGCGCGCTCATCATCCAGACGCTGACCTACGCCATCTACTCGCTGGGCGTGCCGCCCGAGATCAACCTGGTGGTGAAGGCCGTGGTGGTGTTCATCGTGATGCTGCTGCAGTCGCCCGAGTTCCGGGCGCAAGTGGGCGCCCTGGCACGCCGCCCCGGCGCGGGAGCTTTGCAATGAGCGCCGTACCCAAGACCGCAGGCTTCGGCACCGTGAACCACCCTGCCCCACAGGCCACCGCCGCGCGCGCGCGGTTCAACCCCAAGTACCTGCCGCTGGCAGCCACCATCTCGCTGTTCGTGGCCATGGCCACGCTGGGTTCGGTGCTGTACACCGGGTTCTTTTCGGCCCAGGTTTTCCTCAACCTGCTGATCGACAACGCCTTTCTCATCATCGTGGCGGTGGGCATGACGTTCGTGATCCTGTCGGGCGGTATCGACCTCTCGGTGGGCTCGGTGGTGGCGCTGACCACCATGGTGCTGGCCGCGCTGGTGGAACACCGGGGCTGGAACCCGATGGTCGCCATCCCGCTGGTGCTGCTGATGGGCACGGCATTTGGCGCGTTCATGGGTTTCCTCATCGAGCGCTTTCGGCTTCAGCCCTTCATCGTCACGCTGGCAGGCATGTTCCTGGCGCGGGGGCTGTGCTACCTGATCAGCATCGACTCGATCAGCATCACACACGAAGGCTACTCCGAGCTGGCCCAGTGGCGCCTGCCGCTGTGGGAAGGCGCATCCCTATCGCTGGGCGCGCTCATCGCCATCGCCGTGCAGCTGGTGGCCCTGTTTGTGGCGCACTGCACGCCGTTTGGCCGCAGCGTGTATGCGGTGGGCGGCAGCGAGCACTCGGCTGTTCTCATGGGCCTGCCGGTGCGCCGCACACTCATTGGCGTCTACACGCTCTCGGGCTTTTGCTCAGCGCTGGCGGGCGTGGTGTTCACGTTCTACATGCTCTCGGGCTATGGCCTGCATGCCGTGGGCATGGAGCTGGACGCAATTGCCGCCGTGGTCATTGGCGGCACGCTGCTCACGGGTGGCGTGGGCTATGTGGCGGGCACGCTGTTTGGCGTGCTCATGCTCGGAATCATCCAGACCCTGATTTCCTTCGACGGCACGCTCAGCTCCTGGTGGACACGCATCGTCGTTGGTGTGCTGCTGTTCGCTTTCTGTCTGCTGCAGCGGCTGCTTTCGCGCCGCTCGGGCAAGGTCCGTTGACTCTTCATTTCTCCTCTTTCTCTCGCACCCCACCATGACCACCCCCAAGCGCAAACTCCGCTCCGCCGAATGGTTCGGCACGGCCGACAAGAACGGCTTCATGTACCGCAGCTGGATGAAGAACCAGGGCATCCCCGACCACGCGTTTGACGGCCGGCCTGTGATCGGCATCTGCAACACCTGGTCCGAGCTGACCCCGTGCAATGCTCACTTTCGCAAGATTGCCGAGCATGTGAAACGCGGCATTTACGAGGCGGGCGGCTTTCCGGTGGAGTTCCCGGTGTTCTCCAACGGCGAATCCAATCTGCGCCCCACAGCCATGCTCACGCGCAACCTGGCCAGCATGGACGTGGAAGAGGCCATTCGCGGCAACCCCATCGACGCGGTGGTGCTGCTGGTGGGCTGCGACAAGACCACACCGGCCCTGCTGATGGGCGCAGCCAGCTGCGATGTGCCCGCCATCGTGGTCACGGGCGGGCCCATGCTCAACGGCAAGCTCGACGGCAAGGACATCGGCTCGGGCACGGCCGTGTGGCGCCTGCACGAGTCACTGAAAGCCGGCGAGATCAACGAGCACCAGTTCTTCGCGGCCGAGGCCGGCATGTCCCGCTCTGCCGGCACCTGCAACACCATGGGCACGGCCAGCACCATGGCCTGCATGGCTGAATCGCTGGGCACATCGCTGCCGCACAACGCAGCCATCCCGGCGGTGGACTCGCGCCGCTATGTGCTGGCGCACATGTCAGGCAAGCGCATTGTGGAAATGGCACACGAAGGGCTCACGCTCTCCAAGATCCTGACCCGCGAAGCCTTCGAGAACGCCATCCGCACCAACGCCGCCATCGGCGGCTCCACCAACGCGGTCATCCACCTCAAGGCCATCGCAGGCCGCATCGGCGTACAGCTGGACCTGGAGGACTGGACGCGCATTGGCCGTGGCACGCCCACGCTGGTAGACCTGCAGCCCTCGGGCCGCTTCCTGATGGAAGAGTTCTACTACGCGGGCGGCCTGCCCGCCGTGCTGCGCCGCCTGGGCGAGAACGGCCTGCTGCCCCACCCCAACGCCCTCACCGTCAACGGCAAGAGCCTGTGGGACAACGTGCGCGAAGCGCCCCAATACAACGACGAGGTGATCCGCCCGATCAGCAACCCGCTGATTGCCGACGGCGGCATCTGCATCCTGCGCGGCAACCTGGCGCCGCGTGGCGCGGTGCTCAAGCCCTCCGCCGCCTCGCCCGAACTGCTCAAGCACCGGGGCCGCGCCGTGGTGTTCGAGAACCTGGAGCACTACAAGGAGCGCATCGTCGATGAAAACCTGGACATCGACGCCAGCTGCGTGATGGTGCTCAAGAACTGCGGCCCCAAGGGCTACCCCGGCATGGCCGAGGTGGGCAACATGGGCCTGCCGCCCAAGCTGCTGCGCCAGGGCGTCAAGGACATGGTGCGCATCTCCGACGCCCGCATGAGCGGCACCGCCTACGGCACCGTGGTGCTGCACGTGGCGCCCGAGGCGGCAGCCGGTGGCCCGCTGGCAGCTGTGCGCGATGGCGATTTCATTGAGCTGGACTGCGAGAACGGCCGCCTGCACCTGGACATCAGCGACGAGGAACTGGCAGCACGCCTGGCCGCATTGGCTGGCGCGGACAACGGCGGACGCGGCGGCTACCAACGCCTGTATGTGGACCACGTACTGCAGGCGGACGATGGCTGTGACTTTGACTTCTTGGTCGGCTGCCGGGGGGCTGCTGTGCCCCGCCACTCGCATTGATGTGCCCCACTGAGGCGATCGTCGCCGTCAATTGCTACAGATTCAATAGCTACCAGCGCTTATTCAAATAGCGCTAGAGGCATATTTCACTCAAATTTTTACCCGCACCCGCCATGCCAGCCACCCATTCCCTCCAGAACCCTCGCTACCGCGGCATCTTCCCCGTGGTGCCCACCACGTTCCATGAAGACGGCCGCCTCGACCTCGACAGCCAGAGGCGCTGCCTTGACTTCATGATCGACGCCGGTGTGGATGGCGTCTGCATCCTGGCCAACTTCTCCGAGCAGTTCTCGCTGTCCGATGCCGAGCGCGAAGTCCTCACCCGCACATCGCTGGAGCACGTGGCGGGCCGCGTGCCGGTGATCGTCACCACCACCCACTACGGCACCCGCGTGTGCGCCGAACGCAGCCGCGCCGCGCAGGACATGGGCGCGGCCATGGTGATGGTCATGCCGCCCTACCACGGTGCCACCTTCCGCGTGCCCGAGGCGCAGATTTACGAGTTCTATGCCCGTGTGTCGGATGCGATCCGCATTCCGATCATGGTGCAGGACGCGCCCGCCAGCGGCACCGTGCTTTCGGCCCCCTTCCTGGCCCGCATGGCGCAAGAGATTGAAAACCTGGCCTACTTCAAGATCGAAGTGCCCGGCGCCGCCAGCAAGCTGCGCGAGCTGATCCGCCTGGGTGGAGACGCCATCGAAGGCCCGTGGGACGGCGAAGAAGCCATCACCCTGCTGGCCGACCTGGATGCGGGCGCCACGGGCGCGATGACGGGCGGTGCGTTCCCCGACGGCATTCGCCCCATCATCGAAGCCCACCGCCAGGGTGACATGGACCAGGCGTTTGCGCTCTACCAGCGCTGGTTGCCCCTCATCAACCACGAAAACCGCCAGGGCGGCATCCTCACGGCCAAGGCACTGATGAAGGAAGGCGGCGTGATCGCCTGCGAGGCAGGCCGCCACCCCTTCCCGGCCATGCACCCTGAGGTGCGACGCGGCCTGATCGACATCGCGCGGCGGCTGGACCCGCTGGTGCTGCGCTGGGCACGTTAAGCAGGACACCCATGGTGCCTGCACGTTATCTGGTGCCCGCCGAGGCGGGCCTGATTGCCCTGGACTGGGGCACCAGCGCATTGCGCGCCTTCCACATGGGCGCGCATGGCGAGGTGCTGGAGACGCGGCACCGCCCCTGGGGCATCATGAACCTGCCACCCGCCACCGCGAGCGTGGCAGACGGCGAGCCCGGTGCCGCGTTTGAACGCGCACTGCAAGACACCTGCGGAGACTGGCTGGCCGCCACACCTGGCCTGCCCCTGCTGGCCTGCGGCATGGTGGGCAGCGCCCAGGGCTGGCGCGAGGCCAAGTACCTGCCGACGCCCACCTCGCTCGATGCACTGGCGCGGGGCCTGACGCTGGTGGAGCGGCGCGACGGCCCGCCGCTGCACATCGTGCCGGGCCTGTTGCAGCAGGGCGCGCTGCCCAACGTGATGCGCGGCGAAGAAACCCAGGTGCTGGGCGTGCTGGCGGGCCTTGCGCTGCCTGCGGATGCGCCCGTGCTTATAGGCCTGCCCGGTACGCACAGCAAATGGGTGCTGGCACGCCAGGGGCGCATCGAGCAGTTCCACACCTTCATGACCGGCGAGGTGTTTGCGGCCCTGCGCGGTCACACCATCTTGGGCAAAACCATGCAGGCCACTGCCACGCCCGACGACGAAGCCTTTGTGCGCGGGCTGGAGGTGGCGCGCGGAAGTGACGCCGCACTGGGCTTGCTCTCGCACATTTTCAGCACCCGCACGCTGGGGCTGACCGGCGCGCTGGCGCCTACCGCGCAAGCGGACTACCTCTCCGGCCTGCTGATCGGGTACGAGGTGGCGAGCCTGAGCCGCGCACAGGATCAAACCCCGACAACACCACAAACGCTGGTGCTGTGCGGCGAGCCCGACCTGTGCCGCCGCTACGCCATCGCGCTGCAGACCTGTGGCTTTGCCGCCCCCGCCATCGCCACGCAGGCCACGGCCACTGGGCTGTGGCAGATCGCGCTGGCAGCAGGGCTGGTCGTTGCGCCCTCCCCCTCACACCCCTTCACCGCCGGGAGTCTGGCCGCATGAACCCCATAGACAAAGCCCTGTTCCACATCCTGCAGCGCTGCGGGCTCATCGCCATCCTGCGCGGCGTGCAGCCGCACGAGGTGGTGGCCATCGGCCACGCGCTGTACGACGCGGGGTTTCGCATCATCGAAGTGCCGCTCAACTCGCCCGAGCCGCTGGCCAGCATCCGCGCACTGCGCGATGCACTGCCAGCCGACTGCCTCGTGGGCGCAGGCACCGTGCTCTCCATCGATGCCGTGGCCGATGTGGCCGCAGCTGGCGGGCAGATCATCGTCATGCCCCACAGCGACCCCGATGTGATCCGGGCCGCCCGCGCTGCCGGCATGGCCTGCGCGCCTGGCGTGGCCACGCTGACCGAGGCCTACGCCGCGCTGGCAGCGGGCGCCAACATGCTCAAGCTGTTCCCTGCCGAGGCGCTGCCGCCCCATGTGCTCAAGGCCTGGCGCGCCGTCATCACGCCGCCCATGGCACTGGTGCCCGTGGGCGGCATCGTGCCCGAGAGCATTGCGCCCTATGCCGCCGCTGGCGCCAGCGGCTTTGGCCTGGGATCGGCCCTGTACCGGCCCGGTGACCAGGCCCCCGAGGTGGCGCACAAGGCTGCAGCGTTTGCGCGGGCGTGGCAGGAGTCCTTTGGCACCGCGCCCGCCACGGCCTGAACCGCCCCCCTACTCGTTCCAGACAACCCAGCACTTCTGAACCGACTGCCCATCCCCCATGAAGATCACCCGACTCACCACGTTCATCGTCCCGCCGCGCTGGTGCTTCCTCAAAATCGAAACCGACGAAGGCATCACCGGCTGGGGCGAACCCGTGCTGGAAGGCCGCGCGCACACCGTGGCCGCTGCGGTCGATGAACTGGCCGACTACCTCATTGGCAAAGACCCACGCCACATCGAAGACCATTGGACCGTGCTGTACCGGGGCGGCTTCTACCGGGGCGGAGGCGTGCACATGAGCGCACTGGCCGGGATAGACCAGGCCCTGTGGGACATCAAGGGCAAGGCGTTGGGCGTGCCCGTGTCCGAGCTGCTGGGGGGCAATGTGCGCAGCCATATCAAGGTCTACAGCTGGATCGGCGGAGACCGCCCCAGCGAGACAGCCGCCGCTGCCCAGGCCGCCGTGGCGCGCGGCTTCACGGCCGTGAAGATGAACGGCACCGAAGAGGTGCAGTACGTGGACAGCTACGACAAGGTGGAGCGCTGCCTGCAGAACGTGGCCGCCGTGCGCGAGGCCGTGGGGCCGAATGTAGGGATTGGCGTGGACTTCCACGGCCGTGTGCATCGGCCCATGGCCAAGGTGCTGGTCAAGGAGCTGGAGCCCTACAAGCTCATGTTCATCGAAGAGCCCGTGCTGAGCGAACACGAAGAGGCGCTGAAGGAGATCGCCCGCATCTCGTCCACCCCCATCGCCCTGGGCGAGCGCCTGTACTCGCGCTGGGACTTCAAGCGCGTGCTGCAAGGCGGCTATGCGGACATCATCCAGCCCGACCCCTCACACGCAGGCGGCATCACCGAGACCCGCAAGATCGCCAGCATGGCCGAGGCCTACGACGTGGCCCTGGCCCTGCACTGCCCGCTGGGCCCCATTGCCCTGGCCGCCAACCTGCAGCTGGACGCCGTTTGCTACAACGCCTTCATCCAGGAGCAAAGCCTGGGCATCCACTACAACCAGGCCAACGACCTGATGGACTATGTGTCCAACCCAGGGGTGTTTGCGTACCAGGACGGGATGGTCGCCATCCCCACCGGGCCGGGGTTAGGGATTGAGGTGAACGAAGACTATGTGCGCGAGCGTGCGCAGGAGGGGCACCGGTGGAGGAACCCGGTGTGGCGGCACCGGGATGGAAGTTTTGCGGAGTGGTGAGGGGGTTGGGCGCCTTGCTATTGATGCGGCGCGGTTTATTTCAGAGTATCGATGGCGCTGTACCTCAGCTTGCCCAGGGCTTCGGCAGCCTCGGCTCGAACGGGGCTCATGAATGGATTGCGCCAGATCAATAGGCCAGGAGCAGTCGCGCGGTTCCATCTTTCGAACCCTAGCTTGCACGTGGAGGACTCATTCCAGCTCAGAAAAAATCAGAGCGACTTGGGCAAATCACTGGCTGCAAAAAGCGCCACACGAGCTTCGTCAAGCACCTCGACAAGCTCATCTGCGACAAACTGTCTGCTTCCGATTTCAAGCAAACCTTCGCCTTGCAACACATGTGCCAGCCGGTAAGCCCGCTCTAACAAGGCAGCAGCCTCAAGCAACTCCTTTTTTCCGCTCATGCTGTGTCAGTCTGCCTGGATCAGGTTGGCTGCACCCAACCCGAGGAACACCATAAAAAGCGCCTTCTGGAAGACGGGACCGACAAGGCGGCTACGTAGCAGCTCACCAAGCTTGAGCCCGCTCAATGCGCCGATCAATGCTCCACCGACTGCAATAGCAACAGACGACGAGATCAACCCCAAAGGGGCGGACATCTGCACTTTCACGGCGAGCGACAGAGTGGCCACGGTGAACGAAAGGCCCAGCGCTTGCACCATCTCGTCCTTGCCCAGCCGCAGCGTCTGCAAGTAGGGAACCCAGGGCAATACGAAGACGGCAGTGAGTGCCGTCACGAACCCAGTGGCCGCGCCTGTCGGCAGGCTGATCCATTTGCTGGTGAGTGAAAGATCGGGCAGCTGAGGTCGCCACAAGCCCCAGATGCCATAGGCCATGAGAATCCCGCCCAGCAAGCCCTTGGTCGTTTGTGCGGAAACGGCGTCCCCCAGACCGGGCGCGCTCACAGTCACGATCGCGATTGCCAGCCAACCAGGCCACAGCCGGGATACCAGTGAGCGCAGGTGAGGGCCACGGCATTGCGCGATATTGGTTGCCAGCGAGGGTATGACCAACAGTGCGGCCGCTTGCACAGGGGGCATCCACAGACCGAGCAAGCTCACGGCCACTGTAGGCAGCCCCATGCCGGTGACGCCCTTCACACCACCGGCCAGAACGAAAACAACGACCACCATCAAGAGCTGCAATATGTCCATGCCCTATGGTGTATGCATGGCTCAAGTGCTGTCCATCGGATAGCAGTGAACAGATCCTTCGCGTATTCCGTAGGATGGCGGTCATGAGTACCCCTAAGCGCCGCACCACGGATTACCGCGTTGATCCGTTTGACCTGCACCTCTTTGCCGCCGTGATGGAGCATGGAACCATCACTGCCGCTGCTTCGTCCGTGAATCTGTCGTTGGCTGCGGCCAGCGCTCGCCTCAAGGGTCTTGAAGACGCGACCGGTTCGCGGTTGTTGGAGCGGTCCAAGTCGGGCGCAATACCCACCGATGCGGGACGCGCTCTGCTGCGCCATGCCAACCGCGTGCTGGCTGAGCTCGAATCGCTGCATGTAGAGATGGCGAGCTTTGGTCATGGATTGCGCGGGACCGTTCGGCTGCTGTGCAACACAGCCGCCATGTCCGAGAGCCTTCCGCGCACGATCGGCCAATTCTTGGTGAAGACCCCTGATCTTGATGTGGACGTGCAAGAGCTTTCGAGCGAGGCGGTCGTAGAGGCATTGCGCCGTGGCACCGCCGACCTGGGCATCGTCGCCGATTACGTGGACTCCTCTGGGCTGCTTGTGCAGCCATGGGTCGATGACCGTCTGGTGGCACTCTTGCCAAAGCGCTGGTCTTTGGGCCGCCGCCGTTCCGTGGCGTATGGCGAATTGCTAGTGCATCCCTTTGTGGGTTTGGCCCGGGAGAGTGGACTCAGCCGCTTTCTGGCAGCCCAGGCCAGTCGCAGTGGCCGGGTCCCGCGCCATCGGGTGCGTCTGGGCGGATTTGACGCTGTCGCGCAATTGGTAGCCGAAGGCGTGGGAGTGGCGGTGATGTCCGAAAGCGCGGCTGCGCGCTTTGCCAAGTCAGGCACCCAGATCCTAGGACTATCTGATGCTTGGTCTCGGAGAAAGCTGCTCGTTTGCATGACCCCGGCAGGCAGCGAACTGCCCAGCGTGAGCGCACTGGCCAATGCGCTGCTGACAGCGCGACCGCAGGCCGGGAGCCGGTGAGCAGAGGACGTTGGCAGGGTATGGGATAAGGATTGCTGTTGCCCTGTAGCCTGCTATCAGCGTCAGAAAACTGACCGGCTGCAAACCCTGCGCTGCAGCCTCTCGCAACCGCTTCCAATTTTCCTGCGGCATAGACGGCCACACGACAACAACTTCCGGTTGTTAGCCCAATGGCGGGCAGGAGCGCCCTCATTCAGGCCCCTGGGGACTCATTGCTTCAACCTCGGAATGTCACCGTGGGGACGCTCACATTTTTATAGCTGCTAGCGCCCACCCATATTGCGCCCGGTGCCGATCACACCCCCAACTCCTCTGCAACCCTGTTCTACCCTTGTCCAAAAATCAGTCCCTGCCAGACACTGTGATTAAAATCAGTGTCACGCCAGCCCACCCACCCCGCCATGACGGTGCTGCCCTCCCCCACTTCGGACTCCCCGCCCTCCACCCCCATCACCCGCTTTCACCGCGCGCGCCTGATGCAGATCTGGCGCTCGGCAGGCTGGCCGTGCAAGGATGGGCTGGAGATTGACCTGCTGGCTGCGGGCCTCATCAGTCTGCACATTGCGGCCGATGGTTGCGAGACCCTGCGCCTCACCGACGAAGGCATCCGCACCCTGGCACAGGCCCGCCAGCGTGGCGTGCGGGCGCTGAGCCTGCACGACCGGCTGGGGCAGAAGTTTGCGGCGCAGTTGCTGGCTTCGGGGCGCATCGTGTGGACCGAACTGTCACTGCGCGCGGTGATCGACACCGTGCCGATGGGGGATGTGGTGCCGCCTGCGGCCACAGCCGATGCACCCACCAACACCGAGCCCGCCATGGCACCGCTGTGGGCCGAGGCTGACCACGCCCCCGCTGCCCGCGCTGCCGCCAATGTGTGGCGCATGGCCCGGCCCGATCTGTTCTCGGTGCGCAATACCTCGGTGCCCGCCTACCTGCAGCCCATGGTGCACGAGGTGAAGGCGAGCCGGGCCGACCTGCTGTCAGACCTGCGGCACGACGCCAAGCGGCAGGCCTATCAGTGGCTGTGCGAGGAGTGTTACTACGTCTTCCCGGCAGGCATAGCCGAGCCCGAAGAGATCCCCGAGCACTTCGGCATCTGGGTGCTACATGGCAGTGTGGAGGACGGGCGCTTTGAGCTGCTGCGCCCCGCGCGGCACAACCGCTGCACCCTGCCCTTTTCTGTGTGGATGGCGCTGTGCAAGGCCACGCCGCTGCGCAGCGATGACGACATGGCTCAGACCCATTTGGGAGAGCCTGCCCCGCCCGCCAACGACACCCCGACCACCCCGCCATGACCTACACCGTGGCGGTGCGCGAGCTGTGCGAGTTCACCGCCAAGCAAGGCGACCTGGACCTGCGCTTTACGCCCGCACCCACCGCGCTGGAGGGCATGGCGGGCCATGCGGTGGCAGCGTCGCGCCGGGGTGCAGGCTACCGCGCCGAGGTGGCACTGAGCGGCAGTTACCAAAGCCTGCGCGTGCGCGGCCGGGCCGATGGCTACGACCCCGCGCAGCAGCGCATCGACGAGGTCAAGACCTTCAAAGGGCGGCTGGACCGCCAACCCGCATCGCACCGCCACCTGCACTGGGCGCAGGCCAAGGTGTATGGCTGGCTGCTGTGCGAGCAGGAGCAGCTGGCGAACATCGACGTGGCACTCGTGTATCTGGACGTGGGCACGCAGCAAGAGACAGTGTTCACCGAGCGTTGTAGCGCCGACGACCTGCGCCAGCACTTCGAGGCCCAGTGCCAGCGCTTCATTGCCTGGGCCGAACAGCAGGTGGCCCACCGTGCCGCACGCGATGCGGCATTGACCACTTTGGCGTTTCCATTTGGCGGCTTTCGCACCGGCCAACGCCCGCTGGCCGAGGCCGTGTACAAGGCGGCAGTGGCGGGCCTCTGCCTGCTGGCCCAGGCGCCCACGGGCATTGGCAAGACCATGGGCACGCTGTTCCCACTGCTCAAGGCTGCGCCTGCGCAGCGCATCGACAAGGTGTTCTTTCTGGCCGCCAAAACCTCGGGGCGGCAGATGGCGCTGGATGCGCTGGCGCGCCTGTCCAACAACGCACCCGCACTGCCCCTGCGCGTGCTGGAGCTGGTGGCGCGCGACAAGGCGTGCGAACACCCCGACAAGGCCTGCCACGGCGAATCCTGCCCGCTGGCCCGGGGCTTTTACGACCGGCTGCCTGCCGCCCGCGCTGCCGCCGTGGCCCCCGCCAGCGCAGACAAACCCGCGCTCGTCCTGCAACAAGCCCGTGTGCGCGACGTAGCCCTGCAGCATGACGTCTGCCCCTACTACCTGAGCCAGGAACTGGCCCGCTGGGCCGATGTGGTGGTGGGCGACTACAACTACTACTTTGACCTGGGCGGCCTGCTGCACGGCCTGGCCCAGGCCAACCAGTGGCGCACGGCGCTGCTGGTGGACGAGGCGCACAACCTGGTGGAGCGCGGCCGCAAGATGTTCACGGCCGAGCTGCACCCCGCCGCCTTGGCCCAGGCCCGCAGCAGCCACACCGCTGCGCAGCATGCGCCGGTGAAAAAGGCGTTGGACAAGGTACGCCGCGCCTGGGTGGCGCTGGACAAGGCGCACCCGGCCACGTACACGGTGCTCGAAACCTTCCCCGACAAGCTGCTGGCCGCGCTGCAGCAGTGCACCACCACGCTCACCGAACACTTCACCGACCACCCCACAGAACCCGACAGCGCGCTGCAGACCTTCTATTTCGACTCCCTGCACTTGCAGCGCATGGCCGACCTGCTCGATGCGCATTCGATGGTGAACATCACCCAAACTTCGTCAGGCCCCCACCAGCGGGCCGCTAAACCCGGCGATTCCGTGGTCTGCATCCGCAACGTGGTGCCCGCGCCCTTTCTGCAACCGCGCCTCGCTGCGGCACACACCAGCACCTTGTTCTCGGCCACGCTGCAGCCCGCGCGCTACTACGCCGACCTGCTGGGCCTACCTGAGGACCATGTGTGGGTGGATGTGGAATCGCCCTTTGCGGCACACCAGCTGCAGGTGCAGGTGGCGCGCCACATTTCCACGCGCTACCCGCACCGCGCCGCGTCGCTGGCGCCGATTGCGGCGCTGATGGCACAGCAATTTCGCGAGCGGCCCGGCAACTACCTGGCGTTTTTCAGCAGCTATGACTACCTGCAGCAGGCCGCTGCACTGTTTGCGCAGCAGCACCCCGATGTGCCGCACTGGTGCCAGTCGCGCCGCATGCTCGAAAGCGAGCAGCGCGAGTTTCTGGCGCGCTTTACCGACAGCAGCCAGGGCATTGCCTTTGCCGTGCTGGGTGGCGCGTTTGCCGAGGGCATCGACCTGCCGGGCCAGCGGCTGATAGGCGCCTTCGTCGCCACGCTGGGCCTGCCGCAGGTCAACCCTGTCAACG
Organism: Acidovorax sp. LjRoot38; assembly: GCF_964252975.1. Taxonomy (NCBI): domain Bacteria; kingdom Pseudomonadati; phylum Pseudomonadota; class Betaproteobacteria; order Burkholderiales; family Comamonadaceae; genus Acidovorax; species Acidovorax sp. LjRoot38. The sequence continues at coordinate 233,958 of NZ_CAXUPT020000004.1, read as the reverse complement.
AGCAGATCCGCGAGCGCATGCAGGCACTGTTTGGCGCGGGCTATGACTACACCTACCTCTACCCGGGCCTGCAAAAGGTGGTGCAAGCCGCAGGCCGCGTGATCCGCACGCCCAGCGACGAGGGCGTGGTGCACCTGATGGACGAGCGCTTTGCACAGGCCCAGGTGCGCAGCCTGCTGCCCGCGTGGTGGCAAACGCGCTAAGGTGCGGGGCACAGCCACCTTCCCCCCGCCAACCGCCCATGCTGACCGACGACGAGCGCTCCGCCTTCCTGCAATCCATCGCCCGCGTGCGGCAGCGGGCAGCGCAGGTGCTGCGGCAGTCACAAGGCGCGGATGACACCGTGGCCTTCATCGCGCAACTGCACCGGGGGCTGGACACTGTGGCCGAGCAGGCCCGCACCACCGGCCCCCAGCCGGCCTGCCAGGCGGGGTGCGCCCACTGCTGCCACCTGCGGGTCGAAGCGACCGAGCCCGAGGTCTTCCACATCGCCCAGTACCTGCGTGCCCAGCCCGCAGAGGCATTGGCCGATGCCCTCAGCGCTCTGCAGCGGCATGTGGCCACCGCCGCGCTCAACCCCACCAACCCTGCACGCCAGGCCTGCAGCTTTCTCGTGGATGACCGCTGCAGCATCTACCCCGTGCGCCCCGCCGCCTGCCGCAAGGCGCACTCGTTGTCAGCCCAACACTGCGCAGAACAATCCGCCACCATCCCGCAAAACCTGCGCCTGCTGGTCGATGCCGAGGCCCTGATGGCAGGCACCGCCCTGGCCTACCGCGACCAGCCCCTGCCCGCCAGCGCCCACGAGCTGAACGCCGCCGTGCTGGCCGCCCTGAAAGACCCCACCGCCCAGGCGCGCTGGTACCAGGGCGATGCAGCCGCCTTGATGCCGAAGGACGCGCAGAATTGATTGGCGAATTGACTTCCATCAAGCCCCACCCTGCGCAGCAGCACACAATGCCCCACCGTCGATAGAGGAGGCTGGGAGCTTTCCCCCTTCACATCGCGTGCCATCCACACCACCGCCCCATCGCCTTGATGAACATGCCATCGCCCCTGCGCTCTGCTCTCCTTCTAATGGCCGCTACGCTGACCCTGCCCCTGCTGGGGTGCAAAAAGCCCGAAGCCAGCGGCCCCGCGCAGACAGGTTTTGACGCGCTGGCAGCAGCGTGCACCCAGGCCCTTGCTGCGCGCGAGCCCCATGTGCGCCCCGGGGGCAGCGGCGAATGGATCAAGACCGGATACGGCCCCGCCCTGGTACAGCCCGAGGTCACCCGCACCGAATCAGCCGTGACCCCCTACGTGGGCAAGATCGTCATCAAAGACAACGAGGCCCAGGCCACCGCCACCACCGAAGCCGCCGCCCAGGCCATCACCCTGACCCCGGCGCACCTGCTCTCCAACCGCACCCACACCTTCATTTACAGTTTTGATGGCAAACAATGGCGCTGGCAGAACGGCCAGCGGCTGACCAAGATACCGGGGCAAAACGACCGGCTGGACGCCCTGACGCTGGCGGATGTGGATGCGGCGGGGCCGAAAGGGTTTGCGGGGTGTTTGCCGCGTTGATTGGCGGCAATTAGTATCAGATTGATAGCTGCTAGGGAAGCTCTTCACGAATCGGTTCTGGCCGTGCCGTAGCGACGCCCGAACTAAAACAGCACCCGCTTTGGGTAATTGGGCACGCCCAGCAGGCGCTGCGCGAGGGCAATTGCCCGGCTTCGCGGGGGTCTTACGCCCCCTGCACGCGCACCTGTCCCTTGCAAGCCATCAACTTGTGCCTTGCCATCCACAGATTTGACAGCGCAAACAGCGTAACGATCTGCGCCGTGTTCTTCTTGAGTCCACGGTAGCGCACCTTCACATACCCAAACTGCTGCTTGAGCACTCGAAACGGGTGCTCCACCTTGGCCCGGATGCTGGCCTTGGTGCGCTCGAGCTGGTCAAACAGAGCCTCAAGAGGTTTGTCTTTGTCCAAAGCCCGGCGCAATCCCGGGCGCATGGCCACATGCCAGCGCACGGTTGGCTTGGCATCCGGCCGCTTGTCCACTCCCTGGTAGCCCGCATCACCAAAGGCATCTGTCTCCTGCCCGTGCAGCAGGCTGTTGGCCTCGATGACATCACCGACATTGCCGCTTGTGCCCCGCACACTGTGCACAAGGCCGGAGTCCGCATCCACCCCAATGTGGGCCTTCATACCGAAGTACCACTGGTTGCCCTTCTTGCTTTGGTGCATCTCTGGGTCGCGCTCGCCGCTTTGGTTCTCGGTGGAAGTGGGCGCAGCAATCAGCGTGGCATCCACCACCGTGCCTGCTTTGAGCTGCAGCCCTTTGGCCTGCAGCAGCGCATTGACCGTGGCCAGGATCTGATCGGCCAGCTTGTGGCGTTCCAGCAAATGCCTAAAGCGCAGGATGCTCGATTCACTGGGGATGTGCTCGTCCCAGTGGGACAGGCCTGCGAAGTCGCGAAAGGCTGGCACGTCGTGCAGGGCTTCTTCCATGGCGGGATCGCTGAGCTTGAACCATTGCTGCATGAAATGGATTCGCAGCAGGGTCTGCACTGCAAAGGGCTGCTGACCCCGGCGTCCGGCTTCGGGCGCGTACGGCTCTATGAGCGAGACCAGTTCAGTCCAGGGCACCACCAGTTCCATGGCGTCCAGGAACTCGCGCTTGCGGGTGCGCTTGACTGTGTTGCTCAGGCCCAGGCTGCTTTGCTTCATGCGACTATTGTCTGGGCTTCAGCCCTCCGCACAATCACATCGCTTGGGGATTCATGCAGAGAATCCCTAGCGCTTTTACAGAAAGCGCCAGAGCCCGATTTGATTGATTTCTTGATGGGAGAAAGTTTCTCATCCGGTGGTGCCGGGCTGCGCTATAGGCCCGGGATCACACGGCAGACCTGTGAAGGTTTCTCTCCCACGAATGGCCTGCGTCGCTTGGTCGGCAAGGAGGTGCCAAGTCTCTGGGCCCCCAGCTCGCACCATTGCACTGCAGCCCCCCCAACACCACAGAATTTGCACCTCGGGCTACGGCAAACACGCGGACGAAAGGCCCGATCTTGATGGACTTGCCCATACAGGCGCCAGGGCGTGCTGCCCCTCAAACTGCAGGCGTACCAGACCACATTTCGTGCAGGTCTGGGAATTTCCATTTGTCGGGGTCTTCGCGCGCCACGATCTTCTCGGTGCAGCCTGGATCGGCCAGATCGACGATGGCGGGAGGAATGCGCAAAGCCGACTTGCTCGAAAAAAAGACGTTCACCTTGGGCGTGGTCAGCGATTGCCGTCCCTGTTCAGTCACCACGCCAATTCGCCCGGAAGTCAGCCGCACCAGCGAGCCCACCGGGTAGATACCGATACTCTTGACGAAAGCCTGGAACAGCTGGGGGTCGAAGTGGCCCTTGGTCCACTCGGCCATGCGGCGCAGTGACTCTGAAGGGTCCCATCCTCGCTTGTAAGGTCGGTCGGATGTGATGGCGTCGTAGACGTCGCAAATCGCCGTCATGCGTGCAATGAGACTGATCTCATCGCCCTTCAGCTTGTCAGGGTAGCCTGTACCGTCCATCTTTTCGTGGTGGTGGAGGCAGGCATCCAGCACCGCGTCTTCCACATTTCCGCCTTCCTTGAGCATCTTGTAGCCCTCAACCGGATGGCTCTGAACAACGACGAACTCGGTGTCGGTGAGTTTGCCGGGCTTGTTGAGCACGGCCAGTGGAATAGCGGCTTTTCCCAAGTCATGCAACAGACCCGCCATGCCAGCGCTGCGGGTGTGCTCTTCATTGAGGTGGATTTGCTTGGCAAGCGCCACCATCAGGGCGCACACCGCCACCGAATGCATGTAGGTGTAGTCATCCGCCGTCTTGAGCCGCGCCAGGCTGATCAGTGCGCCAGGGTTGCGTGTGACCGAGTCGGATATTTCCTCCACCAGGCTGCGGGCATTTTCAGAATTCACGGCCTTGCCCATGCGCGCTTCGCGGAACATGGAGGCAACTGCCTGCTTGGACTCCACACAAATCGAAGCCGCTGCCTGCAATTCGCTGTGCATGGATGCAGGCGCCCGGTCGCGCTCGCGGCGCGCCGGTGGCGGCTTTCGAGGAGGGTCAAGCACTAGCGAAGGCAGGCTGTCGAGCATGCCGAAATCAGTGTCCACTTGGAAGTCGGCCTCTGCGCGGGATACGGAGCGCACACCGGCCGCAACGTCCAACCCCTTGGAGGTGTCGATCCACACCTCTTCAATGGCGGCCGCCTGGATTCGGGCCAGGTCCTTGGGATCTTTGAGCACAAATTTGGCACGCCAGAACGGATGATCCATCCAGGAACCGCAGAAGTCATGCACATACATGCCCTGCCTGAGATTTTCGGTGCTGATGCGCTTGAGCATGGGATTTCCGGTTTGTCAAAATTGCAGGCAGCAAAAGTGATCCACTGACAAACACGGCCCCCACCAGCACAACGGCATTCGCCACCAATTCGCCCACTGCGAGCCTGAACGGAGCATGATCCTTCTGATTGCGCTAACTACCCAACGCCTGACAGCGAACGCTGCCCCGCGGTCGCTGGTCCCGTCTCTGTCATTCCGGCATTTCTGAGCACTGGGTACTATTGCTCCAGGGCCTATTTCCAGCCGTTTTCCGTTTTGGGCGTTGTCCCAAGCCGGACGGCACGGGCCAACGCGGGTTTTACCGAGTGCGTCGTCTTCTTGAACGAGGAGCCCAATGCAGCTCGGGCTTGTGCGGTGGCGATGCTTGGGCCAGCAACACTTGCGCGTTGGTCAGACAACTTGAACACGGCCACGGCCTCCACCAACTGTTGCGCCTGCACCCTCATGCTGTCTGCGGCTGCGGCGCTTTCTTCGACCAGGGCTGCGTTCTGCTGGGTCGCCTGGTCCATCTGGCTCACCGCGTCGCCAATCTGCGCAACGCCTGCACTTTGCTCTTTGCTCGCCGAGCTGATTTCTCCCATGATGTCAGTAACACGCTTGATGGAGCCCACAACCTCCGTCATCGTCGCACCGGCTTTGTCCACAAGAACCGTGCCCGCCTCAACGCGCTCCACACTGGCACTGATGAGGTCCTTGATCTCTTTGGCTGCTTGCGCAGAGCGCCCCGCAAGGTTGCGCACTTCAGCGGCCACCACCGCGAAACCCCGACCTTGGTCGCCCGCACGCGCCGCTTCAACAGCAGCGTTCAACGCAAGGATGTTGGTCTGAAAGGCGATGCCATCAATGACGCTGATGATGTCGGCGATCCTCTTGGAGCTTTCGTTGATGTCCTTCATGGTGGCGACCACCTCGCTCACGACTGCGCCCCCATCGATGGCGACAGCGCTGGCACTCTGAGCCAACTGGTCCGCCTGATAGGCGTTGTCGGCGTTCTGTTTGACGGTCGAGCTGAGCTCCTCCATCGAAGCCGCTGTCTCTTCGAGTGCCGAAGCCTGCTGTTCGGTGCGCCCCGAGAGATCGTTGTTGCCCTCCGCGATCTGGGCGCTGGCCGTGGCGATGCTATCGGCCGAGCTGCGAACCTGTCCTATCAATCCCACCAGCTGACCCTGCATGGCGCCCATGGACGCCAACACGCTACCACTGGGTGCGGCATCAGCGCCATGCACGGGGCTGAGATCCCCTTGGGCCACCCGTTTGGCCATATCGCTGAGTTCACCCGGCTCCGCACCGAGCGAGGTCGCCAGACGCCGAGGAATCAGCCAGCCAAGGACCACAGCCAGCAAAACAGCAAAGGCGCTGATGACAACCAGCATGGTGCGTTGGGAGACATATGCGATGGCAGATGACTCGACATTGAGCTTCGCCTGTTCGCCGCTGTAGCGGATGTAGTCACCTACAGCCGTCAACAGCGCCTCCAGCAGCGGTCGGCACTCGTTGTTCATTTTGTCCACGGCTTCATCTTGCTTGCCTGAAGCCGCCAGTTCCACGATAGCCACTGCCACGGGGCCATATTGGGATTCAATCTTTCCGATGGCGCTGACCAGAGCACGCTCGCGCTCATTGGCGTCTGCAGCGCCTGAAACTGCATCGTTCAGCGACTTGAGCGTTACCTGGAGCTGCGCATGGGCGTTGACAGCCATGGACTTGGCTGACTGGCGGTCGGAATCCTTCTTGACGAGGACCATGTCCCGCACGCCGATGGCGCGGCGGTTGGCGAGAGTACGCACGTCGGTGGCCAGGCTCTCGCGTTCCGCAGCGCCATGAACATAGCCAGAGAAACGGTCGTTTGCACCGCTCAACCCGTGTAGGGCAAACAAGCTGACGACCAGTACCAGCAGTGCAAGCGCACCGAACGCCAGCGAGAGGAGCTTCTTGATGGAGAGGTTTTTCATTTTTCTCTTCGCGGGGACAGCAGTAGTTCGTTACTCGACCAGGGCGTTGATTGATCCAACGGCCCTTGCCACAGATTCAACGGAAAACGGACAACACATTTTGAATCAAATTTGTTTGCATGCCGCAAATTTATTTGCGATAAGAAAATGTTGCGTCTCATTGATGCACTACGCTGTGGTTAAACTGCCCCTCCCGCTCCCTCCCTTTGATACATGTTCCCCAAAACCCTGACCCTGATCGATGACGACCAGGTGTATGTGGATGGCCTAGCCGGCTATTTGCGCGGCGAGGGGATCGTCGTGAGTACGTTCGCTGATGGTCGCGACTTCCTCGCGCACCCAGATCCCTACGGTTTCAACTTCTACATTGCCGACCTGATGCTGCCCGGCATTGACGGAACGGAGTTGATCAAAGTCCTGCGCATGCGCACCAATGCAGGGGTTCTGGTCGTTTCAGGACGCGCCTCGGCGGATACCTTCAAGGAAGTCATTCGCGCCGGAGCGGATATGTATTTGACAAAACCTGTGGTGTTCGAGCAGGTCGCGCTGGCCATAGAAGCCGTGCAACGGCGGGCCAGCGCCATTGATCCCATTCAAAGCATGTGGCGGCTGGACGGACGCGTTGGTCAATTGATTGCACCCGATGGTGCCGTGGTGGACCTGAGCGATGTGGACCGAACCCTGATCGAGTGCTTCGTCAAAGCCAACGGAGAGGTTGTGCCCCGCGAGACCTTGCTCGCCCAACTGGGCAAGACCGCAGACTTTGAGGCATCCGGGGGGCTGAACGGCACCATTTTTCGGCTTCGTCGGCGCATCGAGCGTGCGACGCCAGGAGCCGTACCCCTACAAACCAAATCCGGGGTGGGCTACGTTTTTCGCGCTCCACTGCGCATGATGTGACTGCCTTACTACCTGACTGCGTGACTGCGCTATTCGCTCATCTCCGATTGGTGGATGGTCAACCTCAGGGTGGTCCCTTCAGCCGCCGTACCTATGACTCCGACGGTGCTGCCGTGCAACTGCATAACCTGCCGGGCGATGTAAAGGCCCAGTCCATGGCCAGCATTCTTGTGATCGCCTCGTGCGCCGCGCGTGAAGAGTTTGTCCCGTAGCTCTGAAGAAAAGCCCGGCCCCGTGTCGGTCACATCCACGATCAAAGCCAAAGGCTCATCTGAATCAGCCACTCGCACCACCACCTTCGACCCGTTGGGGCTGAACTTCAACGCGTTTGACAATACGTTGCGCAGGGCCAGTCGCATCAGGCTCATGTCCATGACCACCGTCCGTGTGGTCGTCTCCCTGAGCACCTGGATGCGGTTGCGTTCGCTTTCGGGCAAATCCGCGATGACGATGCGAATCCACGTGTCAATGTCCGTGTCATCCAGCGCAATGGAGTCCGGCCGCGCCAGCAGCGAGGCGACGGCAAGGGTGTTGTCGATGCTGGTCAACACTTGGCCGATGACGGCTTGGGCTTGCACAACCCGCTCGGACGCGCCCCCCATGCCCGCACCACGCATCTCGGCCTGAGCGCTCTGCATTGCGGCGGAGGCGTTGTTCAGCGGTTGCCTCACTTCGTGGGCAAGAACATAAAGCATTTCCGTGCGTTCCCGCAGCAGCACCTCCACCTCGGCGGCATGCTTTTCGATCTGTGCACGCTGCTCCTGTTCCCGGCGCAGGGCTTCCTGGATTTGCTTCAGCTCGGTCAGTTCGGTGACCTGCACCATGAAACCCTGCACGACTCCATCGACGATATGCGGGATGTACTCCGCCAAGCTGTTTCTCTGCACACCCCCTGGCCCCGGTACGATCCGCTCGAATATCTGCCGTTTGCCCGCCAGCGCTCCGCGAATGTAAGGCTCGTTTTTCGCGAACAACTCCGGGCCCAGCAGGTCGCGAATGGAGGTGCCCAGCAGCTTCTCGCGGCATACGCCAAACCATCGCTCGTAGGCCTGATTGGCGAACCGGCACAGCAATTGGCTGTCCCAATACGCGAGCATCGACGGAACCTGGTCCACCAATAGGCGCCTATGGTGCTGGGCATCAGGGTCAAGGTCGGACATCGTGGTACTGAAATGGAGGACTGTGGATGTGCCCATTCTGAACTCAATCAGAACCCGATAGGTCTTGACAGTCCCGTCTCTACGCGCTGATGAAGAGCCAGTACGCGCACCGCAGGGATGCCGAAACGGCAATCGCACGCGTCCAAAAAACACACCCCGATTTACCCTGAAATCAACCGTTTTCGGCGCTGTTCCAAGCCAAACGGGGGTGGCTCGCACGGTATTCTGAATATTCAGTGACACAAACGGCAAGAGGGACCGTGCATGAGAAATTTCAAGATATTCACGAGACTGCTGGTGCTGGTGGGCGTGCTCTCTGCCCTCCTCGTAGCGCTGGGGGCCATCGGCCTGTTTGGCATCGCTAGGTCCAACGCGGCGATGGAGTCGATGTACCAGAACCGCATGCAGGCCCAGCGGGCGGTAGCCGACTTTCGCTACCTGACCACCCGCAATCGGCAGTTGGTATCCAACGCGCTGCTGTCGCCAGCACCGGAGAAAGTGGCCAAGGCCATTGAAGAGGCAGAGGCCAACATCGGCAAGAGCGACCAGGCCTGGGAGGCTTTGCTGGCCACCGCCATGAGCCCCGAGCGGCAGAAGTACATCCAGGCCATTGGCGAGCAGCGCCAGAAGATCATGAAAGAGGGGCTGGCCCCCGCGCTGGCAGCGCTGAAGGACGCCGACGTGGCCACGGCGCGGGTGTTGGTGGTGCGCAAGTTCGACGACCTGTACGACCCCATAGGCAGCGACATGGGTGCGCTGCTGGCCCTGACCCAAAAGGAAGCCCGGGACGAGTACGACGCTGCCGTGCAGCGGTTTGGCACCATCCGCTGGATCGTGATTGGCTCGATCGCCCTCGGGGTGCTGTTTGCCGCACTCTTTGGTGTGGCCCTGGTGCGTGGCATCACGCGGCCGCTGCAGCGGGCCGGACAAGTGGCGGATGCGGTGGCCCATGGCGACTTGAGCCAGCCCATCGACACCAGCGGCAAGGACGAGGTGGCAGCCGTGATGCAGGCCCTGGCGGCCATGCAGGCCAGCCTGTCCAACGTGGTGGCAAGTGTGCGCCAGACCTCCGACAGCGTGGCCAACGCCAGCACCGAGATCGCCCAGGGCAATCTGGACCTGAGCAGCCGCACCGAACACCAGGCCAGCGCGCTACAGGAAACCGCCGCCTCCACCGAGCAACTGAGCAGCACGGTGCGACAAAACGCAGACCATGCCCTTCAGGCCAACCGGCTGGCCTTGAGCGCCAGCACGGTGGCGGCCGAAGGCGGTGCCATGGTGGCCGAGGTGGTGCAGACCATGAAGGGCATCCACGAAAGTTCCCAGAAAATCGCCGACATCATTGGCGTGATCGACGGCATTGCCTTTCAGACGAATATCCTGGCGCTGAACGCGGCCGTGGAAGCCGCCCGAGCCGGCGAACAAGGCCGGGGCTTTGCCGTGGTGGCCAGCGAGGTGCGCAACCTGGCTGGCCGTTCGGCCGACGCGGCCAAGGAAATCAAGCTCCTGATCTCCACCAGTGTGGAGCGTGTGGCACGTGGCACCGCACAGGTGGACAAAGCCGGTGCCACCATGACCGAGGTGGTCAACGCCATCCGCAGCGTCACCGGCATCGTGGGCGAGATCACCGCAGCCAGCAGCGAACAAAGCACCGGCGTCACCCAGATCGGCGAAGCGGTCAGCCAGATCGACCAGGCCACCCAGCAAAACGCAGCGCTGGTCGAAGAAATGGCCGCCGCCGCCAACAACATGCGCACCCAGGCACAGGATCTGGTGAACGCCGTGGCGGTATTCACGCTGCCGGGCCATGGGGGTGGCGGTGGCAGGATGCGCGGCCGCGTCCCGGCCTTGGCCCTGAGTGCGGCGTAAAGACTGCGCCTACCCAGCGCCTCTAGCCGCCACCCAGCGCCAACGCCACCAAGGGGCTTGCAGCACGCTGCAGGCCTGAGTGATGCCTTTCGCAGGTGCGCGCGCGGCTCAGCAGCTCGTTGTGGCACCCTGGTTTTCGATATGTCCCAGGGCGCGGGCGACATATTCCTCCTTCTCGCCCACCGGGGCAAAGTAGTGGATGACCTCGCGGACCGCCTCGGGCCCTGCCAGCCTCGCGATCAACCAGGCGGCCAGGTACTGCGCCGACAGGCACCCGCCCGCCGTGGCCACGTTTCCCTTGGCAAAGAAAGGCTGGTTCAGCACGGTGACACCAGCCTCTTGCACCCAGGGTTTCGTGGTCAGGTCGGTGCAGGCCGGCACGCCGTCAAGCAGCCCCAACTTGGCCAGGATCAAAGCCCCCGAACACTGAGCGCCCAGCAACTGGCGCGCCGGATCGAAGGCGAGCTCCGCCATCAGGGCGGCGTCCTGCACCACCTCACGCGTCTTCACGCCGCTGCCCACCAGCACGGCATCGGCTGACCGCGCATAGGGCAGCAGCGACTGGGCCTGCACCGTCACGCCGTTCATGGAACGCACCTGGTCTGTAGGGCAGCACAGCGACACCTCCCACCCCGGTTTCTTCACCCGGTTGAGCAGGCCGAGGGCAATCAGGGAGTCGAGTTCGTTGAAACCGTCGAAGGTCAGGATGGCGATGCGCATGGCGATGGAGTCCTGTTCTGTAGCGGAAAGGAGAGTGAATGAGGCACGGAATGTGCGAAGCGCATCCTATCGACGGCATTCAATACAATCAAAAAATTGTCATAGATACGTTTCAACGCAGGGGCACAACGCCATGGGCCAGGTTCGGTACAAGCAAGTGGTGGACGCACTGGCGTCGGACATCCGCGCGGGGCAGCTGCGGCCGGGCACACGCCTGCCCACCCACCGCGCACTGGCCCAGCGGCATGGACTGGCGCTGGCCACGGCCAGCCGCGTGTATGCCGAGCTGGAGGCCATCGGCCTGGTGGTGGGCGAAACCGGGCGCGGCACCTTTGTGCGCGACCCCGCCTCCCCGCGCGGTGCCGACGCCGACCTCACCACGCCCGCGCCCAGCGCCGCAGACCTCTCGTTCAACAACCCCAGCGTGCCGGGTCAGGCAGACCTGCTGCGGGATGCCCTGCGCAAGCTGGCCGCCTCCGGCGACCTGGAATCGCTGCTGCACTACCACCCCTACGGCGGCCGGCCGCATGAACGCGCCATCGTGGCCGGGCACCTGAAGACGCGCCAGCTGCAAGTGACGGGCGAGCAGGTGCTCATCGTCAACGGCGCGCAGCACGGCATGGCTGTGGCGGCCATGGGCCTGCTCAACCCCGGCGACGTCGTGGCGGTAGACGCTCTCACCTACCCCGGCTTTCGGGTTTTGGCCGAACGCCTGCGGCTGGACCTGACCCCGGTGCCCGTGGGCCCCGCTGGCACCGACCTGGACGCCTTGCAGCGCCTGTGCGACACCCGGCCCGTGCGTGCCATCTACACCATGCCCACCCTGCACAACCCGCTGGGCTGCGTGATGGGCGCCCGCGCCCGCAAGCGCCTGGTGGGCATTGCGCGTGCACACGACCTGCTGGTGATCGAAGACGCACCCTATGCCTACCTTGCGCCCGAGGCGCCGCCCCCCATCGCGGCGCTGGCACCCGAGCGCACGGTGTACCTCTCCAGCCTGTCCAAGAACGTGGCCACGGGCTTGCGGTTTGGCTTTGTGGCCACATCGCGCGAACTGATCGGCCCCATCGAACGCGCCGTGCGTGCCACCGCCTGGAACACGGCCGGAGTCGTCACCGCCATCGCCTGCGGCTGGATCGAAGACGGCACCGTGGCCCGGCTGGAGGCCGACAAACGCGCAGACACCGCGCAGCGCCAGGCCATTGCCACCCGGGCGCTGGCGGGGTTGAAATTGGTACGGCACCCGAACTCCTACTTCATCTGGCTGCCGCTGGGCGACGACCAACGGGCCGACCGCATCGCCGCCACCCTGGCAGAACGCGGAGTGTCCGTGTCGACCGCCGAAGGGTTTGCCACCACCACCCATGTGCCCCACGCGCTGCGCATCGCGCTGGGGTCGGTGGCGCTTGAAGACCTGGCCCGGGCGCTGGCCGTGGTCAAGGATGTGGTGGTGCAGGATTGTTCGTGAACGCAAACAGCTGCGGGGATTTCGGGTGTGTGCTGGGGTTGGGATGGATCGGTGGGCACGGGGCGCCAAGCCCCTGGGCACGGCCGTTTGCACAGGCCACTGGCATCCTGCCGCTCGCCAGGCAGTTGGCGGCAGGGAACTCATTTTTTGATAGCTGTTCGCGCTTATCTATCAAGCGCCAAGGCCATTTCCAATCACATTATGAGGTGACAAGCCGCCCCCAGGAATCAAACCACTCCATCAAGTTACACGCTGCCCCAAGGCGCACAAACCACCAACACAGCCGAGCGCTATGCCTCGCCGTATTTGGCCCTCCAACTTGCGGCGGACAGCACATCCAGATCCCGCGCCAACGCCTCTTGCCGCACCACCGGGTCCGGTGCAGGCCCGTTGCCGCTCATCGCAGCGTACAGATGCTCTGCCAGCACCGCCGCCACCGCATGGATGGCCTCGTGCCGCGACAAGCCCTCGCCGCGCAGCCGCTGCAAGGCGCGGACGGTGGGGTCGAACCCTTCTGCGAGCTGGTTTTCGACAACCACATGCAGGGCGGTGTGGGCCTGCAGGTTGCCGCACGGCTCCTCGCTTAGTTAGTGGAAGGTGGTAACAGCCTTGATCCGCTGGGCCTCGGGCAGAGCAAGCCAGGTGCTCGCGTTGGGGGCGGTTTTGGGGTTGTAGTGGGGGTGGGGGTTTGGCATGGTTTGCAACCGGGAGAAGTTGATGGGCTTTTTTGAGGTCTCAACGTTTGAGATGGGAGGCATGACCCGGCTTACCAGGACATGTCGATTGAAGAGTCGGGCGTCACGCTCACTCACCAGCACCAGTTATCTTTGGCAGCTTCATGTCGGGAGTTAGACCTTTCTGCCAATCTCGAAGATCCCATGCGAACCAAAACATTGGCGCTGCATACAAGAAGGCTAGGCCTATGTCTGGGGCGCCCCCGAACATGCGGGGCATTGGCGACCAAAGTTGAATACCTACGAAGTATTGGATACCTGCTAACGCCTGACCAAAAAACATTCTCTGTCCAGGTGTCCCAAGCGTAGCTATAGAAGGGTAGGTGAGCACGACAGCAACGTGTTCAGTTCTCGAGAGATACGCGCACAGGCCGCGCACCTGCCTCAGCATTACGCAGCCTACGATTCCAGCAACAAAAATCGCGACAGCGCATGTCCATCGTGCCGAGTCGACTGGCACGTTCACCTCCGTAAAAGGAAGCTGTAGTTGTGCGCCTGTACTAGCAGTAGGCAAGTAAGCTGCGATCAAACACAAGAACAACCAGACACCAAGCAGTCTGTGCAGCAAGTTCATGCACCGGATAGCATTCTCGCAAAGGGACGTGTTCACATCAGTCATTGGGGACTCCTAACGTTTGACACGAGGGCATCCGAGGGCGTTAGCCCTTGGACATCCCTCTCGATAGAAGGGTTTGGTGTCACTGGATAGACGTGATGAAGGCCTTGAACTTCCTACCTCGAACGCTCGCTTCCCATTCGTCTTTGACTACTTCGACCTTGCCGAATGTTCGCAGTCGGGCGATTTCGCTGGATTGAATGAACTCGTTGACTCCGAACTTCTTATGTAGAACCCAGAAAAAAAGTTTGTAGCCCTTGTTTTGGAGTACCTGAAGAACAGCGGCTGTCTTTTTCTCAGAGGTTTCGAAATCTGGGCATAGGGCGGCGAGAATGTTCGGCCACCGCTCTGGGTTGACCGTAGTCATCCAGTCGACGAAGCTCTCTGGCAGATCGTCGTTTGACATGCGACGAACGAAGTACTCAACCCCGGAAATCGTCGTTCGTCGCACCCGATAGTTGTCGTTTGTGAGTGCGCGGAGTGTCTTGGACTTGCCCCAGTCTGAGTGTCCGACGACGAAGACGACTTTTGGCTTTGGCATGAATCTCCCTCTGTTTGTTGTGAGGCCTAACGGCTGGGCGATGCTGGATATTCTGGACACAGCTTCCTCCTGAGAGTGACTTGTGACCTGGGCTTGCGAAGGATGCGCTGTACAAATGCACAAGTGTAGAAACTCCGACAAACCCGGCATACCGTTTCGGTCGTCACTATAACTTTGGCGTTTCGGTGTGGCTTAGCTGCCGGTGACAGTGTGTGCCCCATCACACCGGCCCGCAGCTGGATGTTCAACGATCCATGGCGTCACGTTCAAACCAGCTTTGGATGCACTCATCCAAAGAAATACTCCCGTTTTCATAGCTACCAGCGCTTACCCACCAAGCGCTGGAGCCCCATTTAATCCAAATTTTCGGCTACATGATCGCCTCACAGCTTCGCAATCGACACCTCGGTGGACTTGACCAGCGCGACCACGTCGGAACCGACGATGAGGCCCAGGTCGTCCACCGAGCGGGTGGTGATGACCGAGGTGACGACGCCCCAGGGCGTCTCGACATCGACCTCGGAGACGACGTCGCCGCGAATGATTTCGCGGACCTTGCCCTTGAACTGGTTGCGTACGTTGATAGCTTGGATGGACATGGGGTTCTCCTTGAATAGTCCGTTGAAAAAGAGGTCAGAGAAAGAAAAACAAGCAAACGAAAAGAGAGAGAGAAATCAGACCGCCCAGCGCAAGCCATGCGCAGGCACGCCGGGCCAGGAAACCTCGTGCGCAGGCTCCCCATCGGGCTTTTGCAGCACACGGTCGAGGATGCGTTTTTCGATGGCGGCAAACGCGGCGTCGCCATGTGAACGCGGACGCGGCAGGTCGATGCGCTGGTCCAGCGCGATCTGGCCGTCCTCGATCAGGATCACGCGGTCGGCCAGGGCCACGGCCTCTTGCACGTCGTGGGTGACCAGCAGCGCGGTGAAGCCGCTGCTGCGCCACAGGCCTTCGATGAGGCGGTGCATCTCGATGCGGGTCAACGCATCCAGCGCGCCCAGCGGTTCGTCGAGCAGCAAGAGGCGCGGGTTGTGCACCAGGGCACGGGCCAGGGCCACACGCTGGCGCTGGCCACCCGACAGGCGCGCGGGCCATTCGCCCAGCCGGTCGCCCAGGCCCACGCGGGCCAGCACATCGGCCGCTGCGCCACGCTGCGCGGGTGGCAGGCCCAGGGCCACGTTGTCCACCACACGTTTCCAGGGCAGCAGGCGCGAGTCCTGGAACATGATGCGGGTGTCGCTGCTCAGGCCCGCAACGTCCTGGCCGTCGAGGCGGATCGCACCGCCCGAGACGGATTCGAGCCCCGCCACCAGGCGCAGCAGCGTGCTCTTGCCGCAGCCGCTGCGGCCCACGATGGCGACGAACTGGCCGGGCTCGATGACCAGCTCGGTCTTCTTGAGCACGTCGCGCGTGCCGTAGCGTTTGTCCACGCCACGCACTTCCAGGCGGACGCCTTGTGGCTGCGATGGCGGGGTAATATTTCTAGTCAAAATTGCCTCCTGCGCATGTCTAAAAAGCGCTAGCAGCTATAAAAAAGTGAGTACCTGGGCGCAATGACTGCGCTCGGCGAGGCCCAATGCCAGGGACGCCGCGCAAGGGCCGCCCCGCCGCGCTGGCGTCGTCCCCCTTCCCGTAGCGCGCAGCGCGTAGAGAGAAGGGGGAAGCCGCGTAGCGGCTCAGGGGGATGCTCATGCCTGGTACCCGGGATGCCACCTCAGCCAGTAGCGCTCCAGACCCTTGGCGAAGACGTCGGCCAGCTTGCCCAGCAGCGCATACAGCAGGATGCCCACGAGCACGATGTCGGTCTGTAGAAACTCCCGCGCGTTCATCGTGAGGTAGCCGATGCCCGCCTGCGCCGAGATGGTCTCGGCCACGATCAGGATCACCCACATCAACCCCAGCGAGAACCGCAGCCCCACCAGGATGCTGGAGAGCGCCCCGGGCAGGATGATCTGCCGGTAGAGCTGCCAGCGGCCAAGGCCATAGGTGCGGCCCATCTCGATCAGCCCCGGATCCACATTGCGGATGCCGTGAAAGGTGTTGAGGTAGATGGGGAAGAACACCGAAACGCTGATGAGGAACAGCTTGGCCGATTCGTCGATGCCGAACCACAGGATCACCAGCGGGATCAGCGCCAACGCAGGGATGTTGCGCACCATCTGGATGGTGGAGTCGAGCAGCGTTTCGAACAGCTTGACCGAGCCGGTGAGTAGGCCCAGCGCCAGGCCCAGGCCGCCGCCAACGGCAAGCCCGGCCAGCGCGCGGCCCGCGCTGACCTGGACGTGGGTCCACAGTTCGCCCGAAGCGGCCAGCGTCCACGCGGCCTTGACGACCTCGAGCGGTGCAGGCAACACGCGGGTAGACAACCAGCCCTGTGACGATGCGATTTGCCACAGCGCGATGAGGCCGATGGGCACGGCCCAGGGCAAGAGGCGCTGTGCGACGCTGGCGAGAAAGCGGGCCACGGGTGCGGGCAAAAACGGCCCTTCGATGGGCAGGTCCACGGCGTCGGCCACCGGGGATACCTGCAGTTCTCTTGCGATGTGTGTCATGGAGAGTTCCGGTTCGGGGACAAGTCAGCTTTGCGACGCGCGCGGCACAAAGTCGTTGGCCACGGTTTCGCCAAACGGGCCCAGCGGGTTTCCAAACAAGGGGTTGCCGCTGGCCAGTTGGTTGCGCAGCGGCAGGGGCAGCAGCGGGAACACCAGCTCGGCAAAGCGGTAGGCCTCGTCCAGGTGCGGGTAGCCCGACAGCACAAAGGTGTCCAGCCCCAGCGCTGCGTATTCCTCGATGCGTGCAGCCACTGTCTGGGGGTCGCCCACCAGGGCCGTGCCCGCGCCACCACGCACCAGGCCCACGCCGGCCCACAGGTTGGGGCTGATCTCCAGGTCCTTGCGGCTGCGCTTGGCGCCACCGGCGTGCAGCGCAGCCATGCGGCGCTGGCCTTCGGAGTCCATGCGCGCAAACACGGCCTGGGCGCGCACCACGGTGTCGTCGGTCACATGGCTGATGAGTTCTTCGGCAGCGGCCCAGGCCTGTTTCTCGGTCTCGCGCACGATGACGTGCAGGCGGATGCCGAAGTTGACGGTGCGGCCATGTTTGGCGGCACGGGCGCGCACGTCAGCCACCTTCTTCGCCACTTCGGCCGGTGGCTCGCCCCACGTCAGATAGGTTTCCACCTGCTCGGCCGCCAGGTCGTGTGCTGCGGGCGACGAGCCGCCAAAGTACACGGGCGGGTGGGGCTGCTGCAGCGGCGGAAAGAGCAGCTTGGCCCCTTTCACCGAGAGGTGCTGGCCTTCAAAGTCCAGGCTCTCGCCCCGGTGGCTGCGCGCCAGAATCTCGCGCCAGATGCGGATGAACTCGGCCGACTGTTCGTAGCGCGTGGCGTGGTCCAGGAACACGCCGTCGCCCTCCAGCTCGGCCTGGTCGCCGCCGGTGACCAGGTTGATGAGCAGGCGCCCGCCGGACAGGCGATCGAACGTGGCGGCCATGCGCGCAGCCAGCGCGGGCTGGTGCAGGCCAGGGCGCACGGCCACCAGAAACTTGAGGTTGCGCGTGACGGGCAGCAGGCTGGACGCCACCACCCACGGGTCTTCGCACGAGCGGCCGGTGGGGATGAGAACGCCTTCGTAGCCCAGGCTGTCGGCCGCCACTGCGACCTGCTTCAAGTAGTCGTGGTTGAGCTGGCGTGCGCCTTTGGCGGTGCCCAGGTAGCGGCTGTCGCCGTGGGTGGGGATGAACCAGAAAATTTTCATGAATGCCTCGGAATAGATATGGGTTGGATGCGGTGGATGTGGCGGATGTGACTCAGGGCTTGGAGGTGGCAGCGGCCAGTTGCGCTGCCGCTGGCCGCCACACGATGTCGGCCACGTTCACGGGTTTGGGGATCAGGCCGAGCTTGAAGAACGCGTCGGCCACACGCTGCTGGTCGGCCACCGTGGCGTTGCTCAACAGCCCCACGGGCGACGAGGGACGGCGCTGGATGAACAGGCTCACCACGCCCGCGTCCAGGCCGCTGAAGTCGGAAATGAGCTTGATCGCGTCCTTGCGCGCCTCTTGCGCCAGGCGGTCGGCACGGCTGAGTTCTTCAAACAGCACGCGCAGCACCTGTGGGTGGGCTTGCACAAACGGGCGGGCCGCCAGGTAGAAGGAGTTGTTGCTGCTGGCCAGGTCGCGCCCCGTGGCCAGCACGCGGGGCTGGATGGCCAGCTCGGTGGCGGCGTAGAACGGGTCCCAGATGGCCCAGGCGTCCACGCTTATGCGCTCGAACGCGGCGCGCGCATCGGCAGGGGTCAGGTACACGGGCTGGATATCGGTCCACTGCAGGCCCGCGCGCTCCACGGCGCGCACCAGCAGGTAGTGGGCGCTGCTGCCCTTTTGCACGGCAATGCGGCGGCCCTTGAGGTCGGACAGGGTGCGCAGGGGCGAGTCCTTGAGCACCAGCAGCGCGGAGCTGTCGGGCTTGGGTGGCTCGGCGCCCACGTAGAGCAGGTCTTTGCCGGCGGCCTGTGCAAACACGGGGGGCGAGTCGCCGGTCAGGCCGAATTCGAGGCTGCCGACCGACAGCGCCTCCAGCAGCTGCGGCCCAGCCGGGAACTCCAGCCAGCTGATCCGCGTGCCCGGAAAGCGCTTTTCCAGCACGCCCTGCTGCTTCAGGATGACGAGGTTGACGGCCGACTTCTGATAACCAATGCGCAGTTGCTCAGGCCCTTGCACGGCTGCGCTTTGCGCGTGGGCATAGCGGCTGGCCAGCGCCCAGCTGAAAGCGGTAACGCCCAGCAGCTGCAGTGCGCGGCGGCGCTCTGGGTGGACGGTGAGGTGGGTCATGGCGATGTGTCCTTTCATGGCCCGATTCACAGCAGATCAACCGGCGCGGCGTGCAGCAGGTTGAGCTTCTTGGGGATGAGCTTCAGGTCGAAGAAGGTGTCGGCAATCGCCTGCTGCTCGGACAGGATCTCGCGCGTGACGGGCGCAGTGCCGAAGCGGGCGCGGCTCAGGTACAGGTCGGTGATGGATTTGTCCAGGCCCAGCACGGCCGACAGCTCGGCAGCGGCGGCGTCCTTGTTCTTGGAGACCCAGGTGTCGATGGCATTGACCTCTTCGATGGCAATGCGCAGCACGTCGGCGTTTTTGGTGGCGAAATCGCGCGAGGTGAAGTAGTAGGCGCGGTTGTTGACCACGCCCGTGGCATCGACCAGCAGGCGCGCATCGAGCTGCTTTTGCGCGGCGGCGAGGAAGGGGTCCCAGATGATCCAGGCATCGATCGCGCCGCGTTCAAACGCGGCCCGCGCGTCGGCCGGGGCCAGGAAGATGGATTGCACGTCACCGTATTTCAGGCCGTTCTTCTCGAGCAGCTTGACCAGGAAATACTGCACGTTGGAGCCCTTGTTGTAGGCCACGCGCTTGCCCTTGAGGTCGGCCACGCTGCGGATGGGCGAACCGCTGGGAACGATGACCGCCTCCAGCGCAGGGCGCGGCACGGTGGCACCGGCATAGACCAGCGGGGCGCCTGCCGCCTGGGCAAAGATGGGCGGGGCTTCGCCCACGTCGCCGAAGTCGATGGAGCCGACGTTGAGCGCTTCAAGCTGCACGGGGCCTGCGTTGAATTCGGTCCAGGTGACCTTGACGCCCAGCGGGGCCAGGCGCTTTTCGAGCGTGCCACGGCCCTTGAGGATGGAGAGCCAGCCCTTTTGGTGGCCCACGCGCAGCACGCGGCCAGCGTTTTGCGACCAGGCCTGGGGCGTTGCGACCGTTGCCGTCGTGGCAGCAACCGCAGCCAGCAGTTGGCGGCGTTGCAGGGAGAAGCGGTTCAGTTCGTTCATGGTGCGGATTCCAGATTCAAAACAGTTGTGGGATGGGCGACCGGGCTGGGTTGGCAGCAGGCGGCACACCGCCCTGCCCGCGCACCCGGCGCAGCAAAATCAAAAATGAAAATGAAGGGGAAGGAAGGTGGCGCTGGCACTGAGGGCCTGCCGCAGCGCCGGGCCCGCGTCAGACGCTACATCGCACCTGCGAGAACGGCACCGGCGCAAACCGGGTGGCCTGGGCGGGCGACGGGCGCAGGGTTTCGGTCACCAGCACGTTCACCGCATCGTCCAGCCGGGCGGCAATGTCGGCCTGCACGTGGTAGCTGCCCTCGGGCGTCAGCGTGACCTGGGCGTCGGTGGCGTAGATGCCCGGCAGGATGCTTTTGGCGCCCAGCGACTGCAGCACGGGCCGCAGCGCGTAATCGAGCGCCAGCATGTGGTGCGGGCTGCCGCCCGTGGCCAGGGGCAGCACAGTCTTGCCCTTGAGGGCCGTTTGCGGCAGCAGGTCCAGAAACATCTTGAGCACGCCGCTGTAGGCCGCCTTGTAGACCGGGGTGGCCACCACCAGCACGCTGGCATCGGCCACCTGGTCGATGGCATGCACCACCGTGGGGTGGCCAAAGTCGGCCAGCAGCAGCGCCTGGGGCGAGAGGTCGCGGATGTGGATGCGGTCCACCAGCGCACCACGCACCGAGAGGCGCTGGGCCACGGCATCCAGCAAGGCGGCAGAGCGGGAACGCTCGGAGGGGCTACCAGCGATGAGAAGAGCGGACATAAGAGAGGATTCCAGAGGGCGTGGTCAGACCAGCGCCACCCTGGATCCGGCTTCGCCGGTCCAGCGGTGGCGCCCCTTGAGGGGAGGCGGCTGAAGGCCGCTTCGGGGTGAGCCTATTTTTTGGTGTAGATCTGGTCAAAGCTCGCGTTGTCCGCAAAGTGGTCCTTGGCCGCCTTGTCCCAGCCACCGAACGCGTCGTTGATGGTGAACAGGTTCAACTTGGGGAACTGCTTGGCGTACTTGGCCTTGGCCTTTTCGGACACGGCGGGGCGGTAGAAGTGCTTGCCCGCAATGTCCTGGCCTTCTTCGGTGTAGAGGTACTGCAGATAGGCCTCGGCCACGGCACGGGTGCCCTTCTTGTCCACGTTCTTGTCTACCACCGACACGGCGGGTTCGGCCAGGATGGAGATCGACGGCGCGATCACGTCGAACTTGGTGCCGAACTCTTTTTCGAGCAGGTAGGCCTCGTTCTCCCACGCAATCAGCACGTCGCCCTGGTTGCGCTGCGCAAAGGTGATGGTGGAGCCGCGCGCGCCGGTGTCGAGCACGGGCACGTTGCCGTACAGCTTGGCCACGAAGTCCTTGGCCTTGGCGTCGCCACCGTACTTGCGCTTGGCGAACTCCCAGGCGGCCAGGTAGTTCCAGCGCGCGCCGCCCGAGGTCTTGGGGTTGGGCGTGATCACCTTCACATCGGCGCGCACCAGGTCGTCCCAGTCCTTGATGCCCTTGGGGTTGCCCTGGCGCACCACCAGCACGATGGTGCTGGTGTAGGGCGAGCTGTTGTGCGGCAGGCGCTTTTGCCAGTCCTTGGGAATCCAGCCGCCGTTGGTGTGCAGCGCATCGGTGTCGCCCGCAAGGGCCAGCGTGGCCACGTCGGCGTCCAGCCCGTCGATGATGGAGCGTGCCTGCTTGCCCGAGCCGCCGTGGCTCTGCTTGATGGTCACGTCCTGGCCGGTCTTGGCCTTCCAGTGCTTGGCAAACGCCTGGTTGAACTCCACATACAGCTCGCGCGTCGGGTCGTACGACACATTGAGCAGCGTCACAGACTGTGCAAACGACGGCAATGCCGTCAGGGCCAAACTGCCCACCAGGGCGGCGGCGAAGGGAAACTTGATAAAGTCGCGGCGAAAGTTCATGGGAGGGCCTCTTTTGTGAATGTGTTGCGGTGCAAATCACCGATGGAACGCATTCTGGAAGGCCCTCTTCAAAACTGGAACTACTGAGATTTCAGTTCTTAATATCCAAATCATCTGAGCGAAGCCTTTTTCGCTGGCCCCCACTACAAGGAATTCCCATGGCACGCACCGTTCAATGCATCAAGCTCGGCAAGGAAGCCGAAGGCCTCGACTTTCCACCCTACCCTGGCGAACTGGGCAAGCGCATCTGGGAAAGCGTGAGCAAGGAAGCCTGGGCCGGCTGGCTCAAGCACCAGACCATGCTGGTCAATGAAAACCGCCTGAACCTGGCCGATGCGCGCGCCCGCCAGTACCTGGCGCGCCAGATGGAGAATCACTTTTTCGGCAGCGGTGCAGATGCCGCGGCAGGATACGTCCCGCCCAGTGCGTAATGGAGCGAAGCGCAGTGCAGCGCTGCAAAAAGTGGTTTCGCTAAAACCACTTTTTTGGCAGCGGTGCTGACGCTGCGGCGGGATATGTCCCGCCCAGCGCGTGACGCAGCGCAACGCACCCTGGAGCGGTTCGCGGTAAAAACCGCCTTCTCTTTCCAACAGGCCGGCCCCACGCCGGCCTTTTGCCGTTTCCATGACTGAACCCATCGAGTGGCTGCCGGACGGCACCCCCTACAGCCCCCGCTTCGGCGATCGCTACCACAGCGAAAACGGCGGCCTCACCCAGGCCCGCCGGGTGTTTCTGCACGGCTGTGGCCTGCCCGAGGCCTGGGCGGGGCAGCCGCAATGGCGCATTCTGGAGACAGGGTTTGGCTTTGGCCTGAACTTTCTGGTGACCTGGGCCGCGTGGCGGGCCGACCTGCAGCGTCCCACGCTGCTGCATTTCGTATCGACCGAAGCCTGGCCCGTGAGTGCAGGCGACCTGCTGCGCGCCACCTCGGTCCACCCCGAGCTGGCGCCGCTGGCAGAAGCACTGCAACGCCAGTGGTGGGGCCTGCTGCCGGGCGTGCACCGCCTGCGCTTTGATGAAGGCCGGGTACTGCTCACCCTGTATGTGGGCGACACCCAGACCATGCTGCGCCAGCAGAACCTGACGGTGGATTCCATCTACCTCGACGGCTTCAGCCCCCAGCGCAACCCCGAAAGCTGGGACCTGCACACTCTGAAGGCAGTGGCGCGCTGTTGCCATCGCGGTACACAGCTGGCCACCTGGACCATCGCACGCGCCGTGCGCGATGGCTTGGCGCAATGTGGCTTTGAAGTGAACCGCGTGCCCGGCGTGCCGCCCAAGCGCGACAACCTGCACGCCACCTACAACCCACGCTGGGAGCCGCGCGCCACGCGCCAGCCTGTGGCCACGCCCGAACCCGCCCTGCCCGGCCCCTGCATCGTGATCGGCGGCGGCATTGCAGGCGCCGCCGCCGCTGCCAGCCTGGCCCGGCGCGGCTGGCAGGTCACAGTGCTGGACCAGGCCTCCGAGCCCGCCGCAGGCGCATCGGCCCTGCCCGCCGGGGTGTTTGCGCCCCATGTGTCGCCCGACGACAGCGTGCTGTCGCGCCTGTCGCGCAGCGGCATCCGCACCACGCTGGAGCAGGCCTGCTGGCTGCTGAGCGAGGGCGTGGACTGGGACCCTTGCGGCGTGCTGGAGCATCGCACCGATGGCACGCCCGGCCTGTCGCCCGGTTGGTTGGATGGCCCAGGCGCCGCTTGGAGCGAGCCTGCGCCCCCCGCCACCCTGGCTGCCGCCCAGCTACCGCCCGATGCCACCGCCTGCTGGCACCACCAGGCAGGCTGGGTGCGCCCGGCCCGCCTGGCCACCGCCTTGCTGGCGCAGCCCGGCATACGCTGGCAAGGCGGCTGCCAGGTGGCACAGCTACGACGTGCCGAGCCCCCCGCCGCCCATGACCACCCTGCCGCCCCGGTCTGGCAGGCGCTGGACGCCCAGGGCCAAGTGCTGGCCGAGGCACCCACGGTGGTCATTGCGGCGGGCGCTGGCAGCCTGGAGCTGCTCAACCACCGCTGGCCTTTGCAGCCGGTTCGGGGGCAGGTGTCGTGGGGGGACCATGCAGACCCTGCGGCGCCGCTGCTGCCGTTTCCGGCCAACGGCAACGGCAACCTGGTGCCCCGCTTTCCGCTCGGCGGCGATGCGGGTAGCCGCCAGGGCTGGGGTTGGGTAATGGGCTCCACGTTTGAGCGGGATGTGCAGGCCCTGCCGCCCAGCGCCGCCGACGTTCAGGCAGCCCATTCCACCAACTGGGGCAAGTTGCAGGCACTGCTGCCCGCAATAGCACCGCAATTGGCGCCCGCGTTCCACCAAGGGTCGCTCGCTCCCCCCACCGCAACGTCAGAACCCGAAGGGGGGCCAGCAGCGCCGCCTGCCCTGAAAGCCTGGGCCGCCGTGCGCTGCACCGCGCCGGATCGCCTGCCCATCGTCGGCCCTGTGGACGCCACGGACCTTCCGGGCCTGTGGGTCAACACCGCCATGGGCGCGCGGGGGCTGACGCTGGCGCTGCTCTGTGGCGAGCTGCTGGCAGCCCGCCTGCAAGGTGAACCCCTGCCGCTGGACGCCAAGCTGGCCAGGGCGCTGGGAACGGAGCGTCTGTAAACGCTGAAAACGCGTTAAAAAACCGCGCCCACACTTGCTTATAAGCAAATTGACATATCAGCAGAGCGAAACAATAGTTTGCTTCCATAAGCCTCTCCCCTACATTCGCACCCATGCATGAATTGGCGTTTGTTTTTGCGGGCTTTGCGGTCGGGCTGATTGTGGGCCTGACCGGCGTGGGCGGTGGCTCGCTGATGACGCCGATCCTGATTTTCTTCTTTGGCATCAAGCCCCACATGGCCGTGGGCACCGACCTGCTGTTCGCGGCCTTCACCAAGATGGGCGGCACCGTCAGCCTGGCCCGCCAGCGCCTGGTGCCCTGGAAAGTGGTGGGCCAGCTTTGCGCAGGCAGCATTCCGGCCGCGTTGCTGGCGCTGTGGGCGCTCAAGGTGATGGGCCCGGCCAGCAGCACCGCGCAGCGTGTGATGACCACCACCCTGGGTTTTGCCCTGCTGCTGACGGCAGCGGCCACCCTCTATAAGGTGGTGGCGTTTTCTGCCCAGCGCCAGGCGGCCGAAGCCGCGGCCCGCAAGAGCCACACGGGCGACCCCACACGCCCTCGCCACTGGAGCCTGCCCGTGCTGATGGGTGCCGTCATCGGTACGCTGGTCACCTTTACCTCGGTGGGCGCGGGCGCCATCGGCGTCACGGTGTTGCTGCTGGTCTACCCCATGCTGCCCCTGCCGCGCATCATTGGTGCCGACATTGCGTATGCCGTGCCCCTGACCTTGGTGGCGGGCCTCGGCCACGCCTCGCTGGGCTCGGTGGACTGGCCTTTGCTTGCACAATTGCTGGCTGGCTCACTGCCGGGCATCTGGCTGGGTTCGCGCCTGGTGACCCGCACGCCCGAGCGCCTGATTCGCTCCATCCTCTCGCTGTTGCTCGCCTGGGCGGGCTTCAAACTGATCTTGATTTGAGTTGCACGCACTGAACTGCACTGACCACGATGTACCAATACACAGAATTCGACCGACAATTTGTGCAACAGCGGGCACGGCAATTCCGTGACCAGCTCACGCGCTGGCAGACCGGCAAGCTGCCCGAAGACAACTTCCGCCCACTGCGCCTGCAAAACGGCTGGTATGTGCAGCGCTACGCCCCCATGCTGCGCGTGGCTGTGCCTTACGGCGAAATCGCCAGCCGCCAGCTGCGCGTGCTGGCCCAGATCGCCCGCGAATACGACGAACCCGAAGCGGCCGTCTTCAAGGCCGCCATGGAAGGCCAGGGCAAGCTGGGCACCACCTTCCTGCCCAAGAACTGCGCCCACTTCACCACCCGCACCAATGTGCAGTTCAACTGGATTCCGCTGTCCAAAAGTGCGGATGTGATGGACCTGCTGGCCACTGTGGACATGCACGGCATCCAGACCAGCGGCAACTGCATCCGCAACACCACCACCGATGCCCTGGCCGGCATTGCCGTGGACGAGATCGTGGACCCACGCCCCTATGCGGAAATCATCCGCCAGTGGACCACGCTGCACCCCGAATTCGCTTTTTTACCGCGCAAGTTCAAGATCGCCATCAGCGGTGCCAAGGACGACCGCGCCGCAACGGGCTGGCACGACGTGGGCCTGCACCTGCTCAAGAACGACGCTGGTGAGATCGGCTTCAAGGTGTTTGTGGGCGGGGGCATGGGCCGCACGCCGGTGATTGGCACCGTAATCCGCGAGTTCCTGCCCTGGAACCAGATCATGAATTACATCGAGGCCATCGTGCGCGTGTACAACGAGCACGGCCGCCGCGACAACAAGTACAAGGCCCGCATCAAGATTTTGGTCAAGGCCGAAGGCCAGCAGTACATCGACGATGTGGAAGAAGAGTACCGCCAGATCGTCGAGATCGACGGTGGCCCCCACACCATTCCGCAGGCTGAGTTTGACCGCGTGGCGGCCTGCTTTGTGACGCCGAAGCTGGCCAACATTGCCGATGTGCCCCCCTCAGCACTGCAGGCATCGCTGGACGCACTGGCGGCAGAGCACGTGATGTTCGGCCGCTGGCTGCAGCGCAATGTGCACCCGCACCAAAACCCGCAACTGCGCGCCGTCACACTGTCGTTCAAGCGCCCCGGCCAGTCGCCGGGTGATGCCACCAGCGAACAACTGATCGCCCTGGCCGACTTGGTGGACAAATACTCCGCCGGCGAAGCCCGCGTGACGCACGACCAGAACGTGCTGCTGCCCTGGGTGCACGCCAGCTGCCTGTTTGACCTGTGGCAAGAGGCCAAGGCCCTGGGCCTGGCCAGTGCCAACGTGCAGTTGCTCACCGACATGATCGCCTGCCCCGGTGGCGACTTCTGCGCGCTGGCCAACGCCCGCTCGCTGCCGATTGCCGAGGCCATCACCCAGCGCTACCAGGACCTGGACGAGCTGGATGACATCGGCGAGATCGACCTGCACATCAGCGGCTGCATCAACAGCTGCGGCCACCACCACAGCGGCCACATCGGCATCCTGGGTGTGGATAAGGACGGCAAGGAGTGGTACCAGGTCACGCTGGGCGGCTCCGATGGTTCCGACCTGTCGGGCGCTGCCGTGGCGGGCAAGGTGATCGGCCCCTCGTTCTCTGCGGCCGAAGTGCCCGACGTGATCGAGGCGGTGCTCAGCACCTACCGCGACCTGCGTGAAAGCGGCGAGACCTTCCAGAACACCGTGCGCCGCACCGGCCTGGACCCGTTCAAGGAAGCCGCCAAGCTTGCCCGCCACAAAGACGAAACCCTGGCCACGGCCTGAAGCCGCCCTGCCACCGATCTGCGAACGATGATGAACCTGACACTTCTTGCATCCCACGAACACCAGCCCCCGGCGGAAGGCGACGCCCGCGTGGTTGCGTTGGCAAACGATGCCGACGCCACAGCCCTGCCGCTGGAAGGCGTGGAACGCGTGGACCTGCACTTCCCCAACTTCACCGATGGCCGTGCGTTCAGCCAGGCCTTTTTGCTGCGCCGCCGCCGTGGCTTTGCTGGCGAAATCCGCGCCACGGGTGATGTGCTGATCGACCAACTGGTGCAGATGCAGCGCACGGGCTTTAGCAGCGCGGTGCTGGCCGAGGGGGTGGATGCCGCCGATGCCCAGCGCCAATTCGAGCTGTTCCCAGGCTTCTACCAGGGCGACGCCGTCAATCCCCAGCCGCTGTTTGCCTGCCGCGCCGCAGCCTGAAAGAGATACATCCATACATAGCCCCGAGAGCGCCACGCCATGAACCAAATTGATCTCGCAGCCGTCAACGCCGACCTGGGCCGTGACGCCCCAGCCCTGGTGAAATGGGCTCTGGGCCTGAACCTGCCTACCATCGTCACCACCAACTTCCGCCCGTTCGAGGCAGTGATCCTGCACATGGTCACGTCAGTGCAGCCCGACGTGCGTGTGGTCTGGATGGACAATGGCTACAACACTGAAGCCACCTACCGTTTTGCCGACGAAGTGACACGGAAGTTGAACCTTCATCTACTCACCTATCTGCCGATACGCTCGCGCGCTCACCGCGAGGCGGTCGAAGGTCCCCCGCCTGCGCTGGACGATCCGCACCACGCCTTCTTCACCGAAGAGGTGAAGCTCGAGCCCTTTGCCCGCGCCCTGCGCGAAACGGCCCCCAAGGTGTGGTTTACCGCACTGCGCGCCACCGACACCGCTGTGCGCGCACAGATGGACCCGGTGAGCATCAACCCTGACGGCCTGATCAAGGTGGCGCCGCTGCTGCACTGGTCGTCCAAGGATCTGCACGAATACTGCGTCAAGCACGGCCTGCCCAACAACTTTGACTACGTGGACCCCACCAAGGGCGAAGACAACCGCGAGTGCGGTTTGCATCTGGCCCACTGACTCCACTGCAGCACCGACCATGAACACCCGGACCGATACCGCGCTGCTTGAGAAGAAAACCAACGATATGAGCTACCACCTCAACAACTCGCACCTCGACGCCCTGGAAGAAGAGACCATCTTCATCCTGCGCGAAGTGGCTGCCGCCTTTGAACGCCCTGCCTTGCTGTTTTCGGGCGGCAAGGATTCGCTGGTCATGCTCAAGTGCGCCGAAAAGGCCTTTGGCACCAAGGCCAGCGGCGGCGGCATTCCCTACCCGCTGCTCATGATCGACACGGGCCACAACTTCCCCGAAGTGACGGATTTTCGCGACTTCCGCGCCAAGGAACTCGGTGCTGAACTTATCGTGCGCAATGTCGAAGACTCCATGGCACGCGGCACCGTGCGACTGGCCCACCCCGGCGAATCGCGCAACGTGCACCAGTCCGTCACGCTGCTCGAAGCGATCGAGGAATTCCGCTTTGACGCCCTGATCGGCGGCGCCCGCCGCGATGAAGAAAAGGCACGCGCCAAAGAGCGCATCTTCAGCCACCGCGACAGTTTTGGCCAATGGCAGCCCAAGGCCCAGCGGCCTGAGCTGTGGACGCTGTTCAACACGCGCCTGCAGCCCGGCGAACACTTCCGCGTGTTCCCCATCAGCAACTGGACCGAGCTCGATGTGTGGCAATACATCGACCGCGAGCAGATCGCCCTGCCCAGCATCTACTACACCCACAAGCGCCAGGTGGTGGACAAGAAGGGCCTGTTGATGCCGGTGACCGAGCTGACACCGCCGCGTGAAGGCGACGTGGTCGAAACACGCGACGTGCGCTTTCGCACCGTGGGCGACATCACCTGCACCGCACCGGTGGAGAGCACCGCCGCCACCCCGGCTGAGATCGTCATCGAGACCCTGGCCGCCGACGTGAGCGAGCGCGGCGCCACCCGCATGGACGACAAGACCAGCGATGCCTCGATGGAAAAGCGCAAGAAAGACGGGTACTTCTGATGACCACTATGAATTCGATAGCTTCCAGCGCAATCCCTACAAGCGCTACAGGGAAAAATGACCATATTTCCGCGCTCAAGTTCATCACCTGCGGCAGCGTGGACGACGGCAAGAGCACGCTGATCGGCCGTCTGCTGGTGGACAGCAAGGCCGTGCTGCAGGACCACCTCGCCGGGGTGCAGCGCCAGGGCGAGACCGACCTGGCCCTGCTGACCGACGGCCTCTCCGCCGAGCGCGAGCAAGGCATCACCATCGACGTGGCCTACCGCTACTTCGCCACGGAAGAGCGCAAGTTCATCATTGGCGACGCGCCCGGCCATGAGCAGTACACCCGCAACATGGTCACGGCCGCATCGAGCGCTGATGCAGCCGTGGTGCTGGTCGATGCCACCAAGCTCGACTGGAAGAACCCCGGCCTGGCCCTGCTGCCCCAAACCCGCCGCCACAGCCTGCTGGCCCACCTGCTGCGCGTGCACTCGCTGGTGTTTGCCGTCAACAAGCTCGACGCGGTGGAAGACCCCGCGCTGGCGTGGCAGCACATCCAGGGCGCGTTGCAATCCTTTGCCCAAGCGGCAGGCATCACCGTGCGCGCCATGGTGCCGGTGTCGGCCCTCAAGGGCTGGAACGTGGTGGACGCCCATGCGGGCTGGTGCGGCTATGACGGCCCCACGCTGCTTCAGGTGCTGGAAGCACTGCCCAACACCCCCGCAGACTCAGCGCTGGCACCGGCCTTCCCGGTGCAGTGGGTCGAGAAGTTCTCGTCGTCCTCCGACACCTCGCAAGGCCGCCGTGTGTTCTGGGGCCGTGTGGCTGCGGGCAGCTTTGCGCCCGGCACCGCTGTACAGATCTTCCCCAGCGGCCAGCTGGCGACCGTGGCGCAAGTGCTGGACCATGCCCGTCGCCCCAAGGACGTGCCCGCAGGCACCAGCGCCGGCATCATCCTGGACCGCGAGGTGGATGTCTCGCGGGGCGACTGGATTCTGGCGGCGCCTGCCGTCGCCACCCCCGCCGAAGACGACTTCGACACGCCCGCCAGCGTGCCTGCATGGCCCGCCAGCCGCGAGCTGCGCACCACGGTGGCCTGGATGGACGACGAGCCCCTGGTCGCAGGCCGCGTGTACTGGGCGCTGCACGGCCACCGCTGGGTCAAGGCCAAGGTGAAAGCCGTGGTGCACAAGCTCAACATCAACACGCTGGCCGAAGAAGCCGCCACCCAGCTGGACCCCAATGCCATCGGCCATGTCGACCTGCTGCTGCAAGAGGCGATTCCGGCCGCCCCCTTTGGCAAAGCCCGGGTGCTCGGATCGCTGATCCTGGTGGACACCGCGAGCCACAAAACGGCCGGTGCCGTGCTGGTCAACTGATCTAGATCAGCGCCCGGAACCCCAGTCACCCCATCGGGGTGAGGGACCCTGTAACCAAAGGTCGGTGAAAGCTTCTAAAATTGAGGGTTTTCACCGACCCACACAACTCCTGTCATGACCCACGTCGTCTCCGAAAACTGCATCAAGTGCAAGTACACCGATTGTGTGGACGTGTGCCCCGTGGACTGCTTCCGCGAAGGCCCGAACATGCTTGTCATCGACCCCGATGAATGCATCGACTGCGCCGTCTGCATCCCCGAATGCCCGGCCAACGCCATCTTTGCCGAAGAAGATCTGCCGGCCGACCAGATTGCTTTCATCAAGCTCAACGCCGACCTGGCCTTTGCCGACGGCTGGAAGAGCATCACCAAGCGCAAGCCGGCGCTGCCCGACGCCGACGAATGGAACGGCAAGCCGGGCAAGGTCAACGAACTGGTCAAGTGACCCCCCTGAGTCGCTTCGCGCCATCCCCCAAGGGGGACGCCACCAGTGGCCTGGCAAAGCCAGTTCCACGGTGGAACAGGTCTTTGGCAGCGCCAGTTTCGGGCGCTGTGCGCGTGGCTTGAGCATGATTCAAGAAACCGACGCTGTCGTCATCGGCGCGGGGCCCGTGGGCCTGTTCCAGGTCTTCCAGCTGGGCCTGCAAGGCATCACAGCCCACCTGATCGACGCCCTGCCCCATGCGGGCGGCCAGTGCGTCGAGCTGTACGGCGACAAACCCATCTACGACATCCCGGGCATCCCGGTCTGCACCGGGCGTGAGCTGGCCGCTTTGCTGCTTCAGCAGATTGCGCCGTTCAAGACCCAGTGGCACCTGAACACGCTAGTGTCCGCACTCACCGTGCAGGCCGATGGGCGCCTGCTGGTCGAAACCTCGCAAGGAACGCAACTGCTGGCCCGCAGCGTGTTCATTGCCGCAGGCGTGGGCGCCTTTGTGCCGCGCACGCTCAAGGTGGAAGGCATCGAGCGCTTTGTGGGCGCCCAGGTCCACTACCAGAACCTGCCCGCCAGCGTGGGTGTGGCTGGGCGCCATGTGGTCGTGCACGGCGGCGACGAGCCCGCTGTGGCCCGCGCCGTGGAACTGGCCGAACAAGGCCAGGCCGCCCGCGTCAGCCTGCTGCACCGCCGCGACGTGTTCCAGGCGCCCGACGCCCTGCTGCAGCGTCTGCAGCAACTGCGCGACACAGGCCGCATCCATGTCGAGGCCGCGCAGATCACCGGCATCGACACCACAGGTGATCGGCTGACGGCCTTGCAGGTCGTGGACGCCGATGGCAGCACCCGCTCCCTGGCAATCGACCTGCTGGTGGCCGTGCTCGGCATCTCGCCCCGCCTCGGCCCCATCGCCGACTGGGGCCTGGCCATGGACCGCAAACAGCTGGTGGTGGACACCGAGGCCTTCCGCACCAGCGTGCCCGGAATCTACGCCGTGGGCGACATCAACACCTACCCCGGCAAACGCAAGCTCATCCTGTGCGGTTTCCACGAGGCCACGCTGGCGGCTTTTGGCGCCGCCGAGGCGCTCAAGGGCGACAAGGTGGCGCTGCAGTACACCACCACGAGCCCAAGGCTGCACCAGCTGCTCGGTGTGGCTCCGGCGTCTGTGCCTTCCGCCAGCACGTAGTCCAGGCGAGTCGGGGCACCGTCGTTTCGTGCCCAAACGACGCGCCCACAAATAAGCACAAAATGTCAAAAAGGCGCTCAAGCGCCCGGCACGATGGCGTCTCCATTCACCGCCCATCAGGAGCACACCATGAGCCAACAACCCCTTCAATCCATCTGGGACACCTACACCGCGTCGTGGAAGACCGACTCGGCCGCAGACAGGGAGGCCCTGTTTTCTCAGTCCCTCGACCCGGCCTGCACCTACAACGACCCGCTGGCCACCGCCCATGGCTGGGACCAATTGACGGCCTACATGGACAACTTTCACAGCCAGGTGCCCGGCGGCCATTTTGTGACCCACTACTTCGCCAGCCACAACCAGCAAAGCATCGCCAAGTGGAACATGGTGGATGGCAGCGGCCAGGTGATCGGTGAAGGCGTGAGCTACGGCCGGTACAACGACCAGAACCGGCTGGTTGCCATGACCGGTTTCTTTGAAACCCCTTGAACGGACGCCACCGTGCTTTATCTCCGGCAAATCCAGGAGGGCATCGATTTCATCGAAGCCCATCTCGAATCCGATATCCAGCTTTCCGAGGTGGCGCGGGCTGCCGGGATGAGCCAGTGGCACTTCCAGCGGATCTTCAAGGCGCTGACCAACGAAACCCTCAAGACCTACATCCGCTCGCGCCGGTTCTCGCGGGCGCTGGAGCAGTTGACCAACACGCGGCTGAGCGTGCTCGACATTGCGCTGGCATCGGGGTACGTGACGCAGGAGAGTTTCACGCGAGCGTTCCGTGATTGCTTTCGGCTCACACCGTCGCAGTACCGCAAGATGGGCAACCGCTCGCTGTTCGTGCGCAAGATCCGGTTTGACCAAAGCTACCTCGCGCACATTCACCAGAACATCTCGCTGGAACCCGAAATCCAGCAGCAGCCCGCCATGCAGTTGGTCGGGCTGCCCACCAATTACTACGGCATCGATTCCGAAAAGAACAACCTGGGCCAGAAACTGCCGCCTCTGTGGGCGAAGTTTCTGCCCCGGTTGGACGAGATTGCGAACACCGTGCCCGGGGTCTGCTATGGCGTCGTGGCACCGGCGGGGCCGCACACGGAAGAGCTGCGCTACCTGGCCTGCATCGAAGTGAGGGACCCCGGTGCGCTGCCACCGGGCATGGTGGCCATGGAAATTCCCGCGTCCACCTATGCACGCTTTACCCACCGGGGCCCTGCGCAGAATGTCGATGCGACGGTGAACTACATCTACTCCAGCTGGCTGCTGTCGGCCAGCCAGTCGCACAGCCTGGGACCGGATCTGGAAATCTACGGCTCGCAATACCACCCGACGTCCGCTGACTCCGTGATGCACTACGCCATCCCCATCACCCAGGCCGGGCGCTGACCCACCCTCTACAATGGCAACCGCGCTCCTTCGGGGGCGCCATCGCTAGGGGTGTCGAGACCGGCCTGCCGGAACCGACTGAGAGAGTCCCTTTGAACCTGATTGAGATCATCCTCGCGCAGGGAAGCACGTCCGCTTTGGCCCAGCCCTGAATGAAAAGACTTTGGGGCGCGCTGGCGGGCCGCCCCTGCTCTGTACTGCCACGGAGCCATCCATGTCCTCATCGCCCGCCGCGCCTTCCCACAACGAAGCGCTGGCCCCCGTCTCCCCCGACCGCCGCGTCTTCCAGTGGCATGACCACGCCTCGCTCTGGTTCAGCCTGGGCGTGGGCTTGCTGGTCATGCAGGTGGGTGCGTACCTGATGCCAGCGTTGGGCACCAAAGAAGCCCTCATCGCCATCGTGGCCGGCTCCATCGTGGGCGCCGGCCTGCTGGGCTGGGTGGCCAAGCTCGGTTGCGACAGCGGTCTGGCCAGTGCGGGGCTGATGCACGCCGTGTATGGCCGCACGTTTGCCAGCCTGCCCATCATCCTGAACATCGTGCAGCTGGTGGGCTGGGGCACGTTCGAGCTGGTGGTGATGCGCGATGCCACCGTGGCCATCGGTCAGCAGTCGGGCAGCATGGCCGGTGCGCACTGGCCGGTGCTGGCCACGCTGCTGTGGGGCGGCGTGGTGATGCTGCTCATCAGCGGATCGATGGTGCAGCTGGTGCGCAAGGTGATTGCGCGCGTGGCGCTGCCGCTCGTGGTGTTGTCGCTGCTATGGCTGTCGTGGCAGTTTTTGTCGCTGGCGCAGGCCCAGGGGTTTGATGCGCTGTGGAACCGCCAGGGCGCGGGCGGCATGGGCGTGTTCCCTGCGCTGGATCTGGTGATCGCCATGCCCATTTCGTGGCTGCCACTGGTGGCCGACTATGCGCGCCACGGCAAGAACGGTGGCTCGGCATTGCGTGGCACCTGGCTGGGTTACGCGCTGGCCAACATGTGGTGCTACTCGCTGGGTGTGCTGGTGGCGCTGACCTTGCCCAGCAAGGACCTGGTGCAGGCGCTGCTGCTGGCCCAGGGCGGGCTGATTGCGCTGTCACTGATCCTGATCGACGAAGTGGACAACGCCTATGGCGACACGTATTCAGGCGCGGTGTCGGCCCACAGCCTGCTGCCGCGCTGGGGCGTGCGCAAGTGGGGCCTCGCCATGGCTGCGGTATGCACTGGCCTTGCGCTGGTCTTGCCCATGCACAGCCTGGAGCCCTTCCTGCTGCTGCTCAGCTCGGTGTTTGTGCCGCTGTTTGGCGTGATCCTGGGGCGGCTGGCGTTTGGCACCGATGCACCTGCATTGCTGGCAGCGGCGCGCAAGGTGAATGCGGCGCCCGTGGCGATCTGGCTGGTGGGGATTGCCGTCTACCACCTGGCTCCCAAGGTGCTGCCGGGTGCGGGCTCGGCGCTGCCGGCATTGGCGTTCAGCTTTTTGCTGGCCTGGGCCACACGGCCACGGGGCCGTTGAATAGCTATCGAATTGTGAGCTGCTAGCGCTTACCAGATAAGCGCTAGCGGCTAAAAACTCTTAAATTTCTACAGCACCAACTGCGCCACAGGCGCATAGCCGTGGTTGAGCGGGCCGTGGCCGCGGCCGGTGGTCACATCAGCCCCTGCGGCGATGGCGCCCAGAATGTAGGCACGCGCGCGCTCCACCGCCTGCTGCAAGGGCAGGCCCTGCGCCAGGTGTGCCGCAATAGCCGACGACAGGGTGCAGCCGGTGCCGTGCCCGTTGGGCGTGGCAATGCGTGCAGACTCCAGCCGCTGCCGCACACCGCTGCGGGTGGCCAGAACGTCCACCACCCAGTCCCCAGGCAGGTGGCCGCCCTTGAGCAGCGCCGCACGTGCACCCAGCGCGCACAGTGCCTGCGCGGCTTCGTCCAGCGTTTCCACGCCCTTGATGCTGCGCCCCAGCAGCCAGCCGGCCTCGTCCAGGTTGGGGGTGATCACCTCGGCCAGCGGAAACAGCTCCTGTACCAGCACGCTCACGGTTTCTGAAGCGATGAGCCGGTCGCCACTGGTGGCCACCATCACGGGGTCGAGCACCACGTGCGGCAGCTGGTAGGTGCGGATGGCATCGGCCACCACACGCACCACCTCGGGCGAATGCAGCATGCCGATCTTGACCGCATCCACACCAATGTCCTGCACCACGGCGTCGATCTGGGCCTTGAGCATCTCGGGCGGAATGCCGTGGATGCCCGTCACGCCGCAGGTGTTCTGCGCGGTGATGGCCGTGATGGCCGTCATTCCGTAACAGCCCAGGGCGCTGAAGGTCTTGAGGTCGGCCTGGATGCCCGCCCCGCCGCCGCTGTCAGAACCGGCAATGGAAAGCACGCGCACATAGCGGCGCGCTGCGGAGGTCGGTGGGGTCAATGAAGTCATGGCAAAAATTATGGCCTATGCGTTAGCGCAAAAAGAGCGGCCAAGGGTTGTGCTGTAATTGATTTTTTCCGGACGAAACAGGGGTGTCCCTCCGTTCAGAACCTGAACAGGTTCTTCGGTGTGCGACTGAGAAATACCCTGGGGCTCGCACGCAGCGCTGCATGGCACTGCCTGCAACGTGGCCCCGCTACCCGATCCAGGTCATGCTGGCGTGGGGAGTTTCCAAGAGCGGCGCTGCCCCCGTTTTGTCCATGGTTGCCAGCCAACACGGACACACCGACGGACCTATGCCACTTCAACCCTCTTCTTTTGCGATTCTGGGCGCGGGCCTCATGGGCCGCCTGCTTGCGGTGGAGCTGGCCCGCCAGGGTCACCGTGTGGACATCTACGACGCGGGCAGCCCGGCCGCCGAACATTCGGCCGCGACCGTGGCCGCGGCCATGCTGGCGCCGCTGGCCGAATCGGCCATCACCGAGCCCGGCGTGGTACGCATGGGCCACCACGCCCTCACCCGCTGGCCGCAGCTGCTGGCGGCGCTGGCCGAGCCCGTGTTCTTCCAGCAGGCCGGCACGCTCATCGTATGGCACCGGCAGGACGTGGCCGAAGCCCAGCGGCTCACGCGCCAGCTGGAGGCCAACCAGCACCAGGTGCCAGAGCTGCCCGCCCTGCAAAAGCTGGACGGCGCCGCGCTGGCCCAGGCGGAACCCACCCTCGCGCAGCGTTTTGCGCAGGGCCTGTACCTGCCCGGCGAGGGCCAGCTCGACAACCGGCAGCTGCTGGCGGCGCTGGTGGTGGAAATGCAGCGGCTGTCGGTGCGCACGCACTGGCACAGCCCCCAGTCGCCCGAGGCCTTTGCACCCGGCGCCCCTGGCCAACCCGACTGGGTGCTGGACTGCCGTGGCTTGGGCGCCAAGGG
This sequence comes from Acidovorax sp. LjRoot38, assembly GCF_964252975.1. Taxonomy (NCBI): domain Bacteria; kingdom Pseudomonadati; phylum Pseudomonadota; class Betaproteobacteria; order Burkholderiales; family Comamonadaceae; genus Acidovorax; species Acidovorax sp. LjRoot38. Next base: position 196,799 of record NZ_CAXUPT020000004.1, on the reverse strand, counting down.
CCAGTGGAGTGCACTGCGCGGCGTGCGCGGCGAGGTGGTTCGCATCCACGCGCCGGATGTCACGCTGCAGCGCCCAACGCGGCTGGTGCACCCGCGCTACCCCATCTACATTGCGCCCAAAGAAGACAATCTGTTCGTCATCGGCGCCACCGAAATCGAATCGGACGACCTCTCGCCCGCCAGCGTGCGCTCAACACTGGAGCTGCTCTCCGCCGCCTACGCCGTGCACCCCGGCTTTGCAGAGGGCCGCATCCTGGAATTGGCCACGCAGTGCCGCCCCACGCTGCCCGACAACCTGCCCGCCATCCGCCAGCCGCGCAAGGGCGTGCTGGAAATCAACGGCCTGTACCGCCACGGCTTCATGATCGCGCCCGCGATGCTGGATGTGACGCTGGAAGTGCTGAACGCAGGACAATCGCAGCTTTCGCAACGATTTGACCTCGCGCTGGACCTGGAGCCCGCCCCCCTGCCCCCACCCAGCGCGGCCGCCGCTTTCGCATGAACATTTCCATCAACCAGATCCCGCACGAACTGCCCGAGGGCGCCACCGTGGCCGACGCCGTGGCCGCCATCGCGGCCCGCCCGCCTTTTGCCGTGGCCGTGAACACCACCTTTGTGCCCAACACCCGCTACGCCGCTCAGGCCCTGCAGCCCGGCGACCGTGTGGAAATCATCTCGCCCGTGACGGGGGGCTGATCCGCCGCCTGAAAATTGAAGCCAAATTGGCACCTAGCGCCTGATGGACAAGCGCTAGCAGCTATCAAAAACATAGTAAACACCATGACCACTTCAACGCCCCAAGACCCCCTGGTGCTCTACGGCCAGCAGTTCGCCAGCCGCCTGCTGCTGGGCACCTCGCGCTACCCATCCCCCGCAGTGCTCGAAGCCGCCGTATTGCGCGCCAAGCCTGCCATGGTCACCGCCTCGCTGCGCCGCCAGGGCAGCAACCCGGCAGAAAGCGGCAGCAGCTTCTGGGAGCTGCTGCGCAAGCTCAACGTGCCTGTGCTGCCCAACACGGCAGGCTGCCACAGCGCGCAAGAGGCCATCACCACGGCACAGATGGCGCGCGAGGTGTTCAACACCCCCTGGATCAAACTGGAGCTGATTGGCGACGACTACACGCTGCAGCCCGACACCCTGAACCTGGTGGGCGTGGCCGAACACCTCATCAAGGAAGGCTTTCAGGTGCTGCCCTACTGCACGGAAGACCTGGTGCTGTGCCAGCGCCTCGTGGATGTGGGCTGCCAGGCCGTGATGCCCTGGGCGGCACCCATCGGCACCGGGCGCGGCCCCGTCAACCCCTATGCCTTGCAAACGCTGCGTGAACGGCTGAACGTGCCGATGCTGGTGGATGCCGGGCTTGGCCTGCCATCCCACGCCTGCCAGGTAATGGAATGGGGCTATGACGGCGTGCTGCTCAATACTGCGGTCGCACTGGCGCAAGACCCTCTGGCCATGGCCGGTGCCTTCGCCGATGCTGTGAATGCCGGGCGCGCCGCGCGCCAGGCAGGTGCCATGGCAGCGCAGGATGCGGCCCAGCCCAGTACGCCCGTGCTCGGCACCCCCTTCTGGCACCATGAACAACATGCATGACGACACCAGCGCCATGGTGCAGGCCATTCTTGCGCACCACGCCGCCACCTTCGCGGGCTTTGGCGCCGAGCCCGCCCCGAAACCCACGCGGCAGGAAGCCGCCTACCTGGCAGCCCTGCAGGCCTGCAGCACGCTGGGCTTTATTGCCCACGACGCGGAGTGCCTGGCCCAGGCCTGGCTGGCACAGAGTCTGCGCACCGGCACCTTCCAGCCTGAGCAATGGCCCGACGCGCCAGAGGATTTTGGCCTGCAACCCGTGCCACATGCCCAAGCGTTCGCCCGATGCCCTGAGCACCTGGGCCTGTACGCCGTGTTGCCCGACGCCGACTGGGTAGGCCGCATGGCGCGTGCGGGCGTACCCACCGTGCAGCTTCGCTTCAAGTCGGATAACGCTGCCGCCATTGACCGGGAAGTGCACGCCGCCGTACAGGCCGTGCAGGGCACGGGTGCGCTGCTGTTTATCAACGACCATTGGCGCACGGCCATCCAGGCGGGTGCCTATGGCATTCACCTGGGCCAGGAAGATCTGGATGCCCTGGCCCCCGACGAACTCCAAGCACTGCGCGCTTCGGGCCTGCGCCTGGGTGTCAGCACCCATGGCTACGCAGAAATGGTGCGTGCCGATGCAGTAGGCCCCAGCTACATCGCCATGGGCGCCGTATTCCCGACCACCCTCAAGAAGATGGCCACGGCCCCGCAGGGTGTGGGCCGGTTGGGTGTGTATGCGCGCCTGCTGCGCCACTACCCCCAGGTGGCCATTGGCGGCATCGGCGCCGAGCAGTTTGCGCCGGTGCAGGCCACGGGCGTGGGGTCGATTGCGGTGGTGCGGGCCCTTATCAATGCCCCAGACCCGGAAGCCACCGCCACGCACTTGATGCGCCTGATGGAACAAAACAGCCAGCGCGCGAGCCGCTGAAGGGACGATCCATTGGCCTGTCGGCCCGTCTGCCTATCGGCCTATTTGCGGTCGCCTTTCTTCTGCTCCAGTTCCAGCCGCAGTTCGACCAGGTCGTTGTCCATGCCAAAACCGACGGCCTGACCCGCGGCCGGGGGCGCGGTCACCGGCACGGCCGGCAGATCGCTCAGGGTGAGGTGGGGCGGCTCTGACAGATCAATGTCGAGGTCCAGATCCAGCGGCGCACCGCGCGTGTCGCCATCCAGTGCGGAGGGCGCTGCAACACCCGATGCCTGAGATGGCTGCCCTGTAGCGGGAGGCATCCCGTCAAAGTCGAACTCCAGGCTGGCCGCGCGCGAGTCCTGCGGTAATGCCGCCGTTGTCGCACGCACCTTCGGGGCTGGCACTTGCTGCACCTGGGTTTCGTCCCGAGGTGCGGCGAGCGGTGTCGTGCGCTTGCGGGGCGCAGGCTCCCCTCGGGCACTTGCTGGCGTGGTCTGCGCAATGGAGAGCAACAGCAGCAGGTCGTCGTAAGCCGCAAGGTCAAAGGGCTCGACCGAACCGACACCGTTCTGCCGGAACAGCAGCTTTTCGAGCAGCTGCAGCACGGACGGAGACGTCCATTCAGCCTCGATGTCAGCGAGCGCATCGGTGTAGTGATACAGCATGCGGCCCGTGCGATGGAAGCTGGCAAATTCCGGCACCTGCGCGTTGAACGACTGCATGAACTGCGTACGCAGTTGCGTGAACTCCTCCACCCGGCTCAGCGTGTGGTACAGCCGCAAAAGCTCCAGATACGCCAGCGGCGAAGTGGCACCGCGCTCAGCGATGTGCGTTTTCAGCACTTCGATGGCCTGCTGGTGTTCCCCCACCGAGATAAAAAACTCGGCCTGTTGCTGGATGTCGAAAAGCTCTTCCGGGCTGACGATGTGCAGCGCGGGTTGCTGCGTGACTACAGCGGCAGGTGCTGGCGGCGGAACGGTCGCCTTCAGGGGGACCGGGGCACTGGGCAAAGGGGCCGTGGCCACAAAAGGAGGTCCCAGCGGGGCAGCAGCTGAGCCCGGAGAAGGTTCCCGGGCTTCGGCGGACTCATCGGACGGCAGCCAGTGATCGCTGGGGTCGGGGGGCAGGCCCAGCGCAGCCCCATGCTCGACCACGGCATCTCGGCCACCCAGCGCAGCCACCGAATCGCGCCATGCGCGCACCGCCTTTTCGGAGGCGCTGCGCATCCGCCCCCAGGCCCACACAGCGAGCAACAGTGCCAGCAGCAGCAACCCGCCCAGCGCGTAGACCACCGTGGCAGGAAATCTCTCGCTCTCTGCCTGCTCCAGCTGTTGCTGCAATTGCGCTGCGCTGGCCCGGTCGCGGGCGGCCTGCGCCCGCAGGGCAGCAACGTCGGATTCCAGGGCCTTGAGCCGGTCAGCCTCCTGGTTGACATCCTCGGGCTGGGCATTCATCGCTTTCCAGAGCGCTGCCGCCTGGGCACGCTGGGCCGAGGGCTGGTCTGATGGCATGACCAGCAGTTCAGGCGAGGTGCGCAGTGCCAGCGGACGGTCTACCCAGAGGTCGAGTGGCTCGACGACCAAGCGAGCCCGGTCAGCAGGCTTGGGGGCTGTAGGCAGCTTGTTTTTTTCAGCGCTGGCCTGGGGGCGCGCCACCGGACGCTCTGGGGGCCGTACCGGGGCCGTCCGCGCGGCGGGCTTGGCCACCGACGGGGTGCTGGGTACGGGCTCGGGCCGGTTTTCGGAAGACAAGGGCACGGATGCCAACGGAGAAGGCGCCACAGGCGCAGTGGCAGCCCCTGCAGCGCGCTGCCCTGCTGCACCCTGGGCCGGACGGGGTGCTTCGACCCCACCGGCCGCAAGGGAAGGTAGCCGCGAGACGTCGACCGGCGATGCGGACCGTGCCACCGTGGATGGAAGCTCGGCAAAAAATGTGTAGGTGCGCGTGACCTTGCCTGTGCACCCCGCCGACAAGGTGACCATCAATACCGGTTCGTCCACCGCGATGGCGGCCTGCACCCGCACCGCCGGAGACCGCCCCCGCATGTCGGGCAAAGGCACTACCCGCACCTTGGCATCGCCAATCACCGTATCGCCGGCCACCAGCTTGGCCGTCACGCAGGAAGAGGCCAGATCGGTGCCTGGGTCGGGCTGGATATCGAAGGAAAGATCTACCGGGGCACCCAACACCACCACGCCCCTGCTGCCGCCCAAGGACAGTGCCGAGGCGCCTGCAGCGACCGCCCACAGACTGGTCCCCAAAATGGCGTTACGGATTTTCACAATATGTTCTGTTTTTGGTGCAACCCATTCTTGCACATAAGTCCCGCGCAACGCCAGAGCCATAATGGCGCTATGAAAATTCAGTTTCCCAACATCGCTATCGTGGGCACCGGCGCCATGGGTCGGGGCATTGCACAAATCGCCGCACAGGCTGGCAGCCAGGTTTTTCTGCTTGATGCCAACCCCGGCGCCGCCGATGCGGCCAAGGCGGCGCTCCAGGAGCAATGGAACAAACTGGTGGCCAAAGGCCGCATCGATGCCGCGCAGGCCGGTGACCTGACCGCGCGGCTGCACCCCGTCAAGGTCGTGGCCGACCTGGCAGGCTGCGACCTCGTGGTAGAAGCCATCGTGGAGCGGCTGGATGTGAAGAAGACGCTGTTCGCCGAACTGGAAGCTGTGGTGCGCCCGGATGCGGTGCTGGCCACCAATACCTCATCCCTCTCGGTCACCGCCATCGGCGCGGGCCTGCAGCGGCCCGAGCGCCTGGCAGGTTTCCACTTCTTCAACCCCGTGCCGCTCATGAAGGTGGTGGAAGTGATTGCCGGGCTAAAGACGGATGCAGCCGTGTGCAACGCCCTGGCCACGTATGCGAGGGAAATGGGACACACCCCCGTTCAGGCACAAGACACCCCCGGCTTCATCGTGAACCACGCCGGGCGCGGCTTTGGCACAGAGGCCCTGCGCATCGTGAGCGAAGGCGTGGCCGACTTCGCCACCATCGACCGCATCCTGCGCGACCAAGTCGGCTTCAAGCTCGGCCCCTTTGAATTGATGGACCTGACGGCGCTGGACGTCTCCCACCCGGTGATGGAATCCATCTACCGCCAGTACTACGACGAGCCGCGCTTTCGCCCCAGTGTGATCACCGCGCAGCGCCTGGCAGGCGGCGTGGTGGGCAAGAAGGTGGGCGAAGGCTTTTACCGCTACGTGGACGGCGTGGCGCAGATACCGGCAGAGGCGCCGCCGCCCGTGGTGGCAGAGATTCCCCCCGTGTGGGTCTCGCCCCGTGCCGCGCGGCGCGCGGAGCTGTACCAGCTGCTCAAGGACCTGGGCGCCACCATCGAAACCGGCCAGTCGCCCTCGCCCCAGGCCATCACGCTGGTCGCGCCGCTGGGGTTTGACATCACCACCGTGGCGGTCGTGGAGCGCCTGGACCCGGCGCGCACCATCGGCATCGACATGCTGATCGACGACGCCGCTACCAAGCGCCGCGTGTTGGCCACCAACCCCGCCACCCGCGTGGACATCCGCAACGCAGCGCATGCGCTGTTTGCCCGCGACGGCAAGGCCGTGAGCGTGATCCGCGACAGCGGCGGCTTTGTCACGCAGCGTGTGGTGGCCACCATCGTCAACATCGCCAGCGACATCTGCCAGCAAGGCATCTGCTCCCCCAAGGATCTGGAAACCGCTGTGACACTGGGCCTGGGTTACCCCCTGGGCCCCCTGGCCATGGGCGACCGCTGGGGGCCGACCAACATCCTCGAAGTGTTGTTCAACATGCAGACCGTGTACGGCGACACACGCTACCGCCCCAGCCCCTGGCTGCGCAGGCGCGGCGCCATCGGCCTGAGCCTGACCCACGTCGAAGAAGCCTGATCGCGCGAACAGAGCAAGAGCCGCTCCCCAACCAAGGCCACCATGCCCGCAGAACTCCAGAGCACCAGCCAGGGCCAGACCCTGATCCTGACCCTTCGCAACCCTGAGCGGCGCAACGCCATCGACCCGGTGATGTACGCAGCGGGCGTGGAGGCGCTGGGTGTGGCCGAAAGCAGCCCGGACATTCGCAGCGTGGTCATCACGGGGGCCGATGGCATGTTCTGCTCGGGCGGCAACCTGCAGCGCCTGCTGGCCAACCGCCAGGAAGCCCCCGAGGTACAGGCACAGAGCATTGAAGGCCTGCACAACTGGATCGAGACCATCCGCACCTACCCCAAGCCTGTGATTGCAGCCGTGGAAGGCGCGGCGGCCGGTGCGGGCTTTTCATTGGCATTGGCCTGCGACTTCATCGTGGCGGCCCGCAACGCGGTGTTTGTGATGGCCTACAGCAATGTGGCCCTGTCGCCCGATGGCGGCGCCAGCTGGAGCCTGTCGCACGCCCTGCCCCGCCAAGTGGCAACCGAGATCCTCATGTGTGGTGACCGCATCAGCGCAGAACGCCTGCACGCTCTCGGGGTGGTCAACCGCATTGCAGAAACCGGCAGCGCGCTGGAGACCGCCCTGGCACTGGCCGAGCAGCTCAACGCGCGTGCACCCAATGCCCTCGCGAGCATCAAGGAGCTGCTCAACGAAGCGCCCCATGCCCAGCTCACACACCACCTGGCCCATGAGCGCGACCATTTCGTGAAGAACCTGCACCATGCGAACGGCGGGGCCGGTATTTCTGCCTTCCTAGAGAAACGCGTGCCCCGCTACGAATAGCATTGGACCGGGGTGCCGTACCCACAGAGCACCCACCGCCACGCACCATCCCCCGGCCCGCTGCGCTGCAGCGTCCGGGGGTTTTCTTTTGGGCGCCCACAGCGCAGACACGCAGGTGACAACCCTGACGCAGCACGAAGGTCCCTGACGCGACAATGGGTCTGTTTCTAGTCACCCAAAAGACAGGCCATGGACGACCCGATTCTTACTATCGAAGAACGTGAAGCGATCAACTCAGGTCGCTGGTTTTCATCTCTCTCACCTTCTCTACGCCACGACATCCTCAGATGTGCATACGTCAAACGCTTCAAGGACGGCGGCCTCATTGCCGCACGCGGAGATCCGCCCGAGGAGTGGATTGCCTGCGCGCGCGGTGCGGTGCGGGTGAGCTCGACCTCCATCTCGGGCAAGCAGATCACGCTGACCTATGTGGAGCCGGGCATCTGGTTTGGCGACGTGGCGATCTTCGACGGGGACCGGCGCACGCACGACGCCTACGCGCATGGCGACACCACGATCCTGTGTGTGGCCAAGGCCGATTTCCGCAAGATTCTGGCGGTGCACACCGAGCTGTACGAAGCCATGCTGCGACTGCATGCGCGGCGCATTCGCCAGCTGTTCGGGCTGGTGGAAGACCTCAACACCCTGCCCTTGCGCTCGCGCCTGGCCAAGCAGCTTGTGCACCTGGTGCGCAGCTACGGCGTGCCCAGCCTGTCGGACGGCAGCGAGATGCGCATCAGCCTGCAACTGGCGCAGGAAGAACTGGCGCAACTTCTGGGAGCATCGCGCCAACGCGTGAACCAGGAACTCAAGGCCATGGAGCGCGAGGACGCCATTCGCATCGAGCCGGGCGGCCTGGTGGTGCGTGACCGCGAAGCCCTGATGCGCATTGCTGAAACCGACAACTGACTCATTGACTGACCGAACCTCTCCCCCATTCCTCCATGAGCAACTTTGACCATTTCGTCGGCACCCGTCCTGTTTCCGATCAGCACGCCTTTGATACCGAAGCGCTGACCGCGTGGCTTGCACGGAACATGGAAGGCTTCGTGGGCCCCCTGACCGTGGAAATGTTCAAAGGGGGGCAGTCCAACCCCACCTACAAGCTCATCACGCCCGGTGCCAGCTACGTGATGCGGGCCAAGCCTGGCCCCGTGGCCAAACTGCTGCCTTCTGCCCACGCCATCGAGCGAGAGTTTGCGGTGATGAGCGGCCTGTATGGCACCGACGTTCCCGTTCCCCGCATGTTTGTGCTGTGCGAGGACGAATCCGTCATCGGCCGCGCCTTCTACGTGATGGAGTGCATGCAGGGCCGCGTGCTGTGGGACCAGTCCCTGCCCGGCATGACGCCAGCCGAGCGCGGCGACATCTACAACGAGATGAACCGCGTGATTGCCGCGCTGCACACCGTGAAGTTTGCAGACCGGGGGCTGGCCAGCTATGGCAAGCCCGGCAACTACTTTGACCGCCAGATCGGCCGTTGGAGGAAGCAATACGTGGCGTCCATCACGCAGCCCATCGAAGAGATGGACCGCCTCATGGAGTGGTTGCCCGCCAACATGCCCGCCAGCGCGCGGGACGAGGGCCATGTGTCCATCGTGCACGGCGACTACCGCCTGGACAACCTGATGTTCCATCCCACAGAGCCGCGCGTGATTGCCGTGCTCGACTGGGAGTTGTCCACGCTGGGCCATCCGCTGGCGGACTTCAGCTACCACTGCATGAGCTGGCACATCCCCGCCTCGCTCGGGCGCGGCATCGCAGGGCTGGACCTGGCCGCGCTGGGCATCCCCGACGAAGACACCTATATCCGCCTGTACTGCGAGCGCACCGGCATCACAACGCCCGAGGCACTGCGTGCCGACTGGAACTTCTACCTCGCCTACAACATGTTCCGCATCGCGGCCATCCTGCAAGGCATTGCCAAGCGGGTGGAGGCTGGCACGGCCTCCAGCGCGCAGGCCAAGGCATCGGGCGACACCGCGCGGCCCATGGCCCAACTGGCCTGGTCGTTTGCCCAGCGCGGCTAAACACACGACGCAAGTACAAGCGCCGCCCCTCGATTACCAACGGAGAAGAAACCCATGGACTTTGACTACTCGCCCAAAACCAAGGAACTGCAGGCCAAGCTGCTCCAGTTCATGGATGACTACATCTATCCGAACGAGTCTGCCTACAAAGACGAACTGGCCGCCAACACAGCCGCAGGCAAGCGCTGGAGCGCGCTGAACACCATCGAGAACCTCAAGCCCAAGGCGCAGGCTGCCGGGTTGTGGAACCTGTTTCTGCCGGTCGATAGCGCCGCCGCCTCGGGCTACGACGGTGCGGGCCTGACCAACCAGGAATACGCACCGCTGGCCGAAATCATGGGCCGCGTGCCATGGGCCAGCGAGGTGTTCAACTGCTCGGCACCCGACACCGGCAACATGGAAACCATTGCCCGCTACGGCGACGATGCCAACAAGGCCCGCTGGCTCAAGCCGCTGCTCGACGGCAAGATCCGCTCGGCCTTTGCGATGACCGAGCCCGACGTGGCATCGAGCGACGCCACCAACATCGAGACACGCATCGAGCGCCAGGGCGACGAGTACGTGATCAACGGCCGCAAATGGTGGATCTCCGGCGCGGCCGACCCGCGCTGTGCAGTGTTCATCACCATGGGCAAGACAGACCCCGACGCACCCCGCCATTCGCAGCAGAGCATGGTGCTGGTACCCGCCGATGCCAAGGGCATCACCATCGTCCGCCCGCTGAACGTGCTGGGCTATGACGATGCGCCCCACGGCCACGTCGAGATGACGTTCGAGAACGTGCGCGTGCCCGTCTCCAACATCCTGCTGGGGGAAGGCCGTGGCTTCGAGATCGCTCAAGGCCGCCTCGGCCCCGGGCGCATCCACCACTGCATGCGCCTGATCGGCCTGGCCGAGCGCGCGCTGGAGCTGATGTGCAAGCGTGCTTCGTCGCGCGTGGCGTTTGGCAAAACCGTGGCCCAGCAGACCGTGACACAAGAGCGCATTGCCGAAGCCCGCTGCAAGATCGACATGGCGCGCTTGCTCACGCTCAAGGCCGCCTGGCTGATGGATGTGGCTGGCAACAAGGTCGCCAAGACCGAGATCGCCATGATCAAGGTCGTGGCACCCAGCATGGCCTGCCAGGTGATTGACTGGGCCATGCAGGTGCATGGCGGCGGCGGCATGTCTGACGACTTCCCGCTGGCCTATGCCTACGCCGGTGCACGCACGCTGCGCTTTGCAGACGGCCCGGACGAGGTGCACCGCAACGCCATTGCCAAGTGGGAGCTGGGCAAGTACGGCACCTACGGCCGTGATGCGGCCGTGCCCGTCACCCGTGGAAGCTGAGTGGAAATCACCCCCTGAGGCCCCTTGGGCCTTTCCCCACCTCTCACGCACTACGCGCGGGAGGGACGCACCCGGTGGCGTGGCGGAGTCGGCTCCACGGGTGCACTGGTCTTGTGCGTGCCAGCTTCATAACCTGCGGGAAAATATTGCAGAACGCACAACGGGGCCACACGCTCCGTTGTGCGTTTTCTTTGGCGCAGGCGCTGGCTGGAACGCTACCGGGTGATGTTGGGCACATCGTCCGGCCCCGCCACCGACATGGGCGGCAGGTTCTGCAGGGCCGCCTGCCCGGCCACCAGCAGGAGTTGCTTGGCATGCGCGATCTCGGCCAGGCTGCGCTGCGTGTGTTCCATGCGCAGGTAGACCTTGCCACGCGCCAGCATCAGCACCATGGGCGATTTCGCCCGTTCGGAGCCACCTTCCCCCTCCACGGCATTGAGCAGCTGTGAGACCACGGGCGCATGGATCCAGCGCTGGGCCAGCTCAATGCGCTCTGCCACCACCGCGAAGTGCTCGCGGAATGACACGGGCAGGCCGGGCCAGGCCATTTCCTCGTACATGGACAACCAGCGCATTTCTTCGGGCAGGCTGCTGCTCACCGCGGTCTGCAGCGTATCGGTGATGGCGGTGTAGGCCGTGCCTTCCAGAATTTCCTGCAAGGGACGGTTGATCACCATCACGGCGGCATCGGGGTCGGCGCCCACGTCGGCGCGCCCGCGCAGCTCCAGGCCCGTCACATAGTCGCGTGTGGGTGCGCCGCATTCCAGCCGCCACGGGTGGCCGTGGATGTCACCGCCCAGATCGAAATGCCCCTCGGTGGAATGTGCAACGATGGCCAGCTGCTGTTTCGCAGCCCAGCGGGCCACGTCCCGGTTGGTGGCAGGCCGGCCCAGGTCCGAACCCGGGGAGCCGGAAGTACCGAATGCTTTGCGGAGGCGGTCAAACATGAGAGGCCGAAGCGCAAGGCTTCGCAAGAGTCGCGGGTGCAGGCATTATTGGGCGAAAATCGAAATTCCCCCTGAGTCGCCTGCGGCGCCTTCCCCCTGAGGGGGACGCACCCGGTGGACTGGCAAAGCCAGATCCACGGGTGCACTGGCCTGGGGCGCGCCAGTTTCGGCAGGTGGGGGCCTGGTACGGCGCTTGGATGAACGACATGCCACTTTTGACTATGAACCGCCGTTTTGCCCTGACCGCCATGGCTGCTGCGGGTGTACTGGGGACCTTGCCTGCGGCCGCAGCGGAATTGCCCAGGGACACCTCGGCCACGGCCCGCCAGCTGGTGCACTGGGCCACCGAAACCGGCGACCACCAGGGCCTGCCTTTTGCCGTGATCGACAAGCCCACCGCCCGCATCCATGTGTTCTCGGCCCAAGGGCATTGGCTGAGCAGTGCTCCGGTACTGCTGGGCGCGGCGCTGGGCGACCGGTCTGCGCCGGACATTGGGCAGCGACCACTGTCACAGATCCGCCCGGAGGAGCGCACCACGCCCGCTGGCCGGTTCGTGACAGAACCCGGGCGAAACCTGCGCGGCGACGACATTGTGTGGATCGACTATGAATCCGCCGTCTCGCTGCACCGCGTGCGCAGCGTTCATGCCGCTGAGCGCCGCCAGCAACGCCTGGCAAGCCGGGGCGTGAGCGACAAACGCATCAGCTACGGCTGCGTGAACGCACCCGAGGCGTTCTACAACCAGTTCATCGCGCCTGTGTTCGGCCAGGCACGCGGCGTGGTGTACGTGCTGCCGGACACAGAGCCATTTGCTACTTTTTTTATAGCTGCTAGCGCTTACCCCTAAAGCGCCAGGGCCATTTTTTACTGGATTTTCCGGATCCAGCCTGCTGCCGTGCGGCGTCAGGCTGCCCGGTTCAGACAGGCCGCAGCTGGAACACGGCCCTGCGTCCGCCGACCTCCAGGCCCCGGGCATTGAGGATACGGCCCGACCGGCGCGGCGCCAGTGCCTCGCGCTGCCGGGCGTCGAACCAGCCGAGCTGGTCCATGACCTCCACTGCGGCGGCCACCTGCGCCACCATGTTGCCGTCCATGACCTTGAGCGCGAAGGCCTCGCCCCGGCTACGGCAGCCCACCACCTGCACGCCGTCGGCGCCGGTCTTGGACACCCAGTCGCCCTCACCCACACGCATGAAATCCAGGTCGTGCCGGCCGGTGCCCGAGCCCAGCTCGGGCCGGGCGACCATGGCATCGGCCAGTTCGGTGAGGCTCTGGTCCAGGTCCGTGTCCGGTGCTCCACCGGCCAGGCGAGCGTAGCCCCGGGCCAGGCTGGCCAGCGGCATGGCGTAGTTGGGCGCCGAGCAGCCGTCAATGCCCATGGCCAGCTGTTCTGGTGCCAGCCCCACCGCTTGCGCAACGTGGTCGCGAATGGCCACCTGCAGCGGATGCGCTGGGTCGAGGTGATCGTCCAGCGGCAAGCCTTGTTGCACGCAGTGCGCGACGAAGCCCGCGTGTTTGCCGCTGCAGTTGTTGTGGCGTTCGTCTGGCACAAAACCTTGTGGCAGCGAGGCGAGCCCCAGCTCGGCAAACAGCGGCCGGTGGCACCCGCAGCGCAGCGCGTGGTAGTCCTTGCCCACGCTGGCCAGCATGCGCTCGGCCTGCGCCACATGCATGGACTCGCCGTTGTGGCTGGCGCACAGCAGCGCCAGCTCGCCCTGCCCCCAGCCCAGCGCGCGGGCTCCGCCCGACTGCATGAAAGGCAGCGCCTGGAACGCCTTGATGGTGGAGCGGGTGAAAGTGACGGTGTACGGGTCACCCACCTGGGCCAATACCCTGCCGTCGCGGTCGGCCACGGCCACTGCGCCCCAGTGCTGGCATTCGACCAGTCCGCCGCGGTTGACTTCGATCAACGGTACAAAACCCATGGTGTGCTTTCTTGCAGCCTGCATCACTGCGCAGCAGCGGCGGTGCTGGCGGCAGTGGAAGGCGTGAGTGTGAGCTCATGCATCCAGCGCGCGGGCTGTCGCTGCAGCGCGCGATAGCCGGTCTCGGCCCAGGTGGTGCTCATGTCGCGGTAGCGCGGCGAGAACACCAGCCCGCTCTGACCGGTTTGGTAGATGAAGCGTGACTGTTCCAGATCGGCCAGGTCGTACACCGCGCGCAGCGAGGCGGCGTGGCGGTTCACGTACGGACCAGAGGCTTCGCCCGCGTTGTACTGGCCCACGTTCACGGTGTACGAATCGCCGTGCGAGGGCACGCTCACATCGAAGAAACGCGCCAGCGCGGGCACGTTGCCGAAGGGCCGGTGCGCGCTGAGCGCCGGGTGCGCCGCGCCCCAGCGCCACTGGGCCGGGTCTGCGCCATACGCAGCCTGCAGGCGGTCGAGCGCGCGGCCCAGGGCGGCGGCAGATTGTTCGGCACACGATGCGGGCTGGCACCACCAGGTGTCGTTGCGCTCCAGAATGCCTTCAATGGCCGCGCGGTAGTCGCGCTTGCCATACGTAGCGGTGAACCGGTCTTCGCCAATGCGCGGAATGATGAGGCCGCGCGCCAGTTCGTCCGTCCAGGCCACAAAGATCAGCGGCGCGGCGCGGCCCGCGTCCATCACGCCGTCAAAGCCCTGCAGCTCTTTCTGCGCAGCGGCGGCCAGCGGGTGCGTGGACTGCGCCTGCTGCAGGTGCGGCAGCAGGCGCCGCGTTGCGAGCGAGGTCACGTCGCGGTGGATGGCCTGCATGCTGGCCGCGTCGTGCTTGGGCGTGGCCTCGATGAGCTGCGCAATGCGTTCGTAGCGGTAGGGCAAGGCCCAGTCCTGCGTCAGAAAGTGGGGGTAGCCTGGCGCCGTCACGCGCTGGTTGGCCGTGGCGATCCAGCCCCGGGCGCCCTGGACGCCCGCCCCTCCGCTGACACCGTCATCCTGCGGGGTTTGCTCATACGGCAGCCAGCCCTTCCAGTCGTAGCGCGCGTCCCAGCCGGGCGAAGGCGCCACGCCCCGAATGTCGTTGGCGGCATCGCGCAGCGGCACACGGCCTGCGGCCTTGAAACGGATGTTGCCCTGGTCGTCCGCAGCCACCACGCTTTGCATCGGCGAGTGGTAGTGCGCCAGCCCCGCAAAGAGCTCATCCACGCTCTTGGACTGGTTGGTCTTGAAGCCCGCCAGCACGGTCTGGTTGTCATCGTCCAGCGCGCTCCAGCGCAGCGCGATCACATATTTGCCCAGGTCCAGCACCTCGGCGTGCGACTTCTGAACGTCGCTCAGCACGGGGCCATGGCGCGTGCTGCGCAGCTGCAGCAACAGGTCGGCCTCGCCCTTGACGCGAATGCTTTCGTTGCGCACGGTGAACTGGGCCCATCCGTCGGGCGTGCGGTACTGCCTGGCATCGGTGGGGTTGATCTGCTCCAGATACAAGTCCTGCACATCGGGGCCGGTGTTGGTGAAGCCCCAGGCGACCTTGTCGGTACGGCCCAGCACCACAAAGGGCAGGCCCGGCAAGGTGGCGCCTACGGCATCAATGGGGCCCAAGGGTGTGCCGTCAGACGCCTTGCCCGCAGGGGCCTGCAGGCTCGCAAAGTACCAGATGGCGGGGGCCGACAGGCCCAGGTGCGGGTCGTTGGCCAGCAGCGGCTTGCCGCTCACGGTGCGGGTGCCCGCAATCACCCAGTTGTTGCTGCCCTTGCCTTCATTGGTGCCTGCGTTGCGGGTCAGTTCGTCGGCCCAGGCCAGCATGCCGGCGCTGATCTGCCGGGACAGCGGACCTTCGCGGTTGGCTGGCGCCACAGCAGCCGCTGCAGCACCGGCGGCAGGTGCACGATAAACCCCCAGCTGGCGATACAGCGCCGCCAGGTCTGCGGACGCAGCGGGCGGCTCCCCCGGATAGGGTGGCATCAGTTGCCACAGCCGGTCGGTGTCCAGCGTGCGCGCCACCGACAGGCGTGCGAACTCGGTGCCCCAATTGCCACCCAGGTCCAGCGCCATCATCAGCGCCCAGCCCACGCTGTCCTCGGGCTCCCACACCGCGCCTGCGGCGCCTCCGGGTTGCACGCCCAGCACCAGAAACTCCGGTGGCAAGGCCTGGGGACGCTTCTGGTGGAAGGCATGGATGCCCTTGCTGTAGGCCTGCAAGGCCTCCTGGGCATACAGCGGCAGCCCAGCGTACTGCCGACGGGCCACACCCATGATGTCCAGGCTGCGCATGAGCTTGTCGGTCTCGACCGTGGCAGGGCCAAAAACCTCGGACAGCTGGCCGTGCATGACCCGGCGGTTGAATTCCAACTGCCAGGTGCGTTCCTGCGCATGTACATAGCCCATTGCAAACCATGCATCCTGCGGGGTCTGAGCCTGGATGTGGGTGACATCGGCGCCATCGCGCCGCACCTGTACTGCTTCGCTGAGCCCCGCCACAGCCAGGGAACCATCGAGTTGTGCAAAGCTGCGCTGCACATACACCGCCGCGCCCGCGCCTGCCAGCAGCGCCACTGCCACCAGCCCGAGGGCTGTCCGCTTCATCCATGCCATGTTTCTTGTCTCCTGCCGTTGGTCTTGTTGTTGATGTTGTGCACGCAAAGCCATGGTGGCTCCGCGCCCGCGCTGCGGCCACACTGCAATGCAGAAGGAGCCGCCAGCTCTGCGCGTGTCAGCTCAAATGCACACTGCCGCCCGCCACATGAAAGCTCATGACCGGCGCACTGGGCTCGTTGAACGAAACGCCCAGCGCAATGTGCCCCGCGCCATGCAGGATGCAGGCATCGCGCCGCAAGCGCACGGGCGAGTCGCTGCCCTCGAACCGCACCCAGGTTCCAAAGCTGCTCATGTCGGTCAGCACGAACCCGCTGTTGCGCCAGTCGATGCGCGCATGCAGGCGCGACACGCGCGGGTCGTTGATGCGCAGCTGGGCATGCTCGGCCCGCCCCACCATGACCGGGGCATCCGACGAGGTGAAGGTGCGGTCCACCCCATGCCAGGAGAACTGGATCTGCCCCAGGATGGAATCGACCGGTGCAAAGTTGCTGACCAGTGCCGCCTGCATGGTGAGGGAATCGGGCGCTTCGTCCTCACGCCATTCGACGTGGTAGAGCATGAGCAACTCGGCCTTACCCCGAATGTCCATCATGCCCAGCTTGCGGTACCAGACATCGGGCGCCGTGCCCGCAAGCAGCACGGTGGTTTCGGTAGCCCAGATTTCAGCGGGCCCGGCCCGTTCGCACAGCCGGGAAGCCACGTTGACGGCGTCGCCATAACAATCGCCATCCACATCCACCACTTCGCCGCTGGCCACGCCCACGCGGATCTCCATGCGCAAGGGGTGGGGCCAGCGGTCCAGGCGGACCTTGTGCTGGCGCAGCATGGTGGCCATTGCAGACACCGCACTGGAGGCATCGCCAAAGACCCCCAGCACCCCATCCCCGAGCTTCTTGACCACCCGGCCGCCATGGGCCTCGATGGTGTCACCAATCCACTGGGTGACCTGCGTCACGGCCTCGGTAGCGCGTTCGTTGCCCAGCGCTTCATACAAGGCAGTGCTGCCCGAGATGTCCGCAAAGACCATCGTCGACAACACACTCATGAACGCGGGCCCGTTGGTAACATCATGTGAATCAGTTTAGTGCAAGCGCCCTGGCTGCGCACCCTTCAAAGCGCCAACAAGTGTTGCCTGAGGCCGCAGCCGCAGCGAAAGGCGCGGTTGCAACGTTCACCACAACGACCCCGCACATCGTCAGCGTCGCGAAAGGGAGGCGCAACCCCGGTCGCCTGAAAATCCACCAACACGTAAAAATTCGCAACAAGCCGGGGCAAGTTGTTGTCTTTATGCAAAAACAGGAGCACGCCCCTTGCGCTGCACCTCGCTCCCGCTTACTTTGGCCGTCCCTGTTACAAAAAGCCCGCCCTCACCCCGCCATGCGCTGGAACAAGCCGACTCTCCGCAACAACCTTCACGACCTGCTGGGCCGTGACAAGCCGTCGTCCACGGCATGGGTGCGCAACCAGGGGCTGGAAGAAGTGCGCCGGGCCATGCTGCAGAGCCTCGCCGGCATGACCGGTTGCGAGGTGGCACGCATGAACATGCGGCTGCGTTATGCCGGCGACATCGAGGCGCTGTGGTACCTCCGCACCGACCTTTTCAGCACGCTGGTACCGCTGCGGGGCGAGCACGGTGCCCGGGGCGTGATCGACCAGGTCACCCAGCTGTTCCAGGGGCAGCTCCCACGCGCGCTGCGCCCGGCGCAGGTCGCCCCTCACACCCCCTCCTGACGCGCACCAGGCGCGCGTGGCGAACCGCCGTTGTGGCGGTGTCATGCGGGTAAAGGCCTCACCGCGTCAGTGCTGGTGCCCCCAGTAGATCAGCGCATCGCGCTCTTCCACCGACAGCGACACTGTGGCGCCCACGGGCAGCAGCACCTTCGTTTCAACATGCCCGAACGGCAGGTTGGTCAGCACCGGCGCCTTGATCTGGGTGCGCAGCCAGTCCACCACCGACTGCAGCTTGTAGCCGTTGTCATGCGGTGCCAGCTTGAAGTTGGTGAACTGCCCCAGCACCACAGCCTTCTGCTTGGCCAGCACACCTGCGTGCAGCAGCTGGGTCAGCATGCGTTCGATGCGGTAGGGGTGCTCGTGCACGTCTTCGATGAACAGCACGCCGCCCTTGACCTGCGGGAAATACGGCGTGCCCACCAGCGATGCCAGCACCGCCAGGTTGCCACCCCACAGCGTGGCACTCTTCACATAGACATTGGGTACAGCGGGCTTGCCCGTGGCGGCGTTGGGCTGCTCTTTATTCATGCGCCAGCCTGTGCCTTCGCCGTGGCCAGTCAGCAGGTCGTCAAAGCAGGCTTCCATGATGTCGTCGGGCTCGCCCGCCACACCAAAGTCAGCCCCCAGCGATGGCCCCGCCCAGGTGGTGGCACCCGTCTTGGCCAACACGGCCAGCTGGAAGGCGGTGAAATCGCTCACGCCCACAAAGTGCATGCCCTTTTCAATCGCCTTGGCCACCGCCTTGTAGCGGATGCCCGGCAGGATGCGCGACAGGCCGTAGCCCCCGCGCGAGATCAGCGCCACATCGGCGCCGCTGGCCGCTGCACGGTGGATGGCGGCCAACCGGGTTTCGTCGTCGCCCGCAAAGCGGGTGTGGGTGGCCAGCGCGTCCTCATCCACCTCCACCTCATGGCCCAGGGCCTTGAGCCGGGCAATGCCGCGCTTGAAGGCGGCCTTGTCGCGCACGGCGCTGGAGGGCGAGTAGATGTAGATGTGCTTGGGACCGTGGTCGTGGTCGCAATGGGAAGGGTCGTGATGGTGGTCGTGCAAAGCGCTCAGACCCGCCGAGGGGCCTGCTCCGTAAACAGGGGGAATGCCGGGCGCCACATGCAGTCAGGCGGCGCCAGCGGACAAGTCAGTGCGCGAAGTATTCCACAGCCTGTGCGGCAATGGCCTCGCCATGCTCCTGCACAAAGTGGCCGGCCTGGGGCAGCACGATAGGCTCGGGGCAGCCTTGGATGCACTGCTGCAGCGCCCGCATGGTGGGCAAGCCCAGCACCGGGTCCTGCGCGCCCACCACCATCAGGCTGCGGCCCTGCCACTGGTGCTTCCAAAAATCGCGGGCCGCGCGCGACACGGCGGCGCCCGGGTCACCCGCAGCAGCGGGCACGCGTTCTGGAAAGGCCCGCAACGCGGCGCGGTAGCCTTTGTCCGGGAACGGCGCATCGTAGGCAGCGCACTCCGCCGCCGTCAGATGCGGGTTGCCACGCGCCAGCAGGCGCCCTACTCCATACAGCGGCTTGTCGCGGCACATGGCACGCCAGGCGACAAATCCGGCAGGCAGTGGCGAATCGCCCGTGGCCAGCAGGGTGTTCATCACCAGCAGGCCGTCAAAACGATCCGGCATGGTCATGGGCAGCGTCAGCCCCAGGATGCCTCCCCAGTCTTGCACCACCAGCACCACCTTGCGCAGGTCCAACCGCTCGATCAGTTCCAGCAGCATCTGGCGGTGCCAGTCGAACTGGTGCACGCCCTCTTTCTTGGGCTTGTCGCTTTTGCCAAAGCCGATCAGGTCGGGCGCCACCACGCGGTCGCCTGCAGCCAAAAAGGTGGGCAGCATGCGCCGGTACAGGTAGCTCCAGGCCGGGTTGCCATGCAGGCACAGCCAGGTACGCTGCGCGTCGTGAGGACCTTCGTCGAGGGTGTGCAAACGCAGGCCCGCCAGGCTGGGCAGGTCGCTGATGTAGTGAGGCGCCCAGGGGTAGCCGGGCACGTTGGCAAACGCCGCATCGGGCGTGCGCAAAGCGTCGTCTCGCAAAGGATGGCGGGCCAGTGCCTCGGTGCGTTGCTGATGGCGGCGCTGGCGGAAAAAGCCGCTGAGCAGACCGCCACATTCTTCGGCCAGCACCCCGCCCAGCACCTGGGTCTGGTGGTTGATCTCGGCATGGCCGAACAAGTTGAACACCGAGCCTGCCGCGCCCGTTTTGGGATCTGCCGCGCCGTACACCACCCGCGCCAGCCGCGCATGCAGCATGGCGCCGCTGCACATGGCACAAGGCTCCAGCGTGACGTAGAGGCTGCAGCCGTCGAGCCGGTAGTTGGAGAGCCGCTGCGCGGCCGCGCGCAGGGCCACGATCTCGGCATGGGCCGTGGGGTCGTGTCCCTCCACGGGGGCGTTGCGGCCCGTGGCGATGACCTGGCCGTCCTTGACCACGATGGCGCCCACGGGCACCTCACCCGCTTGCGCGGCTGCCTGCGCCTCGGCCAGGGCCAGGCGCATCCAGTGCAAATCTTGGTCAAGGGTCATTGCTATTTAAATGATAGCTACTAGCGCTTGATATACAAGCGCCAGGGGCCAATTTTGCTTATTTTTCTTCGTCGGGCATGGGCCGGGCTTGCTGCATCAGGCCTTCCACCTGTTGCTTGACCTGCTGCTGGATCTGCTGACTCTGGTCGCGCACGGTGACAGGCGGTGCCGACGCAGGGTCGGCCCCGGGCGCCGTCTGCAGCGCGGGCACCGGGGCGCGCGTGGCCGACAACTGCTTCTTGGCCAACAGGCCCACGATGGCCAGCACCACAACCAACCCCACCAAACCAAACAATCCCCGCATGCCTGTGCTCCCTATGCTGTGCAGGACTGCACTGTAAACCGGGCAAGGCCTTCCCTGCCTTCAGTCAGTGCGTCATGGGCAGCGCCGCCCCCATCAGGCCGAACAACCCGCCGCAGGCACGGTTGAACTTGCGGCCCGTGCGCTGCAACCAGGGCCGGATGCGGTGCGCCAGGCTCGCCAGGCCGAATTCGACCAGGCATTCAACCGCCGCGAAGGTGCCCGCCATGATCACGAACTGCACCCACAGGTCGCGCCCCGGCGCGATGAACTGCGGCAGGAAGGCCCCATAGAACAGCAGCACCTTGGGGTTAGAAATGGCTGCCAGCAGCCCTTGGCGAAACATCCTGCCGCCCGCCACCGATGCCGGTCCCGCAGCACGGGGCAAGGCCTGCACCTGCATGGCTGGCGCCCGCCACAGCTGGATGCCCAGCCACACCAGATACGCCCCGCCCACCCATTTCATCACCGTGAGCGCGTGGGCCGACGACTGCAGCAGCGCGCCGATGCCCAGCATGGACAGCCCGATCAGGCTAACAAAGCCCACCGCCCCGCCCGCAATGGTCCACAGCGTGCGCACGCGCCCATGCAGCGCGCCATGGGCCAGCACCAGCAGGCTGTTGGGCCCCGGGGTCAAGGACAGCCCGATGACCGCCAACAGGTAGACGAGCCATATTTTCAGTTCCATCGCAGCACCCTTCTTGGAAAAGCATGGTCTGGAGTCTAGGCACCTCCTGTCCGTGGTATGCAATCCAATCTGGCTATTTTTGATACCAAAATGGATACCTTATGAGCACCGCCAACGACCGCCCTCTCCAGCGCCCCGACGTACGCCTGCTCTTGATGCCGCTACCCGACTTCGCGCTGCTGCCATTTGGCGCGTTTCTGGACAAGCTGCGCTTTTCGGCCGACGAAGCGGACCGCAGCCGCCAGCGCTACTGCGCCTGGACGCTGATGGGCGTCGACAGCGCGCCCGTGGTGTCCAGCTGCGGGGTGCAGGTGACGATGGAGGCCACGCCTGACTCCGTGGACCTGGCGGCATTCGACTATCTGGTGGTGTTTGGCAGCCGCACGGTGCAAGCGTCGCTGGGACATGTGCACACCCATGGGCCCGTGCTGCGACAGGCTGCAGCGCGGGGCCTGCCCCTCGTGGCGATAGACAACGCCAGCTTTTTGCTCGCCGAGGCGGGTCTGCTCAAAGGCCGCCGCGTGGCGCTGCATTGGCGCCATGTGACCGAGTTCCGCCATGCCTTCCCACGCATAGCGGTGGCCAGCGAGCAGATCTATTGCTTTGACCGCGACCGCATTACCTGCGCGGGCGGCACCGCGGCCATCGACATGGCGGTGGAGTTGCTGTCACGCCACTGCGGCCGGGAGCGCGCCTTCAAGGGCTTGGCCGACATGCTGGTGGACGAACCACGCCACCATGGGCACCACCTGCAATCGATGGAAGGCGGCGGGCCGGACCTGGGCCGCCACCTGGTACGTGCGGTCGCGCTGATGCGCACCTCCATGGCCGACGGCCTTACCGTGGCCAGCATCGCCGAGCGCATCGGCATTGGCCGCCGACAGCTGGATCGGTTGTTCACCGAGCGCTTCGGCCACAGCGCTCACAACCACTGGACAGCGATGCGCATGGAACACGCCCACTGGCGCGTAACCCATTCACACCACAGCCTCTCCGCCATCGCTGACGAGGTGGGTCTGGGCAACGCCAGCAGCCTGGCACGACTCTTCCGGCGGCACTACGGCACCAGCCCCGGAGCGGCCCGCGCGGGCGGTCCGAGGGGCTGACTGAAGCTCCGCTTCCACTCTGCAGGCAGGGCCATCGGGTGCCCGAGTCCACCGGCACCGATCCATGCGCGGGCGACCCCTCAGTTCAGCGCCACGCGGCTGCCGTCCTTGAAGGTGTAGAGCGTCACGGCGGGCGTCGTCAGCTCGCCCTTGGCGGTGAAGGCGATGTTGGCGGTCACGCCCTTGTATTCGGTCTTGGCCAGGAAGGGGGTAAACACCTTCGGGTCCACCGAATTGGCGCGCTTCATGGCGTCGGCCAGCACCATGGCGGCGTCATAGGCATAGGGGCTGTAAATCTGGAACTGGCCAGGGAACTTGGCGTCGTAGCGCTTCTTCCAGTCGGCGCCGCCCTGCATCTTGTCCACCGACGCACCGCCCGTGGCGCAGGTCACGTTCTTCAGCGCGGGGGTCTTGCCCGACAGCTCGGGCAGCTTTTCGGTGCACAGCGCGTCGCCGCCGAAGAACTTCACATTACCCAGGCCCAGCTGCTCCATCTGGCGCAGCATGGGGCCGGCCTGCGCGTCCAGGCCGCCGTAGAAGATCGCATCGGGCTTCTTGTTCTTGATGGCGGTGAGGATGGCCATGAAGTCGGTGGCCTTGTCGTTGGTGAATTCCTCGGCCACCACCTTCAGGCCCTTTTGTTGCGCCGTGGCCTTGAAGACCGAGGCCACGCCCTGGCCGTAGGCCGTGCGGTCGTCGATGATGGCCACACTCTTGAGCTTGAGATGGTCGGCACCAAACAGCGCCAGCGCCGCGCCCAGCGCGTTGTCGTTGGCGATCAGGCGGAAGGTGGTCTTGTGGCCGGGTTTGGTCAGGTCAGGATTGGAGGCCGATGCCGTGATGTGCGGCAGGTCGCACTTGGCATAGATGGCCGATGCGGGGATGGACGTGCCCGACTGCAGGTGGCCCACCACGCCCGCCACCTTCTGGTCGCACAGCTTCTGCGCCACGGCGGTGGCCTGGCGCGGGTCGCCCGCGTCGTCTTCTGCCGCAATTTCAAACTTGATCTTCTTGCCACCGATCACGAGGTTCTGGGCGTTCAGGTCGTCAATCGCCAGGCGCACGCCGTTTTCAGTGTCCTTGCCGATGTGGGCAATGCCGCCCGACACGGGGCCGGCGTGGGCGATCTTGACGGTTTGCACATCCTGTGCGTTGGCTGCAGTGGCGGCGGCAACACACACACCCACGGCAGCCAGCTGCACAACGGACACGGGGAAAGACGACGGACGCAGGCGGGTGAAAGCTCGGAACACGGTAGACATCTCCAAAAAATATAGTCGCAACTTTTGCGCACCATTTCGGGGCAAAACGCACCGCATCCTAGCCACCATCCTCCCTTGCCGTCGCCAATTGCTATGCAAGCTTAGTAATTTGCTGGGCCATTAAAACGGCTAATGGCGCAAGATGATTCGCCGAAGTCACCCTATGAAGCTGCCCTTTGAGCGGCAGCGCGCCCGTTGGCAAGCGCTCAACCTTTCACCATCCGCAACTTGAAGTTGGTAAACGGCAGGATGGCGTTCGGTGCGTCGCGGGGTACGCGCTCTTCCACGCAGCCCGTGTCATTGGGGGTCACGAAGTGCGGACCAATACCGGCAATGGCCACTTTGTGCGACCCCGTCCAGTCCCAGCCCCACCCGGCCCCGGTCACCTCGCCTTCGAACAAAACCGGGCCATCGGCCGCGATGCCCTGGTGGATGGTGATGCGCATCCGGTCGGCAAACCCACCCATCCGATAGCCGGCCTGGACGCGAAGCGTGAATACGGGGTGCATCGCCGGGTTGAAGATCGCCCCCGAGGTGTTGGTAACCGTCACCAGCCCCGGCATGGCCGTGCCGTTCCATCGCTCGGCCATCACCATGCCGTCCGCAAAGATGATGAAGCCCCGGGCCTCGGACCAAAGGTTCTGGCCATGGCGGTAGATCGGCCCGCAGTGAGGGTTGTAGCTGCCCTGCCCGCCGGTGCAGTCCAGTGCAAACACCATGTGGTTGGCACCTTCGGAAAAGAACCACGAACAGTCCACCGTGCAGACCAGGTCGTTGTGCCGCATGGGAGACAAGCTGAGCCGAGGCGGCAGGTAGCAAAAGTCGAGATCATTGATCGCCAGTGTCAGCTGGGTGGGCTTCTTCACGCGGGAGGTGCTCATCAGAGTCCTTTCACTGGGTTTTACGGGGTGGCCGACGATGCCGACGGCCTTGCAAGAACGCGGTTCACAGAGACCATGGGGCCGCCGCCGAGGCTTGCACGCTGCGCCCGTTGTACCAGACCCCCACCGCACAATGCATCGTCACATGGTTACCAAAAGTGCAGTGCCCGATACCCGACGGAAGCTCCACGGCACCGCGAAACTGAAATAATCACGCCCCATGTCTCTCCTGCCCCACCAGCTCGAACTGCTCTCGCCCGCGCGCGACGCAGACATCGGCATCGAAGCCATCAACCACGGCGCCGATGCCGTCTACATCGGCGGCCCAGCCTTTGGCGCGCGGGCCAGTGCGGGCAACGACATCCGCGACATCGAACGCCTGGTGAAGCATGCGCACCGCTTCAACAGCCGCATCTTCATCACGCTCAACACCATCCTGCGCGACGACGAGCTGGAGGCCGCTCGCAAAATGGCGTGGCAGGTGTACGAGGCCGGTGCCGACGCCCTCATCATCCAGGACATGGGCCTGCTGGAAATCGACCTGCCCCCCATCCAGCTGCACGCCAGCACACAGACCGACATCCGCACGCCCGAGAAAGCACGCTTTCTGCAGGACGCAGGCCTCTCGCAGATCGTTCTGGCGCGTGAGCTCACGGTGCAGCAGATCGCCGCAGTGCACAAGGCGCTGGGCCCTGTCGATGCCCTCGGCCGCGCCAACATCGAGTTCTTCATCCACGGCGCACTGTGCGTGGCCTACAGCGGCCAGTGCAACATCAGCCATGCGCAGACCGGCCGCAGCGCCAACCGGGGCGACTGCAGCCAGGCCTGCCGCCTGCCTTACCAGGTGACGGACGCGCAGGGCCGCTTCATTGCGCACGACAAGCATGTGCTGAGCATGAAGGACAACAACCAGAGCGACAACCTGCGCGCCCTCATCGACGCGGGCGTGCGCAGTTTCAAGATCGAAGGGCGCTACAAGGACATGGGCTATGTGAAGAACATCACCGCCCACTACCGCACGCTGCTCGACGAAATCATCGACGAGCGTGAGGCCCAGGGCCGGCCGCTCTCCCGCTCGTCCAGCGGGCGCACCACCTTCACCTTCACGCCCGACCCGCTGCAGAACTTCAACCGCGAGTTCACCGACTACTTCGTCACGGGCCGCAAGGAAGACATCGGCGCCTTCGACACTCCCAAGAACCCGGGCCAGGCCATCGGCTGGGTGACGAAGGTAGGCCCCGACTTCGTCGAGCTGGAGGTGAGCGACCCCGCCACCGTGCTGCACAACGGCGACGGCCTGTGCTACTACGACCTGCACAAGGATCTGGTGGGCATGGCTATCAATGTGGCCGAGCCCGTGTCGGCGCGCAGCGTGGGCCAGTGGCGCGTGTACCCCAAGGACCCCATGGACGGCTTCAAGGACCTGCGCAAGGGCACCGAGGTCAACCGCAACCGCGACATGGACTGGGTGCGCACGCTGGAGAAAAAGTCCAGCGACCGCCGCATCGGCCTGTGGGCGCACCTTAGCGAAACGCCCACCGGCTTCAGCCTGATGCTGACCGACGAGGACGGCAACGTGGGCTGTGCATCCGTGCAGCAACCCCACCAGCCAGCCACTGACGCAGCCAAGGCCGAGGCCAGCCTGCGCGAGCAGCTCGGCCGCTTTGGCGCCACGGTGTTTGCGGTGCATGACATTGCGCTGCAGCTCTCGCAGCAGTGGTTTGTGCCCGCCTCGGTGCTCAACGCCCTGCGCCGCGATGCCGTGGCCGAACTGGAAGCCAACCGGGCCCACAACTTTGCCCGCCTGCCGCGCGCCACGCCGGTGGAGCCGCCTGCGCCCTACCCCGAGGACACGCTCTCCTTCCTGGGCAACGTGTTCAACCACAAGGCCCACGACTTCTACGTGCGCCACGGCGTGAAGGTGATCGACGCGGCCTACGAGGCGCACGAAGAGGAAGGCGAGGTGAGCCTCATGATCACCAAGCACTGCGTGCGCTTCAGCATGAGCCTGTGCCCCAAGCAGGCCAAGGGCGTGACGGGCGTGCAGGGCACCATCAAGGCCGAACCCTTGATGCTGATCAACGGCAAGGAGAAGCTGACCTTGCGCTTTGACTGCAAGCCCTGTGAAATGCACGTGGTGGGCAAGATCAAGCGTCAGGTGCTGAACCAGGCCAACGAGATCCCACTGACCTTCTACAAAGCCCGGCCACACAAAGCACATTGATGCACCTGCATGTGGCGGCTCAACAGCAACGCCCCATGCACACTGACCCGTTTTCATGCCCGCCCTGCGGGCGAGCACCATGATGGCCACGCTGCTGGTGTGGCTGCAGTTCGCAGCCTGCGCGGGGCTGATTGGCGCGGCGGGCTACCAGCTGTCGCGCTACGGTGATGCCATTGCCCAGCGCACAGGCTTGTCGGGCAGCTGGATCGGCCTCACGCTGGTGGCCAGCGTGACTTCGCTTCCGGAGCTGGCCACCGGCATCACCAGCGTCACCATCGCAAACACCCCCAACCTGGCTGTGGGCAACGCACTGGGCAGCTGCGTGCTCAACCTGGTGTTTCTGGTGGTGATCGACCTGCTGTACCGGCCAGCACCGGTATGGACCCGGGCCGCCCACGGCCACGTGCTGGCAGGCGCTTTTGGCGTGGTGCTGCTGGGCTTTTTGCTGCTGGGGCTGCTGATGGGCCAACTGGGGGCTACTGCCAGTGCTTCCACCGGCGCTGGCACTGCCTCCCAGCGCAGCGTGGGCCTGCTCACTCCCGTGATCCTGCTGCTGTATCTGGTGGCGATGCGCACCGTCTTTGCGTATGAGCGGAGCCACCCCGCTGCGCCACCGGCCGACACAGTGCCGCCCACCAACAACGCAGCACCTACGCTGCCCAGCCTTCGACAAGCGGCCACCCGCTTTGCGATGGCGGCTGCCATCGTGGTGGGGGCCGGCATGTGGCTGCCCTTTGTGGCGGTCAACCTGGCCACCACCATGGGCTGGAACCGCAGCTTTGTGGGCAGCCTGTTCGTGGCCCTGGTCACCACCCTGCCTGAGCTGGCGGTCACGTTGTCAGCCCTGCGGCTGGGTGCGCTCGACATGGCCATTGGCAACCTGCTGGGCAGCAACCTGTTCAACGTGGCCATCGTGGGCATAGATGATCTGTTCTACCGCCCCGGCGATCTGCTGGCCCATGTGTCGCCCGTGCATGCCATCACCGCCGCATCGGCCGTAGTCATGACCGGGCTGGCGGTGGTGGGCCTGTTCTTTCGCCCGCGCAGCCGTGTGCTGCGCGCAGTGGGCATGGTCAGCATCGGCATGGCGGCGGTGTACCTGGTCAACACTTACGTGGTCTTTCTGTATGGAAACTGATGCCGTGAAGCACCCCCATCCTCACCTACGCGATGCACTGGACGTTGCACGCGAGCACGCCGTTGACCCTGACGCGGGCCTGCACCCCGACGAAGCCCTGCGCCGCAGCGCCACCCACGGCGCCAATGAGCTGGCGGCGGGGCAAGATCGCCCCTGGTGGCATCTGCTGGCCGACCAGTTCAAGGACTTCATGGTGCTGGTGTTGCTGGGTGCGGCCGTCATCTCGGGCCTGGTGGGGGAGGTCACCGACACGCTGGTCATCCTGGTGATCGTGGTGCTCAATGCCGTCATCGGCTTTGTGCAGGCCTGGCGCGCCGACCAAGCCATGGCCGCGCTGCGCCAGCTGGCGGCGGCGCACGCCACGGTGCTGCGCAGCGGAGCCGTGCAGGTGGTGCCCGCCACGGCGCTGGTGCCGGGTGACATCGTGCTGCTGGAGGCGGGCAACCAGATTCCGGCCGACCTGCGGCTGATCGAGATTGCGCAGCTGCAGGTGGATGAATCGGCCCTCACAGGCGAGTCCGTCACCGTAGCCAAGCAGACGCAGGCCCTGGCCGCCGAGGACGTGGGCGCACTGGGCGACCGCACCAACATGGCCTTCAAGGGCACCACGGCCACGCATGGCCGGGCACGCGGCCTGGTGGTGGCCACCGGCATGCACACCGAGCTGGGCAAGGTGGCCACGCTGCTCGACACCGGCGACCGCAGCACGCCGCTGCAACTGCGCCTAGCGGCCTTTGGCAAGCGGCTGGCACTGGCAGTGCTGGGCATCTGCGCGGTGATTTTTGCGGTGGGTGTGCTGCGCGGCGAGGCGCCGCTGTTGATGGCCCTCACCGCCATCAGTCTGGCCGTGGCCGCCATCCCCGAGGCACTGCCTGCGGTGGTCACCGTGCTCCTGGCCCTGGGCGCACGCCGCATGGTGGCCGTGCATGCGCTGGTGCGGCGCTTGCCTTCGGTGGAGACCCTGGGCTCGGTCACCACCATCTGCTCGGACAAGACAGGCACCCTCACGCAAAACCGCATGCACGCCGAGCTGCTGATGGCCCAAGGCGTGCCCTGGGTGCCCGGCGACCCGCTGCCTGGCCCCGCCCATGCCGAAGCCCTGCGCGCCGCAGCGCTGTGCAACGACGCCACGCTCCAGGCGCAGAACGAAGAGGGCCAGTTCGGCACCCGCTGGCAGGGCGACCCCACCGAAACCGCGCTGGTGCTGGCCGCCCATGCGGGCGGACTGGACAAGGCCCAGCTAGATGTGAGCAGCCCCCGCGTGCAAGAGCAGCCCTTTGACTCGGACCGCAAGCGCATGACCACCTTCCACCGCGCTGCCGATGGTTTTGTGGCCTACACCAAGGGCGCGCCAGAATCAGTCTTGCCCCGCTGCACCGCCCACTGGACGCCCGAAGGCGCTGCCGCACTGGACACGGCCCAGGTCCTCGCCACCGCCCAGCAACTCGCCGCCCAGGGCCTGCGGGTGCTGGCCCTGGCCCGCCGCAGCCACATCCGCCTGCCCGACACCAACGACATCGACGCGGTCGAAAACCAGCTGGAGCTGCTGGGCCTGATCGCCCTCATCGACCCACCCCGCGCCGAGGCCCAGGCCGCAGTGCGCGACTGCATCAGCGCGGGCATCACGCCCGTAATGATCACAGGCGACCACCCTGCGACTGCGCGCGCTATTGCGCACCGCCTGGGCATTGTGCGCAGCAGCGATGCCCCAGTGCTCACCGGCGCCGACCTGGCCACACTGGACGATGCCGCACTGCGCGCCCGCGTGGAACAGGTGCAGGTCTACGCCCGCGTGGACCCGGCGCAGAAGATCCGCATCGTCGAGGCGCTGCAGGCCCAGGGCCACTTCGTGGCTATGACAGGCGACGGCGTGAACGACGCCCCGGCCCTCAAACGCGCCGATATCGGCATTGCGATGGGCCAGGGCGGTACCGACGTGGCGCGCGAGGCATCCAGCCTGGTGCTGCTAGACGACAACTTCGCCACCATCGTCGCGGCGGTGCGCGAAGGCCGCCGCATCTACGACAACATCCGCAAGTTTGTGCGCTACGCGATGACGGGCAACTCGGGCGAGATCTGGACCATCTTCCTCGCGCCGCTTTTGCTGCTGCCCATTCCGCTGCTGCCCATCCACATCCTGTGGGTCAACCTGGTGACCGACGGCCTGCCCGGCCTGGCACTGGCGGCCGAGCCAGCCGAGCGCGGCATCATGCAGCGCCCGCCCCGCGCACCGCGCGAGAGCCTGTTTGCACACGGCATGTGGCAGCACATATTGGGCGTGGGCCTGCTCATTGGCGGGCTGTGCCTGGCGGTGCAGGCCTGGGCCCTGCACACCGGCCACGCGCATTGGCAGACCATGGTGTTCACCGTGCTCACGCTGGCGCAGATGGCGCACGTGATCGCCATCCGCTCCGAATCCGAACCCATCTGGCGCCTGGGCCTGCTGAGCAACCGCCCGCTGCTGGGCGCCGTGCTGCTCACCTTTGCACTGCAGATGGCAACCATCTACGTGCCCTGGCTCAACCCAATCTTCCGCACGGAGCCGCTGAGTATTGGCGAGCTGGCGCTGTGCATTGGCGCCGCGCTGGTGGTGCTGGTGGTCGTGGAAATCGAGAAGGCCTGGCGGCGCAGCCAGCAGGAGCGGCGCACCGCGCCAGAGCCCATCGACAGCGCCATGGACGAGCCTGCTGCGTGAGGTTGCCCAACCCGCACAAGAACGTCATAAGCACATAGCCAACGATTCGATGACGCCAGCGGCCAGCGGTGCCAGAATGGCCCGCGCCATCGGCCCACCGAGCTCCGCCCAGCCACGGGTGGAGACCGGTGGTGCCACTCCCTTCCCTTCAACGAAAGAGACAAGCTTCATGA
This sequence comes from Acidovorax sp. LjRoot38, assembly GCF_964252975.1. NCBI lineage: Bacteria > Pseudomonadati > Pseudomonadota > Betaproteobacteria > Burkholderiales > Comamonadaceae > Acidovorax > Acidovorax sp. LjRoot38. The sequence goes on along the minus strand of NZ_CAXUPT020000004.1, from coordinate 166,059 downwards.
AAATCGAAACCCTGGCCGTCCACGCCGGCTACAGCCCCGACCCCACCACCAAGGCCGTGGCCGTGCCCATCTACCAGACGGTGGCCTACGCGTTTGACAGCGCCCAGCATGGCGCCGACCTGTTCGATCTGAAGGTGCCTGGCAACATCTACACCCGCATCATGAATCCCACCACCGACGTGCTCGAAAAGCGCGTCGCAGCGCTCGAAGGCGGCATCGCCGCGCTGGCCGTGGCCTCGGGCATGGCAGCCATCACCTATGCCATCCAGACCATTGCCGAGGCGGGCGACAACATCGTCTCGGCCAGCACGCTCTACGGCGGCACCTACAACCTGTTTGCCCACACGCTGCCGCAGCAGGGCATCACCACGCGCTTTGCCGACCCGCGTGACCCGGCCAGCTTTGCGCAGCACATCGATGCGCGCACCAAGGCGATCTTCATCGAGTCCATCGGCAACCCGCTGGGCAATGTGACCGACATCGCCGCGCTGGCCAAGGTGGCGCACGACCATGGTGTGCCGCTGATCGTGGACAACACGGTACCCAGCCCCTACCTGCTGCGCCCCATCGAGCATGGCGCCGACATCGTGGTGCACTCGCTCACCAAGTACCTGGGCGGCCACGGCAACAGCGTGGGCGGCGCGATTGTGGACAGCGGCAAGTTCCCGTGGGCAGAGCACAAGGCCCGCTTCCCGCGCCTGAACGAGCCCGATGTGAGCTACCACGGCGTGGTCTACACCGAGGCCCTGGGCCCGGCTGCCTTCATCGGCCGTGCACGCGTGGTGCCACTGCGCAACACGGGTGCGGCGCTGGCGCCGCTCAACGCCTTCCTCATCCTGCAAGGCATCGAAACCCTGGCCCTGCGCATGGACCGCATCTGCGACAACACGCTGGCCATTGCCAAGTACCTGCAAAGCCACCCCAAGGTGGAATGGGTGCGCTACGCTGGTCTGCCCGACCACCCAGACCACGCGCTGGTGCAGCGCCAGTCAGGCGGCAAGGCCTCGGGCATCCTGAGCTTTGGCGTGAAGAACAGCGACGCCGACCCACGTGCGGCCGGTGCACGTTTTCTGGATGCGCTGCAACTCTTCACACGCCTGGTCAACATCGGCGATGCGAAGTCCCTCGCCACGCACCCCGCATCGACCACCCACCGCCAGCTCAACCCCGAGGAGCTGGCCAAGGCCGGCGTGAGCGAGGGCATGGTGCGCTTGTCGGTGGGCATCGAGCACATCAACGACCTGCAGGCCGACCTGGCCCAGGCGCTCGACAAGGTGTGAACTGCGAGTGGCCATGCGCTGAAGGCGCGTGGCCACTCAAAATTTCAAATGTTTATAGCCTCCAGCGCTTGACTGGCAAGCGCTATTAGCTATTATTTCAATAGCAAATCAACCCACAGTGGCACCGCTTGGCGCCCTGATTCACCGGCCCACGCTGACCAGTGGTGCAGCGCCGCCGCCCATCAGCACCGTGTTGCCCTGCTTGCTGGCAATGGCCAGGGCGGTGTCGCGCTGGATCTCGGCCAGCCGGATTTCCTTGAGCGCGGGCGTGAGCGATGCGCTGATGATCTGATTGGCCCGTGCCTCGCCTTCGGCCTGCACGATCAAGCGCTCTGCCTCGGCCTTGGCCAGGTCGATCTCCTTGCGCTTTTTCTCGATCGCCTGGTCCGTCTCGGCGCGCTGGCGGATGGCGGATTCGATGGCCTTGTCCGTCAACATGTTGCGAACATTCACGGCGGTGACAGTGAAGGCGCCTTTGTCCGTGGCGTCCAGCTCGGCCTGCAAGGTGGTGCGCACGCTTTCTGCCAGCTCGGCGCGCTTGGTGTGCATGGTGGTCGCATCCATCTGGGCAATGGCCTTGTAGATGGCTTCACGGGCTTCGCGCTGCACGCGGCTGTAGGCCACCAGCAAGTCCGCCGTGCCGTCTTTAACCACTTGTCTGTGCTGCACCACATCGCCCTGGTATTTGACGAACAGCGTAGGGATGGAGGCCGGCGTGGTCTTGAAATAGATGTCGATGTCCACGTCCTGCATGGTCAGGTTGTCACGGCTCTTGGGGGTGAGGTTCTCCAGCGAGAAGCTCACCTCCTTGGCGGTGAATTCGTCCACCGTCTTGAACAGCGTGAAGTAAAGCCCCGGCGGCAGGGCCTCCTGCCCCACCTTGCCCAGCGTGCGCTCCACACCCACATTGCCGGTATCGATCTGGCTGCACGCGCCCAGCGCAACGCTCAGGCACAACAGGGACAAGGTTCGCAAAGCGGTCATGGGAGTCTCACGGGTCAAAAGGGGTTGGTAGGCACGGCGCGCCGTGACTGCGCCGGCAGGGCGAGCGAGCGCGATTGTAGGAGAGCCCTACCCCACCAAAAACGTGTGGTTCGCCGCTGTCTACAGCAGCCTTCGGGACGGCAGAGCCCAGTATCAACCCAGGTCGCGCGCCAGCCGAATGCCCGTGAACTGCCAGCGCGCGGTGGCCGGGAAGAAGTTGCGGTAGGTCAGCCGCTCATGCCCCGGTGGCGTAGCGCAGGACGAGCCCCGCAGCACGTACTGATTCACCATGAACTTGCCGTTGTATTCGCCCACGGCACCTGCCGCCACCTGAAAGCCGGGATACGGGGCGTAGCTCGACTGTGTCCATTGCCAGGCGACGCCAAAAAGCTGCGCCACGGGGTCGGCATCCTTCGCGGCCGCGTGCTCCCATTCGGCCTCGGTGGGCAGGCGGGCTCCCGCCCAGCGCGCGTAGGCATCAGCCTCGTAGTACGACAGATGCACCACCGGTTGGTCGCCCTCCAGCGGCTGCAGGCCGGCCAACGTGAAGCAGTACCACTCGCCTTCCACGCGGTGCCAATACAGCGGGTGATTCAGACCCTGTGCTGCCCGCCAATCCCAACCTTCCGCCAGCCAGAGCATGGGGTTCTGGTAGCCCCCGCCCTCCACAAAGGCCGCAAATTCAGCCTGGGTAACAAGGCGCGAGGCCAGTGCGTAAGGGTGCAGGTACGTGCGATGGCGTGGGCCTTCGTTGTCAAACGCAAAGCCTTCGCCTTTATGGCCGATTTCGATGAGCCCTCCATCGAAAGAATGCCACGTCAAAGTTGCAGCCGCGGGCGGTGGCACCACATCGCAAGCCGCCGCATAGACAGGGAACAGCGGGTTGCACGACAGCAGGTGCTGTATGTCGGTGAGCATCAACTCCTGGTGCTGCTGCTCGTGCTGCAAGCCCAGTTCGATCAATGCGCACAAAGCGGCATCGTGCGCCACGGTCGACAACAGGCGCGCCATGCGGGCATCCACATCGGCCCGGTAGGCCAGCACTTCATGGAGCGCGGGGCGCGTCAGCAGCCCCCTCTGCGGGCGCGGGTGCTTGGCCCCCACACCGTTGTAGTAAGAGTTGAAAAGCACCCGGAACGCGGGCGCAAACGGCGCAAACCCGGGTTCGTGCGCTTCGAGAACGAAGGTTTCAAAAAACCAGCTGGTGTGCGCCAGGTGCCATTTGGTGGGGCTGGCGTCCGGCATGGACTGCGCGCTGCAGTCCTCGGGCGACAGGGGCGCCGCCAGTGCCACCGAGCGGCCGCGCACGGCGGTGTAGCGGGACTGCAGTGTGTTGGATGTCATGGTCATTGCAGCCACTGATCAGGGACGCGCGTGCACCACGGCAAACCAGCCGCGCTCGTCCGTCCACGCCTGGGCCTGTGCAAAACCAGCGCGGGCCAGCATGTCGGTGAACACGGGCAAGGGGTACTTGTAGCTGTTCTCGGTGTGAATGCGCTCGCCCTGCTCAAACCTGCGGCCACCGCCGGGCCAGCACACCTCGGTATCGGATGCCGCCTCCAGGTGCATTTCAATGCGCGACGCCTCGGGGTTAAAGAACGCACGGTGCTGCCACTGCCCCACATCAAAGTCGCTGCCGATCAGGCGGTTCACGTGGCGCAGCACGTTGCGGTTGAACTCGGCCGTCACGCCCGCCGCATCGTCGTAGGCCGCCTCCAGCACGGCCACGTCCTTGGGCAGATCGATGCCGATGAGCAGGCCGCCATCGTCATCCACAAGCTCGCGCATGTGGCCCAGCAGTTCCAGGGCGTGCGGGGGATCGAAGTTGCCGATGGAAGAGCCCGGGTAGAACACCAGCCGGCCGGTGCGGGGAATGTCGTCCGGCAGTGCCACCCCCAGGGTCATGTCGCCCGCCAGTGCGCGGGCATCCAGTGCGGGGAAATCGTCGCGCAGCCCCTGCACCGCCTGTTCCAGAAAGTCCGCTGAAATGTCCACACCCACAAAACACGCGGGCTGCACCAGGCGGCACAGGGTGCGGGCCTTCTGGCAGTTGCCTGCGCCCAGTTCGATGAGGGTACGCCCCGGGCCCACCGTGCCTGCAATGCTGTCCGCATGCGTCTGCATCAGGGCCATCTCGGTGCGCGTGGGGTAGTACTCCGGCAGGCGCGTGATGGCCTCAAACAGCTGCGAGCCGTGCTGATCGTAAAAATACTTGGGGGAGATGCGTGCGGGCCGCTGGGTCAGCCCGTGCGTGATGTCGGAGTAGCGAGGCAGGAGCATGGGTCAGTGAGACGTTGGGTGCGGCAGCGCCGCCGGGTGGTCAAAAAGCAGAGGCACCTGGGGCGCACGCACGGCGGCACGCCCCACACGCTCCCTTCACGCCATTGTGCGTCGCCTCGCCTGCAGCTGTGTGTAGGCCATTTCCGCACCCCCTAAAAAAAAGGGCTGGCGCAGGCGCCAGCCCTTTTAACCTTGGAGAACTCTTGCTGCCAGGAATGCAGGGCCAGCCTTGACCGCAGACTCCTTAGAAGCGCCAGCCCAGACCCACGCCCACCAGAACGGGGTCCACCTTGAAGGTGCCCAGCTTGGCACCGCCTGCGCTCACGTCGGTCTTGATGTAGACCTTCTTCACGTCGAAATTCAGGTACAGGTTCTTGGACAGCGGAATGTCCACACCGGCTTGCAAGGCGGGGCCAAAGCTGTTGCGGTCAATGTCCACACCAGCGGGCAGGTGCACGCCGGAGAAGCGCGTGTAGTTCAGGCCCGCACCCACGTAGGGCTTAAAGCCGGCTACGTCAAAGTGGTATTGCACAGTGAGCGTGGGAGGCAGGTGCTTGAGCGTGCCGATGGCAGCGCCGCCCGCACGCAGGGTGTGTTTCTGGGGGACGGTGAGGATCAGCTCGGCGGCGATGTTCTTATTGAAGAAGTAGGTGATGTCTACTTCAGGGATGGTCTTGTCGTTGACCGTCAGGCCCAGCGGTGTGCTGTCCTTGTTGGCGCTGTCAAGGTTGACAACGCGCGCGCGGACCATCCAGGGGCCTTCTGCTTGTTGCGCCAGCGCAGCGCCAGAAGACAGAACACACAGAGCGGCTACAGCCAGCAGAGTTTTTTTCATGGTGATTTCGCATCGGTTGGACGGGGACGACCCCCGTGCATGTATTGAACCGCTGCATCCACCCGCCGACCTTGCCCTATCTCAAGACCTCCGTACTAACCCTTAGACCTAGATCAAGGCATACCCATTCTCACGCTGTGGACTTGCCGCGCAGGCGCTGCACCAGCGTGACACCGGCCAGCACCAGCCCCCCGGCCACGATGCCCACCACCGCGTTGAGCAGATTCTCCACCACCACCTTCCACAACCCGCCCGTCGGCCATTGGCCTGCTGCGGCAGCTACGCCCTCTACAGCATGGTGCAGCACCGGAACGCCATGCACCAGGATGCCACCGCCCACCAGAAACATCGCCGCCGTGCCAGCAATGGACAGGCCCTTCATGAGCCAGGGAGCAGCGCGCAGGATGCCTGCCCCCACGGCACGGGCCGCGCTGCTGGCCTTGTTGTTGAGCCACAGGCCCAGGTCATCGAGCTTGACGATGCCCGCTACCAGGCCATACACACCGATGGTCATGATGATGGCGATGCCCGACAGCACGGCCACCTGCTGGGTAAACGGTGCATTGGCCACGGTGCCCAGCGTGATCGCGATGATTTCAGCCGACAGGATGAAGTCGGTGCGCACCGCGCCCTTGATCTTGTCCTTTTCAAAGGCTACCAGGTCCACCGCCGGGTTCGCATTGGCCTTGGCATGGCTTTCGTGCTCGGCCTCATCCTGGTGCTGGGCATGCAGCAGCTTGTGCGCCACTTTTTCAAAGCCCTCAAAACACAAAAAAGCGCCCCCCACCATCAACAAAGGCGTGACCGCCCAGGGCGCAAACGCGCTGATCAGCAGCGCGGCAGGCACCAGGATGACCTTGTTGATCATGGAGCCCTTGGCCACGGCCCACACCACAGGGATTTCGCGCTCGGCCCGCACCCCGGTGACCTGCTGGGCATTGAGTGCCAGGTCATCCCCCAGCACACCGGCCGTCTTCTGGGCGGCCACCTTTGTCATGACCGACACGTCATCGGCCATGGCAGCGCTCTTCTTGGCCGCCACCTTGGTCATGAGGGCCACGTCGTCGAGGATGGTGGCGATATCGTCCAACAGGGCAAGCAGGCTGCCAGTGGCCATGGGGAATCCTTGAAATAAGTCAGTACAAAATCGGCGGGCATGCCGCCATGCGTGCGCCGGACTATAGCAACGCCCAGGCCAACGGCGCCGCGCGGCACAGACCCCTCGATCTGGGCGGCCCTTGCACGACCTGTTTCCCACTGGTGGGCCGCCCCTTGCTCAGCACAGCGATGGATGGCGCGAATGCCGCCCCGCACAAAGCGCATACTCGCGCCCTCACCCATCACCTCTGGGGTCCTGGAGCATGTGCTCTTATTCGGGCTTCATGCCCAAGCCATGCCCGGCTACCTCACCAAACACGAAGACATCGCCATCACTGGCGCAGCCGACCTGATCATTCGATCATTGCTCGACAGGCAACAGTTCTCTGATCCACTGGGAGCCGCCGAGGCGCTTGGCATATCGTCGGCCGCGTGGCCCCTGTTCGGCCTGCTTTGGCCATCGGGGGCACAGTTGGCACAACGCATGGCCAGCCGCCCTTTGCTGACCGGCGAGCGCGTGCTGGAGATTGGCTGTGGCCTGGGCCTGGCAAGCCTGGTGTGCCACCGGCGCGGCATGGATGTGACCGCCAGCGACTGCCACCCGCTGGCACCAACGTTTCTGCTGGAGAACCTGCGGCTCAACGGCCTGCCGCCCCTCAAATACCGCACGGGCCAGTGGGGCGCGGACGCCGCCGCGGGAACAGGCGCGGTACAAGGTCAGTTCGACCTCATCATGGGCAGCGATGTGCTGTATGAACGCGACGCCCGCGCCTCGCTGGCCAGTTTTCTGGACCGCCATGCCGGCCAAGGCGCGCAGATCTGGATCGTGGACCCGAACCGGGGCAACCGCTCTACCTTCCACAAGCAGATGGCAGTGCACCGGTTTGAAGTGGTGGAAGAGCGCCTGGATCACCCGGCCCTGGAAGACCGCCCGGCCTACAAGGGCCGCCTGCTGATCTACCAACGCAAGATGGGATAAGCCCCTGAGCCGCAGGGAGCACCCTCACCCGAGGGGGCCAGGCTCTCGTTGCGGAGCAGCCCTTGGCTTGCCGCCTTTCACCCGCGCCGCACACATTTCTCAATGGTTGGCTCCACGAACAAAAGGCCGACCCCATGAGGGGCCAGCCTTTTGGCAACAACCGCCGCAGCGGTGCAGTTGATCAGCGCTGGGTCAGCCTACCCACTTGCGCGCGTTGCGCCAAATGCGCATCCAGCCGCTGTACTGCGCCTTGTCTTCACTTGTCCAGCTCATCTGCACGTTGCGGAACACGCGCTCGGGGTGCGGCATCATGGCCGTGAAGCGGCCGTCGGCCGTGGTCACCGCCGTCAGGCCGCCTGCGCTGCCGTTGGGGTTGAAGGGGTACTGCTCCGTCGCGCGCCCATGGTTGTCCACGTAGCGCATGGCGGCAATGGCCTTGTCGGCGTTGCCCCGGTACTTGAAGTTGGCATAACCCTCGCCATGCGCCACAGCAATCGGCAGTCGGCTGCCGGCCATGCCCTGCAGGAACAGGCTGGGTGATTCGAGCACTTCCACCAGCGAAAGGCGGGCTTCGAAACGCTCGCTCTGGTTGGTGGTGAAGCGTGGCCAGTCCTGCGCGCCGGGGATGATGTCGGCCAGCTCGGCAAACATCTGGCAGCCGTTGCAAACGCCCAGGCCAAACGTATCGGGGCGGCCAAAGAAGCCCTGGAACTGCGCGGCCAGCACGGGGTTGAAGGTGATGGACCGCGCCCAGCCGATGCCCGCGCCCAAGGTGTCGCCATAGCTGAAGCCGCCGCAGGCCACCACGCCCTTGAAGTCTTCGAGCTTGACGCGGCCAGTCTGCAGGTCGGTCATGTGCACGTCGTAGGCCTCAAAGCCTGCTTCCGTGAACGTGTAGGCCATCTCGATGTGCGAGTTCACACCCTGCTCGCGCAGGATGGCGACCTTGGGTTTGGCGAGGTTCAGGTATGGCGCCGCCACGTTATCAGTGGCGTCGAACGTGAGGTGCACGTGCATGCCGGGGTCGGTGGGCTCGCCCGCTGCGGCGTGTTCGGCATCGGCATTGGCGGGGTTGTCGCGCTGCTGGCAAATCTTCCAGCTCACCGCGTCCCACACCTGGTGCAGGTCGGCCAGCGGCGCACTGAATACGGCCTTGGCATCGCGCCAGACCTGCAGCTCGCCCTTGCCTGCGTCGATCTCGGACGATGCAGGACGCGTTTTGCCGACGAAGTGGCTGAACTTGGACAGGCCATGCTCGCGCAGGGTCTGCATCACGTCGTTGCGCTCGGCCGTGCGCACCTGCAGCAACACACCCAGTTCCTCGTTGAACAGGGCTTTCAGCGTGAGCTCTTCACGGCGAGCCCCCACCTGGCCTGCCCAGTTCTTGGCATCGCCCGTGTCCATGCGGCTGTCGCTGATGCCGTCGCCTTCAGTGACCAGTAAATCCACGTTCAGCGCCACGCCCACATGGCCCGCAAACGCCATTTCGGCGGCGGCCGCCAGCAGGCCGCCATCGCTGCGGTCGTGGTACGCCAGGATCTGGCCCTTGGCGCGCAGTGCGTTCACGGCGTTGACGAGGTTCACCAAGTCTTTCGGATCATCCACATCGGGCACCACATCGCCGCTCTGCTCCAGCGTCTGGCCCAGGATGCTGCCGCCCATGCGGTTCTGGCCCTTGCCAAGGTCGATCAGCACCAGCGTGGTGTCGGTCTCGGTGGCGTTGAGCTGGGGCGTGAGCGTGCCGCGCACGTCGGCAAGCGAGGCAAATGCGCTCACGATCAGGCTGACGGGCGAGGTAACTTTCTTCTTCTCAGAACCTTCGCTCCACTGCGTGCGCATGGACAGGCTGTCCTTGCCCACGGGGATGCTGATGCCCAGCGCAGGGCACAGCTCCATGCCCACGGCCTTCACGGTTTCGTACAGCGCGGCGTCTTCGCCGGGCTCGCCACACGCGGCCATCCAGTTGGCCGACAGCTTCACGCGCGGCAGCTCGATGGGGGCGGCCAGCAGGTTGGTGATGGCTTCGGCCACCGCCATGCGGCCCGAGGCGGGCGCGTTGATGGCGGCCAGCGGCGTGCGCTCGCCCATGCTCATGGCCTCGCCCGCAAAGCCCTTGTAGTCGGCCAGGGTCACGGCGCAATCGGCCACGGGCACCTGCCAGGGGCCGACCATCTGGTCGCGGTGGCTCAGGCCACCCACGGTGCGGTCGCCAATGGTGATGAGGAAGCGCTTGGAGGCGACCGTGGGGTGGGCCAGCACGTCGATCACGGCCTTTTGCAGCGGCACGCCGGTCAAGTCCATCGGTGCGAACTGGCGCTCCACGGTCTTCACATCGCGGTGCATCTTGGGCGGCTTGCCCAGCAGCACGTTCATGGGCATGTCCACGGGCAGCTTCTGGTCGTCGGCCGTAGCAGCAGGGTCGTGCAGCACCAGCTGGCGCTCTTCGGTGGCCGTGCCGATCACGGCAAACGGGCAGCGTTCGCGTTCGCAGAAAGCCTGGAATTGCGCCAGCGACTCGGGCGCGATGGCCAGCACGTAGCGCTCCTGGCTCTCATTGCTCCAGATTTCCTTGGGGGCCATGCCGGATTCTTCGAGCTGCACCGCGCGCAAGTCAAAGCGTGCGCCACGGCCTGCGTCGTTGGTCAGCTCGGGAAAGGCATTCGAGAGGCCGCCTGCGCCCACGTCGTGGATGGCGAGGATCGGGTTGGCCGCGCCCTGCGCCCAGCAGTGGTTGATGACCTCTTGCGCGCGGCGCTCGATCTCGGGGTTGCCGCGCTGCACCGAGTCAAAGTCCAGCTCGGCCGCGTTGGTGCCCGTGGCCATGGAACTGGCGGCGCTGCCGCCCATGCCGATGCGCATGCCGGGGCCGCCCAGCTGGATCAGCAGCGAACCGGCGGGAAACTCAATCTTCTTCGTCAGCTCGGCATCGATCACGCCCACACCGCCCGCGATCATGATGGGCTTGTGGTAGCCGCGCTGCACGCCGCCGACTTCTTGCTCGTACTCACGGAAGTAGCCGTTCAGGTTGGGCCGGCCGAATTCATTGTTGAACGCCGCGCCGCCCAGGGGGCCTTCGACCATGATCTGCAACGGGCTGGCAATGTGCTCGGGCTTGCCCACGGTGCTGCCCCAGAGCTTGGACACCGTGAAGCCCGTGAGGCCCGCCTTGGGCTTGGAGCCGCGGCCGGTGGCGCCTTCGTCACGGATCTCGCCGCCTGCGCCGGTTGATGCGCCGGGGAAGGGCGAGATGGCCGTGGGGTGGTTGTGGGTTTCCACCTTCATCAGCACATGCTGGGTAACGCTACTCTTTTGATAGCTATTGGCGCTTGATGGATCAGCGCCAGATCCCATTTTTGCCACAAACCGCTCGACCTGGTGGCCTTCCATCACCGAAGCGTTGTCCGAATACGCGATCACCGTGTGCTGGGGCGCCAGCTGGTGCGTGTTGCGGATCATGCCGAACAGGCTCTTGTCCTGCGCCACGCCGTCGATGGTGAACTGCGCGTTGAAGATCTTGTGGCGGCAGTGTTCGCTGTTGGCCTGCGCGAACATCATCAACTCCACGTCGGTGGGGTTGCGCGCGAGGCCCGTAAACGCGGTCACAAGGTAGTCGATTTCATCATCGGCCAGGGCCAGCCCAAAGCGGGTGTTGGCGGCCTCCAGGGCAGCGCGGCCGCCGGCCAGCACATCCACATGCTCCATGGGCGCGGGCTGCAGCTCGGTGAACAGCGCGGCGGCGGCACTGCGGTCGGCCACTACCGATTCGGTCATGCGGTCGTGCAGCAAGGCGGCCACCTGGGCCAGCTGCTCGGCCGTCAGTTCAGGGGTTTTGCCCAGCAGACCGGATTTGAGGCTGATGCGGTACTCGGTGATGCGCTCGACCCGGCGGATGGCGATGCCGCAGTTGCGGGCAATGTCGGTGGCCTTGGAGGCCCAGGGCGAGAGCGTGCCCAGGCGGGGCGTGACGATGAGCACGGCGCCGTCTTCGGGGCCCGCATAAGGGTCGCCGTAGGTCAACAGCGCGGCCAGGCGATCTTGCTCAGTGGGTGTAGGGGCCGCGTCGGTAGCGACCAGGTGCACAAAACGCGCTGCAATGCCGCTGATCTTGGGGTGGATCGCCTCCAGGGCGGGTTGAAGTTGCTGGGCGCGGAAGGAGCTGAGGGCGTTGCCGCCCGCCAGCGTGGTCATGTGCAAGGTCACGGTAGCGGCCTGTTGGGGGGTGTCAGGGGTAGAGGGTGGCTCCGGGCGCCAGCGTGCAGCCAGGACCGGAGCCCGCTATTTTACCGGGCATGGCCGCACCGCCTGCGTGGCGCGGGGGCCAATGGGATAATCCGGGGATGAGCATCACCATCAAAAGCGCTGAGGACATCGAGGGCATGCGCCTGGCCTGCCGTCTGGCCTCCGAAGTACTGGACTACATCGCCCCCCACATCAAGCCCGGCATCACCACCAAAGAGATCGACCGCCTGGGCGCAGAATGCATGGCCCAGCAGGGCACCATCTCGGCCACCGTGGGCTACCAGCCACCGGGTTATCCACCCTACCCGGCCTCGCTGTGCACCTCGGTCAACCATGTGGTGTGCCACGGCATCCCCAACGACAAGCCTTTGAAGAAGGGTGACATCGTCAATGTGGACGTGACTGTGATCACCAAGGACGGCTGGTATGGCGACAACAGCCGCATGTACCTGATCGGCGAATGCTCGATCGCCGCCAAGCGGCTGTCGGCCATCACGTTTGATGCCATGTGGCACGGCATCGTGCAGGTCAAGCCCGGCGCGCATCTGGGCGACATCGGCCACGCCATCCAGAAGTTTGCCGAAGGCCAGGGCTTTTCCATCGTGCGCGAGTTCTGCGGCCATGGCATTGGCAAAAAATTCCACGAAGAGCCCCAGGTATTGCACTACGGCCGCCCCGGCACGCTCGAAGAACTGGTGCCCGGCATGGTGTTCACCATCGAGCCCATGATCAACGCAGGCCGCCGCGAGGTAAAAGACTTTGGTAACGACGGTTGGACCATCGTGACCAAGGACCACAGCCTGTCAGCCCAGTGGGAGCACACGGTGCTGGTTACCGAAACAGGCTATGAAGTCATGACGCTGTCGGCAGGCTCGCCGCCGCTCCCGGCGTTTGTGACCGCGACCAAGACCTGACCCGCTCGCCGGCCTCTGCCAGCCGGCTCGCACAACTCTTGCATGGCTTTTTGCATGGCCCTTCTTCAGCGCGACCTTCGACGACCATGACCAAAATCCATGCCCTGCCTGAAGTGCACGTCCTGCGGGACGCCTACCGCAGCGACAAAGCGGCGCTGCTGGCCGCCATGAAAGCGACGGGGGCCTCGACACGCGGCATCCGGGTGCTGCTGCGCAAGCTGTCCACCCTGGCAGGCAACCTGCTGCAAACGCTGTGGCAGCGCGCCGAACTGCCTGCCGACATGGCCCTGGTGGCGGTGGGCGGTTTCGGGCGCGACCAGCTCTTTCCTTATTCGGATGTGGATGTACTGCTGCTGATGCCCGATGGTGCGGCGCCCGAGGCGGGCAGCGCACTGCGCACCCAGCTCGAAGGTTTCATCGGCAGCTGCTGGGATGCGGGGCTGGAGATTGGCTCCAGCGTGCGCACGGTAGCCGAATGCCTGGCCGAAAGTGCGGGCGATGTCACCGTGCAGACCTCCCTACTTGAATCACGCCTCGTGTGCGGTAACGCAGCGCTGTTTGAGGACTTCCAGCGGCAGTACCGCACGCAGATGAATCCCCAGGCGTTTCTGGTGGCCAAGACACTGGAGATGCGCCAGCGCCACAACAAGTACGAGAACACGCCCTATTCGCTGGAACCCAACTGCAAGGAGTCTCCTGGCGGGCTGCGCGACCTGCAGATGATCTTGTGGGTCTCCCAGGCCGCGGGGCTGGGCCGCAACTGGAAAGAGCTGGCCGCCAGCGGCATGGCCACCGCGTTCGAGGTGCGCCAGATCGAGCGCAACGAGGCGGTGCTGTGCCTCATCCGTGCGCGCCTGCATGCCGCCGCTGGGCGGCATGAAGACCGGTTGGTGTTTGACCTGCAGACCGCCGTGGCCGAGTCGTTTGGCTACCGCTCACAGGCGCCCGACGGATCGCGGCTGCCCATGCGCGCCAGCGAGAGCCTCATGCGGCGCTACTACTGGGCGGCCAAGGCTGTATCGCAGCTCAGCCAGATCCTGCTGCTGAACATCGAAGAGCGCCTGAATCCCTCGACGCACGAGCCGCGCCCCATCAACGAGCGCTTCTTCGAAAAGGCTGGGCTCATCGAGGTGGCCAGCGATGACCTTTACACGCGCGACCCACACGCCATCCTCGAAACCTTTTTGCTCTACCAGACCACGGTGGGCCTGAAAGATCTGTCAGCCCGCACCTTGCGTGCGCTGTACAACGCACGCGGCGTGATGGACGGCGCTTTCCGCCGCGACCCGGTCAACCGCGACAACTTCATGCGCATCCTGCAGCAGCCGTCGGGCATTACGCATGCCATGCGGCTGATGAACCAGACCTCGGTGCTGGGCCGCTACCTGTGGGCGTTTCGCGGCATCGTCGGTCAAATGCAGCATGACCTGTTCCACGTGTACACGGTGGACCAGCACATCCTGATGGTGTTGCGCAATGTGCGGCGCTTCTTCATGGCCGAGCATGCGCACGAGTATCCCTTTTGCTCGCAGCTGGCCGGCGGCTGGGACAAGCCGTGGATCCTGTACATCGCCGCACTTTTCCACGACATTGGCAAAGGCCGCGGGGGCGACCACTCGCAGATCGGCGCCGTGGAAGTCCGGCGCTTTTGCCGCCAACACGGCGTCGCCCGCGAGGACGCAAAACTCGTCGAATTCCTGGTCAGTGAACACCTGTCGATGAGCCGCATCGCCCAAAAGGAAGACCTGAGCGATCCCGACGTGATCGCCGCGTTCGCGCAGCGCGTGGGCAACGAACGCTATCTCACCGCGCTGTATCTGCTCACCGTGGCCGACATCCGTGGCACCAGTCCCAAGGTGTGGAATGCGTGGAAGGGCAAACTGCTGGAAGACCTGTACCGCGCCACGCTGCGCACCCTGGGCGGCCGGGCGCCCGACGCTGCCGCCGAAATCGAGGCCCGCAAGCGCGAGGCGCTGGTGCTGCTGGCCCTGAGCGCCCTGCCCTTCGAGGCACACAAGGCCCTGTGGGCCACACTGGACGTGAGCTATTTCATGCGGCACGAGGCTGCCGACATCGCCTGGCACACGCGCCACCTGTCGCGCCATGTCGGCACGGCAAAGCCTGTGGTGCGCGCGCGCCAGTCGCTGGCAGGCGACGGGCTGCAGGTGATGGTGTATGCGGCCGACCAGGCCGATCTGTTTGCGCGCATCTGCGGATATTTCGACCGCGCAGGGTTTTCCATCCTGGATGCCCGCGTGCACACCGCGAACAACGGCTATGCCCTCGACACCTTCCAGGTGGTGGCCTCATCGCAGCCGGGGCACTACCGGGAGCTGACGCACATGGTCGAAAGCGATCTGGTGCGTGTGATCGAGGCCGGTGGCCCGCTGCCCGAGCCCGCCCGCAAGCGGGTCTCGCGCCGGGTCAAGAGTTTTCCGGTGGCGCCGCGCGTCACCCTGCGACCCGACGAAAAGGCCCAGCGCTGGCTGCTGGCCATCTCGGCCAGCGACCGGGCGGGCCTGCTCTACCTAGTGGCCCGTATCCTGGCGCAGCACCACCTGAGCGTGCAACTGGCCAAGGTCAGCACCTTGGGGGAGCGGGTGGAAGACACCTTCCTGATCCAGGGCCCCGAGCTGCAGAACAACGCCCGCCAGATCGAGATCGAGACCGAGCTGCTGCGCGAACTGTCCGCGTGAGCCACGCTCGACAAAATGCTACCTTTTTAATAGCAACCAGAGCCTTACCAGAAGGCGCTAGCGGCCTTTTTTGACATATGGCACCTTGATCAGCTTCAGCAACCACGCGTACGAAGCCCTCACCCACAGCAATATCTATCCCGGTGCGGGTACACCGGGGACAGATGTGTGCCTGTCAAGCGGAGGCATCAGTCGTCCTCGTTGGCGCTGATCTCCGGGAACAGCACTTCGGTAAAGCCGAACTGCGTGAAATCGCGCACCCGCATGGGGTAGAGCTTGCCGATGAGGTGGTCGCATTCGTGCTGCACCACCCGGGCATGAAACCCTTCCACCGTGCGGTCGATCGGGTCGCCATACGGATCAAACCCGGTATAGCGAATGCGCGACCAGCGGGGCACCTTGCCGCGCAACCCTGGCACCGAAAGGCAACCTTCCCAGTCCTCATCCTCCTCATCACCAAGGGGCATGATGACCGGGTTGAGCAAGACGGTGGGAGGGACCACGGGCCGGTCCGGGTAGCGTGGATTGCGCTCGCCAGATCCAAAAATCACGAGCTGCAGATCCACGCCGATCTGCGGCGCCGCAAGCCCCGCGCCATTGACAGACTGCATGGTCTCGAACATGTCGCGCACCAGAAGGTGAAGCGCATCGGTATCGAATTCAGTGACAGGCTGGGCAACACGCAGCAGGCGCGGATCGCCCATCTTCAGGATGGTGTGGATGGTCATCGACGGTGCATTCAGGTCAAGAGAAAAGCGGCACATGCGCTGCTGCGGCAGCATAGCGCGTGCGCACGCCCCGGTGCTGCCGCCGGGGCATTCACAATAACGGACATGCCCCAGCCCCCCACCGAGTCCCACGAAGACGCCGCGCCGCCACTGCGCACCCTGCCCTGGCCCGTGCGCTGGCTGCTGCTCGCATTTGCCGTGCTGTGCCTCGTCATGGGCATCATCGGTGTGATCGTTCCCGGACTGCCGACCACGGTGTTCATCCTCATGGCGGCCTGGGCCGCAGCCCGCAGCTCGCCACGGCTTTACCGCTGGCTATGGAACCACCGCTTGTTCGGCCCCCTGCTTCGCAACTGGGCCCAGGGCGGCAAGGTCAGCCGACGGGCCAAGTGGAGCGCCACACTGCTCATGGCGCTGAGCGGCATCGTGCTGTTCGCCACGGGCACTCGGCCGTGGGTGGTGGGTATCGCCATCACCTCCATGGTTTGCGTGGCAGCCTGGCTGTGGCACCGCCCCGAGCCCTGAAGCCCGCCCTTCCCCTCACCGGAGTAGTGAAAGTTGGCCGTCATTCGCACACCTCGGCACGCGACCGCAACACCACGCAAGAACCCGCCGTCAAATCTTCGGAGCCCCAATTTTTATGTATATAATCTAAGTCTTGTTCCTCGATAGCTCAGTCGGTAGAGCGCCGGACTGTTAATCCGTAGGTCCCTGGTTCGAGCCCAGGTCGAGGAGCCAAGAATTTTGCAGGCCCTGCATGTGTACGCGGGGCCTTTTACATACCGATCATTCCTCGATAGCTCAGTCGGTAGAGCGCCGGACTGTTAATCCGTAGGTCCCTGGTTCGAGCCCAGGTCGAGGAGCCAGCCAAGAAGCCCGCCATGTTCACGCATGGTGGGCTTTTTCATTCACACGCCTCAAGAAAATCCACCACCCCTGTGCCTGCCTGACAATACAGTTCTTTGTCATGACTTGCACAAAACTGGCCCAGCCAAGCGGCTCATCCCAATGCGAGGCGGCCGTTGCACGCCGATTTGCGCAAGTCCTATTTGTATTGCAACCCCATGCCCCCGCAACTGCCTTGGCTGGAGCTTGAAGATCCGCTACCCGACCCTGCGAAAGCATGGGGACCCGACGACCCCGCCCCCGGACTCCTGGCTGCCGGTGGCACGCTGGATGTAGCGCATCTGCGAGCGGCGTATGCCCAGGGCACGTTCCCCTGGTACGGCCCGGGGCAACCCATCTTGTGGTGGGCTCCCGATCCACGCATGGTCTTGCCCGTGGCGAACTTCCGACTCCATCGCTCGCTTCGCAGGACCCTGCAGACATTCCGAGCAAATACAGCCTGCGAGATCCGCATAGACCACAACTTCCTGGACGTGATCACAGCCTGCGCCAGCAAGGAGCGCGACGGGCAGGCGGGCACCTGGATCGTGCCCGAGATGGTTGAAGCCTACACCCGCCTCCATGCAGCGGGCAGTGCTCATAGCGTTGAAACCTGGATCGATGGAAAACTGGCAGGCGGCTTGTATTGCGTCGCACTGGGGCAGGCAGTGTTCGGTGAGTCGATGTTCGCCCACGCTACCGATGCATCGAAAATCGCGCTTGCAGCCCTGGTGGCCTTGTGCCGCCGCCAGGGTGTGGCAATGATTGATTGCCAACAGAACACCCGGCACCTGGCCTCATTGGGAGCCCACGAAATCTCGCGAGCCCAGTTCCTTTCTCACATACAAAACGCACTGGACCAGCCCGCCCTCTCGTGGTCTTTTGAACCCGTATACTGGAACGAGCTGCTGCCCTTCACGGCGCCCACGGCATGACGCAACTCAATGACCTACCACTGCAGACCCTGCAGTTCTACGCGACAGCCCCTTACCCCTGCAGTTATCTGCCGGACAGGCAGGCACGGTCGCAGGTCGCCACGCCCAGCCACCTGATCCAGAGCGATGTGTATTCCGATCTTGTGGCCAAGGGGTTTCGCCGCAGTGGCATGTTCACTTACCGCCCCTATTGCGATGGCTGCCAGGCCTGCACCCCCTTACGCGTGCTGGTGAACGAGTTTCAGCCGGATCGGAGCCAGCGGCGCGCTACCGTGCGGCACGGCAACCTGCAGGCGCGGGTATTGCGCCTGTGTTTTGTACCCGAGCACTATCAGCTGTACCTGCGCTACCAGAACGGCCGCCATGCGGGCGGCGGTATGGACCATGACAGCATCGACCAATACACGCAGTTTCTGCTGCAAAGCCGGGTGAATTCACGTCTGGTGGAGTTCCGCGAAACAGATGACACAACAGGAGAGCCCGGCGCGCTCAAGATGGTGTCCATCCTGGACGTGCTCGACGACGGGCTTTCTGCGGTCTATACCTTCTACGAACCCGAGCCACATTGCAGCTACGGCACCTACAACGTGATGTGGCAGATTGCCCAGGCACGCTCCCTGGAGTTGCCCCATGTGTACCTGGGCTACTGGATCGAGGCCAGCCCCAAGATGAACTACAAGGCGCGCTTTCACCCCCATGAGATCCGGACCGATGGCCAATGGCATCGCGCCAGCCTGGGCCCGAATCAGAGCGCGTGAATGCAGGCTCGCATTTCACAAGATAAAATGCTGCGGCCGTCACTGCATCGCCGTCCATGAAAAAAAACGATCCCAGCATCCCCGTCAAACCCAGCGTTCAGGTGCTTGAACGCATGTTTACGCTGATCGATGTTCTGGCGTCACGCGAAGAGGCGATATCTCTCAAGGAAATCAGCGAGAAAACAGGGCTGCACCCGTCCACCACGCACCGCATCCTGAACGACCTCACGATTGGCCGTTTCGTGGATCGGCCAGAATCGGGCAGCTATCGACTGGGCATGCGCCTGCTGGAATTGGGCAACCTCGTAAAAGCGCGCCTGAGCGTGCGCGATGCCGCCCTGACCCCGATGCGCAATCTTCACAAGCTGATCCAGCAGCCCGTCAATCTGAGCATGCGCCAGGGCGACGAGATTGTGTATGTCGAACGTGCCTACAGTGAACGCTCCGGCATGCAGGTGGTGCGCGCCATTGGCGGACGGGCCCCTCTGCACCTTACCTCCACAGGCAAGCTATTTCTGGCCCTGGACGACCCCCAGCGCGTGCGGGCCTATGCCACCCGAACCGGTCTGGCCGGACACACCCGCAACAGCATCACCCAATTGCCCATCCTGGAGCGCGAACTCGCCAAAGCACGCCAGTACGGTATTGCCCGCGACAACGAAGAGCTGGAACTGGGCGTGCGCTGCATGGCCGCTGGCGTCTACGATGACCAAGGCAAGCTGGTAGCCGGACTGTCCATATCAGCACCCGCTGATCGACTGGACGAAGGATGGCTTCCCAAGCTCCAAGCCACGGCCAACGAGATTTCTCTGGCTCTGGGTCACACACCCAGCATGGAAGCGTCAGCATCCGGTGATGCGGGTTTGCGTCCGGGACTTCGCTGAGCCTCGGGACACAACAGCTACCGCAGCCGCAGCCGGGCCTGATCCTTGAAAAAAAACCGACGCGGGCAGTGATGCCCGGTCGGCCGGTGGATCCATCAAATCAGGGCACAAGGCAGTCGGCACGAAATCCCGCCGACGCTACCAGCACCAAATGCTTGGCGCACAAGGGATGGATGTACAAGCGACAGGATTAACTGCCTCACCCATTGGACCCTGCACGGGCCTGCAAAGGCGCCGTCAATGACGGCATCGACTCCACCCAATGGCGCACACGCTCAGCATCACCCAGGCGGCTGAATTTGCCCGCCGAATCCAGAAACACCATGATGAGCTTGCGCCCGGCGATCTGGGTTTGCATCACCAGGCAGCGCCCTGCTTCCGAGATGTAGCCGGTTTTCTGGAGACCAATGTCCCAAGTGGGGTTTTTTACCAGCCCATTGGTGTTGTTGTACTGCAATGTTTTGGGGCCCACTGCCACCTCATATCCCGGAGAGGTGGACAGTTCGCGCAGCAGGGGATCACCATGCGCCACATTCACCAGGGTAGCCAGGTCACGTGCGCTGGACTGGTTGCGGCTGGAAAGGCCAGTTGGCTCTACATAACGGGTATCGGTCATGCCGAGCAGGCGGGCCTTGACATTCATCTGTACAACAAACGCTTCGAGGCCACCAGGGTACGTACGACCCAGCGCATGCGCTGCGCGGTTCTCGCTGGACATTAGCGCCAGGTGCAGCATCTCGCCCCGGGTCAACGTAGAGCCCACGGTCAGGCGCGAGCGGCTGCCTTTTTCGGTGTCAACGTCATCCTGGGTGATCGTAATGGGCTCATCCATCGGCAGCTTGGCCTGGGAAATCAGCAAGCCCGTCATGAGCTTGGTCAGGGACGCAATGGGAAGCACGGCCTGATCATTCTTGCTGAGCAGGACTTCATGCGTGTCCTGGTCGATGACGAGTGCGACGCTGGACTTCAGGTCCAGCGGATCACTCACCTCATGCAGCCCCGCCATTTGCCCGAACGACTGCTTGGCAGGCACAAAGGCCACACGGGTCGGCGCCTTGGCGGTCTTGGCCGTGACACGCACGGCCCGGGTATTGGTAGCGACCTTGCGGGCCGGAGCAGCGCGCTTGGCATTGGCCGAACTGACTTGCTGCTTTTTGGCAGGCGCCTTGGAGCGCTCACCTGAGTGCGCAATCGGCACAACCAGCGCCGTACTGACGACGACAAAGCCCAAAACATGGAAAAAACGGGTCACTGCGGCGCGGTGGCGATGGTGCATCAAAGTGCTCCAAACGGTAATAAGTGTTGAGCAGTGTACAGAATCAAAAAAAGTCGCGCAAGATCAATACCTTGCGCGACTTTCCAAGAAAGTGAATGAAATTATAAATTGATCGTTCAACCCTGTGCAGCCACCCGGTCAGCTTTACTTTGTAACTTGTTCAGCGCACTCAGATAGGCCTTGGCCGAAGCAACCACGATATCGGGGTCTGCTCCCACGCCGTTGACCACGCGGCCACTGTTCTGCAGGCGCACGGTGACCTCGCCTTGGCTCTCTGTCGAGCCGCTGATGGCGTTCACCGAGTACAGCACCATCTCCGCACCACTCTTCACATGCGATTCGATGGCCTTGAGTGAGGCATCCACAGGGCCGTTTCCTTCGGACTCGCCCCGCACCTCCTGGCCATCTACCGTAAAGACGATGCGTGCTCGGGGGTGCTCACCCGTTTCGCTCTGCTGGAACAGAGAGACAAAGCCATATTGCTCCCTTTCGCTGGTCACGCTCTCATCACTCACCAGCGCCAGGATGTCCTCGTCAAAAATCTCGCTCTTGCGATCGGCCAGTTCCTTGAAACGCGTGAAAGCGGTGTTGACTTCGGTTTCACTGTCCAGGCTCACACCCAGTTCCTGCAGGCGCTGCTTGAAGGCGTTGCGGCCGCTGAGCTTGCCCAACACGATCTTGTTGGCGCTCCAGCCCACATCCTCGGCACGCATGATTTCGTAGGTATCGCGCGCCTTGAGCACGCCATCCTGGTGGATACCACTGGCGTGCGCAAAGGCATTGGCCCCCACCACGGCCTTGTTCGGCTGCACCACGAACCCCGTGGTCTGACTGACCATCCGGCTGGCCGCGACGATGTGCTGGGTATCAATGTTGAGATCGAGGTTGAAATAGTCGCGGCGGGTCTTGACCGCCATGACCACCTCTTCGAGCGAACAGTTGCCAGCGCGCTCACCCAGACCATTGATCGTGCATTCCACTTGGCGCGCGCCGCCAATCTTCACACCAGCCAGCGAATTGGCCACGGCCATGCCGAGGTCGTTGTGGCAGTGCACGGACCAGATGGCCTTGTCGCTGTTGGGAATGCGCTCACGCAGGGTCTTGATGAAGTTGCCGTACAGCTCGGGGATGGCGTAGCCCACGGTGTCGGGCACATTGATGGTCGTGGCACCCTCGGCGATCACAGCTTCGAGCACGCGGCACAGGAAGTCTGGGTCGCTGCGGTAGCCATCTTCGGGGCTGAACTCAATATCTCCCACCAGGTTGCGCGCAAAACGCACCGACTGCTTGGCCTGCTCAAGCACCTGCTCTGGCGTCATGCGCAGCTTCTTTTCCATGTGCAGCGGGCTGGTGGCAATGAACGTATGGATGCGCGCACTGTTCGCCCCTGCAAGCGCTTCAGCTGCGCGGGAAATGTCGCGGTCATTGGCGCGTGACAGCGAGCAGATGGTGGACTCCCTGATGGCATTGGCTATCGCCTGCACCGCCTCGAAATCGCCGTTCGAGCTGGCCGCAAAACCGGCCTCGATCACGTCCACCTTCAGGCGCTCCAGCTGGCGGGCAATGCGCAGCTTCTCATCCTTGGTCATCGAGGCGCCGGGGGACTGCTCGCCATCGCGCAAGGTGGTGTCGAAAATGATGAGTTTGTCAGCCATGTTGTTTCTCCTGGTACTGGTGGGGTGGGATTGGCCCGCAACACTAAAAATCTGGCGCCCAAAACAAAAGGCCCGTTGCGGGTGCATACGGGCCTTTGTGGAAAAAGTGTGCGCGTGCGCCTACTGTCTCCGCCCGTGGGGAGGTAGCAGTAGGGCCAGTGCAAACGTATTCATGCGGTGCAATGTAGCACAACTGGCCAGACATCATTCCAATCACTTGTGCAGTCCACGTTCGTCCGGTTCGTCCGTCGAGGTGCTGATCACGCTGCTGTGCTGCCCTTTGGCCTTGCGCCAGGCGTACACGCCGTAACCGCTCAGGCCGTAGAACACGAACACACCAAACAGCACGATGGGCGGGTGGATGTTGATGATGGCAATGCCCAGCGCGATCAGCACAATGGCTGCAAAAGGCACGCTCTTTTTCATCTGCACATCCTTGAAGCTGTAGAACGGCACATTGGTCACCATGGTGAGCCCCGCGTACAGCGTGAATGCGAACATGATCCAGGTCGTCTGACTCCAGGTCAGCCAGTGGTCTTCACCAGGATGCACGCCCAGCTCGGTCATCAGCCAGATGAACCCCGCCACCAAAGCTGCAGCGGCTGGCGAAGGCAGCCCCTGAAAATAGCGCTTGTCCACCACGCCGGTATTCACATTGAAGCGCGCTAGGCGAAGCGCGGCACAGGCGCAGTACACAAATGCGGCAATCCAGCCCCAGCGGCCCAGCCCCTGGAGGGACCACTCATAGGCGATCAGGGCAGGCGCCGCCCCAAAGGACACCATGTCGGAGAGCGAATCCATCTGCTCGCCAAACGCACTCTGGGTATTGGTCATGCGCGCTACCCGGCCATCAAGACTGTCGAGCACCATCGCACAAAAAACGCCCACGGCCGCCATATCGAAACGGCCGTTCATGGCCATCACGATCGAATAGAAGCCCCCAAACAATGCCGCCAGCGTGAACAGGTTGGGCAGGATGTAGATGCCCTTGCGCCGTTTGCGCACCATCACACCGGGGTTGTCGGTGGATTCATTGCCGTCATGCATTAAATTGACCTCCAGCGCTTGCCCATATTGCGTGAGCAGCTATTAAATTTATAGTATCCGGCAATTCCCGCTGCACAGACAGATCGCCGCGCGCCATCAAGGCGAAGGTCGCAGTGTAGCGCCTGCCAACAGGACCGACCGCCAACGAAAAAGGCCACCGAAGTGGCCTCGTGATGCTCCAGCGATGGAGAATCAGTTGCGGGTCTGATCGACCAGCTTGTTCTTGGCGATCCAGGGCATCATCGCGCGCAGCTGGCCGCCCACCTTTTCGATGCTGTGGTCGGCCGTATTGCGGCGGCGGGCCGTCATGCTCGGGTAGTTCAGGCGACCTTCTTGGATGAACATCTTGGCGTATTCGCCGTTCTGGATGCGCTTCAAGGCATTGCGCATGGCGGCGCGCGACTGCTCGTTGATCACTTCAGGCCCCGTCACGTACTCGCCGTACTCGGCGTTGTTCGAGATCGAGTAGTTCATGTTGGCAATGCCGCCTTCGTAGATCAGGTCGACGATGAGCTTGAGCTCGTGCAGGCACTCGAAGTAGGCCATTTCAGGGGCGTAGCCGGCTTCGACCAGGGTTTCGTAACCCATCTTGATCAGCTCGACGGCACCGCCGCACAGCACGGCTTGTTCGCCGAACAGGTCGGTCTCGGTTTCTTCCTTGAAGTTGGTCTCGATGATGCCGGCCTTGCCGCCACCGTTGGCAGCTGCGTAGCTCAGGGCCAGGTCACGGGCCTTGCCGGACTTGTCCTGGTGCACAGCGACCAGGTGGGGCACGCCGCCGCCTTGGGTATAGGTGTTGCGCACGGTGTGGCCAGGGGCCTTGGGGGCGACCATCCACACGTCCAGGTCAGCACGGGGCACGACCTGGTTGTAGTGCACGTTGAAGCCGTGGGCAAAGGCCAGCGAGGCGCCTTGCTTGATGTTGGGCTCGACGTTGTTCTTGTAGACGGCTGCGATGTCTTCGTCAGGCAGCAGGATCATGACCACGTCAGCGGATTTGACGGCGTCGTTGACTTCCAGAACCGTCAGGCCGGCCTTGCCGACCTTGTCCCACGATGCACCACCCTTGCGCAGGCCGACCACGACCTTCACGCCACTGTCGTTCAGGTTTTGTGCGTGGGCATGGCCCTGCGAGCCGTAGCCGATGATGGCCACGGTCTTGCCTTTGATCAGGCTCAGGTCGGTGTCTTTGTCGTAGAAAACTTTCATGGGTCGCTCCGGTTGAAATGCGTTGTTGGGGTTGAAATGGGAAAAACGGGGTGAATTGTCTTACACGCGCAAGATGCGCTCGCCGCGGCCTATGCCGCTGGCACCCGTACGTACGGTTTCCAAGATGGCCGTGCGGTCAATGGCCTGCAGAAAAGCGTCGTTCTTCGACTGGTCGCCGGTCAGCTCAATCGTGTAGCTCTTCTCGGTCACGTCGATGATGCGGCCTCGGAAGATGTCGGCCATGCGCTTCATCTCCTCGCGCTCCTTGCCCACCGCGCGCACCTTCACCATCATGAGCTCGCGCTCGGTGTAGGCACCTTCGGTGAGATCCACCACCTTCACGACCTCAATGAGGCGGTTCAGGTGCTTGGTGATCTGTTCGATCACATCGTCGGAGCCCGTGGTCTGGATCGTCATGCGCGAGAGCGATGGATCCTCAGTGGGCGCCACGGTGAGCGATTCGATGTTGTAACCACGGGCAGAAAACAGGCCGACAACGCGCGACAGCGCACCGGGTTCGTTTTCCAGCAGAACGGCAATGATGTGTTTCATAGGTGCAGATTCCTCTTTTCGCTGCCCTCCCCCGTGCACGGTAATGCACGGGCTTGGCAGGCAATAGATTCGTCAAAAAAGTGAATGCTATCTATTCGATAGCTGGTAGCGCTTGACGAACAAGCGCTGGAGGCCGATTTGGCTTAAAGGTCCTCCGACCCCAGCAGCATCTCGGTAATGCCCTTGCCGGCCTGGACCATCGGGAACACGTTCTCGGTGGGGTCGGTGCGGAAGTCCATGAACACGGTGCGGTCCTTGAGCTTGCGGGCTTCGCGCAGAGCGGGCTCTACGTCCTTGGGACTCTCGATCAACATGCCCACATGGCCGTACGCCTCTGCCAGCTTCACGAAGTTGGGCAGCGCGTCCATGTAGCTGTGGCTGTAGCGGCCGGAGTATTCGATCTCCTGCCACTGCCGCACCATGCCCAAGTAGCGGTTGTTCAGCGAGCAGATCTTGATCGGCGTGTTGTACTGCAGGCAGGTGGACAGCTCCTGGATGTTCATCTGCACCGAGCCTTCGCCAGTGATACAGAACACCTCGGACTGCGGCTTTGCCAGCTTGATACCCATGGCGTACGGGATGCCCACGCCCATGGTGCCCAGGCCGCCAGAGTTGATCCAGCGGCGTGGCTCGTCAAAGCGGTAGTACTGCGCGGCCCACATCTGGTGCTGGCCCACGTCGGACGTGATGTAGGTGTCCGCGTCCTTGGTCATGTTCCACAGCGTTTCGACCACGTACTGGGGCTTGATGACGTCTGGGCTGCCCATGCTGTACTTGAGGCAGTCGCGCTTGCGCCAGCCTTCAATGGTGTCCCACCAGGCGGCCAGAGCACCCGAGTCAGGGCGCGTGCTGCTCTCGCGGATCATGGAGATCAGCTCGGTGAGCACGTCCTTGACGTCGCCGACGATCGGGATATCGACCTTCACGCGCTTGGAAATGCTCGACGGGTCAATATCAACGTGGATGATCTTGCGGTCGTTCTGCGCAAAGTGCTTGGGGTTGCCGATCACGCGGTCATCAAAACGCGCGCCCACAGCCAGCAGCACGTCGCAGTTCTGCATGGCGTTGTTGGCCTCGATGGTGCCGTGCATGCCCAGCATGCCCAGGAACTTGCGGTCCGATGCGGGGTATGCACCCAGGCCCATCAGCGTGTTGGTGACCGGGTAGCCCAGCATGTCCACCAGCGTGCGCAACTCATTGGTGGCATTGCCCAGCAGCACGCCACCGCCGGTGTAGATGTAGGGACGCTTGGCCGCCAGCAGGAGTTGCAGCGCCTTGCGAATCTGACCACCATGGCCCTTGCGCACAGGGTTGTACGAGCGCATTTCCACGCTTTGTGGATAGCCACTGTACGGCACCTTCTTGAAGGAAACGTCCTTGGGCACATCCACCACCACGGGGCCGGGGCGGCCGGTGCGGGCAATGTGGAAGGCCTTCTTCATCGTCATGGCCAGATCGCGCGGGTCCTTGACGAGGAAATTGTGTTTGACGATGGGGCGGGTAATACCGACCGTGTCGCACTCCTGGAAGGCATCCAGCCCGATGGCGGGCGTGGGCACCTGTCCGGAAATGATCACCATCGGGATGCTGTCCATGTACGCCGTAGCGATACCGGTCACTGCGTTGGTGAGACCTGGGCCGGATGTGACCAGCGCAACGCCCACTTCACCCGTGGCGCGGGCATAGCCGTCGGCAGCGTGCACGGCGGCCTGCTCATGGCGCACCAGCACGTGCTGGATGGTGTCTTGTTTGTAGAGCGCGTCGTAGATGTAGAGAACTGCACCGCCGGGATAGCCCCAGATGTACTGGACGTTCTCAGCCTGAAGCGACTTGATGAGGATCTCGGAACCCATGAGGTCCTGAGCAGCGGAAGCGGGGGAGGTGTTGCCCTGCGAAGCAGCGGCCGCTGAAGAGATTTCAGCCTTGGAGATTTCCATGATCGATCAACCTTTGTGAATTTCTCTGACGAAAAACCTTGGGTGCTCCTAACACGCGCTCTTGTGAAGCCAGCTTGGAACTTGAGGCCAAGGACATGGGCGGGATGATTGCCGCGCCGGACCGTGACCCGTTTGCCTTTGAATTGCAGTGGCGATTATCGCACTGCAACACATGTAAAACTGCCATCCCCCGAAAAAAACCCCGGCGGATGCGATAATCAAAGGCTCCACGTGCCGGATAGCCACATTTTTGTGAACTCACCGGCACCGATCCCCTCCCGGGCTGACCCGTCTTGGCAACCGAACGAGAACTCTCCGACTTCCTCAAAAGTGTAGAAAAGCGCGCATTCAAGCGCTCGGTCTACCACGTTCGCAATGAGGAAGCGGCGCTCGACATCGTGCAGGACAGCATGCTCAAGCTGGCAGAGCACTATGGTGACAAGCCAGCGGCTGAGCTGCCCATGCTCTACCAGCGCATACTTTCCAACTGCACGCTGGACTGGTTTCGCCGCCAGAAAACCCGCAATGCACTGTTTTCGAGCATGAGCGACTTTGAAGGTCCCGGCGAAGATGGCATGGATTTTGATCTGCTTGAAGCGTATTCAGGACCGGAAAATGGGGAACGGGCAGAGAGCGCCGAGGATCTGACCCGGCGGGCGCAGATCTTTCACGGGATCGAAGCCGAGATTGCCGAGCTGCCCCCACGTCAACGGGAAGCGTTCCTGATGCGTTACTGGGAAGAAATGGATGTAGCAGAAACGGCAGCCGCCATGGGCTGCTCCGAAGGCAGCGTCAAAACGCACTGTTTTCGTGCCATACAAACCCTCAGCAAGGCACTGAAGGCCAAAGGAATCGAGCCATGAACACCGTACAGACCCCATCGACACAGGCAGAAGCTGCGGCAGAGCGCTTTGCACTGCGCGTCACGGCGCGCTTGTCCAGCGGCACCGACGAATTGCCTTACGACATTTCCGAACGGCTGCGCGCCTCGCGCATGCAAGCCCTTGCCAAGCGCAAGAAAGACACCGTGCCGGTGCGTCTGGCGGCACCCGTTGTGGTGCATGCGGGTGGCAGTGCCACGCTGGGCCGTGGCGGCAACGAGGGTGGCGGCTGGTGGAATGCACTGGTGTCTGCCGTTCCGCTGATGGCACTGGTGGTGGGGCTGGTGGTCATCAACATTGCCCAGGACGAAAGCAGCGCCAATGACCTGGCCGAAGTCGATGCAGCCCTTTTGACCGACGATTTGCCACCAGCAGCCTACGCTGACCCTGGCTTCGTACAATTCCTCAAAACCTCTGCCCCGTCGAACTGAGCCCCGCCCCCGACCGCGTACTGCATGCACCCAAGTTCACCCGACGCTTCCCCTGCCCTGCCAGCCTTCGTGCTGGCTTTGGCGCTCTTGGGCGTGCTCGCAGCGGTGGGTGGCCAGGTGCTGGTACAGATGCGCATGGCACCCGGCACCCTGCTGCCTGCGGGGGCTGAAGCTGCGGTGGCCAGCCCCAACAATGCCCGCACGTCCACCCGGCCTGGCACCATGGCAGTGCCACAGGTCGAGACCGGCCCGGGCTGGGAAACCCTGACCACGCCCCAGAAACTGGCGCTGTACCCACTGGCAGAGCGCTGGGCGCTCATCAGCGAAGCGCAAAAGCGCCGCTGGCTTGCGCTGGCCGCCAACTTCTCGGCGCTTCCTGAAGAAGAACAGGCCAAATTTCATGACCGCATGACGGACTGGGCCAGCCTGAGCGCACAGCAGCGCAACCAGGCCCGGCTGAACTATGCAGTCACCAACCGGCTTGCCCGCGACGACAAACGCGCCCAGTGGGAGGCCTACCAGGCGCTATCCGACGAGGAAAAACGTGCGCTGGCTGCGCGTGCCGCCCCCAAGCCCAAGGGCGCCGCCACGGCCTTGCGCCCCGTGTCGCCCAAGAAGCTGGCCCAGGTTCCGGCGGCCACGCAGGCCAACCCCAGCCGCCCCAACGCACCGAAGATTCCGCCCGTGCTCGACCACAGCGCCCCCCGTGTGGCGGCACCGGTCACCCCCACGGCGCCCCCGGCGACCGGCGTGCCCACACAAAATCCGGCCTCCAACGTGGTCGAGACGGCGCCCGTCTCGATTCCGGTGGCAGTACCGGCAGCACTCCCCCCTCTGGGCGCAGGTTCCGCAGAAACACCTGCGACAACAGCGCCCATGGTCACTCCCGACAACTCCGGCCTGTATCCTCAGTAGTCCCGTCGCTGGCCGACACTCTCCGCCTTGCTTTCGCCCTCTGGAATGACCGCCACCCCTCCCGCCCCTGCACCGCAGGCATCCCTCTCTGCAAAGACCTCTTCCGCCGCCCTCGGCCCCACGCCCAATTTGTGGCGCCGCATGGCCT
The DNA here is from genome assembly GCF_964252975.1 of Acidovorax sp. LjRoot38. Taxonomy (NCBI): domain Bacteria; kingdom Pseudomonadati; phylum Pseudomonadota; class Betaproteobacteria; order Burkholderiales; family Comamonadaceae; genus Acidovorax; species Acidovorax sp. LjRoot38. The sequence continues at coordinate 136,513 of NZ_CAXUPT020000004.1, read as the reverse complement.
GCTGGCTGTATGAGGGCATGCTCATGTTCGGGGTGGTCTTCATTGCAGGCTACCTGTTCGGCACCCTGAGCCAAACCCGCCACGCCCTGGACAACCGGCACGCCCTGCAGGCCTTTCTGTTTGTGGTGTTTGGCATTTACTTCACCTGGTTCTGGGCCAAAGGCCAGACCCTGGCTCAAAAGACCTGGCTCATCCGTGTGGTGGACACCGCCGGGCAACCCATCACCCAGGCGCGTGCGCTGCTGCGCTACCTGCTGAGCTGGGTGTGGTTCCTGCCGCCCTTGGCAGCCTATCTGTTGGGGGTCTCGGCCATTGAAGTGCTGGTGCTGCTGTTCGGCTGGGTTGCCATCTGGGCCATCCTGAGCCGCTTTCATCCAGAGCGGCAGTTTTGGCACGACGCCCTGGCAGGCACGCGCCTGGTGCACTTCGAGCTTCCGAAAAAGTAGCACCCGCGCGCAGGCTGCAACGCCCGCTGTCATGCGGCTGCGACACAATATCCCTATGCCCCTGTCCCCACCCGAGTCCTCCGCGCCCGCCAACCCCCAGAAGGCCCGCACGGGCTTGAACCGCATCTGGCACGCTGCGGGGTACTCCATCGAAGGCCTTCGCGCAGGCTGGAACGAAAAGGCATTCCGCCAGGAAGCCATTGCCGCCATGGTGCTGCTGCCCGCGTCTCTCTGGCTGGGGCAAAGCTGGGTAGAAACCGCGCTGCTGGCAGGCTCTGTGGTGATCGTGATGATCGTGGAGTTGCTCAACACCGGCATCGAAACCGCCATCGACCGCATCGGCCCCGAGTGGCACGACCTTTCCAAACGCGCCAAGGACATGGGCAGCGCTGCCGTGCTGCTGGCCTTGCTGCTGTGCGCGGGCATCTGGGGTGCAGCGGTTTTTCAGAGGATTTTCCATGGCTGAACCGACTTTTTCCGTGTGTGTGTATTGCGGCTCGCGACCTGGCGAGAACGCGGCCTTTGCCGACGCTGCCAAAGCGGTGGGCCAATGGATTGGCCAGCACGGCGGCCAGCTGGTGTATGGCGGCGGCCGCAGCGGCCTCATGGGTACGGTGGCCGAAGCCACTCGGCTTGCGGGCGGGCGCGTGGTGGGCGTGATTCCCCAGGCGCTGGTCGATAAAGAGCTGGCCAACCGCCAATGCGACGAGCTGCACATCGTGCAGACCATGCACGAACGCAAGGCCATGATGGCCGAGCGCAGCGATGCCTTTTTGGCCCTGCCCGGCGGCATCGGCACTTTTGAAGAACTGTTTGAAGTGTGGACTTGGCGCCAGTTGGGCTACCACGACAAGCCCCTGGGCCTGCTCAATGTGGCCGGCTACTACGACGGCCTGCTGGGCTTTCTGCAGACCAGCGTGGCCAGCGGCTTCATGGGCGAATGGCAGATGGGCCTGCTGCACGCCTCTACCGATGCCGAGGCACTGCTGCGCACGCTGGTGCAAGACGCCGGCCCCGACCAAGCGCCCGTCCCGCTGCGCTCGGTAATCTAACGGCCTTCAAAAACTGGCGCAGCGCAAGGCCAGCGCCACCGTGGAACTGGCTTTGCCAGGCCACTGGTGGCGTCCCCCTCAGGGGGAAGGCGCGCAGCGACTCAGGGGGGAGCCTTACACAGCCGCGTCGTCCAGATCCCCAGTACGGATACGCACCACACGCTCCACAGCCGTCACAAAAATCTTGCCGTCGCCAATCTTGCCGGTGCGGGCCACATTCACGATGGCGTCCACACAGCGGTCCACGTCCTCGGTTTTCACGACAACCTCGACCTTGACCTTGGGCAGGAAGTCCACCACGTACTCGGCGCCACGGTACAGCTCGGTGTGGCCCTTTTGACGGCCAAAACCCTTCACCTCGGTCACGGTGAGACCGGTCACGCCACACTCGGCCAGGGCTTCGCGGACTTCTTCGAGCTTGAAGGGCTTGATGACGGCGGTGATCATTTTCATGGCGGGTCTCCTGGAGGATGTAAAAAAATGGGGGCTGAAAGCGCAGCGCCGAAGCGTCACGCCCTGAATTTGCTGGTGATAGGGTAACGCCAGTCCTTGCCAAAGCTGCGGCGCGTGACGCGAATCCCTACCGGCGCCTGGCGGCGCTTGTACTCGTTGAGCTTGATGAGGCGCGTGACACGCTCCACATCGGCACGTTCAAAGCCGCTGGCGATGATGGACTCGATGGGCTCGTCGTTCTCCATGTAGCGCGCCACGATGGCGTCCAGCACCTCGTAGGGCGGCAGGCTGTCCTGGTCTTTCTGGTCGGGCCGCAGCTCGGCGCTGGGCGGGCGCGTGATGATGCGCTCTGGAATCGGACTGGCGCCCGTGCCATACGGGTCGTTGGCGTTGCGCCAGCGGGCCAGGTCGAACACGCGGGTCTTGGCCACGTCCTTGATCACGGCGAAGCCCCCTGCCATGTCACCGTACAGCGTGCAGTAGCCCGTGGACATCTCGCTCTTGTTGCCCGTGGTGAGCACGATGGAGCCGAACTTGTTGGACAGCGCCATGAGCAGCGTGCCCCGGATGCGCGCCTGCAGGTTTTCTTCGGTCGTGTCTTCGGGCAGCCCTGCAAAATCGCTGGCCAGTGCGGCCTTGAAGGCCTCGAACTGCGGCTTGATGGAGATCTCGTCGTAGCGCACGCCCAGGCGCTCGGCCATGTCGCGCGCATCGATCCAGCTGATGTCGGCCGTGTAGGGCGAAGGCATCATCACCGTGCGCACCTTGTCGGCCCCCAGCGCATCCACGGCAATCGCCAGCACCAGGGCCGAATCGATGCCCCCCGACAGCCCGAGCAGCGCACCGGGGAAGCCGTTCTTGCCCACATAGTCGCGCACGCCCAGCACCAGGGCATCCCACAGGTCGGCCTCCAGGCTTTTCTCCGGGGCCACCTCTGCTTCAATTTTGATAGCTGATTGCACTTGATGGACCTGCGCAAACACCAGTTTTTCTTCAAAACCTGGCCCCCGGCAGGCCACCAAGCCATCGGCGTTGAGCGCGAACGAGCGGCCTTCAAACACCACCTCATCCTGCCCGCCGACCAGGTGCGCGTACACCAGCGGCAAACCCGTCTCGGCCACACGCTCGCGCATGGTGGCTTCGCGCTCGGCGCTCTTGCCCAGGTGGAAAGGCGATGCATTGATCACCGCCAGCATTTGTGCCCCCGCTGCGGCAGCATCGCGTGCAGGGGTGGCAAACCACGCGTCTTCGCACACCAGCACCCCCACGCGCACGCCTTCCACCTCGAAGATGCAAGGCTTGTCGCCCGCCACAAAGTAGCGGCGCTCGTCAAACACCTGGTAGTTGGGCAGTTCGCGCTTGGCATAGGTCTGCTCGATCTGCCCATCGCGCAGCAGGCTGGCGGCATTGAAGCAAGCGCTGAACGCCGGAGCATCGGGCGCCACGGCCTGCGGGTGGCCCAGCACGATGGCCAGGCCTTTCAACCCCGCAGTCTCGCGGGCCACGGTTTTCACGGCATCATCACAGGCCGCAATGAAGGCGGGGCGCAGGAACAGGTCTTCGGCCGCATAGCCGCAAATCGCCAGCTCAGGCGTCAGCAGCAAACGGGCGCCCTGGGCATAAGCCTCGCGGGCCGCCGCAATGATCTTTTGGGCGTTGCCGGGCATATCGCCCACAACAAAGTTGAGCTGCGCAGTGCAAATGGAGAGCGTCATGGAACTGGAATCGGCCCCTGCGGCCAGGTTGAACACCGCCCACACGGGCCCGCAGCTTGCAAAACAAAACCGGGGCGTGCATGGCTGAATCTGCCATTATCGCCCGCGTACTTGCCACTGCGCTGGACGTGGATGCTGCGGCCTGGAACACCCTGCTGGCCCAGCAAAGCCACCCCACGCCCTTCATGCGCCACGAGTACCTGGCCGCCCTGGAGACCAGCGACAGCGCCACCCCACGCACCGGCTGGGCGCCGCGCTTCATGACCCTGTGGGAGGGCGACACCCTGATTGCCGCCTGCCCGCTGTACCTCAAGAACCACTCCTACGGCGAGTACGTGTTCGACTGGGCCTGGGCCAGCGCCTACGAACAGCACGGCGTGCCCTACTACCCCAAGGCCGTGATCGCCGTGCCCTTCACCCCCGTGCCGGGCAGCCGCCTTTTGGCCCGTGACGATGCTGCACGCGCTCTGCTGGTGCAGGCCGTGTGCCAGTGGTGCGAGGACGAAAACGTGTCGTCCGTGCACATCCTGTTTGCCAGCGACGACGACGTGCTGACCAGTGCGCAGCAAGACCTGATGCTGCGGCACACCGTTCAATTTCATTGGAAGAATGTGGCCCCCACGCTCCCCGCTGCGCGTGGTTCGCTGCCCCCCGAGGGGGCCCTCACCGCCTTGGGGCGGCCCGGCGGCGGCGAGAACGTTGCCCCCACGCTCCCCGCTGCGTCTGATGCACCCTCCCCCGACAGCACCTTGCCCGGCGGCGGCTCGGGCCAACCCTTCAAAGACTTCGACCACTTCCTTGCCAGCCTCTCCCAGGACAAGCGCAAGAAGATCCGCCAGGAGCGCCGCCGCGTGGCGGATGCCGGGGTCAGCTTCCGTTCGTCGCGTGGTGCGGACATCAGCGCAGCCGACTGGGATTTTTTCTACCGCTGCTACGAACGCACCTACCTCGAACACGGCAACCCGCCCTATCTCACGCGGGACTTCTTCGCCCGCATGGCGGCCCACATGCCCGAGGCCTGGCTGCTGTTTGTGGCCGAGCGCGACGGCCAGCCAATTGCTAGCAGTTTGATAGCTATCAGCGCTTTACCATCCAGCGCTGGCAGCCAAAAAGACCAAAACATTGTGGCCTACGGCCGGTATTGGGGCGCGCTGGAGCGCGTGGACTGCCTGCACTTCGAAGCCTGCTACTACCAGCCACTGCAGTGGTGCATCGAGCACGGCGTGATCCGCTTTGAGGGCGGCGCCCAGGGCGAGCACAAGATGGCCCGCGCCCTGCTGCCTGTGCAAGCCACCAGCGCCCACTGGCTGGCGCACCCGGCTTTTGCCGACGCGGTGGAGCGGTTCCTGCAGCGCGAAGGCGCCGGGGTGGCTGAGTACCTGAGCGAACTGCACGAACGCAGCCCGTTCAAGACAGCCTGAGCGAGCGCAACGCCAGCCCGCCCCACACCAGCTTGCACCAGCCTGACAACGCCACCAGCGCGTTGGATGCGCCCAACCTCGGGTTCTCCCGACCTCGGCACAGCTTTTGCAACGGCATACTGGCGGCCGCCCGCACCCGGGCTGCGCACCACGGCGGCCCATCCGCCCGCCCGTCAACCCACAGCACCCTCACCATGGCCGCTCCGCAGCATGTCCCATTTCTGACGGTGGAAGACGAAGACGACTGGGTCGTCTCATTCGCGCTGGGCCCACAGGGCGCCCACCGCCTCACCCTGGTACGTACCCCCCGGCTGGAATTCATGCTGCGGCCCGAGCAGCGCGGTGTGTCGGTGGGTGCCGAAGCGGGCCAGCGCCCCGCCCTGCTGGTCGCGGTGCAGTGGGGCCCCAAAAGCGTGGACGTGGTGTCCACCGCCAAGCGCTACAGCCTGGACATCAGCAAGGTGGACAACGCCACCCGCACGGCGGCACTGCGTGTGCTGGGCAAGATGAACTTTGACCAGCGGTTTCAGCTGGCAGGCAACTGACCAACGGCTGCAGACGGCCCGTCAAACGCTCACAAATAGATAGCTGTCTGCGCTTTCCTGACAAGCGCTAAGGGCCAATCTGATTCAAACATTCGGGCCAGCAGAGTGGGCCAATGCGGTCCATTTGCGCTCGCTCGCAGCGGACTCCACCACCTTTTCGATAAAGCGCACCCCCTCGGCACCATCTTCCACGCGCGGATAGTCGGCCGCCAAAGGGTCGGCCGCGCAGCCAGCGGCACGCGCGCGGATGTCGGCCGCCACACCCAGGTAGATGTTGGCAAAGGCTTCGATGAACGCCTCGGGGTGCCCCGCAGGGATGCGCCCGGCGCGCCGCGCCGATTCGCACAGCCACGGCGAGCCGCGCGTGAGGATGCGGCGCGGGCCGTCCACGGGGGAGTGGATGAGCTGGTTGGGCTCTTCCTGCCGCCAGGTGATGGTGCCCAGCGTGCCCGAGACCTGCAGGCGCAGGTCGTTCTCCAGCCCCGCTGCCACCTGCGATGCCACGATGAAGCCGCGTGCGCCGCTGTCGTAGCGCAGCAGCAGCTGGGCGTCGTCGTCCAGCTGCCGCCCGGCACCAAAGGTGGTGAGGTCCGCACACACCCAGGCGGGGTGCTGGCCGGTGACGGTGGCGGCCAGATTTTCGGCGTGTGATCCGATGTCGCCCAGGGTGCCTGCGCTGCCGCTGCGCGCCGGGTCCAGCCGCCAGTCGGCCTGCTTGTTGGCGCCGCCCTCTTCCACTGCGGTGGCCAGCCAGCCCTGGTTGTATTCGACGGTGATCTTGCGGAGCTGGCCCAGCACGCCGCTGTGCACCAGGTGGCGCGCCTCGCGCACCATGGGGTAGCCGGTGTAGTTGTAGGTCACGCCGAACACGGTGCCCGCCCTCTTCACGGCGGCCACCAGCTCGTCGGCCTGCGCGCTGGTGTGCACCAGCGGCTTGTCGCACACCACATGGAAGCCCGCCTGCACAAACGCCAGGGCCACCGGGTGGTGCACATGGTTGGGGGTGACGATGCTCACCAGGTCGATGCGCTCATGTGCGGGGCGGCGCAGTTCGTCGGCCAGCAGGTCCTGCCAGCTGCCGTGGTTGCGGTCGTCCGCCAGACCCAGTTCGGCGCCGGATGCGCGGGCCCGCTCGGGCGAGGATGACAGCGCACCGGCCACCAGCTCGAACTGGCCGTCGAGCGCCATGGCCTTGCGGTGCACCGCGCCGATGAAGGCGCCGTGGCCGCCGCCGACCATGGCGTAGCGGAGCTTTTGGGGACTGGACATACGAAACGCCTTTGCTCGCTGTGTGTTGTTGTTTTCGGTTTTGTGGACGGCGTGCGGCTAGGCCTGCTTGTCGCGCGCAAACACGGCGTCGAACGCGCCGGCAGCGGGCTTGAAGTCGAGCCGCTTGCAGAACGCCGCACTCTCCGTGGCGCCGTGCACGCGGTCCATGCGACTGTCCTCCCACTCCACGGAAAGCGGGCCCTGGTAGCCGATGTCGTTGAGCGCGACGATGATGGATTCGAAATCGATCATCCCGCGCCCCACGCTGCGAAAGTCCCAGTTGCGCCGCGCATCGCCAAAGCTGGTGTGCCCGCCAAAGGTGCCCACCGTGCCATCGCCCTTGCCCCACCACACGTCCTTCATGTGGGCGTTGTAGATGCGGCCGGCAAACTGGCGGATGAACTTCACGTAGTCCACGCCCTGGTAAGCCAGGTGGCTGGGGTCGTAGTTGAAGCCAAAGCGCTTGTTGCCGCCCACGGCTGCAATCGCGCGCTCGGCCGATGCGATGTCGAACGCGATTTCGGTGGGGTGCACCTCCAGCGCGAAGTTGATGTCGTGCTGCTCGAACACATCGAGGATGGGGCCAAAGCGCTTCGCAAAATCAGCAAAGCCCTTGTCCCAATACGCCTGCGTGGTGGGCGGAAAGGCATAGATCGAATGCCACACGGACGAGCCCGTGAAGCCCGTGACCGTCTTCACGCCAAACTTCGCGGCAGCGCGCGCCGTGTCTGCCAGCTCGGCCGCTGCCCGCTGGCGCACACCCTCGGGCTCGCCATCGCCCCACACATGAGGCGGCAGGATGGACTGGTGGCGCTCGTCGATCAGATCGCACACGGCTTGGCCTACCAGGTGGTTGCCGATGGCAAAACACTGCAGGCCGTGCTGGGCCAGCAGTGCATGTTTGTTTTTGACGTACTGGGGCGACGACAGCGCCTCCTGCACGTTGAAATGACCGCCCCAGCAGGCCAGCTCCAGGCCGTCATAGCCCATGCTTTTGGCCAGGGGCGCGAGTTCTGCCAACGGCAGGTCGGCCCACTGGCCGGTGAAGAGGGTGACGGGTCTTGGCATGAAGGCTCCAAGGGACGTGGGGTTGCAGGTTCGAAGCGACTAGCAGCTATGTTTTCAATAGCTACTAGCGCTTATTGGATAAGCGCTATAGGTCAATTTGGCTTGATTTTTCACACATCTCAGATCGCCCCCCACTCCCTCTCCCCTGGTGGGAGAGGGCCGGGGAGAGGGGGATGGAACGGGCGCGGCGCGGAATGCAGCCCCCCTCTCCCCCACCCTCTCCCGCGAGGGGAGAGGGGGTCAACCCCCAGCGCCGCTGCGGGTGCACGGGCTGATGTCCTCATCTGAGGGATGTTCCTGATCAGGCAACTTGACTCACATTGACGCCATCAAAACGGCGAATCAGGAAAGTAAAAGTCCTTCGCCGTTTCCTTCGTGATCAGCACGGACGGAATGATGGTGTTGGCAGGCAGCTTCTCGCCCTTGATCCGAGCCTCGGCCGTGAGCTTGATCGAGTCGTAGATGAACTTGGGGCTGTACGACACGTTGGCCTGGATGAGAGGGTTGCTGCCATCCATCAGCGTCTTGATCATGCCCTTGGCACCCGCGCCGCCAAACACCAGCTTGATGTCCTTGCGCTTGGCCTGCTCGATGGCCTTGAGCACGCCCACGGCCATGTCGTCGTCGGCGGCCCACACCGCGTCGATCTGCGGGAAGCGGGTGAGGTAATCCTGCATCACCTTGAAGGCATCGTCGCGGTTCCAGTTGGCGTATTTCGCGTCCAGCAGCTTGATGCCGGGGTGGTTCTTCAGCACGCTGTTGAACGCGTCCATGCGCTCGTTGTCCAGCGTGGTCGCAATGCCGCGCATGGCCACCACATTGCCCTTGCCGCCCAGCGCCTTGGCGATGTACTCGGCCGGAATCTTGCCGAACGCGGTGTTGTCACCGGCCACATAGGCGTCCTGCGCGCTGGTGTCGGTCAGGCCCCGGTCCACCACCGTCACGTACACGCCCTTGGCCTTCACCTGCGCCACGGGCTTGGTCAGCGCGGCCGATTCGAATGGGAAGATGACCAATGCGTTGATCTTGTTCACCGTCACCAAATCCTGCAGCTGGTTGGCCTGCTCGGGCGCGCCGCCTGCGGTCTTCACGATGACCTGCAGGCCGGGGTGGGCCTTCTCCAGGTCCTTCTTGGCCTGGTTGGCCCAGTACACGATGCCGCCGGTAAAGCCGTGCGTGGCCGAAGGAATGGCCACGCCCACCACCGTCTTGTTGGCTTGCGCCATGGCGGGTGCGGCCAATGCGAAGGCGGCGGCGCCCACGGCCGAGAGGGCCAGGCGGCGGGTGAAAGAAGAAAGTTGGCTGTTCATGCGTTGTCTCCTGTTGCTTTGGAATATGGCCATGGAAGCTGGCCGGCTGGGGAACACGAAAGTCAAACGACCTACCGAGAAAACCAATCCAGAAAATCCATCACCGTTTTCCGCGCTGCATGAACGCTACGGCAATGATCACGAAGCCCTGCACCGCCGCATTCAGGTACACACTGATGATGCTGGTGAGGTTGAGGATGTTGCTGATGACCGACAGCAGGATCGCGCCCACCACCGTGCCGGTGATGCTGCCCGCCCCGCCCTTCAAGACGGTGCCGCCCACGATGACGGCGGCAATCGCCTCCAGCTCCCACAGCAGGCCCGTGGTGGGCGATGCAGAGCCCAGGCGCGGCACATACAGCAGCGTGGCGATGCCCACGCACACCCCGAGCAGCATGTAGGTGAGGATCTTGATCTTGTGCACGTCCACCGCCGCGTACTGCGCCACCTGCTCGTTGGAGCCGATGGCCTGCACATAGCGGCCATAGGCCGTGCGGTTCAGGATCACGCCGCCGATGACAGCCACCAGCAAGAAGATCCACACGGGGATGGGCACGCCCAACAGATTGGCGTAGTACACCGGGCTGTAGATGTCCGACAGATCGTTCTCCAGCGTGATCGCGCCGCCGTTGGAGAAGTACGTGAGGTACGCGCGGAAGATGCCCAGCGTGCCCAGCGTGACGATGAAAGGCTCGATGCGCCCCTTGGTAATGAGCAAGCCGTGCACCAGCCCGAACACTGCGCCCAGCACCACCGCCAGCAGCATGCCCACCACCACGGCCGCCATGGGCGAGCCCAGCACCGGCGCCATCGCGTTCATGAACAGGATGACCGAGCCCGCGATCAGCGCCGCCATCGACCCCACCGACAAATCGATGCCGCCCGAGATGATGACGAAGCACATGCCCACCGCGATGATGCCGATGAAGGCCGTGCGCGTGAGCACGTTCATCACGTTGTCGTAAGTAGCAAAGTTGCTGTTAAGCAGCGTGCCGGCAATGCACAGCAGCACCAGGCCGATGACAGGGCCCAGCCCGTGCAGCTTGCCCCACCAGGCCGTAGCGCCGCCGTGGCGGCCCGCTGCAGTGTTGGCGTTTTCAGCGGGTACCTGTGGCATGTGCGATCAACTCCTCTTCGGTCAAATTTGGCTCTTGCAGCGTGGTCTGCAGCCGCCCGGCGCGCATCACCGCCACGCGGTGGCACAGGCCGATCAGCTCCATCAATTCAGACGAAATCACCACAACCGCCAGCCCCTGCTCCGCCAGGCGCTGCACCAGGTGATAAATCTCGCGCTTGGCGCCCACGTCCACGCCGCGCGTGGGCTCGTCCAGCACCACCACGCTGGGGCCGGGGTGCAGCACCTTGGCCAGCGCCAGCTTTTGCTGGTTGCCGCCCGACAGCGACGACGCGCGCACCTCCAGCGAGCCGGTGCGGATGCCGAACTCCTGCACCGCATCGCGCAGCGCAGCCTGCTCGGCCGCGGGGTTCAGCCAGGGCTTGGCGTAGCGCTCCAGCGCCATCAGCGTCAGGTTGGGCCGCAGGCCAAAGTGCACATGCAACCCCTTGCCCTTGCGGTCTTCGCTCAGGTACGTCAGGCCATGGCGCGCCGCATCGCGCGGGCTTTTCAGCTGCACGGGCTTGCCTGCCAGCTCTACGGTGCCCGCAGAGCGCGGGCGCAGGCCCAGCAGGCCCTCGAACAGCTCCGTGCGGCCTGCGCCCACCAGCCCGGCAAAGCCCAGAATCTCGCCGCGCCGCACGTCAAAGCTCACGTCCTCGGCCCAGCCCGGCACCGTGAGGCCGCGCGCCTTAATGGCGGGCTCTCCACCCGCAGGCGCAGGCAGCTTGGGCGGGAACAAATCCGCCAGCTCGCGGCCCACCATCAGGTTGGCCATTTGCCGCCGCGTCACGCTGGCCGTGGCCTCGCGCGCCACCAGCAGGCCGTCGCGCATCACCACCACCTCGTCGGTGGTGCGCTCCACTTCGTCGAGCTTGTGCGATATGTAGATGATGGTCACGCCCGCAGCCTTGAGCCCGGCCATCAGCGCAAACAGGCGCTCCGTCTCGCCCGGGGTCAGCGTGGCGGTGGGCTCGTCCATGATGAGCAGGCGCGCATTGCGGGCCAGCGCACGGGCAATCTCCACCAGCTGCTTTTCAGCCACGATGAGCTTGCGCACCCGCGTGTCCGGGTCCAGCGGCAAACCCACCTGTGCCAAGGCAGCGCGCGTCTTCTCGCGCATCGCCTTGTCGTCCAGGAAGGGGCCCTTCTTGATCTCATGGCCCAGGAAGATGTTCTGCGCAATCGTCAGGTCGTCCGCCAGGTTGAACTCCTGGTGGATGAGCACAATGCCCTGCGCCTCGGCCGCGCGCGATCCGCCGCCCGGGGCGCGCACCGCGCCGTCCACCACCACCTCGCCGGTGGTCGGGCTCTCGTACCCCGCCAGAATCTTCATCAGCGTGGACTTGCCCGCGCCGTTCTCGCCCAGCAGGCCATACACGCGGCCCGGCTGCAGTGCAAAGCCCACGCCGTGCAGCACGCGCACCGGGCCAAACTCCTTGATCACGTTGCGGAACTCGACGGCTACGCTCATCGCGCTGCCCCCACACCAACGCCCGCAGCCGACCCCGACCCGGAGATCGAGCCCGCACGCGACAGGCTCTCCTGCATCGCCAGCACGCCCGCACCCACCACACCGGCATCGTCGGCCAGCGGCGCGTATTGAATCTCGAGGTGCCGCGTAGAAAGCGCCAGCGACCGGTGGTACACGCTCTGCCGCACCGATGCGAGGAACAGCGGCCCCATGTCCGTCACCCGCCCCGCAATGAACACATGCGACGGGTTGAAGAAGTTGACGATGGACGCCAGCATCTGCCCCACCAGGCTGCCCGCGCGCTGGATGATGGCGTTGGCCGCCACATCGCCCGTACGGCTGGCCTGGGCCACGTCTTCAATGGTCAGCGTGCCGGTGTTTTGCAGCCGCTCGGCCAGCAGCGCGCTTTCGCCGCGCTGCGCAGCCTCTATGGCCATGCGGGCCATGGCGGGCGCTGCGGCCATCGCCTCCACACAGCCCTGGTTGCCGCAGTGGCAGCGCGGGCCGTGCTGGTCCACACAAATGTGGCCCACGTCGCCCGCCGAGCCATTGGCGCCCCGGTACACCTGCCCGTGGCACACAATGCCGCAGCCAATGCCCGTGCCTACCTTAATAACCAAAAAGTTGGGCAGATTGCGCTGCAACCGGTACATCTCGCCCAGCGCCATCAGGTTCACGTCGTTGTCCACAAACACCGGCGCGGCAAACGCCTCGCGCAGGTAGTCGCGGATCGAGAAGCCGTCCCAGTCGGGCATCAGCGGCGGGTTGACGAGCTGCCCGCTTTCAAAATCCACCGGCCCCGGCACGCCCATGCCAATGGCAATCACCTGATTGGGCGCCAGCCCGCAGCGCGCCAGCAGCTCGCGCATCAGCGCCCGCACCCGCGCCAGGATCACGCCCGGCCCCTGGCGCACATCAATCGGCTCGCGGTGCCGCGCCAGCACCGTCATGTCGGGCCGCATCACCGCCACCTGCATGCTGGTCGCGCCCAGGTCGGCGCCAATCACCACGCCCAGGGTTTCGCTCAGTCGAAGGGTTTCGGCACGCCGGCCGCCAGAGGATTCCTGCAGGCCCACCTCGTCGAGCAGGCCTTCATCGAGCAACGCCGCCACCATGGCGTTGGCCTTGCTTTTGGAATAGGCCAGGCGCTGCGCCAGCGCATTGCGCGACGCGCCGGCGGACCAGAAGATGGTCTGCAAAACGCCCAGGTCTTCGGCGCCGCAGTGACTCCAGCGGGTGGATGGCAAGGCTTGTCTCCTGTCATGTTTTTGTGCAGCACCTCATGGGGATGGGTGCTTGACAGGGATGCTATGCGGTCTACTTCGGCCGGGCAAGACTGAACTTTGACCCAAATTCATCCAAACAAACCACATAGGTAGTTTGGTGACTTTTTAAGGATACTTTTTGAGCAAACTAATTGACTAGAGATTTGTCAAAAAAGCCCGCTACAGAAATAATTTTCACTCCTCTCATACATATTCTTTTATGACAAGCGACTCAAAAAAGACGTTTCTCCCCTGCTCCCGTTGTAACATCGCAACGATTCAGACAGTTCTTTGCGTAGCAGATTCTGATGTTGAATACATGGATGCAGACGGGCACAGTGGCATTGAGCCTGCAACTTACACACTATTTCGTTGCGACGGATGCACCAGAATATCAATATATATTCACTCTGCCTTCAACAATCCGCAATCTGAGTTTGGTGAACAAGCCTTCCCAAAAACTTTAAATGACATACGAGGGGCACCCACCACAGTTCAGCAAGCATATTTTCAGGCGAAATACATCAAAAACACTTCGCAAGTTGCCTATGCAATTCTTGCTAGACGAGTTCTTGATGCGATTGCTCAAGACAAATGTCCGGGCGAACGCAATCTTGCTCAAGCCCTGCAAACCCTTGCAATCAGAGGAGAAATCCCTTCATTTTTGGCGGATGCCATGAAACACATTCGTTTGTTTGGAAACGCAGCAGCCCATGATGCCGCATTCCCGATAAATGGAATACATGTTGAAATGATAGACAGTTTTTTAGAGATTTTGATAACTCACTTGTATGTAGCTCCAGCCGCTTTGCAAGAATTCAAACTATTCCTTGGAATTGCAAAAGAGAATGAATCAGATATTCAATAAAACCTCAGCCAATCACTATTAGATTGCATAGCATTGGCCTCAGTTTCTAAGTACCAACAGTCCGCCGCGACAACCCACTCATCAGCAGTGCACCCATGCTTTTTTTATTAAGAGTAGCTAGCACTTGACCAGGTAGCGCTGGTGCCTGTTTTCATTCAGATTTCTATTGCAGCCCATCCCAGCTTGCAGCGCACCCGCGAAAGCAATGCGGGAAACACATCCTCAGCGCAGATCTCGCTCTGGCACGCACACCGCTTCACACCAGCGTCGGTAGTCCGCCCGCCGATCAGCCGTGGTGATCCGCTGCAGCACCGCATGGTGCGGCCCCAGGTACTCCACGCTGCCCTTGACCACCACATGCACAAGCAGCTCTTCGGTACCCGTCGCCTCCCACCAATCCACATTGCCAGCGGGCTCGTGGATGTAGTCGCCCGGTCGCACCACGCGGCCGTCGTTCAGGCGGCGCTCGCCTGCCAGCGTGAGGGCGTGCACTTCGCCCGTATGCCGGTGCAGGCCCAGCCGCGTGCCGGGTGACAGGCGCATCAGTTCCACCCAGCCGGCATCGTCGGGCAAGAACTGGATAGGCAGGGACCACTTGCCTTCGCCTTCAGGAATCCAGTCCGCCAAGCCCGCGCGCTCCAGCGTCTGGGCCACGATCACTTCGGCAAGGTGGTTGTTTGTTGTCGTCATTGTCATGTCGGTGCTCCTGGGTAGTTGTTGGTTGATGGATTGCTTATTGCTCGGGGTGCTGGTGGCGGTATTCCTGCGTGCGGCCGCCAAAGCCGTATGCGGCGGCGCGAACGTCCTGCACATAGACATAGCTCTCGGTGTGCAACGTGCCCAGCAGGCCCTCGAAGGCTGTGAACGCCTCGGCGATGTAGCGCGCCTTCTCGGCCTTGGTGTTGGTCTCGTCCACCACCTTGACGTCGAAGTAGAAGCTCGACTGTTTCAGGTCGGCCAGCGAACGGCCGGCGACGTACCAGTCGGCGGGGTCGACAAAGGTGATGACCACGGCAGTGAGGTCGCGCCGCTTGCCGAGCACGCGGGTGGTCAGGTCCAGCAGGGTTTCTGCAATGCGGGCAGACAGCTCGGGTGTGCGTTGGGCAGACACTTTGACGTTGAGGATGGGCATGGAGGGCTCCTGTTGAAAGCATTGGGTTGAACGAGCCTTCACTGTAGAAATGGCGCCCCGCCACGGAAACCGCCCGTGGCGATAATGGCTTTTGCTCCGCACGCAAAGGCGCGCTCGATGAAACAAGAACCCCGCTCCTTCCTCCCCGACCCGGCCGACCTGCGGTGGCTGGTGCGGTCGCTCGACCTGCGCTCGTTTTCTGCAGCGGCGCGCGAAATGGATGTGGCGGTGTCGGTGGTCGCGCGCGGTGTGGACCGGCTGGAGGCCGGCTACGGCGTGCGCTTGCTGCGCCGGTCCACACACGGCCTGTCGGCCACGCCCGAGGGCGCAGAACTGGCGCAGGAGGCGCGTGCCTTGCTGGCGCAGCTAGAGGACATCGGTGCATCGCTGTCGGACCAGCGCAGCCGCGTGGCGGGCACCCTGCGCCTGGCCTCCAGCCAGGAGATCTGCGAAGCGCTGGTGCTGCCCCACCTGGCAGACCTGCAGGCGCGCTACCCCACGCTGCGGGTGGAACTGCTGGCCGACGACCGCGTGGCCGACCTGGTGACGGAAGGCATCGACGTGGCGCTGCGCACCACCGTGGGCCACAGCGACCTGGTGGTGGCGCGCGCACTGGGCCGGTTTGAGCGGCGCCTGTATGCGGCCCCTGGATATTTGGAACAGCACGGCGAGCCCGCCGAGCCTAGCGAGCTGCAGCAGCACCACACCGTCACGCACACCGCGCAGGGGCCGGCGGTGACCTGGGCCTTTCGCAATGCACAAGGCAAGCCGCTGGAGGTGACCGTGCGCTCGCGCCTGGCCGCCAGCACTTCGGCCCTGGTGCACCATGCGCTGGTGGGCGGCGCGGGGATTGGCATGCTGTCCTGCCCGCTCGCGGCGGCCGATGTGGCGCAAGGCCGGTTGGTGGAGGTGCTGGCGCCTTTTGCGTCCGGCACCGTGCACACGCTGTACGCAGTGTCGTCACCGGGCCGGCGCAACGCGGCCAGGGTGAAGGCGGTGATTGATTTTCTGGTGAAGGCGTCGAAGGACCGGTGGGCGCTGGCGCCTGTGCGTTGAGGGCGTTTTATGCACCACCAGCTGGCTGGCCGGGGGCTGCTGACCCCAGCTGCAAGACAGCCTGGGAGGAGCAAGGTGCGGGCATGTGGGTCAGTGAGTTGGCCCGCTTTCATTGCTTGCTATCAAGCCGATGCCACCCAGCCCCGGAACGCAAAGCCCATGTAAAACATCTGCACATCGCTGAACCCAGCCTCGCGCAGAATCACCTCGTCTTCCTTAGGCGTCAGCACCGCCAGCTCCGCCGCAATCTTGTCTCGCGCCCTGGCCGCATGCTCGGGCGGCACGCCGGACGCCACCTGAAACGCGGCGTAGCGTGACAGCCATAGGTCGCGCTCCCCTGCCCCGCCCCCGCCGCCACGGCCTGCACCATCCGCCACGCTCAGATGTGCCACCACCAGCGGCGCATCGGGCTTGAGCCGCCGCCGGATCTCTGCCGCCATAGGCACGCGCTCCTCGCGCGGCACAAAGTGAAAAGTCAGCAGGCACGTGGCGCCGTCGAACGGTCCGGCCGGTGCGCTCTGCACATAGCCGTGGTGCAGCGCCACGCGGTCGCCTGGCACGCCTGCGCTCTGCAGCCGCTGGGCCGCCAAGTCCAGCATGGGCTGGCTCGGGTCCACGCCGTCGAACCGCCAGCCGGGGTGCGCCAGCGCCATGTCTTCCAGCTCCAGCCCGCCGCCTGCGCCCACCACCAGCACGCGGCCGTGGGCGGGCACGCGCTCGGCCAGCAGGATGCGAACCATGGGCAGCAGGCTGTCGTAGCCGGGGACGTTGCGGCGGGGGCCTTCGGCGTAGCGGGCGACGGCGGCGGGGTCCGTGAAGGGGGAGGCAGTGGGCTGGGTCATGTGTGTGGTGCGCGCGGTGGGTACTGCGCTGTTGCGATGAGTTTGTCCAACGGGTTTGCTAGCTCAACGCAGGGTTTCGACAGGCTCAACCCGAACGGTCAGGGGTGGGCAACGTCTGAAAAAATCAAGCCAAATTTGCCTCTAACGCTTATCCATAAAGCGCTAGCAGCTATCAATTCAGTAGCTATCTGTTCGTGCGCCAGCACTGTTTCTGGTTGCATGCTAGCATCACGCAACTTTTAATGTTGCATGAAACGAGATAGCCGACTTTCCAACGTTCTCCACGCGCTGCTGCACATGGCAGAGATGGAGGGGCCCGCCACATCAGAGGCGATGGCGCAGGCCATGCAGACCAACCCAGTCGTCGTGCGCCGCCTGATGGCGGGGCTGCGGTATGCGGGCTTTGTCACCTCGGCCAAGGGGCATGGCGGCGGGTGGGTGCTGTCGTGCCCGCTCACCGACATCACGCTGCGCGACATCTACGAGGCGCTGGGCGCGCCCACGCTGCTGGCGGTTGGCAACCGCGTGGAGAGCCCCGGCTGCATCGTCGAGCAGGCGGTGAACCGCGCGCTGACCGATGCCTACCAGGCGGCCGAAGAAGCGCTGCTGGCGCGGCTGGGCGCGGTGACGCTGGCGCAGCTATCGGCCGAGTTTCATGAACGCATGGTGGCCGGGTGCCACGGTCACAAGGAGATGGAGCATGGCGACGGCGGCAATGACAACCACCCAGGCGTATGAGGTGATCGTGATAGGCGGCAGCTTTGCCGGCCTGTCGGCCGCAATGCAGCTGGCGCGTGCCCGGCGGCGAGTGTGTGTGGTGGACGCAGGCCAGCCGCGCAACCGGTTTGCGGTGGCGTCGCACGGCTTCTTCGGGCAAGACGGCGAGCCGCCGCTGGCAATGATCGAGCAGGCGCGGCGCAAGCTGGCGGCCTACCCCACGGCGGTTTTTGTGCAGGGCACGGTGGTGTCGGCCACGGCGCAGCAACGCGCCAGGTCACCAGAGAACGGGTTTGAAGTGGTGCTGGACGATGGCGCAACCCTGGAGGCCCACAAGCTGGTGCTGGCGTTTGGCGTGCAAGACGGCTTGCCTGAGATTGCCGGCCTGCGCGAACGCTGGGGCGCATCGGTTTTGCACTGCCCGTATTGCCACGGTTATGAATTTGCAGGCCAGCGGCTGGGCGTGCTGTACCACTCGGCAGGCTCGGCCATGCACGCGCAGCTGATTGCCGACTGGGGCCCGACCACCCTCTTTCTGAATGGCGACACCACGCTGGAGAGCGCCGAGCGGGAGCGTCTACAGGCGCTGGGCATAACTATCGAGCCCGCACCCATCGCCGCGCTGGAAGGCCCGGGCCAGGTGCTGCAGGGTGTACGCCTGCAGACCACCGGTGGCGGTGATGCGCGCGTGGTGCCGCTGGCTGCGCTGTATGTGGCCGCCACCACGCGCCCCGCCAGCCCGCTGGCCGAGCACCTGGGCTGCGCGTTCGATGATGGGCCCATGGGCCCTTACCTCCGAACCGATGCGAACAAGATGACCACCGTGCCCGGCGTGTATGCCGCGGGCGACCTGACGCTGATGCGGCACAACGCCACGCTGACCTCGGCCGAAGGGGTGCTGGCGGGTGTGGGGGCACACCAGGCGCTGGTGTTTGGGCAATAAGAGCAGCTAGCAAAACTCTTCTGGCGTTGTTGCCGCGTCTTGTCGTACTGCTCGTACTGCCTGCGACGCAGCGCCTAGCCAGAATCGCTTCGCTGAGTTTTGTCAGCCGCTCTAAGTAGCGCAGCGCTGCCGCGGCACCAAGCCACAAAGTAGCAAGATCGGCTAAGTACCGGCGCGCAAGCTGCGGCACACTCTGCGGCCATGAGCCTGGACCAGAGCACCGATCAGCACTACCGCGACCGCGTGGCCCGCGTGGTCGCCCACATCGTGGCGCACCCGCTGGCAGCGCATCGGCTGGAGGACCTTGCCGCCATTGCCCACTTCTCCCCTTTCCACTTCCACCGCGTCTACAGCAGCATTGCGGGCGAAACCGTGGCCGCCACGGTGCGCCGCGTGCGCCTGGCCCTGGCCACGCGGCTGCTGGAGCAAGGCGGGCAGAGCATCACGCAGGTGGCGCTGGAGGTGGGCTACGACAGCCCGCAGGCCTTCACCCGTGCGTTCAGCCAGTTCACCGGGCAGTCGCCACGGGCGTTCCAGCGGGACATGCACCGCCTCATCCTTGATTCAGGCGCCGCAAACGAGCACGCAAACGCGCATACAAAGGCCGAGCAAACGCTGGCCGTGCAGATCGTCGAGCGCCCGGCACAGCGCCTGCATGCGCTGCGCCACCAGGGGCCGCCATCCACCATCCCCCACACGCAGCGGCGGCTGTACCTGCAGTGCGGGCAGCGCGCTGTCCACCGGCTGGGCGCATCGTGCGGAGACCCGCAGGACGTGGAGGGCGGCAGCTTTCGCTACTACGCGGCCGTGGTGCTCCCCGACGCGCCCTCAGCGGCAGACAACGGGCTGGAACGGCTGGACATCCCCCCAGGCCTGTACGCACGCCACACGCTCACCGGCCCCTATACGCGCATCAACGCGGCACTGGCGGCCATCCACACACGCTGGCTCCCGGCCAGCGGCTACGAGCCGGACGACCGCCCCACGCTGGAGCACTACCTCAACTCGCCCCGCAACGCCGCGCAGGCGGACCTGCGCACCGACCTGCTGATTCCCATCCGCCCCACCCCATCCCTATGACCCGTTTTCGCTGGCTCTTTCGTTCCCTTCTGCCCGCAGCGCTCTGCTGCGCCACCACCCTGGCCCACGCTGCGGGGTTTGCCTTTATCGAGGTGCCCGCAGACAAGGACGGGCCCGCGCTGCGCGGCGCCGTGTGGTCGCCCTGCAGCACGCCGCCGGGCCGCATCGACCTGGCGCCCCTGGTGCTGCAAGGCACGCGGGACTGCCCCCTCACCGGCCAAGGCCTGCCATTGATCGTCATGTCGCACGGCACGGGCGGCTCGGCCCTGGGGCACCATGACACGGCGGCCACGCTGGCCGACGCAGGTTATGTGGTGGCCGCCATCAGCCACCCGGGCGACAACTTTCAGGACTTGAGCCGCCAGGGCCACCTGTCGGCCTTTGCCACGCGGCCCGTGGACATGAAGCGGCTGACGGATTACATGCTGGGCGCCTGGCCCCAGCGCGCGCAGCTGGACGCGGGCAAGGTCGGTTTCTTTGGCTTTTCACGCGGTGGCTACACGGGCCTGGTGGCCATCGGCGCCGTGCCGGACTGGACGTCACGGCAAGACCTGTGCTCGCCGCTATCCACCCGGCCCTTGTGCGGCGAGATCCGGCGCAAAGAAATCCCCGCCACTCCTGCGCCGGACCCGCGCATTCGGGCTGCAGTCATCGTCGACCCCTTGAGCGTCTTCGATGCCAAGGGCCTGGGGCACGTCAAAACCCCCATCCAGTTGTGGGCCTCGGCGCTGGGTGGTGATGGCGTCACGCTGCAAAGCGTGGAGGCGGTGCGCCAGGGTCTGCCCAGTGCGCCCGACTGGCAGCTGGCGGCCAACGCCGGGCACTTCGCCTTTCTGGCGCCCTGCTCACCCGCGCTGGCCGAGGCAGTGCCCGGCATCTGCCGCGATGCAGCAGGGTTTGACCGGGTGGCTTTTCACCAGACTTTCAATGCCCAGGTGCTGGCGTTCTTTCAGCGGCACCTCGCGGCAGGCAAAGCGCCCTGAGCGCAGTTCGGCATTCGTCGCGCCCACGCTGCCCGTGAGTTGACGCAGCCAGCGTCTGCCACCTACACTGCCAACCTCGCATCCGGTCCTTGGGATCGGAGCGAACCGCAAAGCCCTCCACCACCGTTGAGGGCTTTTTTTCGTCCGCCCTATGGAAAGCTCTCCCTGCTTGCAGAGAGGGCTTTTTGCATTTCTGGAGCCCTTATCTCATGCAAACCGCTTCGACCCACACCACCCCCGCAGCCGTTGCAGGCACCGCCCCACGAATCCACCTGGTCATCGGCCCGGTGGGAGCGGGCAAGTCCACCTTTGTGCGCCACCTGGTGCAGCAGCACCGCGCCGTGCCGCTGAACCTGGACGACTGGATGGCCACGCTGTTCTCGCCCGACCGGCCCGACACGGCTGACATGGCCGATGTGATGGCCTGGTATGTG
This sequence comes from Acidovorax sp. LjRoot38, assembly GCF_964252975.1. Classification (NCBI taxonomy): domain Bacteria; kingdom Pseudomonadati; phylum Pseudomonadota; class Betaproteobacteria; order Burkholderiales; family Comamonadaceae; genus Acidovorax; species Acidovorax sp. LjRoot38. The sequence goes on along the minus strand of NZ_CAXUPT020000004.1, from coordinate 115,326 downwards.
CCGCGCACGCTGCGCTGCCTGGCGCAAATCTGGAAGACCGCTGAGGCCGTGCTGGATGCGGGCCACGATGTGGTGCTGGAGGTGGGCCTGATCCAGCAGCACCAGCGCGACGCCTTCTATGCCCGCATGGGGCCGTGGGCCGACGCCATGGTGGTGTATGTGCTCGATGCTCAACGCGAGGTGCGCCGCGAGCGTGTGTTGCGGCGCAATGCCGAACAGGGAGAGACGTTTTCGATGGTGGTGCCGCCGCACATCTTTGAGCTGGCCAGCGACCTGTGGCAACCGCCCGGCGATGTGGAGTGCGCGGAACGCACCGTGGTGTTTGTGCCGTTGGCGGAGCGGTAGGCCGTGGTTGCAGCTGCCTGCACGCAGGCCCTTCCGTGACGATGGAAGGGCCCCGGGGCCAGACCACCTCGACTACATGAACTGCGCGCGCAGCCCCACCATGAGGCGCCTGCCCGCGGCGGGCTCGAAGTAGCGGCCATTGGCGTCGTTCACGATGAGGGTGGCCGCGTGGTGGCGGTTGAACACGTTGTCGAGCCGGGCCCAGAGCTGCCAGCGCGCCGTGCCTGCACCTGCACCTGCTTGTTGGCCGCCCCAGCCGTAGGCCGCGTGCAAGCCCAGCACGACAAAGCCTGCGGCCCGCTCGCTGTTGACATCGTTGGCAAACACCGGCCCCGACACGTTCGCCGTGGCACCCAGTTGCCAGCGTGTGGTGGGCGCGTAGTCGATGGCAAGTTGCGCAGCGTGCCGCGCTGTGCCCGGCAACTGGTTGCCTGCGGCGACGTTGGCGCCCCCTGCCCCGGCGTAGGCGCTGCCAAAGTGGGCATCCAGGTAGGTGTAGCTGGCGCGCGGGGCCCAGGTGCCCCACTGTGCACGCCAACCCACTTCAAGCCCCCGGCGCCGCACGTTGTCCACGTTCTGGAACACCGAGCGGCCGTTGACCGTGGCCACGGGCACGATCTCGCCCCGGCTGCGGGTGTCGAACCATGCCAGCTCCAGCTGCTGGTGGGCGCCCTGCCATTTGGCGCCCACCTCCCACTGGCGGCTGCGGGCGGCAGCCAGGCCGAAATTGGGGCCGGTGTTGCCGGTGCTGTAGGCCATCTCGGCCAGCGTGGGGGTTTCAAAGCCCTGGCCTGCATTGGCGTACAGGTTGAGCTGGTCGGTGGCAGCCCACACCAGACCCAACGCGGGGCTGGTGTGGCGCCAGTTGCGCGCGCCACTGTCGTCGGGGTTGGCGGGGGTGATGTAGCGGTCATCCACCTGCACGCGCACCTGGCTGGCGCGCAGCCCGGCGATGGCGCGCCAGCGGGGGGAGAGCCAGGCGTCTACCTGGGCATACACATCGGTGTTGGCGGCACTGTCTTGTTCGTCGCGTCGCAGCGCACCGCTGGTGCCCGCGTTGTTCACAAACCCCTGGCGGTGTTCAGACAGGCGGTTGGCCTCTGCCCCCATCGTCCACGTCAGCGGCAGGCCCGAGGGCAGGCGCACGGCCCGCGTCCAGGTGGCGGCCGCGCCCTGGTAGCTGCGGTCCAGGTCCACCACCCCGCCTGCGCTGTTGGCCGCCGCGCCGCTAAAAGACAGGTACTGCGTGAGCTGCCGCCCACCGCCATAGGCGCGCAGCCGCACGCTGTCGGTGTCACTGAGCTGGCGCTCCAGCACCAGGCCCAGCTGGCTCTGGCCCACCGACTTGCGGGTGTTGAAGGTGGTGGCCAGGGCGCCGGCCTGGCGCGCGTCGCCCTCCAGCTGCGCGCGTGTGAGGCCCAGTGGGTCTTGCGCCAAGGGCTGGTCGTACAGGTTGACCAGGGCTGTGATGCGTGTGCGGCTGTCGGGCTGGGCCTGCAGCTTGGCGTTGAGGTGCGTGCGCCGCGCGGCGCTGTGGCCGCGCCAGCCCTCGGTTTCGAAGTGCGACACCCCCAGCAGCCCGCCCAGGCGCTGGTCGCCAAAGTCCAAGGATGCGTCCACCAGCCGCTGGCCGAACGAGCCCACCGCCACCCCGGCCTGGGCGCCGCCCCCGGGCCGGGGATCGCGGGTGGTGACCTGCACCACGCCCCCTGCCGCATTGCCATACAGCTGCGCGAGCGGGCCGCGCAGCACTTCAATCTGGCTGGCCGAAGGCAGGTGCGCGGTGGCAGCCTGGCCCTGGCCGTCGGGCATGGTGGCGGGGATGCCATCCACCAGAATCCGCACACCCCGCACACCAAAAGTGGCGCGGGAGCCAAAGCCCCGCACCGCGATCTGCAGATCCTGCGCGTAGTTGCCGCGGTCTGTGGCCACCACGCCAGCCTGCCCAGCCAGCAGCAACGACAGGTTCACCAATGGCGTGGGGGCCGTGAAGGCATCCACGGCCACGCTGCTGTGGCTGGCGGCACTGTCAAACTGGCGCTGCGCCTGCGCGCTGCCGGTGACCTGCTGGGCTTCAAGTGTGGGGGGCGTGGTGGGCAGTGACTGGGCGGGATCGGCCGGAACATCTTGCGCATGGGCATGGGCGTGCGCCACCACGCACACACAACTGGCCAGGATGCGGGCAACCCTGTTAACTTGGGCGGCGTGGGGCCAATGGGTGGCTGCAAAAGACATGGGTGCCGATTCCTGGTTGCGGAATTTCTGAACGGGGCTTTACGGAGCGTCGCGTGGCGGGCACAGGGGCCAAGCCCAGCAAACCGCAGGATAGTCTGCTGTGGCCCCGTGGCGGTCATGCGAACCACCGCAGCGAAGGGCGTGGCGCCTGCATAGACGTCATTCGGACCGCACCACGCGCCAGACCACGTTGCCCACGTCGTCGGCCACCAGCAACGCTCCCTTGCCGTCCAGCGCCACGCCCACCGGGCGGCCATAGGCGTCGCCGTCCTTGCTCAAAAAGCCCATCAGAAACGGCTGGGGAGGCCCCGAGGGGCGCCCGTCGGCAAAGGGAACGAACACCACGTTGTAGCCCGTCAGCTCCTTGCGGTTCCACGAGCCGTGCTGGCCGATGAACGCGCCGCTGGCGTAGGCGCCGGGCATGCGGGCGTCGGAGAACGCCAGGCCCAGCGGCGCAACGTGTGAACCCAGGCCAAAGTCCGGCGTGATGGCCTTGGCCACCATGTCGGGGTTGGGCGGGTTGACACGGGTGTCCACATGCTGGCCCCAGTAGCTCCACGGCCAGCCGTAAAAGGCGCCGTCCTTCACCGAGGTGAGGTAGTCGGGCACCAGCTCGTTGCCCAGCTCGTCGCGTTCGTTCACCACCGTCCAGAGCACCTTGCTCTGCGGCTCCCAGCCCAGGCCGTTGGGGTTGCGCAGGCCGGTGGCAAACAGCCGCTTGCTGCCAGTCTCTACATCCACCTCCCAAATGGCGGCGCGGCCCTCTTCCGCCGCCATGCCGTTGTCTCCCACATTGCTGTTGGAGCCCACGGTGGCATACAGCTTGCGGCCATCGGGGCTGGCGATGATGTTCTTGGTCCAGTGGTGATTGGCCCCGGCGGGCAGATCGGTGACCCTGACGGGTGCCGTGTTGACCGAGGTCTGCCCGGTTTCGTAAGGCACCTTCACCACACCGTCGGCCGTGGCAATGAAGAGCTGGGTGCCCACCAACGCCATGCCAAAGGGCGAGAGCAGGTTTTGCATAAAGGCGGTGCGCACATCCGCCACGCCGTCACCGTCCGTATCGCGCAGCAGCGTGATGCGGTTGGCGCTGGGCGTACCGGCACCAGCGCGTTTCATCACCAGGCCCATGGCCAGGCCACGCAGGCCGTCGGAGTGCACGTTTTTGGCGCCCTCTGCAGGCGGCGGCTTGTTGCTTTCAGCGACCAGCACATCGCCATTGGGGAGGGTGTAGACCCAGCGCGGATGGTCCAGCCCACGCGCCAGCGCTGTGACCTTGAACCCCGCAGGGGCCTGCGGCTGGGTGCCCTGCGGCCAACCCTGTGCAGGTGCGATGTTGAAGGTGGGCACCAGGCCACTCTTTTCCGGTGCGGGCAATTGCGGGTTCGGACCCAGGCCGGGGCCAGGGGTGGCCGGCTGGGCCAGGGCCAGAGCCATGGACCCTGCAAGGGCCAACGCCAGCGACCCCTGGGTGAAGCGGTGGGAGCAGAGGTGCATTTTCATCAACGCAGTATGGGCGGCCCGATTTGCGGGCAGCTGTAGGCCAGTGCCGTCAGTTCCGCATGTGATGGGGGCGTGAGATGGCGGCGTGCGCACCGTGCACCCACATAGAGGCAGCGGGCACACAATGCCGCGTCGATTTTTGTCTTTGTAGCCTTGGATGCCCCCTGCGCCGCGCCAAGGGCATGGTGGCCAACTGGCCTAGCGCGCGGGGAAGGTTGTCGGTGCTGCCGCTGGGCCCTGTGCTGGCTTCAATGGGCTGGCGGGAGGTGCGTTTTGACCTCGGGCCGGACTTGGGTTCGGATCATCGGTCGGTGGTGGTGCAACTGACGGAATCGCCGTAGCGCACACGACCCGAATACTACTGATTTGATAGCTTGAAGCGCTTATCCATCAAGCGCTGGATACCTTTTTCGGCATAATTTCTGCGGAGGCGTTCCTCTACGGCCTGCGAGCACAACGGGCCGTTCACGCTGAGCCTTCCCAATCACCTGGTGGGCCATTGACAGGCGCAGCCCGAACGGATTTGCGCCATCTACCCCCATCCAGCACGATGTTCCCGGCGGGGGTAAGTTGTGGCGCCCTCAACAGCCGTTCGCGTGCACGGCAGTGCCTGGGTTGAGCTTCTGGCACGCTTTGACCTGGTTGGATTTGACCCGGTTATCCACCCAAATAGTGATGTGCGGATCCGTGGCCTGATGGCAGCCTTTTTCGACCTCGACCACACCACACGAGTCCAGAATCTGGCTGGCCAGGGGTGCGCCGGAACGGCGATTCTTCGCATTGTTGAGGAACGCCTCAATCTGAGTCTGGGTGTAGGGCTGCCCGGTGGCGCCGTTGTTCACATCGTTGTTGTTGGGTTGATTCCACTGAGGCTGGAATACATAGGCCGGCCTCGCAAAGGCTGTGCCGCACAGCAGCAACATGCAGACCGCAGTCATGATTTTTTTCATTGCCAAGTTCCCCTTCATGCCTACTCTGTGACGATTTTCGGCGCCCTCGGCTTCATCACGTGTTGATGAAGTGAGCGCATGGTGGCGCCACCAAAGCGGTTTGGCGATTACAGGAAATTACAGCGAAGCTACTCCCAACGTTTGGCGCATTTCACACATTGAGCGTGGGGGCGGGCCTGATCAGCGGCTTGCGGTGGTGGGGCCCGGAGTACCCACCCCCATCGAACGGGGCCGCCGAATCGTCCACAACGCCACAGCCATCAGCCCCACGCCGCCCAGTTGGATGGGGCTGAGCGTGCGGCCATACACCACCCAGTCCACCAGCACCGCCGTGAGCGGGTACACAAACTGCAGCACCGCAATGCGCCCCAACCCCAGGCGCGACATGCCGGCAAACAGCACCACATACGCCAGGCCGGTGTGCAGCACGCCCAGGCCCAGCAGCCAGCCCCACGCGGCGCCCTGCTGCGGCCAGCCCAGCACAAAGGGCGCCCACACCAGCGCCACCGCGCCCACCAGGCACTGCCACAGCGCCATGGCAAAGGGGCTGATGGTTTTCTGCGTGTTGGCGAGCAGCGTCACGCCCGCATAGCAGAGTGAGCCGCCCAGGCACATCAGTACGCCAGCCACATAGCTGCCGCCGCCGGTGCTGCTGGCCGCTGCTACACCTGCGGTGCCGTCGAGCAAGCCCGTGGTCAGCACCAGCCCGCCCAGCGCGGCCAGTGTGGCCAGCCACTGCGTGGGCGACACGGCCTCGCGCAAGAACAACGCGCCAAAAACGATGACCCAGATGGGCTGGATGTGAAAGATCACGGTGGCCACGGCAATCGATGTGCGTGGGATGGCTGCAAAGAACAGCGCCCAGTTGAGCACCATGAGTACGCCCGTAGCGCAGGCCACCCAGCGGGCGCGGCCGTGCAGAAAAAGTTGCTGTCCCCGCCCCGTGGCCAGGCACCAGGCCAGCAGCGCCAGTGCACCGAATGCGCAGCGGAACCACACCGTGACCAGAGGGTGCTGGCCCGCCTCTTCCACAAACACGCCGATGGTGCCCAGCAGCACGCCACCGGCGATGAGCAGCCACTGGCCGTCGCGCTCGCGGGTGATGGCATTGGCATTGACGGGCAGCGGTGTGGTGGCCAGGGAAGGCGATGCGACGGTGCTGGCTTTGGAGTGGTTCATGCCGCCGATGCTCACGCTTTACAGGCATCCTGTAAAACGGATAAATCGAACAGCTACCATTCGATAATCGAATTTACCAACCCACCGATAGCCCCACCACTGTCGTCACTGGTCCGACCGATAAAGGCCCCCATGAACTACCCAGACTTTCAAATCGACTGGCTGCGTGCCTTTGTGGCCGTGGTGGATGCAGGCTCGCTCTCGGGCGCGGCGCCGCTGGTGCACCGCTCACAGTCGGCCGTGAGCATGCAGATCAAGAAGCTGGAGGCCGCGCTGGGCCGCCCGGTGCTGCTGCGCGGGCCGCGCCACCTGGAGGTGACGCCAGCGGGCGCCGAACTGCTGTCGTATGCGCGCCGCGTGCTCGATTTGCAGGCTGAGGCACATGCCGCATTGTTTGGCCCCAAGCTGGCGGGCCGGGTGCGGCTAGGGGTGCCCGACGACTATGCGTCGGCCTACCTCACGCCAGTGCTGCGCAGCTTTTCGCACCGCTACCAGGGGGTGGAGATTGAGCTGACGTGCGAGCAGTCCACGTCGCTGATCCCGCGTGTGGTGAAGGGCGAACTGGACCTGGCGCTGGTCTCGCAAGACAAGCCGCAACGCGGGCGCTTCTTGTTCGACGAGCCGCTGGTGTGGGTGGGGGCCGCCCAGTTCGAGGCCTGGCGGCGCGACCCGCTGCCGATTGCGGTGTATGAATCGGCCAGCATGGCCCGGCAGGCCACCCTGGCCGCGCTGGGCACGCGGCGGCGGACCTACCGCATCGTGTACCACAGCTCCAGCCTGGCGGGCCAGCTGGCTGCTGTGGAGAGCGGTTTGGCGGTGGCGGTGCTCACGCGGTGCAGCGCCCCGGCCCATTTGCAAATCCTGCAGAACCTGCCGGCGGAGTTTGACCTGCCGCCGCTGGCTTCGATGAACGTGGCGGTGCTGCGCAGCAAGGTGTCGCTGCGCTCACCGGCCGTGGATGCGATGTATGAGCAGATGGTGCGGACCTTGGGCCGACGGGGCGAACTCCTGCCCAAGGCCTGAGAACCTGTTCAAAATCTTTTCGGGGATTGCATTGGAGTGCAATCGGGAGGAGTGGATGCTTCGGATGCACCGCATGGGCTCATGCCCATGCAAGCAGCCTGGGCGCCAAAGCACAGAATTCATCGGCCCGATTTCACTCCAACCCATCGGGCAAGTGCCTTGCCGGGCGGTCTGCGGCGTTGCAGCGCTTGTGGATAGCCGGGCTATCCACTGCGCACCGCGCCTTGCATCCCATCCCGGCAAGGACCTTGTGCGACCCCGAAAAGCTCTTGAACAGGTTCTGAGCCCTCCTTGCGTTCAGGGCCTCAGGCCGCCAGGATGTGCTCTACCAGTTTCTCGCGCGGCCCCAGCAGCGCATCGCCTCCGATCAACCGCAGCGCCCCCCCCTGCCCCGCCACCACCAATTGCGGCACACCCCGGGCACCCACGGCACGCAGCATGGCCTGGGCGCGGGCTACGCGCTCGGCCACCACGCTGTGCAGTGCGGCGTCGGGTGCCAGCGTCAATGCGGCGGCATCGGCCAGGCCTAAAGCCCGCAACAGGTCTGCCAGCACCTCGGGTTCTGCGGTGTCGCGGCCTTCCACATAGCGTGCGTGCTGCAGCGCGTGCAAGGCTTCCAGTTCATGCGCAGGCGCGGTCTGCGCCACGGCAGTCAGCGCGAGGGTGGCAGGGCCTGAATCAAAGCGACCGGATACAGCACCCAGAATTTGATCGCGGTAGGCCTGCGTGAAGGGCTGGCCTGTGAGCTGCTGGATGCGCTGGTCGTTGGACCAGGCATAGGCGGCAAACTGCGCGTCCATGGGCCGCGCGCCTGCGCCCGCAAACAGGCCGGAGGGGGCCAGCACCACCTCGACACCCTTCTGCGCTTGCAGGAACTTGAGCGCGGGCGCGGCGGCATAGCACCAGCCGCACAAGGGGTCAAACAAGTAGGTCACGGTGACGTTGGGCATGGGTTAGGTTCTTTCTTGAGGGTCTGATGTTTCGGACGCAATCAGTGCGGCTTCAAAAGCCGCAATCTCTTCGGCCAGCGTGCCCCGGCTGCGGAAATGGCGGGCGGCGCGGTCGTACCAGTTTTCGGCGTCTTCCAGGTCGCCCTCTTGCAGGTGCAGGATGCCGTGCAGCCACGCGCCGAGCATGGAGCCGTCGTGTTGCACCAGATCGTGCGCCGCATTCCAGCGCCCGGCGTGCAGGTGCTGCAGGACTTGTTGGAGCGGGTGCGTAGTCACGATCTGGTTCCTTTCAACAACTTGCTTTGACAGCTTTCAGCACGTCATCTCACCACTTCATCTCGCCCTTGTTGACCTTGGCGCCGATGTCCAGCGACAGGCCCATGGGCGCTGCGGGGTAGGCCTTTTTCATCGCGTCGATGAGTTCGGCACTCGTCTTGGTGGAGGCGGCGTTCTTTTCAAACGCTTGCAGGTAGCCCTTGGTGTAGCTGATGTTGGCAGCGTCCAGCGTGCCACCCGCGGGCATGTGGCCGGGCACCACCACGGTGGGCTGCAGGGCGGCCATTTCGTCGAGCTGGGCCACCCAGGCGCTGCGCTCGGCCACCGTTTGCGTGTCGGCCGTCCACACATGGGTGTTGGTGCCAAACACGCCGATGGTGCCCACCACGGCCTTGATGGATGGAATCCACGCATACGGGCGGTGCGCCAACAGGCCGGTGGTGCCACGGATCTCGACCGCCTGGCCGTCCACGCTCAGCGTGTTGCCAGCAATCGCCTTGGGCAGCACGGGCGTGCGCGGTGCGTTGGCGCCCATCTTGGGGCCCCAGAAGGCGAGCTTGCCAGCCAGCTTGGCGTTGATCTTCTCCAGCACGGCGGGCGTCGTCACCACGTCGGCCTTGGGGAAGATTTCTTTCAGCGTCTCGACGCCAAAGTAGTAGTCGGGGTCGGCCTGGCTCACGTAGATGGTCTTCAGCTCTTTGCCCGTGTCGAGCACGTTGGCAGCAATGCGCAGCGCGTCGGCACGGGTAAAGCCTGCGTCGATGACCATGACCTCTTTCTCGCCATAGACCAGCGTGGAGTTGACGTTGAAGCTGTTGCCGTCGGCGTTGTAGACCTTGACCTGCAGCGGCTGGGCGGCCTGGGCGCCGGTGAAGGCAATGGCGAGGGTGGCGGCAATGAGGGTGGTGCGGAACATGGTGGTTTCTCCAGGGTTTTGAGAGGTTTGCAGATGACGGAATGAAGTTTATTTGCGTCAATCGATCCAATAAACCCGATAATTCGCGCATATTTGTTTCACCAATCGATCAAATAACCCCTTATGGACCGCCTGACCGCCATGCATGTGTTTGCCGAAGTCGCCACCAGCGGCAGCTTCAGCGCCACGGCCGACAAACTGGAGATGTCGCGGGCCATGGTCACGCGCTACGTGGGCGAGATGGAGCATTGGCTGCAGGCGCGGCTGCTGCAGCGCACCACCCGCAGCGTGACGCTGACCGACGCGGGCGAACACGCGCTGCGCCGCTGCCAGCAGATGCTGGCGCTGTCGCAAGACCTGGAAGAAGAAACCGCCACCACCACCGAGGGCGCATTGCGCGGCCAGCTGCGGCTGACCTGCAGCGTGTCGTTTGCGTTTGCGCAGATGGGTGCGGCGATTGCGGACTTTCTGGCGCAACACCCGCAGCTCAAGATCGACCTGGACGCGAGCGAAGGATCACTGAACCTGGTGGAAAAGCGCATCGACCTGGCCATCCGCATCAGCGCCGAGCCCGACTCGCTGCTCATCGGCCGGCCGCTGGCGCGGTGCGATTCGGCCCTGGTGGCATCCCCCGCCTACTTGGCCGCCCACGGCGTGCCGCAGCAACCTGCCGACCTGGCGCAGCACCGGTGCCTGAGCTACGCCAACTTTGGCAAAAGCGTGTGGCAGCTGACGCGCGGCGAGGCGGTGGAGCGTGTGGGCGTGAGCGGCCATTTCAGCGCCAACGAGGCCACGACGCTGATGCGCGCAGCGCTGGCGGGCGGCGGCATTGCGATGCAGCCGACATATCTAGTCAACCCGTATTTGCCCAGCGGCGCGCTGCAGGCCGTGCTGCCAGGGTGGGACTTGCCGGTGATGACGATTTATGCGCTGTACCCGTCACGCAGGCACTTGTCGCCTGCAGTGCGGGCGCTGCTGGATTTTTTGGTGGAGCGGTTTGCGGGGGTGCCGTGGTGAGGGGCGGTCGCCTCAGCTGAAGGACTACTAATTTGATAGCTACTAGCGCTTATCCATCAGGCGGTGGAGGTCAATTTGTCTTGATTTTTCACAGGCCTTTAAAGCGCTGGCACGCCCTCTCCCCCGGTGGGAGAGGGTTGGGGAGAGGGGGGAGGATGGAGCGCGGCGCCCCGAAGAAGTGCCCCCTCTCCCCCGCCCTCTCCCGCGGGGGGGAGGGAGTGGAAACGAGCCCCCCGCCGCTCAGGGCAACACCGCAGCGGCTTTGGCGCGCGCAATCTGCAGGTCCGCATCGCGCGGCAGCAGCAGGCGCTGTGCCACCAGGTCATTGGCGGCCTGCGTCACCGCAGCGACGTAGCCCTCCTGCGTGCCATACAGTTCCTCCAGCGACGGCCGTGCATCGCCCGCCGCCAGCCGCGCGGCGCGCGTCTTCTGGAAGGGGATGAAGCTGCCCGTGAGGTTGGCCAGGTCGGTGATGCCGGGTGTGGCCACGTAGTTGAACTCGATGCTGGTGCCCAGCGGCGCGCGCGCCTCCACGCTGCGAATGCCGGCGCGGGTGAGGCCCGTGGATGCATCGACCTGCGGGACGAGGATGGCGTAGTCGCGGCCCAGGTTGCGCGGAGGCAGCACGGTGGCAATGCCGGCCTCGTCCTGCGGGATGTACTGCGGGCCAAAGTCGAACAGCGGGAAGTTGTTGTACAGGCCCCGGTAGCTGAAGTCCGGGATCGCCGTCTGCACGCCGCCCACCGCCCAGGTCAGCCCCTTCATGGCCGGGAAGGCCAATGCCTCGGGCCGCACCAGCGTGCCGTCGGCCAGCTTGGGCACCTGGCTGGCGGGCGGTTGCGTGCCGCGCACCACCCAGTCTTCGAGGTTGAGGAACAGCGCGCGGAAGGTGTCGTTGAACTGCACCACCGTGCCCGTGGGGTACGTGGCGCGCGTGGGTGCATAGGCAATGCTGGCCGTGCCCCCTGCCCCGCCGTGCTGGGTGCTGGAGTAGTAGTAGATGCGGGCGTTGTCGGGCTGCGCCAGGTCTTTGGTGCCATGGGCGTCGGTCAGCACGGGCGAGCCCTGCAGCTGCCAGAACTCGGTGCCCGACAGGCCCAGGAAGAACTTGGGACAGGTGCTGGTGGCAGCGCAGCGCTTCATCACGCCACCCTGGCGGCCGCTGATGTCGTCCTGGTAGTCCTTGTCCAGCCCGCGCGGTGCCGTCTGGCCGAAGGCGGTGTGGTCGGTACGCAGGCCACCGCCGCCACCGGGCACGGCAAAGCGGGTGTTGATGTTGGTCTGGCGCGCCGCCACGTGGGCGTACATGCCGTCGAACACCTTGCCACCGTCCAGCGCCTGGTTGAAGCCCAGATGCAGAAAGGTCTTCATGGCGTTGCCCGACTGCGAGGTGCCCTGCCCCAGCGTGTGTGTGATGCGGCCTGCGAGCGGGTTGGGGGTGCCGGTGGAATCGGCCGCCTTGCTGCGGAAGAAGCTCACGGTGTCGCGCAGCGCAGCCAGGCCCACGCCCATGATCTTGGGGTCTTTGGCGACATAGACCAGCTCGTACAGATAGGCCGGGTCAAACCCGCCCTTCAGGCACACGCTGGTGGGGCTGGGCGTGCCCGGGAAGGCGTTGGTGCCCGTGTCGCAGGTGGCGAACTTCCAGTCACTTGCGGGCACAGGCACGCGCGCATCCGTCTCGTTGGCACGGCGGGTGAGCGAGTAGCCGGGCTGGGTATTGTCCAGGCTGGCGGGTTCGTACGGAATCATGGTGCCGTTGAACACGCCGCCGGGCAATGTCATCGCGGGGCTGGCGGCCGTGGGCACCAGCTCGGCGCGGTAGGGGCCGGTGATGCTGCTGCCGTCCTTGTTCTTGGCCACAGGCACCCTCACCGTCAGGCGCGCGGCGGTGCTCTTGGGCACATCGCCCTGCCAGGCCGAATACAGCATCACATAGCCGCGCTCCAGGTACACCGCATCGCTGGGCGTGGCCGTGGGGTTGAGCATCGTGAGGATGTTGCCTCGGTTGGGTGCGTCGTAGCGCAGCACGCCGCTGGCCTTGGCCATGTTCTTGGGCTTGAGCATGACGAAGTCGGCACGGTACTCGACCATGCCGTTGGCGTTGGTGGGCGCCAGGGCCAGATCCTGGATGACGGCGTTCTTGGGGTCCTTGGGGTCGACCTCGCCGCTGATGGTGCCGGTCACGCGCTCGTATTCACCCACGTCGCCATAGGTGCCCGGAAAGGCCTCGGTGGCGGTGATGGCCAGCTTGAGGGATGGACCCTTGGGCGCGTCGCTGCTGCTGCCCCCGCAGGCAGCGATGACTGCAGCGGCGGCAGCTGTCAGCGCGAGTTTTCCGAATGCATGAATGGGTCTCATGTTGTCTCCTTGGGGGGTTGAAATGACCGCTTGAGCGGCTCTGAGAAAAAAGCGGCAGCGTCTGTTGCGCTGCGCGCGGGCAAGGCTTCGCCCAGACCTGCGAGCAAAGGCAGGCTGAGAGAAGGAAAAAAGGAATGAAACGGCCCGGTGGGTGGGCCGGTGGCTTATTCGGCCTCGATACCTGCCGCCTTGATCACCTTGCCCCACTTCTGCGTCTCTGCAGCCTGGAACTTGGCCAGTTCATCGGGCGTGGTGGTCCAGGCTTCGGAGCCCGCATTGTCAAAGAAGCTCTTGGCCGCTGCGCTCTTGGTGGCGGCGATCAGCAGCTCGTTGAGGCGCGCCACCACCGGCGCGGGCGTGCCTGCGGGCACGTAGGCCGCAAACCAGTAACCCATGTCGTAGCCCTTCACGCCCGCTTCGTCCAGCGTGGGCACATCGGGCAATTGCGCGCTGCGCTTTTGCGTGGAATAGCCCAGCGCACGCAGCTTGCCCGCCTTGACCTGCGGCACGCCGGTGGAGGTGTCGGTAATCATCAAATCGATCTGCCCGCCCAGCAGGTCGGTGATGGCCAGCGGGTTGCTCTTGTAAGGCACGTGGAGGATGTCCACGCTGGCCAGTTGCTTGAGCATCTCGCCCGCCATGCGGCTCGATGAGCTGCCGCTGCCGAAGCTGAGCTTGCCGGGGTTCTTCTTGGCAAAGGCCAGCAGCTCGCCCACGTTCTTGTAAGGCGCGCTGGCGTTGACCACCAGCACCTGCCCCCCCTTGCCCAGGCCAGTGACGGGGGCGAAGTCCTTCACCGGGTCGTAGGAGAGCTTTTTGTACAGGTGCTCGTTGGCGGCGTGTGTGGTGTTGGTGGTGATGAGCACGCTGTAACCATCGGCCGCCGACTTGGCCACGGCCGACGCGGCGATCATGCCGCTGGCGCCCGCCTTGTTGTCGATGACCATGGGCTGCTTGGTGTCGTTGGTGATGGACTGGCCCAGCGCGCGTGCCAGTTGGTCGGTGGCGCTGCCTGCGGCAAAGGGCACGACAAAGGTGATGGCCTTGGCGGGGTAGGCACCAGCAGCCTGGGCCAAAGCTGCTGGGGCATGCAGTGTTCCGAGCGCCAGTACGGCAGCAGTGGCGAGCAGAGCGCGGCGGGGGGATGAATGGGTCATGTTGTCTCCTGGTGTTGGTATGGATGAAAAAGCGAAACTGGAGGTCTAGGCCGTGGGACCGCCAAAGTGCTGCGCCAGGTGCGCGGGCACGGTGACGGGCATATCGAGCAGCAGATAGCTCAGTGCCTTGCCGTGGCTGTCGAGGTTGAGCGAGTCGTTCACGCCGCCGTCGAGCACGTCGTCCAGCACGATGTTCATGGCCTGCAGTTGCGGCAGCAGGTAGCGCGTGACCTGGCGCGGGCGGCGCTGCGCGAACTGGCGTGCCACGGCGGCCTCGGTGACCTGATCGACCAGCACATCCCACAGCGCGGGGTGCCAGGCGATGACGCTGATGTTGGAGCGGTTGCCTTTGTCGCCTGTGCGGCTGTGGGCCAGGCGGTAGAGGGGAACGGTGAGGGTCGTCGTCATGGTGTGTGTACTCCTCAGAAGCTGTGAATGAATCCGGCGTGGCCGAGCGGGCAGCACAAACGTGCGCCATCAAGGTGCAAAGCACAGCCATAGCTCGGGCTATGGCGAGTATTTGCAACGCCGAGGGCGTGCGTTTTTGCGGCACGAGCGGGCATGAGGGATTCGTTCACAGCTTCTTAGCCCACCATCTCAAAACGCACGGCCACTGCATCGCGCGGCACCAGGCACGACACCGTGCCCAGGCGCGGGCGCATGGCGGTGCGCACGCCGCCTCCGCCTGCAGGCCCGCAGGTGTAGAGCGCGGTTACCTCGCGCACCAGGCGCTGGGCGCTGGCGTGGTCGCGGTGCTGCAGGGCCACGCGCAGGCGCACATCGCGGGCTTCGTCGTTGCTGTGGGCGGATGCATCCAGCCAGCGGCTGGTGTCGTCGCCAAAGATGCTGGTCACGCCAATCAGGTCGATGCGCAGCGGGCCCAGGCCGCTCAATCGCTCGCGCAGCACCTCGCCCGCCAGCCGGGCACGAGCCTCGGCGCGCGGGCCGGCGTAGGAGATTTCGCCCTCGGCAAACCAGCCCGATTCAAAGCACACGTTGACCTTGAGCGTGTCGGGCCGCGCGTGGCCCTGCACGCCTTCCAGCCGCACCGCGTCGGCGCCCACCGTGGTCACGCGGGCGGCGGTGATGTCGGCCACCACATCAGGCGTCAGGTACGCCGCCGGGTCGTGCAGCTCGTACAGCAGTTGTTCTTTCACCGTGCGTTCGGTGATGCAGCCGCCCGTGCCCGGGGGCTTGGTGATGACGCAGTGGCCGTCGGCGTCGATCTCGGCAATCGGGTAGCCCAGCTGGGCGAGGCCCGCCACATCCTTATAGCCAGGGTCTGCAAAGTAGCCGCCTGTGACCTGTGCGCCGCATTCCAGCAGATGCCCGGCCATGGTGGCGCGCGCCAGGCGGTCCCAGTCGTCCAGCGCCCAGCCGTAGTGCGCGAGCGCCGGGCCCAGCACCAGCGATGGATCGGCCACGCGGCCGCAGACCACGATGTCAGCGCCTGCGCGCAGCGCATCGGCAACGGCCTGCGCGCCGATGTAGGCGTTGGCGCTGACGATGGGCTCGGTAGGCATCGCGCCGCCCAGCGCGCCCTGCAGCAGCGCACGGTGGTCGGGGCCGCTCAGGTCGTCGCCCTGCAGCACGGCAATGCGCGGGCGGGCCAAGCCCAGCTCGGCCGCCAGCGCGTGGATGCGGCGCGCCGCGCCGTGCGGGTTGGCCGCGCCGAAGTTGCTGACGATGCGCACACCGTGCGCCAGGCACTGCGCCAGCACGGGGCGCAGCAGGTCCACCAGCAGGGGTTCATAACCCGCATCGGGGTCGGTACGGCGTGCCAGCTGGGCCAGCGCCAGCGTGCGCTCGGCCAGCGTCTCGAAGATGAGCACCGCAGGCTGGCCGCTGGCGATGAGCGCCTGCACCACGGGCAGCGCCGCGTCGGTGCGGTCGCCCGAGAAGCCGGCGGCGCAGCCCACCAGCAGGTTGGTTTTTTGGTCGTTCGGCATCAATCCGTTGTCTCCTGACCGTGAATGTAGGAACATGGCTGTATTCTGTGAAATCGATTGTTACGATGAATCCATCTGAAAACCAGATGAATCACACCAGCCCCGCATGAGCGCCCCCCACCTCTCCAGCCGCCAGCTCGACGCCTTCCTCGCGCTGGCCGAGCAGCGCAGCTTCACGCGCGCCGCCACGTTGTGCCATTTGTCGCAGCCCGCGTTCAGCGCGCTCATCCGCGCGCTGGAGGACGACCTGGGTCTGCGGCTGTTCGACCGCAGCACGCGCCATGTGGACCTCACGCCCGAGGGGCATAACTTTCTGGAGTCGGCCCGCCGCATCCGCGCCGAAATCACCAGCGCCCTGGCCGCCGTGCGCAGTGCCGCCACACTGCAGCGCGGGCGTGTGGCGGTGGCGCTGCTGCCGTCACTGGCGGCAGGCTGGCTGCCGGTTGTGCTAGCGCAGTACCGCACGGCGCACCCGGGCATCGAGATCGACATTGCCGACGTGCTGTCCGAGCCTTGCATCGACCGCGTGGCCAGCGGCCATGCCGACTTTGCACTGGCCGCCATCCGCGCCGACACGCCCGCGCTGCAGGCCGAGCCGTTTTGCTGCGACGACTTCTACCTGGTGTGCCCGGCCGACCACCCGCTGGCCCGCCGCCGCAAGGCCATCACCGCGCAGGACCTGGCGGCCTGGCCCTTCATTCACCTGGCGCGCACCAGCAGCG
Source organism: Acidovorax sp. LjRoot38 (assembly GCF_964252975.1). Lineage (NCBI taxonomy): Bacteria > Pseudomonadati > Pseudomonadota > Betaproteobacteria > Burkholderiales > Comamonadaceae > Acidovorax > Acidovorax sp. LjRoot38. The sequence continues at coordinate 98,743 of NZ_CAXUPT020000004.1, read as the reverse complement.
TGCGGCAGTACCTGGAGGCCGCCCTGCACCCACAGGCCATGCACACGCTGATGGAGGTGGAGCAGCTCGCCACCGTGATGGGCATGGTGCGCGCGGGCCTGGGCATCAGCGTGGTGCCGGCGCTCACTCTGTTCCACTTCGAGCAGCCGGGCCTGGTCACACGGCCGTTGTCGCTGCCGGGGCTCACGCGGCAGATCTACCTGGTGCGGCGGCGGGACGAGAGCCTGTCGGTAGCGGCGCAGGCGCTGTATGCGCTGGTGATGGCGCAGCGGCCTTGAGGGGCGTAGCGATAAAACTACATATTTGATAGCTTAAAGCGCTCAATAGACGCGCGGTGAAGGCCGTTTTTGCTTCAAAAAACTATCCCATCAGATCGAACTGCCCCCGGTGTTCGAACCGCCCGTCCACCACTTGCCCCACCCACAGCGCAGCCACCTGGCCCGGCACCGACACGCCCGCCTGGTTGCGCGCGGCACACCACTGACGAGCTCGTGATGCCGAATCGAACGAGCCCACGGTGATGTGTGGGGTGTAGGGCAAATCCAGCCGCAACGCATCGGCCAGCGACCCGGTGTAGAGCGCGTCGTGCAGCAGTGACAACGCCGCATGGCCTTCGTCCGGCACCAGATAGGCATGGGCGCGCGGGCTGTGGGCGTCGGCACCCAGCATGGCATAGCGGCAGTGAAACGCGATGGGCGCGGTGCGTGCCGCCACCGCCGCCACATGGGCCAGGTAGGTGGCTTCGTCCACAGCGTTGCTGGCAAACACCAGCGTGAAGTGCGGGCGCACCAGCGCATGGCCGGTGGGGTCGTTGGCGGCGCGCCAGGTGTCGATGGCCAACATGTCCTCGGCGGCGCAGACGGGGTAGGCAACGGTGTAGAGCGTGGGGTGCACGGTGGGCCTTTGCAGCAATCAATCGGTCAATCCAGCAGGACCACAAGGGTAACGTGCAGCTGGGGCATGGCCACCACCGGCCGCCCTCCCAAGGTCGGGTTGTGTGCGCCCCACCCGGCCACCTAAGCTGCCTGCTGGCACTACCGTGCCGCTCACGCCCCTTCGATTGCGCCACCGGGCGCGCTGCCCTCCCGCCCATGCACACACTCACCCTGCCCACGTCCACCACCATGCTCGCCTGGGTCTGCACCCGCTATGGCGGCACCGATGTGCTGCGGCTGCGCACCCTGCCCCGCCCGGTGCCTGGCCCGCGCGATGTGCTGGTGCGGGTGCTGGCGGCCAGCGTGTCGTCGGCCGACATGCGCGTGCGCACCCAGAAGCTGCCGCGCGGGTTTGGCCTGCTGGGGCGGCTGGCGTTTGGCATCACGCGGCCGCGCCAGCCGGTGCTGGGCACCGATGTAGCAGGCGTGGTGGAGGCCGTGGGCCGTGCGGTGACCGGTTTTGCACCCGGCGATGCCGTGGTGGGTGTGGCGGGTGTGGCCATGGGCGGCCATGCCGAATACTGCCTGTTGCCCGGCACCCGGCCCCTGGTGCACAAGCCCGAGCGCCTGTCGTTTGTGGACGCGGCCTGCCTGCCGTTTGGTGGCTTGGCGGCACTGCACTTCTTGAACAAGGCAAACCTGCGCGCGGGCGAATCGCTGCTGGTGATTGGCGCAGCGGGCGCGGTAGGCAGCGCCATGGTGCAGTTGGCGCGGCACCGGGGCGCGCATGTCACGGCGGTGTGCAGCGGCGGCAATGTGGCGCTGGCCCGGGCGCTGGGCGCACAGGCCGTGATCGACTACACCGAAGAGGACTTCACCCAGGACCCGCAGCAGTGGGACGTGGTGGCCGACACCGTGGGGGCCAGCAGCTTTGCCGCCTGCCTGCCGCGCCTGCAGGAGCATGGTCGCTACCTGGCGGTGGCGGGCAGCCTGGCACAGGTGCTGGCCCGGCCGCGCGGCACGCGCCGCAGCATTGGCGGCCCGGCGGCCGAGCGGCCCGAAGACCTGCAGACCCTGATGGACCTGGCCCAGGCGGGCGCGCTGCGGCCGGTGCTGGACTGCGCCTACCCGTTTGCCGACCTGCCTGCGGCGCATGCGTATGTGGAGACAGGGCGCAAGCGCGGTGCGGTGGTGGTGGCGCTGCCGTGAACCCCAACGCCCAATGCCCTCCCACTATCAAATAGATAGCTAAAAGCGCTTATCCATAGCGCGGAGACGGCCTTTTTGGCTCATACCTTTGCATCGCTGCGCGCCAGCACGGCCAGCTCCTGGTGCAGCAGCAGTTCCACTTCCGCTGGTTCAAACTGGTCCTGCAGCAGCGGGATGGCAAAGCGGTATTCACCGCCTTCGTGCTTGCGCAGCACATAGGCCAGTTGCAGGCGTGCCAGCGACTGGCGCAGCGCCTGCGCGTCGCCCGCGATGCCGTGGCCTTGCAGCAGCTGGGCCAGGGCGACCAGGCTGGCCTGCCCGGCCTGGGCGGTGTAGTAGACCACGATGCGGTCGAGGCGGCAGGCCGCTTCGTCGTGGCTCAGGCGGCCCCAGCCCGCCAAGGCATCCTGCACGGCCTGCGAGGCCAGGGCTTGCGTGAGGTGGCGGGATTCGATCACGCGTTCGCCGGGCGCCAGCGCTTCCAGGCACTCCTGGCACAGGATGGCGACCAGGTTGGCGCGCTGGCCGCTGGCGTCCACCAGGCGGTCCACCAGGCGCTCGGTGTCAAAGCCCAGGCGCAGTTTGCGCAGCGGCTCGGTGGCCAGTTCGTGGCAGGCGCTGCGCTCCAGACCGCCAATAGCCAACACCTCGCCAAAGTTGCGCAGCGGGCTTTGGTAGTCCAGCACGGCCGTGGCATACAGGTCCCAGAAGCCCGCGAGCATGAACCAGCAGCGGCCCTCTTCGCTGAGCGCGCGCAGGGTGGAGAGCTGCACGTAGCCGTTGGCCGATTCGTCACGGAAGAACAGGTCGGCCTCGTCGATGAGCAGCACCAGGCGCTTGCCCTCGTACTGCGCCTGCAGGTGGTCCACGATGGCTTCGAGCGGGGTATCGGCCGCCAGGCCAAACTGCAGCGCCATGCGCGGTGCCAGGCGGTGGTCGCGCAGCGAGACGTAGTGGCACACGGTGTGCGGGTGGCCCGCCATGCGACGCTGCACGGCCTTGAGCAGGCTGCTTTTGCCCAACTGGCGCCCGCCCACCACCAGGTAGTTGGCGGGCTCGCGGTTGATGACACGGGCGAGCAGCTGGGCGCGGCCAAAAAAGCCACCCTCGCGCGTCACACCGCCGCGTGTCTGGTAGGGCGAGATGCGCGTGATGCGCAGTTGCGCGGCCAGCTGGCGCAGCAGCACCTGCAGGGCCTCGCCACCAATCAGCCACTCGGTCTGGTGGGCGCTGTCCAGCATCACATGCAGGTTGGCGCGGTCGTCGGCATGGGCGCGCAGCAGGGGCCAGGGCGTGTCCACGCTATGCTCGCACAGGATCAGCAGCACGTCGCTGCCGGTCTGCACGGCGCGCAGCTGGCGCAGTACGGTGGCTTCGTCGATGCCGGGCGTGGGCACAAACACCAGGCAGCGGTCCAGCGACACGGGCAGGTCGGGCGGGAACTGCCACTCAAACACTGCGCCGGGCAGCGCCCAGTCGGTGCTGGGCTGGCAGCGGGCCGACACGCGCTCGGCCAGCGCGCGGGCCAGGGCCGGGGCGCGCTCGCCGCCCGTGGCCTGGGCGCAGGCCACGGCGCGGCGCCAGTCCACCGTGCGGATGTCAGCGGCGAGCAGGGTGGCGTCCAGCCGCCGCAGCCAGCGCAGCAGGCGGTCGATCTGCGGCAGGCGCGCCAGCGGCGTGCGGCGCAGGCGTGCGGGGCGCAGCTGGCCCGCACCGATGAGCGGATGGCGCACCACCCACAGCACGGCGCCCACGGCAAAAATCACCGCGCACCATGCGATCAGCGAGCGCATCCAGCCAAACGGGTCGGCATCAGGCACTTGCGTGGGGCGCTCGAAATCGTCGGTGCTGCCCTCCAGGCAATTGATGGGCAGGTAGCCCAGGGGGATGGGCGGCTTGCCGGGGCGGCAGGACCAGGTGGTGGTGCCGGGTTTCAGCTCCACCACCACCTGCGTGCCAGCCAGCTTGCCCAGCTCGGGGTGGTGGGCGATGTCGGCCTGCAGCACATAGGGGCGCGGGGAGGTGACGCGCAACTGCGGCTGGGCCACCGGGGGCGCGTAGGCGTAAATGTCTTTGGGCCAGTGGCCAAGCTCGTTGTGCGCCTGCATCATCGCCACGCGCCACTGCACCAGCTCGCCCCACACCGGGCCCACGTTCATGGCCGCCATGAACCTGCCGCGTGTGGCCGGGTTGTGCTGGGGCGTGAACACCGCGCTGGCCACAAACAAAGTGACCAGCGCGATGACCACGGCGCGCACCACGGGTCTGGACAGCAGGGGCTTCAGTCCGCCGAGCATGAATCCAGCACCATGAAGCCCGCATCGCGGATGGTGGCGCAGCGCCAGTGCAGGCGCGCCGCATCACCTGTGCCGCGCACATGGATGAGGTTGCCCCAGAACAGGCTGCGCAGTTCATCGTCTTGCAGATAGGGCCGGGCGCGGCCCAGGTCGTCGGCCTTCAGCAGTTGCAGCAGCCGCGCGCGGGTGGCGGGCGCCTGGGCCAGGGGCAAAAAGGTTTGCCACAGGCGTGGGCTGCTGGCCAGATGGGTGTGCAGGGCGCTGGGTGGTGCATCGCCCTTGCCCACCCTCTGGTCCATTCCCTGGTCCACCAGCCACTGCAACCCCTCTTCAAACAACGCGGGGTGGCCGCCGCTGAGCGCTTGCAGATCGGCCACCACGGGCTCCGTCCAGGTGTGCTCGGGCCAGCGGTGCCGGGCCAGCTGCAGGAGGTCGTGCAGCGACGGGTCGGGCCAGTGGTTGACCTGCGCGATGTTGAGCAGCGAGAGGTCGCCACTGCGGTATTTGAGGTCGGCCAGCGCCTCGCCGCCACACAGCAGCAGGTGCAGGCGGCCGCTGTGCATCTCGCTCAGGCTGCGCAAAATGCCCGCCAGGGTCTCGCGCAGCGCGGGTGTGCCCTGCTCAAAGCGGCTGACCAGGCAGAAGATGCGTTCGCCTGCCAGCAGGCGGCGCTCCAGCGCAGATTCAAACTCGTAGTCTGACGCCACATCGCCCAGGCCACATTGGCGGCCGATGGCGGCGAAGTATTCGGCGGGCACGGTGCTCACGCTGTAGGGCGGCTGGATGTGCAGCACCGAGCCCTCGCCATACTGCGCGCGGGCGCGCTGCAGCAGCTCGTGCCGGAACGGCGGCTGCCCCCAGTGCGCGGGCGACAGCAGCAGCGAGATAGGGTATGGCACGGCCTGCGCAAGCTGGGCAAACAGCCGGTCCTGAAACGCCGCAAAGGGCTGCGCCGCACCTGGGGCCACGCCCGTGGCCCTGGCCTCGGCCCGCAGCGGGGCCTCGGCCTGCAGCGGAAACTCGGGCGCGAAACCTGCGGCGCTGAGCAGGCGGTTGGTCTCGCTCTCGGTCAGGCGCAGGTAGCGGGTGCAGGCCACCAGCTTGTCGCGCGAGCGCGGGTTGGGCACCGAAATGCCGTTGCGCCAGTTGTTCACCGCCTCGCGGCTTAGGCCGATTTCGGTGGCCACGCCGGAGGCGCTGGCGCGGATGCGCCGCATGTAGACCGACAGAAGATCGGCAAAGGAATCGGGGGACATGGAGTTGTGGACTAACGAAGGCTGGTACACCAAGCCAAAACCAAGGGCAGCGAAAAACATGGGGATGGTGGGCTGGCATTGTCAGCCTTGCCAGACCACCGCCATCCCACTGCGCAGTGCGGAGCACTACGCCAGGCGCTGCACCATGGGCCAGGCCTTGTAGCTGGCGAGGCCACAGGCCGTGAGCACCGGGCTGTACAGCACGATGGCGCCGACCACCGACATCAACCAGCCGGGCTCCTCATACTCTTCAGCCTCGGCTATCGCGCCCTCCTTCAAGGGCTCCTTACTGCGTCCCTTTTCTTTGCCCTCGCCCGAGTCGCCAGTCATCTCCTGCACCAGCATCACGGCCACCACCAGGAGCGAGACGGCCAGCAGCGCCAGGTAGCCGTATTGCAGCGCGGGCTGCGTGAGTGGATAGAAGTAGCCCGCCAGCAGCGCGGCCGGGGCCAGAAAGAACACGTGCATCATCAGCCGGTACCAGGGAAAACCGTCCGCCGGCCTTTCCAGCGCCCCCATGACCATGCGGTAGGTCAGAGCCCCCAGCACAAAGATCACCCCGCCCCACCATTCGATTTGCGTCAGCATGTTGTTGTTCTCCTGAGATTCTTTTACTGGGGGGCCATCACCGTGGCGGGGCCGTCGTCACCAGGCGGGTCGGCGTCATCGTCTCCGTCGTCCCCGCGCAGCTCCTTGTGTTCGGTGGCCATGTAGTACAGCGGCAGCGCCACGGCCAGCGCCAGCCCCAGGCCCATCCACAGCCAGAAGCCCTTGAACAGCAGCACGGTGACCACCGTGAACACTACTGCATGCACCAGCCCCTTGAGCCCGGCGCGCAACAGCAGCACGGCGATCAGCCCCTGCACGGGCGACTTGCCGCTTTTGCCCATGGCCCGCGCCATTTCGACAAACGCCTCGGCCGCCTCCTGGGCCTCGCGCTTGCGTTTTTCTTCCTGCTGGCGCAGCTTGGCAACGGCAAGGGGCTTGGTCGGGTCTTTGGAGCAGGCATAGGGGTCATCGGCCTCACCACCCTCCTCGCCGCCGTTGCCCTGGCCTTCGCCACCATGCAGCGCAGGCTCTACCACTGCGCGCCACTGCGGGTTGGCGTCCATGAATGCCTTGCGCGACACCCACTGGCCCCGGTCGAAGTGCATGCGCTCGGTTTCCCCCACCTGGTCGTAGAAGATCTCCAGCACTGCAGCCCGCAGGCCCTGGTCAAACAGGGCTTCGAGCTGGCGCAGCGGTGGTGGGTCGCTCGTACCCGTGTCGAACTGGAGCAGAAGGTGCGTGGAAGCGGCAGATGCCGACGCATTGAACCATTGCGCATCCCACAGGGACTCCAGACTGGAGGCCCCCAGCTTGTCCGCCCAGCGTTGGGCCTGTTCCGTGTTGTCTGAGCACAGGTATTGGTACGTGAGCTGTGCGAGCTTCAGCTTGATCGGGTCTTCGAAAAACAGTTGCAAGGTCAGGGTGTTTTGCGACATGGGAAACGCTGTTCACAGCGGTAGGCATTGCGATGGATTGGGATTGTGTGGACCAGGCCCGCGCATGTCCCCTGCGGGCTTGTCCATGCCGGGGCGGCGCGAGGTTGACAAAACGTCCACCCGCACGGGTCGCCAAGGCGCTGATTGTCACAAAACGTTCATGCATACTGGCCGACCCGCGCGCGGAGCGCGCTTTCACCACAATCGGAGGGAAAACAACGATGCGATTCGATACCCGCTTTTTTGCACTGCTGTCTGGCACCGCGCTGATGCTGGGCCCGGTAGCTGCGCAGACCGACCGGGCCGCGCCTGCCCGCGCCGCCGCAGCCACCCCGGCCGCCACGAGCTTCGCAGGCAGCCCACGCGAGAAACTGGTGGTGGCCATGCCCAAGACCTATGCCAAAAGCGAAACCATGCTGCTGTGGGGGGACTACTTCAACCACCTTGCGCGCTGCGGCAACATTGATCTGCAGAATCTGCAAGGCGAATCGCTGGAGAAGAGCACCAACATCGATGTGCTGGGCGAAAAGGAACTGATCGACAGCCTCCTCAGCGGCAAGGCACAGCTGGCGCAGGTCAACCCCGGCCTGGTGCCCCAGTTGGTGGGCGCTGGCCAGCCTGCCCCGTTTGGTGTGCCCGGCAACAAGGCCAGCGGCAAACGCAATTCCTACACGCTGATCCTGATCTCGCGCGTGGACAGCCCTTTCACCAAGCCGCAGGATCTGGTGGGCAAGAAGATTGCCCACTCCACACCCACCTCCAACTCAGGCAACCTGGCGCCGCGCGCGTTGTTCCCGGCGATCGGGCTGGTGCCGGACCAGAACTACGAGGTGGTGTTCTCCAACGGCCACGAGCGCTCGGTCACAGGGGTGATGCACGGCTTCTACCCCGCCGCAGCCGTGGCCAGCGATTTGTACCAACGCATGGTGGTCAAGGGCGATGTGAAGGGCTCCAGCATCCGCACGCTGTGGGAGAGCCCACCCTTCATGACCGAGACCTGGACGCTGGGCAAGGACGTATCGCCCGAGCTGCAGGCCCGCGTGAAGAAGTGCTCGTACAGCTACAGCTTTTCGCCCAAGCTGCGCCAGTTGCTGCCAGGCAATGACACTTTTTTACCCATCAATTTCGAACGCGACTTCGCGACGGTGATGGAGGTCTACACCAAGACGCAGAAGGCGCAGGCTGCCAAGGCTGCCGCCAAATAAGTCCCGGTGTCAAAAGCGTCTATCGCCGCGCCCGCAAGCCGGACTCTGGTTTGCGGGCTCAGATGGTGCAGCAACAGATTGCCGCCATAACACGACAGAGCCAGGAAGAACAGGCCGCCCGGCACCAGCAGACCCTGGCAAGCAGGGATGCAAACACGAAAGCAGCGCCGGTACCGGAAGGCCGTCGTATCCCTGGCCTGATGGAAGCCATCAACACTCTTGTCTGAATGCGGCCACTCAGGGGGACGCATTGCGAGAAGTGCGCCGCGGCAAATGCCATCAACTCCATCTCCGACAGCGCTCCAGAATGGTGGCCTGGATAGGTACGGAACCACGGCAGCGCCACCACACCGATGCACATCCTTGCCAGAATGGTGGCCTGGATAGGTACGGAACCACGGCAGCGCCACCACACCGATGCACATCCTTGCCGACAGCCGCTGCCAGCGCGCGCCTACACACCGGCCCCCTTGCAGTGCCTACAGTGGATCGCACGAACAGCCGCTGCGCAGTGCACATTCCGTCAGGTGCCATAAGGTGACGTCAGGTGCAACGGCAGCCCCGGCAGCAACCCCAGCAGGAGCAAGCCCATGCGCATTCACACCCCACCCCGTGCCCATTCGCCCTCGCCGCTGGTCATCGGCGCTGCCGCAATGATGGCGTTGCTGGCGCTCACGGCCTGCTCCACGCCCCGCGCGCCCGAGGGCATTCAGCCCGTTACGGGGTTTGACGTAGACCGCTACGCAGGCCACTGGCACGAGGTGGCACGCATCGACCACGCCTTTGAGCGCGGCCTGACCCAGACCAGCGCCACCTACAGCCGCAACGCCGACGACACGATCAAGGTGGTCAACCGAGGCTACGACCCAGTGCGCAAGGAGTGGAAGCAGGCCGAAGGCACGGCGCGCTTTGTGGATGAGCCCACGCGCGCTGCGCTCAAGGTGTCGTTTTTTGGACCGTTTTACGGCGGCTACAACGTGGTGGCGCTCGATGAAAACTACCAGTGGGCCATGGTGGTGGGCTCCAGCACCGATTACCTGTGGATCTTGTCACGCACGCCCACCCTGCCCTGGCATGTGCGCGAGCACCTCATGGAGCGGGCACAGACGATGGGTGTGGATGTGCGCAAGATTCTGTGGATGCCCGCCGCCAGCGAGCAACACGCCAAGCGGGCCGTGATGACCTGAAAAGCTCCAACGCCGGCAAGCGCAAATAGCTATATATTTGATAGCCATTTACGCTTACCTAATAAGCGCCAGGGATCCTCTGCACGAATCGAGCGGCAAGTGTGCGCTGCGGATCGGGATGGGCTGCAAGGCGCAAACCGCAGCAATAGCCGCAGCTATTGCGAGTATTTGCAACGCGGCAGACCGCCCGAGACCGCAGATGCACGCGGCGCGGTGATTCGTGCAGAGGGTCCCTTGATGCCATTTCTATTCAAATATCAGCCGATACCCGGCACGGTGGCCGCCGCCACCAGGCGCTGGGTGTAAGGGTGTTGTGGTGCATCCAGCACGTCGTTCACGCTGCCACCTTCCAACACCGCGCCATCCTTCATCACCACCACGTCGTGTGCCATGGCGCGGATCACATCCACGTCATGGGTGATGAGCAGGTAGCTCAGGCCCTTTTCTTTTTGCAGCCGCTGCAACAAGCCCAACACCTGCTGCTGGATGGTCACGTCCAGGGCGCTGGTGGGCTCGTCCAGCACCAGCACCTGCGGCTGCACGATGAGGGCCCGGGCGATGGCCAGGCGCTGGCGCTGGCCGCCTGAAAATTCATGCGGATAACGCTCCAGCAGGCGGGGGTACTGTGCTTCGGCCAGTCCCACCTCTTCCAGCGCGGCCTCGACGCGCATGCGGCGCTGGGCCACGGTCAGTGTGGGCTCGTGCACCTTCAGGCCCTCGCCCACGATCTCTTCGACCGTGAGGCGCGGGGACAGCGACGAAAACGGGTCTTGAAATACCACCTGCACGCGGCGGCGCAGCTGCTGGTTGGCGGGGGTATTGCGCATTGCTGGTTGCTGCCACGCCTGACCCCCGACCTGCAACTGGCCGGCGTAAGGCAAAAGCCCCAGGATGGCCTGCGCCAGCGTGGACTTGCCCGAGCCGGACTCGCCCACCACCCCCAGCGTCTGGCCGGGCAGCAATTGCAGCGTGGCGCCCTGCACAGCCACAAACTCGCCCTTTTTGAACCAGCCCTTGATGCCGGGCAGCGGCGTGGGGTAGACCACGCGCAGATCCTGCGTCTTCACCACCGGGGCAGTGCCTGCAGGGGGATCGGACTCGACCACATCGCGGCGGGGCTGGCTGGCAATCAGGCGGCGCGTGTAGGCGTGCTGGGGTGCACCAAAAACCTCGGCAACGGGGCCCTGCTCTACCAGCACGCCCTGCTCCATCACGGCCACGCGGTCGGCAAAGCGGCGCACCAGGTTGAGGTCGTGCGTGATGAGCAGCACGGCCATGCCCGTCTGGCGCTGCAGATCACTCAGCAAGTCCAGGATCTGGCCACGCAAGGTCACATCCAGCGCGGTAGTGGGCTCGTCGGCCAGCAGCAGCTTCGGGCTGCTGGCCAGGGCCATGGCGATCATCGCGCGCTGGCGCTGGCCGCCTGAGAGTTGGTGCGGGAAGCTGTTGGCACGGCGCGCGGGCTCGGGGATGCCGGTCTGGGCCAGCAGCTCGATGGCGGCCTGCGCGCACTGGGCGCCAGTCAGGCCTTTTTTGAGCTGCAGGATTTCGGCGATCTGCAGGCCGATGGTCATCAGCGGGTTGAGCGCGGTCATGGGCTCCTGGAACACCATGGCGATGTCGCCACCACGCACGCCGCGCATCTCGCGCTCTGTCAGCGCCAGCAGGTCGCCCCGCCCTTGCAGCGTTGCCTGCCCGGTGATGGCGGCATTGCCCGCCAGGCGCAGCAGGCTTAAAGCGGTGATGGTCTTGCCGGAACCGGACTCGCCCACCAGCGCAAGCTTTTCGCCTGCGGCAATGCTGAAGTTGACGCCCCGCACCACTTCTTTGGGGCCAAAGCGAACGTGAAGGTCCTGAACCTGCAACAAAGGGGTCATGGCCGTAGGGGTCACTGGTCGGCCTTTCTGGGGTCCAGGGCATCGCGCAGCGCATCGCCCATGAAGGTCAGCAGCAACAGGGTGGTGACCAGCACCGCAAAGGTAGACAGCGAAATCCACCACGCGTCAATGCTGTTCTTGCCCTGGTTCAGCAGTTCACCGAGCGACGGCGTGCCGGGCGGCACCCCCAGGCCCAGGAAGTCGAGGGAGGTCAGCGCCAGGATGGCGCCACTCATGCGGAAGGGCAAAAAGGTGACCACGGGCGTCAGGCTGTTGGGCAGGATGTGGCGCCAGATGATCTGGCTGTTGCTCACCCCCAAGGCCCGGGCAGCCTTCACATAGTCGAGCTGGCGATTGCGCAGGAACTCGGCACGCACATAGTCGGACAAACCCATCCAGCCAAACAGCGACAGCAGGATGAGCAGCAGCGCAATGCTGGGCGCGAACACGGCGCTGAAGATGATGAGCAGATACAGCTCGGGCATGGAGCCCCAGATCTCGATGAAGCGCTGAAACGCCAAGTCGGTCTTGCCGCCAAAGAACCCCTGGATGGCCCCGGTAAGCATGCCCAGTAGTACGCCAGTGATGGTGAGTGCCAGGCCAAACAGCACACTCACACGAAATCCGTACAGCAGCTGCGCCAGCAGGTCGCGCCCCCGGTCATCCGTGCCCAGCCAGTTGTCGGCCGTGGGGGCTGACGGGTTGGGCGCCTTGGCAAAGTAGTTCAGCGTGTTGGGGCCGTAGGGGTTCAAGGTGTACAGCGCCCAGTTGCTGCCTGCGGTGATGCGCTCCTTGATGAAGGGATCAAGGTAATCGGTGGGGGTTTCGAAGTCTCCCCCGAAGGTCTTCTCGGAGTAGTCCTTGAGCATGGGAAAGTAGGTCTGCCCCTCATAGCGCACGATGAGCGGCTTGTCGTTGCTGACCAGCTCGGCACACAGGCTCACCAGCACCAGGGCGCAGAAGATAAGCAGGCTCCAATACCCCAGGCGGTTGCGCTTGAAGCGCAGCCAGGCGCGGCGGGAGGGGGAGAGCGAAACGGAACCGGCGTTCCTGTCTGGATGCCCATTAGTTGATGCAGTCATGCGGACACCAATTGCCATTTACCAGCAGTGGTGAGCACAACATTGCTACGCCCCTGTCTTCTGAACGTCATGATTTCAACCTCTCCGGTGCTGCCCATGGCTGCTGAATAAACCCAACGCTTCTCGCCGTGGGGGTCGATCATGATGGAACCATGGCGCACACAGCCCAGTTGTGGAACCACTGCGTGTTGGGCACGTGTTGAGCAGGAAGGCATTTGCAACGGCAATCCCTCTACATCGCGCATGGATTGCTCAAGCCTGTGCAGCAGCGCGGTAGTTCTTTCAGGGGTACATCCAATTGTTAGTTGTTGCAACCATTCATCGGGCCCGAACTCAATCAACGGGCCACCAGGTGGAGTGAAGAAGTCAGTGACTAACAAGCTCAGGTAGTCGTCGTCTGAGAGCAGTCGATCAAACAGCGAAACATCGCCCGTTCTCTGATACGACGCTGCCCAAAGGACGCCAAGCACCATCTCGGACAACCCAATCCACACACTCACATCCGGTTGGCATTCCGTTGCCAAATTCCATTGGCCGCTGCGAACAGCGTCATAAAACTTCTGCCCCCTGAGAGTAACGGCGCAGCGCAGGTTAAGAAACTCCAGATCGTTGCTACACAATCCTTCCTGCATGACGAATTTGGCGAACTCTGGGTGCTTCAATTGACTTAATACAACCACCCAGCGTGCAATGGCGGCAGCAAATACCTGCTCATCCAAGGCCACAAGCTGCGGGGCCAGCTTCTTGCATTTAGCGCGAAATTTCTGACTGGAGTCGCACAACGGAAAAACCTTCCACAGAACGTCCTCTTGCAGTGGTGAATGGTTGATGCAATCGTCTCGCATGTTCAAATCTTCACGCCTCAAAATCGCAGTCAATCGAATTTGACGCGCGGGTCCACCCACACGTAGCACAGGTCGCTCACCAGCTTGGTCACCAGCCCGATCAGCGTGAACAGATACAGCGTGCCCAGCACCACAGGGTAATCGCGGCGGATCACACTCTCATAGCTGAGCAAGCCCAGCCCATCCAGCGAGAACAGGGTTTCGATGAGCAGCGAGCCCGCAAAAAAAGCACCGATGAACGCAGCCGGAAAGCCGGTGACGATGGGAATAAGCGCATTGCGGAACACATGCTTCCACAGCACCTGCCGCTCGCTCAAGCCCTTGGCGCGGGCGGTGAGCACATACTGCTTGCGGATTTCTTCGAGGAACGCGTTCTTGGTCAGCATGGCCGTCACAGCAAAACTGCCCAGCACCATGGCCGTGACGGGCAGCGTGATGTGCCACAGATAGTCCACGATGCGCGCGCCCCAGGTCATTTCATCCCAGTTGGCCGACGTGAGCCCGCGCAATGGAAACCACTGCAACTGCCCACCAAAAATGACCAGCAGCGCCACGCCCAGCACAAAGCCGGGAATGGCATAGCCCACCAGAATGAGCAGCGTGGTTACCAGATCAAAGCGTGACCCGGCGCGCACCGCCTTGGCCACGCCCAATGGCACGGCCACGAGGTAGCTGATGAAAAAAGTCCACAGGCCCAGGCTGATGGAAACCGGCAGTTTCTCCTTCACCAGTTGCCACACATCCTTGTTCTGGAAAAAGCTCTTGCCCAGATCAAACCTCGCAAACTGTCCCAGCATCTGCAGGAAGCGCTCATGGGCAGGTTTGTCAAAGCCGTACAGCGCCTTGATCTGCTCCAGCCGTTTGGGGTCAACGCCCTGCGCGCCCCGGTAGCTCAGGCCGCCCCCCTCGGCGCCGCCACCGCCCACACCGGCCTTGGCCTCGGCCATGTACTGCTCCACCGGGCCGCCCGGCACGAACTGGATCACCACAAAGGTCAGCAAGAGCACGCCCAGCAGCGTGGGCAGCATGAGCAAGACACGTTTGAGAATATAGGCAAACATGGGTGGGCGGTCTTATGGCTATTTCTTGTCCGGCGCGGTCTGGGGAGGAATACGCGCCCACCACGTGTCGATGACCCACCCTTCGCCGCTGGCGTAAGGCGGCACCGTGGCCGGCCGTGCCAGCCGCCAGGCGTTGTAGGCCATGCGGTGTGTACCCGCCGTCCACTGCGGAATGAGGTAGTGGCTGTGCGCAATGATGCGCTCCAGGGCGTGGCAGGCGGGAAGCAGTTGCGCCTCGGTCTTGGCGGAGGTCATGGCCTTGATCATCGCGTCCACCGCCGGGTTCTTGACGCCTGCAAAGTTGCCGGAATCCTCCACGTCGGCCGCCTGGCTGCCAAACATGTCGGCAAACTCCTGGCCCGGGTTGTTGGTGCCCTGGTAGGCAATCGAGGTAATGTCGAAGTCGAACTTCTGCAGACGCTGCTGGTACAGCGCAAAGTCCACTGACCGAAACCGCAAGGTGACACCAATCTTTTCGAGATTGCGCATCCAGGGGGTGATGGTGCGCACGCCGCCTTCATTGCTGTCCATGTATTCGAGCACCATGGCCTCGCCCTTGGCGTTGCGCAGGGCACCGTCGCGCACCTCCCAGCCGGCTTCCTTGAGCAAAGCCTGCGCCCGCCGCAGGTTGGCCCGCAGTGAGGAATCGCCATCCGTGCGCGGGGGCACCGTCATCGGGCCGAACGCGGCAGCCGGAATGTCCTTGCGGTAGGGCTCCATCAGCGCAAGCTCCTCGGGCGAGGGACTGCCCTTGGTTTCGCACGCCGTGTTGCCAAACAGGCCGTTCACCCGCTGGTAAGCGCCATAGAACATCTGGCGGTTCATCCACTCGTAGTCCATGGCCAGGCCCAGGGCCTCGCGCACGCGCGCATCCTGCAGCAAAGGCCGGCGGGTGTTGAGCACATAGCTCTGAAAACCCGAGGGGAGCTTGTGCACAAACTCGCCCTTGACGAGTTCACCCGTATCGAACTTCTTGCCCGTAACACGTCGGGCCCAGTCGCCCGCGCTGAAAAACCGCATGAGGTCAAACTCGCCAGCCTTGAGGGCCTCCAACCGCGCAGTGTTGTCCTTGTAGATCTTGACAAGGATGTTGTCGAAATTGGCCGTGCCCTTGCGCACGTTCAGGTCGCGCGCCCAGTACTGCGGGTCGCGCACATAGGTGATGTCCTTGCCAAAACGCACCGGGCCGATTTTGTAGGGGCCACTGCCGATGGGAATATCCATCACCACCTGGTCAAACGGCTTGGCCTTGCCGTTCTCGACGCCCCAGTCGCGGCTGAACACCGGCAGGCCACCCACGGTGAGGGGCAGCTCGCGATTGGGCAGCTTGAAGCGGTAACGCACGGTGCGGTCGTTGATCACATCCACGCCCGCCACCTCGATCAGCAGCGTCTTGTAGGCAGGGGATGTGAAGGGGCCCACCAGCGTGTCGTAGCTGTGCTTCACATCCTGCGCCAGCACGGGCTTGCCGTTGTGAAAACGCGCCTCCGGCCGCAGGCGGAAGGTGGCGGACAAACCATCGGGGGCAACTTCCACATCTTCGGCCAGCAGACCATAACCGGTGGCGGTTTCGTCCATCGAACCGGCGAGCAGCGAATCGAACATCAGCGACGACAAATATGCTGGCGCGTTGCCCTTGATGGTGAACGGGTTGTATTTGTCGAAGGTGGAAACCCGCAGGTTGCTGACCAGCCGCAGCTCGCCGCCTTTCGGCGCATCTGGGTTCACATACGCAAAATGCGTAAACCCGGCGGGATAACGCGGCTCGCCCCACAGGGCATACCCATGTGCAGCCCATGCAGGAACCGCACACCCCATCAGCAAAAAAGTCAGCCAAAACCGCATGCGACAATTCTGCACTACGTTCGCCGGGCCCCGCTGCAGATCGCGCATACCCACATGCGCCAGGCCGCCCGCCGACATTTCGCCATTCCAAAAGGAGATTGAACATGGGTTTTCTGACCGGCAAGAAGCTGCTCATCACGGGTGTTTTGTCCAACCGCTCCATCGCCTACGGCATTGCCAAGGCCTGCCACGCACAGGGCGCCGAACTGGCGTTCAGCTACGTGGGCGAGCGCTTCAAGGACCGCATCACCGACTTTGCAGCCGAGTTCGACTCCAAGCTGATCTTTGACTGTGACGTGGGCAGCGACGAGCAGATCGAGCGCATGTTTGCTGAGCTGTCGCAGACCTGGCCCCAATTCGACGGCTTTGTGCACAGCATCGGATTCGCCCCCCGCGAGGCGATTGCCGGCAATTTCCTCGAAGGCCTTTCGCGCGAGGGTTTCCGCATCGCCCACGACATCAGCGCCTACAGCTTTCCCGCCATGGCCAAGGCCGCCCTTCCCTACCTGAACGACAAGTCGTCGCTGCTGACGCTGAGCTACCTGGGCGCGCTGCGCTCCATCCCCAACTACAACACCATGGGCCTGGCCAAGGCCAGTCTGGAAGCCAGCGTGCGCTACCTGGCCGAGGCCGTTGGCCGCACCGAAGACGGCCGCAGCATCCGCGCCAACGGCATCAGCGCCGGCCCCATCAAGACCCTGGCCGCCAGTGGCATCAAGGACTTTGGCAAGCTGCTCAGCCGCGTGGCCGATGCATCGCCCCTGCGCCGCAACGTGACGATCGAAGACGTGGGCAATGTGGCAGCCTTCCTGCTGTCGGACCTGGCCTCGGGCATGACGGCCGAGATCACCTACGTGGACGGCGGCTTCAGCCAGACGGCGGGCCTGAGCGCAGACCAAGTCTGATTGTCATCGAAAATTTAGATCAAAACAGGGCCTAGCGCTTATTGAAAAAGCGCTGGTAGCTATACATTTAATAGCAAATGCTCCGCAGGCACTGGCTGGCGTGGCTGAGTTTCACTGCGCTGCCCACGCACGCAGCAGACGCCCCTGCCCTGTTGCTGGCCAATGTGTACCGGCCCGGCATGCCGCTGGCCGACTATTGGGTCAGCGAAAAATACGACGGTGTGCGGGGCTACTGGGACGGCCACACGCTGCGCACGCGGGGCGGCGAAACGGTGATGGCCCCCGCCTGGTTCACCGCCGGGTGGCCCACCACTCCCATGGACGGAGAGCTGTGGGCCGGACGCGGGCGCTTTGCGCACGCCCAATCCACCACGCGCCAACAGCAGCCTCATGAGGCGGCCTGGCGCCAGATGCGCTTCATGGTGTTTGACCTGCCCCGGCACGGCGGCATGTTTGACGAACGGCTGCGGTCGCTCAATGCCTTGGTGATGCAGATCAACCAGCCTTGGGTCCAGGCGGTGCCCCAAAAGCGCATCGAAAACGATGCTGCCCTGCAGGCCCTGTTGCAACGCACGGTGCGGGCGGGCGGCGAAGGCCTGATGCTGCACCGGGACAGCTCGCTCTACCAGTCTGGCCGCAGCGACGACCTGGTCAAGGTCAAGACCCACGAAGACACGGAAGCGCGCGTGGTCGCCCACCTGCCTGGCAAGGGCCGCCACGCCGGTCACATGGGAGCCCTGCTGGTGGAAATGCCTTCGGGCCAGCGTTTCCGGCTGGGGGCGGGTTTCAGCGATGCGCAGCGGGCTGACCCGCCACCTGTGGGTAGCTGGGTGACGTACCGGTTTCGCGGTACCCATGACGGGGGCCTGCCGCGCTTCGCGAGTTTTGTGCGTGTGCGGGACGATATGCCGCCGGTCCGCTGACGGGGCCACAGCAACCCCTGGCCGATCCCGGCCCTGCGATGCGGCGGCCATGCACAGCGGACGTGCAGCCCCTCCCATCCGTTGCTCAATCAGTTGGGCAACAGGACCTTGTCCACCACGTGGATCACGCCGTTGGACTGGTACACGTCGGCAATCGTCACCGTCGCCGTACCGCCCTTTTCGTCCGTCACCATGACAGCATTGCCGCTGGCCTTGGCGGTGAGCGTACCGCCCGCCACCGTCTTGAGGCTGGCCATGCCTTTGCCGTCTGCAATCATCTTGGACAACGCAGCAGCGTCGTACTTGCCCGCGACCACGTGGTAGGTGAGCACCTTGGTCAGGGTGGGCTTGCTCTCGGGCTTGAGCAGCGTGTCCACCGTGCCGGCGGGCAATGCGGCAAATGCCGCATTGATGGGCGCAAACACGGTGAAGGGACCGGGGCCCTTGAGCGTTTCGACCAGGCCCGCAGCCTTCACAGCGGCCACCAGCGTGGTGTGGTCCTTGGAGTTCACGGCGTTGTCGATGATGTCCTTGCTGGCCAGCATGGGCGCACCGCCCACCATGACCTGCGCCATGGCAGGCATTGCGGCAGCGGCCATGGCTGCGGTGAAGGCGATGGTGGCGAGGCGGGCGTTGAATCGAAGGGTCATGAGAATCTCCTGAGAGGTGTGTGAAGACAGTCGTCACCGCATGAAAACCACGCGGCTGACAGTCAATACGGCAGCACCACAACAGCGGATTCAAATGCACAAAAAAATCGCTCCGCCAGCCATGCCGGGGGAGCGATTTTTGAGACGCTGGTGCACCCACACACCAGCGCGAAGACGTGCTTACACGTTGCGTCCGTACGGGCCGTCGTCGCCCACCTGCACCAGGTTCTGGGCGGTCGCCAGCGGCTTGGGGTTCTTGCCGGTCTTGCCTTGCTCTGCCACGCAGTCGGCGTAGTAGCGCACCTGGCCGTTCTCGTCTTCCACTTCCACCAGGCCGTGGATGTCGGTCTCGAAGCCCGGGCACAGCTTGGCGAATTCGCGCGCGAACTTGAGGTAGTCCACGATCTTCTTGTTGAATACCTCGCCAGGAATCAAGAGCGGAATGCCCGGTGGGTAGGGCGTGACCAGGCCCACGGTGATGCGGCCTTCCAGGTGGTCGATCTCCACGCGCTCGGTCTGGCGGTGGGCGATGTGCGCGTAGGCGTCCGAGGGCTTCATGGCGGGCGTCAGGTCTGACAGGTACATCTCGGTCGTCAGGCGCGCGATGTCGTACTTGGCGTACATCTCATGCACGTGCTGGCACAGGTCCTTCAGGCCCATGCGCTCGTAACGTTTGTGCTGCTGGCAGAACTCGGGAAGGATGCGCCACATGGGCTGGTTCTTCTCGTAGTCGTCCTTGAACTGCTGCAGCGCCGTCAGCAGCGTGTTCCAGCGGCCCTTGGTGATGCCGATGGTGAACATGATGAAGAAGCTGTACAGGCCGGTCTTCTCGACCACCACGCCGTGCTCGGCCAGGTACTTGGTAACGATGGACGCGGGAATGCCGGTCTTGTCGAACTTGCCGTCCAGGTTCAGGCCCGGTGTGACGATGGTGGACTTGATCGGGTCCAGCATGTTGAAGCCGTCGGCCAGCTGGCCGAAGCCGTGCCACTTGCTGGCGTTCTTCTTGCCCTTGCCATCGCTGCGGATGATCCAGTCCTCGGCGCGGCCCAGGCCTTCGTCCACGAGCTTTTCAGGGCCCCAAACCTTGAACCACCAGTCGTTCTTGCCAAAGTCGTGCTCCACCTGGCGCATGGCACGGCGAAAGTCCAGCGCTTCGAGCAGGCTTTCTTCCACCAGGGCCGTACCGCCGGGAGGCTCCATCATGGCGGCGGCCACGTCGCAGCTGGCGATGATGCTGTATTGCGGGCTGGTGCTGGTGTGCATCAGGTAGGCCTCGTTGAAGAGGTGGCGATCCAGCTTGGTGGTCTGCGAATCTTGCACCAGCACGTGGCTGGCCTGGCTGATGCCGGCCAGCAGCTTGTGGATGGACTGCGTCGCGTACGTCACGGAATGCTTGGGGCGCGTGCGCTTCTTGCCCATGGCGTGGTAGCTGCCATAAAACGGGTGGAAGGCCGCGTGTGGCAGCCAGGCCTCGTCAAAGTGCAGGTTGTCCACGTAGCCGTCGAGCATGCCCTTGATGGTCTCGGTGTTGTAGAGCACGCCGTCGTAGGTGGACTGTGTGAGCGTGAGCACGCGCGGCTTGACCTTCTTGGCGTCCACGCCCTTGAGCAGCGGGTTGGCCTTGATCTTGGCCTGAATGGCCGCTGGCTCGAACTCGCTTTGCGGAATGGGGCCAATGATGCCGAAATGGTTGCGCGTGGGCTTCATGAACACGGGGATCGCCCCGGTCATGATGATGCTGTGCAGGATGGACTTGTGGCAATTGCGGTCCACCACCACCACGTCGCCCGGCGCCACCGTGTGGTGCCACACCATCTTGTTCGATGTGGACGTGCCGTTGGTCACGAAGAAGCAGTGGTCGGCGTTGAAAATACGCGCGGCGTTGCGCTCCGATTCACCAATGGCACCGTTGTGGTCCAGCAGCTGGCCCAGCTCTTCCACCGCATTGCACACGTCGGCACGCAGCATGTTCTCACCGTAGAACTGGTGGTACATCTGGCCCACAGGGCTCTTCAGGAACGCCACGCCGCCGGAGTGGCCGGGGCAGTGCCAGCTGTATGAGCCGTCTTCAGCGTAGTCGAGCAGTGCCTTGAAGAATGGAGGCTGCACGCTTTCGAGATAGCTCTTGGCCTCGCGGATGATGTGGCGCGCCACAAATTCGGGGGTGTCCTCGAACATGTGAATGAAGCCATGCAGCTCGCGCAGGATGTCGTTGGGCAGGTGGCGGCTGGTCTTGGTCTCGCCGTGCACATAGATGGGCACTTCGGTGTTCTTGCGCCGCACTTCACCGATGAAGTTGCGCAGGCTCAGCACGATGGGGTCCAGCCCCTCACCCACCGTAAATTCCTCATCGTCGATGGACAAGATGAATGCGCTGGCGCGGCTTTGCTGCTGGGCAAACTGCGACAGGTCACCATAGCTGGTGACGCCAACCACCTCGAAACCCTCAGACTCGATAGCCTGCGCCAGCGCGCGGATACCGAGGCCCGAGGTGTTCTCGGAACGATAGTCTTCATCGATGATGATGATGGGAAAGCGAAACTTCATGCGCAGCCTCCGTGCAACCGTGCCCTGCCCGGCCAAAAAACGAAATAGGCGCGAAGTGTAAGGAATAACCTTGACGCGCCTTTGAACTGCAACCCTTTTGTCCCAGAATGTGGTGCACTAAACACAACCACAACCACAACCACAACAAGGAGTTGGCTATGGAGGAATCCACCATCTGGTGGCTCGCAGCGGGGGCTGTGGTCGTTGCAGAGCTGCTCACCGGTACGTTCTATCTGCTCATGGTGGCCATTGGTCTGGTGGCAGCGGCCCTGGCGGCCCATCTGGGGTTGCCAACTACCGCGCAGATCGTGGCAGCGGCTGTTGTGGGCGGCGGCGCAGTGGTGGGCTGGTACTACCTCAAGAAAAAGCGGCCCGGAGACCCCTCGGCCCGTGCGGATCGCAGTGTGAACATGGACGTGGGTGAAACCATTCTCATCGAGGGCTGGAACGCTGATGGCACCTCCACCGTGAAGTACCGGGGTGCCACCTGGACAGCCATCCACCGTCCCGGAGTCACCCCCTCCACGGGCATGCACCGGGTTGCTGAACTCGTGGGCAATCGCCTGCTGGTAGACCCTCTCTAAAAATCCCGCTGTCGCTCACCTTCACAGATCAACAACGAAAAAGAGGCTCCTCATGGAAATTGCCATCGTCATTCTCATCATTGCCGTCATTTTCATCGCGCGGTCCGTCAAGGTCGTGCCCCAGCAAAATGCCTGGGTCAAAGAGCGCCTGGGCAAGTACGCGGGCACGCTCACACCGGGACTGAACTTCCTGGTACCTTTTGTCGACAAGGTCGCCTACAAACACAGCCTCAAGGAAATCCCGCTCGACGTGCCCAGCCAGGTTTGCATCACGCGCGACAACACCCAGCTTCAAGTGGACGGCATCCTGTACTTTCAGGTGACCGACCCCATGCGCGCCAGCTACGGCTCCAGCAACTACATCATGGCCGTGACGCAGCTGGCGCAGACCTCGCTGCGCTCGGTCATCGGCAAGCTGGAGCTGGACAAAACCTTTGAAGAGCGCGACATCATCAACGCCCAGGTCGTACAGGCCATCGACGAAGCTGCCCTCAACTGGGGCGTGAAAGTGCTGCGCTATGAAATCAAGGACCTGACACCACCCAAGGAAATCCTGCACGCCATGCAGGCCCAGATCACTGCAGAACGCGAAAAACGCGCGTTGATCGCCGCATCTGAAGGCCGCCGCCAGGAACAGATCAACATCGCCACCGGCGAACGCGAGGCCTTCATCGCCCGATCCGAGGGCGAAAAGCAGGCCGTCATCAACAAGGCCCAAGGCGAGGCAGAATCGATCAAGGCCGTGGCCGAAGCCAACGCCCAGGCCATCGAGCGTGTGGCCTCAGCCATCCGCCAACCCGGTGGCGAACAGGCTGTACAGCTCAAGGTGGCCGAGAAGGCCGTGGAAGCCTACAGCCAGGTGGCAGCAGACTCCAACACCACACTTATCGTGCCGAGCAACATGACGGAGGTGTCTGCGCTGATCGGGTCGGCGATGAAGATGGTGCAAGCTTCACAGAAAGCGGCCTGAGCGCAGGCAAAGCTTTTTTCGAGGCAACGGCTACCGTCAGCCCAGATATCCCTTTTCCTATGGCTATAATCGAGGGCTTCGGAGAGGTGGATGAGCGGTTTAAGTCGCACGCCTGGAAAGCGTGTGTGGGCTAATCCCCACCGCGGGTTCGAATCCCGCCCTCTCCGCCAAAAATCAAAAAGCGTCCTTCGGGGCGCTTTTTTCGTTTCGGCCTCTCAAGTGACACGGAGCGCTTTCAGCGCCTCCTTCTCGCCTCGCGAAATGCCGGGAGCGGTGGGACCAAACCCGCCGATTTGTTGCAAAACGTGTGATTGGTTGTCACGCCGCGGCGCACTATTCACAATAAATGACTCCACCCAAAAGGAGTGCACCTATGCCCATGGAGCTACTGTTCGTCCTTGCACAGAGCAAGCTGCCCATGATGATCGAGAAGCCCTGCGACGTTGACAAGCTTCGGGTGCTGGCGGCTGCTCAGCTCGTAGAGGTGCAGCTTCCCGATGTGCGTGCCAAGGAGCAAAAAGCAGAGGTTCTTGCCATTTCGCCGCAGGGGCGGGCAGCGCTGGCAACAACCTACCCCCGTCACCCATTCAAGTTCGCGCCCATGCGCTCTGCGCCAGCGCCGGCTTCGGCCGATTGGCTTCCGTCTTTGGACTCCTGCCAGGTGCAGCGCGGTGGGACAAGGACCACGCTGGACTCCTAGTGTCATGCGCATGCTCGCTCTACGGAACATCTGAGCACAACCAAGCTTCTGAATGACTTGCAACCAAAGGCAACAAACCGGGGTCATCTGCGGATATCGCACTTGTCTGACAGACGCTGACCGCGCGTTTTGCTGAAATCCTCTCCATCAGCCATTGAGGCTGACCCGGGAGCTCATTGGGACTCCCACCTTTTTGACAAAGGATCCGCCATGAAGCGCCACCCCTTGACACCCGGAACCCGCGCCCTCGCTGCGTTTGCCGGCACGGTTGTGCTTGCGGTACTGGCGGCGGCATCGTTGTTGATGCCCGATGTGACCGTGCAGTCGGTGGATTCGATGCCGCTTTTGCCCAGTGGGCTGGACCAGATCTTTCCCTCCAGTCTGTTTGAGTGACCTTGTGCATGAGGTGGAGTGGTTTAGTACGCCTACTCGCCATGGGTAGCAAAAAGCATAGCATCGGAGTACCATCTGGCGCTGCGCACCGGGATTTTCGGTGGCAATCCAGAATGGAGGACGATCGTGACCACACGTTTTCGAATCTCTGCAAGTCTTTTTTCTGCTCGCTTCTTCGCGCGGCCTGTGGCGGCGACAGCGCTGCTGGTGGCGATGGGGGGATGCACCAGCCCGAGGGATGGCTCACTTGAAGAATTCGCGCGCTGGCATGACGGTGCGCGCGCCCAGGCCCAGGCCGGGGCGCTGAGCTGGAGCGAACTCTACAAACAGAGTTTTGACCGCCTGACCGCCCTGCCGCCCTCGTTGCAACAAGACACGCGCCTGGAAAACACGGTGCTGTTGTTATCCACCGCCCGAAAATACGAAGCCAATGAGATCACCGCCCAGCAGTTTGCGCTGGAGCGGGAACACATCGAAACGCAATTGCAGGCACGCCTGCGCTAGCCGTTCGCGCCTCAGCGCTGCGGCGCACCCTGCTCCACGATGGCAATGCGCCGACGCAGCGCAGCAGTGGCTTGCTGGTCGCCCGCAGCTTCAGTGCGTTGCGCCTGCACACTGAGCCAAGCCATCAAAGGTCTGCGCCAGCCCTGGGCAGAGGCTGTGTCAGCAGCGATAGCGATCACCGCCGGGCTGGCGCGCCCCGACTGAAACAGCACCCCAGCTGCCACGAGGCGCGACAGCGGGTCTTCCAAAGCGGGCAACGCAGATGCATCGCCCGATGCAGCCACCTTGCGCTGCGCTTCGGGCAGCAAGCCCACGTCCTGAGGCTGTACTCGCCCCCCCAGATAGTCGGCATAAGCGCGCTCGGGCGCGGCGGCGTCGGCGCGCAGCGGTTCAAAGCGCTCGCAGGGGCCAGGTACCAAGCTGGCGACCTGCGCAGCGCAGCGCATCAGTTCCAGACGGGCCAGCAGGTCTGGGCGCCCCGTGCGGGCCACTTCAGCCCGGGCGCGGTCCCATTCGAGCTGCTCGACGCGGGGGTTGCCCGACAGATAGGCTTCGAGGGCCTTCTGGGCTGAGCCTTGAGCGTTCATCTGCCAGTCGGGCACGGGAAGTTTGCTGGAGCATGCGGACAACAAGGCCGCCGCAACCACCACAGCTCCCAGCAATGACACCCACAGTGGCCTGGCCAGGTGCATGGGCTTCGAAGGGAATGCAGAAACTGAAAAGGGCTTCATGGCAGCTTGAGTTCCGTATCCCGCGCAAAAGGCCATTTGCGGTTGATTTCGTTGACCAGGCTTTCCACCTTGCGCAGATTGCTTTCCACCTCGGCGCGCAAGGCCCCCAGGTCAGTGGTGGCTTCGCGGGCATTGGCGCCAATGGCCTGGGCTTCCACCAGCACCGCATCCACCTTTTTCAGGCTGGTGCGGGTGTCGGCCAACAAGTCATTGAGCTGGGCCACGGTGGCGCGCACCTCAGGTACCAGCGCTTCCTTGCTGCCTTCGGCGCCAAATACCTGTTTGTCAGCCCGCGCCGCCATGCCATCCAGGCGCGCCAGCAGGGCATTGGTGCGGTCGAGCGTGGCAACAATTTTCTTCCCATCGGCCTCGTTGCCCATCAGCACTCCCAGCATGCCGCCGGGGCCATTGAGGCGTTCGGTGAGCGCCTGCACATTGGTCAGGCTGCTGCCCAGGGCAGCGTCCTGCGCCGTGAGCGCATTGAGGTTAGACAGCAGTTCGCGCGCCGAGGCCATGAGCTGCGGGATTTCGGCGGTGGCGTCGCCACGCAGCACGGGGCGCACGGCACCATCGGGCAGGAGCTTGTCGTTCAGCATGCCGGTGTAGGCGCGGATGTTGGTGCCACCCACAATGCCCCGCACCAGTGTGAACACGCTGGATTCACGCAGCCAGTGCGCGTCCTTGCGGGGCACGTCCACGATGATGCGGGCGTTGCCGGTTTCGGCCAGTTCGATGCGGCGCACGCGGCCAATGGGGAAACCCGAGAACGTCATGTCCATGCCCACCACCACGCCTTCAGAGTCGTCGGCCGTCAACACCAGGGTCTGCGTGGGCTCGAACGCACCACGCGCATACAGCAGGTACAGGCCCGACCCGACGATGAGGGCCAACGTGAACAGCAGCAACGCCGCCGCCTTGATCTCCAGGTAAGCCACCGGGCGCAGGGTTTCCACGGGCGCCACGTCGGTGGCAGGAGAAGCCGGGGCTGGCCCTGGGGGCGGCGTTTGGCGGGCGTTGTGGTTCTCGTCGTTCATGGTGCCGGAAGGTGGGTCGCCGTAAAGGGATGGTGTAGTCGGGTGTCAGCAGACATCGGTCAGTAGTAGTTGCCCATGAGCGAGGCCACCTCGATCATCAGCAGCACGGCAAACATGCGGGCCAGGCCGCCCAGCTCTGAATCGGGCTGGGTGCGATCGCCCGTGTCGTACAGGCCTGCCGCCATGGGGATCAGCGCTACGGCCAGGCTGAAGAACACGGTCTTGAGCGCGAACACCATCGTCACGCTGGGCGTGAACACCTGGCCAAACATGCGGGTGTAGCTGGGCAACCCCGCCAAGTTGAAACCATACACCCCCAGGTACGCCAGCACCAGGGCCACCACACAGCTGAGCGCGGCGAGCGTGATGCAGGCGAACACTCCAGCGATCACGCGCGGCAGAAGCTCGATGCGCACCGGGTCCGAGCCATGGGCGCGCAGCGCATCGAACCGTCCGGTTTGCCGCAGGCGCGTGATCTGCGAGCCATTGGGGATGGTGCAGCGCATGGCCACGAACAGCGCCGCCGTGAGCGGGATCAGCTCCAGCACCAGCACGCGGATCACCATCTCCAGTGCATAGCGCGACAGGCCATAGCTGAGCGCCGTGACCACCACGATGCGCGTGAGCACCAGGCTGATCAGGGCAGCCAGCACTGTAAAGCCGAGCAGCACCGGGGCGGTGTCGAGATACAGGTGGCGCGCCAGCGCCTTGCGCGTGCCCTTGCCATAGCTGGACGGCGACAACACCAGCACCAGCACCACCGCCCCCAGATACAAGATGCGCCACCAGGCGACCGCCCAGCGCCGCGCGGTGTTCCACACACGTTCGGGCAGGGAGAGGCCGGGCAAGCGCGAAATCATGGTCGGATCATAGCGGGGCACTCACAGAGAGCGTTGACGGTGGACTGCCATAGAAATTTTTCGATGTTTTTGGCATCTAGCGCTTGATAGACAAGCGCAAACAGCTATTATTTTTATAGCATTTTCAAACGCAGAAGAAACAGCTACTCACATCCTTGTGAAAGCTGGTGCTTGCAAGCGCCCACGGCAGCCGGGCTACACATGCCGCTTTGCCGCAGCGGTGGCGAACGGCACAGCGGGCTGCGCATCCGCACGCGCGTGCAGGGCTTCGATGATGTGACAGTGGGCATCTGTCCCATCGCAGCGGTTGCGCAGCGCGAGCAGGTCGGCCTCCAGGGTCTGCAGCTCTGCCAGGCGGGCACGCACATGCTGCAGATGGTCATCCAGTGTGTCGCGTGCGGCGTCGCAGTCTTCTTTGCGGCTCCAGTCCAGTGCCAACAGGGTTCGCACTTCATGCAGCGACATGTCCATGGCACGGCAAAGTCGGATGAAGCGCAGCTGGTGCACGTCCGCGCCGCTGTACAGGCGGTAGCTGTTGTCGCCCCGCACGCCGGGGGGCAACAGCCCCTCCTTCTCGTAGTAGCGGATGTTGGCGGCAGACACCCCGGACTGCAGGGCGGCCTCGCCAATGCGAAACTGCACAGCGTTCTGATCCATGGCTTGACCTTCAAGTGACTTCAAGGTTTCCAATCATGCCATCGCTTTCAAAACTGCACGGAGAACCCCCATGTCTGCCCACTGCCACGACGACCATTGCGCCACTGGCCCTGCCGCCGCCGACCCGCGCTACCGCCGCATCTTGTGGATAGCGCTTGTCGTCAACGCTGCCATGTTTGTGGTGGAGCTGGGGGCGGGTACCCAGTCGGGTTCGGCATCGCTGCTGGCCGATGCCATCGATTTTCTGGGGGATGCCGCCAACTACGGCCTGTCGCTGTGGGTGCTGGCCATGGCCCTCACTTGGCGCGCCCGCGCCGCCCTGGTCAAGGGGGCCAGCATGCTGGCGTTTGGCGTGTTCGTGATTGGGCGCGTGGCCTGGGGTGCGTGGCAAGGCACACCGCCCGAGCCCTTCACCATGGGCAGCGTGGGCCTGCTGGCGCTGGCGGCCAACCTGGGCGTGGCCGCCCTGCTCTATGCCTACCGGGAGGGCGACGCCAACATGCGCGGCGTGTGGCTGTGCACCCGCAACGATGCGCTGGGCAACCTGGCGGTGATGGGCGCGGCCCTGGGCGTGTTGGGCACCGGCACCGCCTGGCCCGATCTGGCGGTGGCGGCCATCATGGCAGGCCTGGCCATCAGCGGCGGCTGGAGCGTGATACGCCACGCGCGGCAAGAGCTGGCCAGCACCACCGCACAGCCACAACCGCAAGGGCACTGATCCATGCGCGTGCACCTATCGACTCCGTTGAGCGCCCCGCCTGAATGGGTGGCTGCGCAGCTGCAAAGCACCGCTGTGTTCCGCCACATCACCGCGCCGCTCATCCAGTTTCACCCCGCACGGGGCACGGAATGGCCCACGCACTGGGCTCCCGGCGAGCTGGCGCTGCACATGCGGTTGCTGGGCGTTTTGCCCATGGGCCCGCAAACCGTGCGCATCTCCATCGAGCCGGCTGCACAAAGGGGCGGCTGGCCCACGCTGCGCGACAACGGAGAAGGCGTGCTCATGCGCCGCTGGGACCACCGCATCACCCTGCAGCCCCTGTCCGATGGCCGCACGCTGTACACCGATGACATCGAGGTGATTGCGCGCCACCTGCCCTGGCTGATGACACCGCTGAGCGCCCTGTTTGCCCAGGTGTTCTACCGGCACCGCCAAAGGCGCTGGCGCCAACTGGCCGCGCAGCATGTCGCCGGGGGCTCCGCCCCCACCGCGCTACACAGGCGCGCCGCGTTCAACCACCTGCTGGCCAGCTTTGCACGCCAGCCTGACGCGCCCCCCGCCCAGCGCTGGCGTTGGCTGGAGGCCGCCCACGTGCTGGGACAGACCTCATTGCCCCTGCACTGGCGGTCACACACCGCCATGCTGCGCTACGCCCTCGCACTGGGAGACGCGCGCGAGGCCACCGGCCAGCTGCTGCGGCTGGCCCTGGTGCCCCTGGGGCACCTGCTGGCGCGGCTGCCGCTGGGCAACATCGGGCGCTCCCACGTGAGTGCTTTCCGGCCCATGGTGCCAGCGGCAGAAGTCACTGTGCTGATGGACCAGGCGCTGGAAGAAACGGCGATCCGCCCCGTGCAGCCGGGCGACCACGGCGTCTGAAAACTGCGCACCCGGCTTCCCCAGTCGCAGCCTGCGCACTCAGTGCTTGGAGGAGCGAGCCACACGACCTGGCTTGAGGGGTGCCCTGGCTGGCTTTGCAGCGGCCTGCTCCAGCCACAGCAGGCTGTCCATCTGCGATAAAAAATGCCGCAGGTAGTCCGGCGATAGCGACCGCATCAAGGCCAGGGAGCGCAGCATGAGGCGGTGCGCATTCAACGGTCCGGCGTTTTCCGGCCCACGCGTGAAGGCCTGGGCCACCTGTTGTTCCGCAGCAATCTTGGACCAGACTTCGCTGAAGCGGCGCACGCTCTTCATGTCCGACACACTGGCGCCACCGCCCACCAGCACGCTGTCTGCGTCGGCCTGGGCGCGGGTACTGAGATCGCGGTTCAGTTGCGCCAGTGCAGATGGTGCACCGGCTGGCGCTGTGGCGGCCAGTGGCTGGCGGGGAGGTGTCCGGGTGCGCCTAGCGTAGTCCACCAAGGCGGCCTGCAGCCTGCGGGCCAGCACCTGCTGTACGGCGGGGGGCTGCGCAGGCAGGCGCGCGGCCAGCACCTCCAGATACCGAAAGCGCACCGGGTCGTGGTGCTGCGCGCCTTCGGCCCGCAGGGACTCCAGGGTGGGCTCACTCATTGCGGGCGGGCTTGGCCTGGGCAGCGCGGGGTACGGGGGCCATCTCCACGCGGCGGTTCTGTGCCCGCCCCTTTTCGTCGGCGTTGTCTGCCACCGGCTGCTCGGCGCCAAAGGCCGCAGCAAACACCTGGGACGAGGGCATGTCCTCTTCGATCAGGGCGCGGGTCACGGTCAACGCGCGCTGGGCCGACAGCTCCAGGTTGTCGGCAAAACGCTGGTGGCGCCCTTGCAGCAGCGTGGTGTTGTCGGTGAACCCGCTCACCATCAGCATCTCGTCACGTTCGCGCAGGTACACCTGCAGCGGCTGCACCAGGCTCTGGAGCAGTTGCCGGCCTTCAGGGCGCAACTCGGCAGAGCCTGCCGCAAACAGCACGCTGCCGCTGATGCCGATACGGCCTTCATTGACCGTAACGCGGCCGCTGGCCAGCGGAATCGCCAGTGCTTTTTCCAGCGCCATGCGGCGCTTTTCTTCCATCTGCCGCTTTTCCACTTCCTGCTTGAGGCTGGCCACCAAGTCGATCTGTACCACCAGCACGCCCACCAGAATCAGCACAAACGCACCCAGCAAGCCCGCCATGAGGTCGCCAAATACGGCCCACACCGGGGCCGTCTGTTCGGTGGCATCGTCCAGCGTGTCGTCCAGGCCGGTCACGCGGCGACTCCCTGCACCGCTGCGGCCATCTGCCCGTTGAGGCGGCGCAGGTCTTCCACGATGCCCTGCTGCGATGAAATGCTCAGGTCGATCACCTCGCGGGCCTGTGCCACGTAGTAGGCAAGCTGCTCATCGCTGCGGCTCATGGACTGGCCAATGGCGCCTTCGATGCGCTGCAGGCTGTCCATCAGCTTTTCGTTGCTGGCCGTGAACAGCTCCACGCCATGGCCAAAGGACTCACCCAGGCTCGACAGCTCCACCGCGCTGGCGGCCACGTGTGCCGACACTTCATCGACCTTGCCCGCCTGCGCGCCGAGCGCCTGGGCAAACTCCTGCCCCGCCTGCTCCAGCACCGAGGCCGCAGACCCCACCAGCGATTCAATGGCCGCGCGCTGCTGCCCGGCGGCTTCGTTCACCGATTGGAGCAACACACCCAGCTGCTCCATCATGGCCGTGCGCTCTGCCAGTGCCGCGTTGTCGCGTTCGCTCAGGTGGGTCATCTCCTGGCGCAGCTGGGTGATCACCTCGGCCGCGGCCTGCGGCACATCCGACGCCGTCTGCAGCAATCGCGTGAGCGGGGCTTCCAGCGCAGACCCCAGCGTGGCCAGGTGCCCGGCCACGGCGGCCTGCAGCGCATCGAGCCGCTCCACTGCGGCCTGGCCGCGTGCCGCCTCGGCATCCCGCAGCGCCACCAATTCCGTGCGCCACACGCCCGCGAGCGCATCCATGCGCTGGGCCTGGGTGTCGGCCCATCGGGCTTCGGCCTCTATGCGGGTGTGCAACAGTGCGTCCGACTGGTCCATCAACTGGGCGGCACCGACCAGGGCATGGTGGACCTGCTCGGTCATGCGCTCGGTGAGCTGCGCCGCAGCGCCCTCCAGCGCCTGGCACACGCCGCGCTGATGCTGCGCCGTTTGTTCGCCCACCTGCTGCCATTGCTCCGCCAGTCGGCTGGCCATGCCCTCCATGGACTGGCTCCAGCCCGCAAGGCGCTGCTGATCCGCCGCTGCCTGGTCGGCCAGCGTTTTCTCCACCGTCTGTTCCAGCGAGGCCAGCAGCGCCGTGGTGCGCTGCTCGAAGGCCTGCGATGCCGTCTGCAGCGACTGGTCGAGCTGGGTGGCAGCGCCTTCCAGCGCCAGGCACACGCCCTGCTGGTGCTGTGCGGTTTGCTCGCCCACCTGTTGCCATCGCTCCGCCAGTGTGCTGGCCATGCCCTCCATGGACCGGCTCCAGCCTGCAAGGCGCTGCTGGTCGGCCGCCAACTGGGCCGCCTGTGATTGGGCCACAGTCTCTTGCAATGAGGCCAGCAGCGCCGTGGTGCGCTGCTCAAAGGCATGCGATGCCGTCTGCAGTGACTGGTCGAGCTGGGTGGCAGCGCCTTCGAGCGCCTTGCAGACGCCGCGCTGCTGCTGCGCCGTTTGTTCACCCGCAAGCTGCCATTGCTCCGCCAGTCGGCTGGCCATGCCCTCCATGGACTGGCTCCAGCCAGCAAGGCGCTCCTGGTCGGCCGCCAGTTGGGCCGCCTGTGATTGGGCCACAGTCTCTTGCAACGTGGCTAGCAGCTTCGTGGTGCGCTGCTCCAGCGTCTGCGTGATGGACTGCAGCGCGCTGCCCAACTGCACCGCCTGCTGGTCCTGCGTCTGCGTGTGGCGGTCCAAGGCCTCAGTCCAGGTGTCCGCCACCTGGCGGGCCGTGCCCTCCCATTGGGCCGTGAGCGTGCGCACCTGCACGTCAGTGGCCTCGCGCAACCGCTGGTGCGAGCGCTCGGCCTCTTGCGCCAGCGTTGCCATGGCCTGCTCCACCACCGGGCGGATCGTCTCACCCGCCATGCGGGCGCTGGCGCCCAGGCTGTCGTGCAGGGATGCCCCCACGGTGGTGGCCAGCTGGGTGTAGGCCGCTGCCGCCTCGCGGTGAAACACCTGCTGTCGGTCTTGCAATTGGCCGTTCAACTGCTCGTGGCGGCGCTCCAGCCCTTCCATCAGGCCTTGCAGGCGCTCTGCAATCAGCGGCATGGCCTGCGCCTGGGCCTGCAGGGCCTCGAACATTTCCTGGCGCCGGTGGGCCGCCGAGAAGGGGCGCAGCTCACTGGCGATGCGGGCATCCAGCATGCGCAACGCTGCCAGCCGTTCGCGGCGGCACAGGGCGGACATCAGCCCCAGCATGGCCGACGCTGCCACCCCGGCCACCGAGGTGCCAAACGACAGACCCAGCCCCTTGATGGGCGCGGCCAGCGCCGCCCGGATCGACTCCAGGCTGGACGAGGCCTCCAGTGCGAAAACCGCGCCATTGAAGGTGACCACCATGCCCAGAAAGGTGCCCAGCATGCCCAGCATGACCAGGAGCCCCACCAGGTACGGCGCCAGCGCAAGCCCCGGCAGGGGCACACGCTCCCCGTCGATCCGCTGGCGAACCGGGTTGCGCAAAGACGAATGCAGGCGCTCCAGCCAGCCACCCAGGTCCTCCAGGGGCTGCTGCCCCAGCCCGGCCAGCGCAATGGACAGCGACGAAGTCGCGGCCCGGAACTGCATCAGCTCATAGGCTCCCACCACGTAGACGGCAGCAATCACCACCGTCATGGCCAGCGCCAGAGGGCTCGACCCGACAAACCCCCATCCCACCCAGCCCACCACCGCCAGGCCCACCGCAAAGATGGCGGCCATCACACTCTTGTTCATTCGATCATTCCTGTTACCGGTTCCGAGGTCTTCGTGGTTGTGGGGGGACGGTGGGTGGTGCGGGGACGGGAGTCATGGCTCTGCGCCGCTTCCAGCAAACCAGCAAGGGGCTCCAGCCGCACCTGCAGCTCGGCCAGCAGCAGCGCCCGCAGGTCCTGCTCGAAGGCAAACAGCCAGCCGCCCGGCAGCGCCCAACGCTGCGGCTCATCGTCTCGCCCTGCAGCCTCCAGCTGCTGCTGGTGGGCTGCGCGCAGATGGGACAGGCGCCGCTCCAGATGGCCGGGCAGCGACGCCCACAGCCTTTGCTCACGCGCACCCAGCATCTGGTCCATCACCGCATCCAGCAGGGCCAGCCGACGCAGGCCCTCGGGGCCCATCGACAAGCTCTGCCGAATCAGTGCGCGCAAGGCAGCCAGTCTGGCGTCCATCTGCTTTTGTAGCGCCAGATAACGCGCCGCGTGGACTGCAAAATCTGCCCCGGCCTCGGGGTCCGGGCCGTCGACAGGGGTGTTGTCGGCACGCTCGCGCACGGGCTTGGCGGGCGCGGCCTTGGCCGTGACCAAGTCCGTCAACTCGGCCCGGGTGGACTGAAGGCTGGCCTGCAATGCGCGCACATCCACCGTCCCCCGCCCCAGCGTAGTGACAGCCGGGGTTTGCCTGGACTCCAGAGCATGCAGCGCCCGGCTGAGCTTGACCGCATCCACGGTACTGAGCCACTGGCTGAGTTGCTCCGCCACATCCTGGCGCGCCGATCCACCTTGTGGCTGCGTCCATTGCTGGAGCAAAAGCACAAGTCTGGAGCTGTTGAGTCGGTGGGGCTGGTACATCAATCTGAGGCGTCCATGGCACCGGCCCCCCCGAAGGGTGGCGGGCGTCAGGGAGCAGGTCCCCGCAATGGGCAAAGCCCGCTATTTTCGCAGGAACGCTGCCGCCCCAGCCCCACATCGCTGTGCGTTGCAGGTGTTACATCTAAAGCAGATTGCAAGAATCGGCCAAAAAACAGCCAAGGAGCGACCAGTTTTCCAGGACCGAAGCCCCCACAGACACGCCGCTTCTTGACGGCGGACAAGTCCGGCACAGGGCTTGCATGGTCCAATCTGCGACTCTTTCCCCTGACCGGCACCCGCCGCCCTGCCCGCCTGCGCTCACCATGTCCAACCCGCCTGCACCCCACGCCCCTTCCCTGCCAAACCCTGCGCAAGTGGCCGCTCCTGTGGTGGTGCCGCACACGCTCACGGAAGATGCTGTGGCCATCTTCACCGGCGTGCTGCTCATTTCCGTAGGGGTTGCTTTTTTCACCAGCGCAGGCCTGCTGACCGGGGGAACCGCAGGCCTTGCGTTCCTGTTGCACTACGCCACGGGTATCGGCTTTGGCAAGATTTTCTTTGTGCTGAACCTGCCCTTTTACTGGCTGGCCCTGCGCAAGCTGGGGCGCGCATTCACGGTCAAGACGTTTATTGCCGTGCTGCTGTTGTCGCTGCTGACCGAACTGCAGACTCAATTTCTGGAGTTTGCGCAGTTGCAGCCGCTGTATGCGGCCGTGGCAGGTGGGTTGATCACGGGCACGGGGTTTCTGGTGCTGTTTCGCCACCGTTGCAGCCTGGGGGGCGTGGGCATTGCCGCGCTGTACCTGCAGGACCGGTACGGATGGCGCGCCGGCAAGATCCAGATGGCGGTGGACTGCTGCATCGTGCTGCTGGCGCTGTGGACGGTGGAACCCCTGCGCGTTGCCTGGTCCATTGCCGGGGCCGTAGCGCTCAACCTGGTCCTGGCGATGAACCATCGGCCCGGGCGCTACATGGCGGTGTAAGCCGGGCCAGAACACACGGGCCAGAACTCAAACAGAGGCTGCCCGTGCCTGCAGGTACTGTTCCAGCACCCCGATAGGCACCGGGCGGCTGAACAGGTAACCCTGAAAGAGCGTGCAGCCGTGCTTTTCCAGAAACGCCCGCTGCGCGTCCGTCTCCACGCCTTCGGCGATCACGTCGATTCCCAGGCTCTGCGCCATGCCGATGATGGTCTGCACGATCAGCGCATCGGTGTGCTGAATGCCAATGTTGCGCACAAAGCTCTGGTCGATCTTGAGCTGGTCCAGCGGCAGACGCGTGAGGTAGGACAGCGATGACTGCCCCGTGCCAAAGTCGTCCAGAGAAAACCGCAGACCCAGGGCGCGCAATGCGTTCATCTTCGCGATGGTGTCGTCCACGTTGTCCAGCGCCAGGCTTTCCGTCAGTTCCAGCTTCAAACGGTCGGGCCGCGCACCGGTTTGCAGCAACACGGTGCGAATCTGCTCCATGAAATCGGGCTGCCGGAACTGCCGCGCGCTCACGTTCACGGACAACTGCAGCTGTTCCGTGGTGGGGTTGCCCTGCCAGCGGCGCAACTGAGCACACGCGGTCTGCAATACCCAAAGGCCTATGGGCAGTATGAGCCCCGTTTCTTCGGCCAAAGGGATGAACTCATAAGGGGGGACCGTGCCGCGCTCCGGGTGTTGCCAGCGGATCAGCGCCTCGGCCCCGACAGGGCGTACGCCGCAGCCCACCTGGATCTGGTAGTGCAGCAAAAACTGCCCGGCAGCCAACGCAGTGCGCAGGTCGTTTTCCAGTGCAGCGCGGGCAGAGACCGCCGCCTGCATCATCGGATCAAAGAACCGGATCGCGTTGCGCCCCGCTGTTTTTGCGGCGTACATGGCCAGGTCGGCGTGTTTGACGACGTCTTCCACCGTTTGGCTTTGGCCGCTGAACAGCACGGTTCCCACACTGGTCGTGCTGTGCACATGGTGCAAGGCAAGCTGGTAAGGCTGGTTCAGGGCGGCAAGTATTTTCTCGGACACATTCTGGGCCTGCTCAGCCGCGTCGGTGCCAAGCGCATCCAGGTCTTCCAGCAGCACCAGAAACTCATCACCGCCCAGGCGGGCCACGGTGTCACCTTCACGCACGCATCCCGACAGGCGCTGCGCAACCTGCTGCAGCAAGACATCGCCCATGTCATGGCCCAGTGTGTCGTTCAGGGTCTTGAAGTGGTCCAGATCGAGGCACAACAGCGCGCCATGCAGGCCGGTGCGCGCACTGGTGGCAAACGCCTGCTGCAGACGGTCCAGCATGAGGCGGCGGTTGGGCAGGTGTGTCAGCGGGTCATAAAAGGCCAGATGCTCGATCTCGCGCGCGGCCTGGGCACGCTGGGTGATATCGCTGAGCGTGCCGACATAGTGGGTGACTTCGCCCCCATCGTCCGTGACGGCTGTGATGCCCATGAAGTGGAGGTTGACCGCCCCGCTTTTGCAGCGGTTCCAGATTTCGCCTTTCCATTCACCGGTGTCCGAGAGGCTGCCCCACATGGCGTCGAAAAAGGCCTTGTCATGGTGGCCCGAAGCGAGAAGGCTGGAACGCTTGCCCACTGCATCTTCCGCGCTGTAGCCCGTAATTTTGGTGAAGGCCCTGTTCGTGCGCAGGATGACGGTCTCTCGGTCGGTGACGATCATGCCCTCCTGCGACTCAAACGCAATGGCCGCAATGCGCAGTTCGTTTTCATCGCGCTTGCGCGCCGTGATGTCCTTGCCCACGCCCCGGTAGCCGCAAAATGTTCCGTTCACGTCAAAAATGGGTGTGCCGCTCACCGAAAGCCAGTGCAGCTGGCCCGAACGGTCTTTGCGCTGGAACTCGAAATCGCGGAACTCCTGATGGCGTTCCAGCAGCTCGCGGTGCTCCTGCCAGCGGGCTTCGCTCACCCCAGGGCCTGCCAACTCCCAGCGCGTCTTGCCCATGTACGCGGCCGCCTCCTGCAGCAGACGGTCTTTGTCGCTTCCGTCCACATGGGTCAGGCGGAACTGGGCGTCCTGTTCCCAGTACCAGTCAGACGACAAGATGGTCAGGGTGCGAAAGCGCGCTTCGTTGTCTTCCAGTTGCTTGCGCACGCGGTAGGCCTCGGTCACGTCGCTGAACACCAGCACGACACCGACAATCTGCCCCTGCGCATTGCGAATGGGCGCCGCGCTGTCCGCAATCTGATATTCGGCACCGTCCCGCGCGAGCAAGGTCGTGTGGTTGCTCAGCCCCACCACCTCGCCCTTG
Source organism: Acidovorax sp. LjRoot38 (assembly GCF_964252975.1). Classification (NCBI taxonomy): domain Bacteria; kingdom Pseudomonadati; phylum Pseudomonadota; class Betaproteobacteria; order Burkholderiales; family Comamonadaceae; genus Acidovorax; species Acidovorax sp. LjRoot38. The sequence continues at coordinate 61,432 of NZ_CAXUPT020000004.1, read as the reverse complement.
GCCACCACCATCCGCACCGGATCGACCACCGGCTCCCGCGTGCTGGCATTGACGATGCGAAACACGTCCGTCAGCGGCTTGCCCAGTGCCTCGGGCAACGGCCAGCCTGTCAGGCGTTCGGCCACTGCATTCATGCGTGTGATATGGCCCTGCGCATCCGTGGCCACCACCCCATCACCAATGGAATGCAGCGTGATGGACAGGTTTTCCTCACTCTGGCGCAACTGGGCCTCGGCGCTCTGGCGCGTAAGCGCCATGCGGTCAAAACGCTGACCCAACTCGGTCAACTCTGCCAGGCCGGTGGCGAGGGGCTGGGGGGCATAACGGCCCAGAGCCAGTTCGTCGGTGGCGTCCAACAGGCGCCGCAATGGTTTCATCACGCCCCGCCGCACGCCCTGCTGGGCCAGCAGGAAAGACAGCGCAAGGCCAGCCAGCAAGAAGGCCACCTCGGTCCACATGTTGCGGTTGGCCGTGGCGTAGAGCTGGTCCAGTGGCACAGCCAGACTCATGGTGGCAACCGTTTTCCCACCCGACTCTATGAGCGGCTGAAACACCATCAACTGGTGTGATCCGGCCGCATTGCTGCGCTGAAGCACCCCTTCGGCAGAGCGCTGCAGCGCCGCGCTGAAATCTGCATCGGCCAACTGTGTTCCGAGTTCGGCACCATCGGGCGGGAAACGCGCCACCACGCGCCCATCGGCGTCGGTCACACGCGCCACAGCCCCGGGTGGCAGGCCCAGGTCGGCAAGCCGCAGGCTCCACCATTCCAGCGACACCACGGCCACTGCAGCGCCCACCACCTCCTGGCTGCCCGGCGGGACCACAGGCACCGCAAAATTGACGCTCGCCACCTGGGCAGCCCGGTCGATCTGAAAAGCCCCCACCGAGAACTCCCGGGCGGTGATGGCGTGCTGGAAATAGGGCCGATTCGCCACGTTCACGGGCGCCTTCAACGGGCGGGCATTGCACAGCAGGTCGCCACTGGCCTGTGGCACACCAATGTTGACGTAAGTGGCGTTAAGCGACAGCACCTCGGCCAGGTACCTTCCACACTCGGGTTCCGCCGGCCGGTGCACCGAGGGCATGGCCGCAAGCTTCTGCAGAAAATCGCGGGTGTTCTGAATCAGGCGCTGCTGGCTGGCTGCCACGGCCCGCAGCGTGCCCAAAGCCTGGTTCTCTGCGGCGGCGATGGCGTCCATGCGGTGCGACCGTGCCTGGTAAACCGCCAGCAGCACGGCGGGCAGGGTCGCCACCAGAACCAGCCAGCGGATTCGCGCAGACAACGTACTCCAGGTTCCCACCAGCCAGGAAGGCATACCGACCTTTCGTCTTGCACAGTCATTCCAGGCACCGCAGGACCAGGAGATGCACCGAACGCATTGTTACATCGTAAGCCGAACCGCCCTACATCTGCACCCCCATTTGCCCGCAGTGCCTGGTGGCCGCCCCAAGGGCCGGGGGCCGGAGATGTAACCTTTTGGGAACCTTGGGGCGTGCCGCCGTATCATTGGGACATGCGTCGCGGCCTCTATTTCGTGTTGATGGTGGTGCTGGTCCTGCGGGGACTTACCGGCACCGCCATGGCCGCCGGGGTCTTGCCGCCCCTGCTTCCTGCTAGCGCGCCGCATGCGCAGGAGCACAGCCACGTGGTGGCAGCCGAAGCGGCATACCCTACCTCACAAGAGCACAGGACTGACCAGGCCACAGAGGCCGTGGCTGCAGAAATGCAGGAAGGCAGTCACACCATCGCCCATCACGATGACCATGCCGTGCATGCTGCTGCGGCATCCGCGTGTGATGGTGAACTGGTGGGGTGTGCTGCACACGATCACCACTCTGCCGCATGTTCCGCCTGCGAAATCTGCCATTCGGCAATGCTCGACGCCGCCCCGGCAGCGTCGTGCGCTCTCCGCCGCCCGGGCACCGCGCTGCCCACGGCGTCTGCACGGTTTGACAGTGCGCCTCCCGCACTGACCATCAAACCACCCATCGCCTGATCTCCAACGCCCGAAGTGCGTCTGCCACAGCCTGAGCCCCCCTGAAACAGGGTGGCCCGGGCGGTAGCGCAACACCTTTTTCGTCCGTTGTCTGGAGATCGCCATGCGCGCGCCTGCTTCATTTCCGTATCCCGCTTCATCGCCCCCGCGAACCGTCTGCCTTGTGCTGCTGGCACCGCTGCTTTCGCTGGCCCAGGGCCTTGCTCCCACACCCAGCCATCGTCTGGCACCGGCTGCCGACGCTGCCCATGTTGGTGCCTCGACGGCTCCACTGGCCCACCCCGCCCTCGTCCCACAACCCCCATTGCCCGGCGCGCCCCCATCGCCCCGGTCATGGCGCGAGGCGCACGAGGCGGTGGCTGCCTTTCCCAGGGGGCATGCCGACATCGTCGCCTGGGAGGCTCGGCAGAGCGCCCAACCCGCCACACCCCCGTCCACCGTCGAAGAGCAAAAAAGCCCCCACCGTCATCACAACGGACACCACGGCAGCAGCAACAACGGCCAGTCCGCTTCACCCACGCCGATGCACCAACGCCACCACGCACCGGGAGGCAAGCCATGAACCTCCCCGCCCAAATGCCGCACATTTCTCCACACCTTTCCCCACGCCTGTCTCCGCGCCTTTGCCTGCTGGCCGCTGCAGCCGTACTGGCCGGTTGCGCCAGTGTCTCGCCCGATGGCCTGCGCGGTGACGTCGCCACTCTCGCTGCGGGCCGCACCGGGGGCGTGCAAGCGAGCCTGCCTGCAGCGGACCCTGCCGCCCGCGCCTCTGCAGAAAAATCCGTCGAAGGCTGGCTGGCACAGCCCTTGACACAAGACGCTGCCGTGCGCATTGCCCTGCTCAACAACCCCGGCCTGCAAGCCCGCCTGGCCGCACTGGGCGTGGCCGACGCTGAGCGCGTGCAGGCCATCACCCTGCCCAACCCGCACCTTGCACTGGGGAGATTCACCAACAGCCACGAGCGCGAAATCGAGCGCACCCTGGCCTTCAGCCTGATTGACCTCATCACCCTGCCCTGGCGCACCGCGCGCCAGGCCGAGCGCCTGCAGATCGCGACGCTGCAAGCCGCGCAGGACGTGGTGACGCTTGCTGCCGACACCCGCCGCGCCTGGCTGCGTGCCGTGGCCGCGGAGCAAATAGCCGCCACCCACGACCGCATGGTCGAGGCGGCCGACGCCGGTGCCGAGCTGGCCCGCCGCATGGTGCAGGTGGGCAACTGGAGCCGCCTGCAGCAGGCCCGCGAGCAGGCCGTGCTGCAAGAGGCCACCCGCCAGCGCGCCCGCGCCCGCCTTGCCGCAGCCACCGAACGCGAGCAGCTCAACCGCCGCATGGGCGTGTGGGGGCTGCAGACGCAGTACCAGCTGGCCAACCAGCTGCCGCCCCTGCCCGCCAGTGCCTTGCCCGCGGAGGGCATCGAAGCCACCGCGCTGCGCGAACGGCTTGATGTGCAGGCGGCCCGCCGCCAACTCGACACCCAGGCCACCCGGCAGGGCTGGAGCCGCGCGGGCGCGGTGTTTGGCGACATCGGCCTGGCGTACAGCCGCAACACCGCCACCGAGCGCGAAAGTGGCCACCGCGACACCACACGCGGCTGGGAGATCGAGCTGCCCCTGCCCCTGTTCGACTGGGGCGGCGCAGCACGCACCCGCGCCCAAGCCGAGGTAGAGCAAAGTGCCGCCCAGCTGCAGGACACCGCCGTGCGCGCCCGCAGCGAGGTGCGCGCCGCCTGGCTCACCTACCGCACCGCGCTCGACCTGGCACGCCAGCAGCAGGCTGAGGTGGTACCCCTGCGCCAGCTCATCAGCGACGAGACCACCCTGCGCTACAACGGCATGCTGGCCAGTGTGTGGGACATGCTGGCCGAAGCGCGCAACAGCACCCAGGCCGTGGCCAACGCCATCGAAGCACAGCGCGACTTCTGGCTGGCCGAGACCGATCTGCAGCTCGCACTCACCGGCACATCGCCAGGCGCCCTGCAGGGCCTCGCATCGGGCCCCGCAGCCTCCACCACCCCACGAGGCCACTGACATGAACCGCCGCAATTTCTTCTCCGGCGCCGCCACGGCAGTGGCCGCAGCCTCCGTCAGCCGCGTGGCCCTGGCCGCGCTGCCCGAGCCCGCCATGCAGTCCAGCGCCGACACCGCGCCGCCGCAGCACCCGCCCACGGGCCGCCCCTACAACCCGGTGGTCACTTTGAATGGCTGGACCGCCCCCTGGCGCATGAACGCAGGCGTCAAGGAGTTCCACCTGGTGGCCGAACCCGTGGTGCGCGAGGTGGCGCCCGGCTTCATGGTCAACATGTGGGGCTACAACGGCCAGAGCCCCGGCCCCACCATCGAGGTGGTTGAAGGCGACCGCGTGCGCATCTTCGTCACCAACCGCCTGCCCGAGCACACCACCATCCACTGGCACGGCCAGCGCCTGCCCAACGGCATGGACGGCGTGGGCGGACTCACCCAGCCCGCCATACAGCCCGGCAAGACCTTTGTGTACGAGTTTGTGGCGCGCCGCCCCGGCACCTTCATGTACCACCCGCATGCCGACGAAATGGTGCAAATGGCCATGGGCATGATGGGCCTGTGGATCACCCACCCGAAGGCCGCGCACCCGCACATCGCCAAGGTGCAGCGCGACTACGCCTTCTTGCTCAACGCTTTTGACGTGGAGCCCGGCAGCATGACCCCCAAGGTCAACACCATGCTGGACCACAACATCTGGTGCTGGAACAGCCGCGTGTTCCCCGCCATCAGCCCGCTGGTGGCGCGGCAGGGTGAGCGCGTGCGCATGCGCATAGGCAACCTCACCATGACGAACCACCCGATTCACATCCACGGCCACGAATTCGAAGTGACCGGCACCGACGGCGGCCCCGTACCCAAAAGTGCGCGCTGGCCCGAGGTGACCACCGACGTAGCCGTGGGCCAGATGCGGCAGGTCGAGTTCATTGCCGACGAACTGGGCGACTGGGCCCTGCACTGCCACAAGAGCCACCACACCATGGGCGCCATGGGGCACGACGTGCCGACCATGATCGGCGTGGACCACCGGGGCCTGGTGGGCAAGATCCAGAAGATCGTGCCCGACTACATGGTGATGGGCGAGCGCGGCATGGCCGACATGGGTGCCATGGAAATGCCGCTTCCGGACAACACCTTTCCGATGATGACCGGCACCGGCCCCTTCGGCCCGTTGGAGATGGGCGGTATGTTCACCACCCTCAAGGTGCGCGCCGACCAGCCTGCGGGCGATTACCGCGACCCTGGAGACTTCAAGCAACCTGCGGGCACGGTGGCCTACGAATGGCAGGGTGCCCCCGCCAGCACACCACGCCCCGCCCGCGCAGACACCCCAGGCACCGCGCCCGGCGCAGCGAGCGCACGCAAGCCCGCTGCCAGCGGCCACCAGCACTGAACCTCCCCATCAGCACACACCATGAACACTATTAAATTGATAGCTGCTTGCGCTTTATGGATAAGCGCTAGCACCTCTTTTGGCCATGAAAACGCTCATCACACCGCATCGAACAGCCCGGTGGTCAAGGAGCAAAAGGACTGGGGCATCGCAGGCGACGCCAAGGCTGTGCGCCGCACCATCACCGTCCGCATGAGCGATGACATGCGCTTTGCGCCGAATCACATCGAAGTGCGCGAGGGCGACACCGTGCGGCTGCGTGCCGAGAACAAAGGCAAGGTGTTGCACGAGATCGTGATCGGCACCAAGGCCGAACTGGACCAGCACGCCGAGATGATGAAAAAGCACCCCGGCATGGAACATGACGAGCCCTACATGGCGCACGTGGCGGCGGCCAAGACCGGCGACATCGTGTGGCACTTCAACCGCGCCGGGAGTTTTGACTTTGCCTGCCTGATCCCCGGCCACTACCAGGCAGGTATGACCGGCACCATCACCGTGCTGCCCCGCAACCAATAACGCCAGGAGGACACGCCATGACCATTTCACGCAATCCACGCTCCGCATCCACCGCAGCCCACACTGCACGACGCCAATGGCTCACCACCGCACTGCCTTTGCTGGGTGCGGGTGTGGCCGTCGCCCTGCTGCCCGGCCTGTCCCGAGCAGCCACCAACACCCCAACACCGCTGGAGGTGTGGAAAGACCCGAACTGCGGCTGCTGCCAGGACTGGGTGGACCACATGCAAGCCAACGGTTTTGCCGTGAAGGTGCACGCCACCGGCAACAACGCCGTGCGCGCACGGCTGGGCCTGCCGCAAAAGCTGGGCTCGTGCCACACCGCCCTCATCGGCGGCTATGTGGTGGAAGGCCATGTGCCTGCCAGCGACGTGCGCGCGCTGCTGCAGCAAAAGCCCAAGGCCCTGGGCCTGGCGGTGCCTGGCATGCCCGTGGGCTCGCCGGGCATGGACGGCCCTGCGTATGGCGACCGGCGTGACCCGTACGACGTGCTGCTGGTGGCGCGCGACGGCAGCACCCGTGTTTTCAAAAGCTACAACAAGAAGGCATCGACATGAAAATCCTTTCCATCCCCCTGGTCGCCAGCCTGCTTCTCCTGGGCGCAGGGCCCGCTCTGGCGCAAGCCCCCACCGCTGCAGCCTCCGATAGCCACAACAGCCACCATCCGGCCCCGTCGGCGACGCAAGCGGAACTGAGCGAAGGCGAAATCACCCGCTGGGACCCGCGCACACTGCGCCTCACCTTGAAGCATGGCGAGATCAAGAACCTGGAAATGCCGCCCATGACCATGGTCTTCCGCGTGGCGGACGCCAGCGTGGTGGGTGACATGAAACCGGGTGACAAGGTGCGCTTTCGGGCAGAGCAGGTCAATGGCGCTTACCACGTCAAGCAGATCGAAAAGGCCCCGTGAGCCCCCTGCCGGCTGACTGACGTCGCACAAACCAGCTGGTGCGCCCGGGCACCATAATCGACGGCCATGAGTTCTCAACACGTTCTGGCCGGCAGCGCTGGCAGCATCACCCGCGTGGCGGGCATCGAGGTCGGTCACTTCACCGAAACCCGCCGTCCCACGGGCTGCACCGTCATCATCACCCGCGAAGGCGCCGTGGCCGGTGTGGATGTACGGGGCGCAGCACCCGGCACCCGCGAGACCGATCTGCTCCACCCCTCCAACCTGGTGGACAAGGTGCACGCCATCATGCTGGCCGGAGGCAGCGCCTGGGGGCTGGATGCCGCCACCGGCGCTGTGCGCTGGCTGGAAGAGCGCAACATCGGCTTCGATGTGGCCGTGGGCCGCCTGCCCATCGTGCCTGCCGCCGTGCTGTTTGACCTGCTGGTGGGCGACATGCGGATTCGCCCCGACGCTGCGGCGGGCTACGCGGCGTGCGATGCGGCATCCACCGCCGACCCGGCCGAGGGCAATGTGGGTGCGGGCACGGGTGCGGCACTGGGCAAGATCTACGGCATCCAGCGTGCCATGAAGGGCGGCATTGGCACCGCCTCTGTCACATTGGATGGCGTCACTGTGGGCGCGCTCATTGCCTGCAACGCCCTGGGTGACGTGATCGACCCCGACACCGCACAAGTGATTGCAGGCGCCCGCACCGACGACGGCCTGCGCCTGCGCGACACGCGCCGTGCCCTGCTGCGCGGCGACCCGCCCCAGCCCCTGCTGGCGGGCACCAACACCACCATCGGCGTGGTGGCCACCGACGCCGTCATCACCAAGGTACAGGCCCACCGCCTGGCCGTGGCCGCCCACGACGGCCTGGCGCGCAGCATCAACCCGGTGCACACCATGTCCGACGGCGACACGCTCTTCAGCCTGGGCACTGGCCGCGCAGGCAAAAGCCTGGGCATGATGGTGCTGGCCACCATGGCAGCCGAGGCCACGGCCATTGCCACGGCACGCGCTGCACGCGCGGCGCGGTCCATCACCACGGCGGAAGGTTTGTACTTGCCGTGGGCTGGTGAGTTGGGGTAAACAATGGTCATGGGGCCATGGCCCATGAGCCCATATGATGCCCACACGGCGCAGGGCTCAGCCGCCAGAACACGCCCGCAGCGCACCGCGGCCCCCACGCGCCAGTCTTGCCACCCTATCAATCGCGACAAGGAGAATTCATGAAAGACCTAAACCGTCTGCGGCACAGCTGGTTGTTGTGCCTGCCTTTGCTCCTGAATACCCAAGCCGCCATCGCCCAGGACCAGTTCGTGGACCTGCAATCCAACGGTGGCTACACGTCCTATCGCCTGCCGGACGACACCACCCAGGTGGCCCTGAGCGCACAGACACAGGGGGCTTGCCGTTTCAATCGCACCTGGGGCTATGACCTGACGAACCGGGAACTTTGGACCAACGGGGGGTGTGGCGGCCGCTTCCAGATTACCCGAAGCTACGCACCGAACAACAGCAGTGGCTCCAACGCAGGTGCAGCGGTGGCCGCGGTGGCCGCCATCGCGGGCCTTGCGCTGCTGGCCAACCACAACCGGCACGACAACGACCGGCGACCCGAGTACCCAGACTATCCCGGCCAGGGTGGCGACTGGGGGCGAGAAGTCCGCGTGGACGGCCGCCTGTGCCTGGACGTGCGGGGTGGCAAGTTCCAGCCAGGCACCACATTGCAGGTGTATGAATGCAACGGCACCGCGTCCCAGCGGTTTGCTGTGGGGCGCGGGGGTGAGATCCGGGTACGCGACCTGTGCGTGGACGTGGACCGTGGCGACCCGCGCGATGGCGCACGGGTGGTGCTGTGGTCGTGCTCGGGCTCGCGCAGCCAAAGCTGGGCCACCCGGGGCGGCCAGATCGTGAGCCAGCTCACCGGCAAATGCCTGGACGTGGAGGATGGCCGGGTCCGCCAGGGCGCACACACCATGGTCTGGCCCTGCAACCGCAGCCCCAGCCAACGCTGGTGGTGGTAAGGAGGGCCCAATGATGATCACAACCCAAACCCCACACGCTCTGCGCACCATGCGCTTGCTGTGCAGTGCAGCAGCGGCAGGCACCTTCGCTCTGGCATCTGCATCCGCCGCGCAGGCAGCGGATGCCCCGGTGTCTTCCCCCACATCCCCACCCAAGGTGACCACCGCGGCCCAGAAGCCAGCAGCACCATCGCGCGCCAACCGGCTCCAGGCAATCTGCTCGTCTGCTGACCTGAACCACGACGGCAAGGTGTCTCTGGAGGAGTTTCACCGGGACATCGTGCAAGGCTGGCACAACCTCTCGCCCGATGCGACAGGCCATGTCCAGCTCTCCGACCTGGCCCAGGTGCCGCGCATGGGCAAAGGCCGCCTGAAGCGACTTGCAGCCGTTGACACGGACAGCGACGGTAAGCTGTCGTTCAAGGAAGTCGTTGAAAGCCGCATGGCCTATTTCGACGCGGCGGATACCGATCAGGACGACCAGCTCTCCCTTCCGGAATGTGTGGCTTACGAGCGCCAGCGGCGCGGCAGCAAGCCATAGATCTCAGGAACTCCTGTCGCTCCTGGCCCCATGTGCCTGGAGGGCGTAGGCCACAGCCGCATGAGCAACCACGGGGCCTCGGATGGTCGCAGAGGCCTCGTGGTTGCTCCACCCCATGTTCAGCACTTATTCCATGTCCCAGGCTTTCCGCAATACCCTGCTTTCTCTGCGCGATCTGATCGTGTCGGCCGGTCCTCTCGCGTTTCTGGCGGTGGGACTGCTGGTGCTGGCGTACTGGTGGCTCAACCCCAACCCACCCAAAACCGTGACACTGGCCACAGGCCCGGCGCAAAGCGCTTACGAGGAGTTTGGCAAGCGCTACCAGAAGGCGTTGGCGGAGGACGGCATCGAAGTCCGGTTGCTGCCCAGCGATGGCTCTTCGCACAACCTGCAGCTGTTGCGTGAGGGCAAGGCCGATGTGGCGTTTGTGCAGGGTGGCACGGCCGAACTGCAACCCGATGATGCCGACGAGCTGGTGTCTCTGGGCAGTCTCTTTGTGGAGCCCGTGTGGCTGTTCTACCGTGCGGAGACTGCAGAACGTGTGTACAACACTCCGCGCATCGACAGCCTTCGGCAGTTGCGTGGCTGGCGGGTCAATGTAGGCTCAGACGGTAGTGGCGTGCCCAAGCTGATGGAGCGCCTGCTCGACGCCAACAAGGTGGCGCCTGGTGCGGTGCAGATGTCCCGGCTGGAGCAGACGCCAGCCACCGTGGAATTTCTGGCGGGCAGACTTGATGCGCTGGTGTTCGCCTCGGCCCCCGAATCCCTGATGGTGCAGATGCTGCTGCAGACACCCGGCGTGCAGTTGCTGGACTTTGCCCAGCACGAGGCCTATGCGCGGCGGTTTCCTTTCCTGACTCCGGTCACATTGCCGCGCGGCGTGGTGGACCTGGCGGCCAACGTGCCCACGCGGGATGTGCGCCTGGTGGCATCCACTACCTCGCTGCTGGCACGCGATGCCACGCACCCTGCCCTGCTCACCCTGTTTGCGCAGAATGCGCAGAAACTGCACGGCGGATCGGGCTGGTTCAACCGGGCCCGCGAGTTCCCCAACTCACGCAATAGCGAACTTCCGATTGCCAAAGAAGGCGACCGGGCCATGAACGAGCCGGTGCCGATGCTGCAACGCTACCTGCCGTTCTGGATGGCAAACCTGATTGAGCGCATGTGGCTGGTACTGGGCATTTTGCTGGCGATCATGCTCCCGCTGTCGCGCGTCGTGCCGCCGCTGTACCAGTTCAGGGTGCGATCACGCGTTTTCCGCTGGTATGGCCGGCTTCGTGAGATTGAAAACGACATGGAGGCTGGCAACATTGACGCCGCCGAGCTGCTCAAGGCCCTCAATACGCTGGAGGCACAGGCTGAAAAAGTGAGCGTACCGTTGTCCTACGCAGACGAGTTGTACGCGCTGCGCAATCACATTCACCTGGTGCGCAAAAAGTTGCTCCGCGCCTGAGCTGTCCCTGGCGCTTCAGGGTACATCTGTGAATTGAGCGCCCTTTGTTGCATGGAGCACGCGAGGCCAAGGCTCAAAGCGATGGCGAATCGCGTGGGAAGCGCGGGGTGCTGAGTTAGCGTGTCTTGGAAGACTTGGAGCCCAACGGGGCAACTTTGGAGGAAGGGGCGCTGCTGGTCACCTTCCGGGACGACCCCGCTGAGACAGCGTCCAGAACACGGACCGTGGAGGACACTGCCGGAACCACCCGCAAGGAGCCGTCCGCAGCCAGCTTGTCGCGCATCCGCCGGGTCATGGATTGCGTGCTCGCATCGGGTGCTGTGAAAAGGAACAGGGTGCCGTGTGGGCTGGCCCAGGTAAGTTGCGTGCGGACGACCCGGCCGTTGGTGACCAGCTCGACCCATGCGCCAATTACAAAGTCAGCGTAGGGATCGGGCGCATCCACGGGCGCCTGAACACTGTCCTCGGGGGCCACAGCGGAGGCTTGCGCTTCAGCAGGGGCTGCTTCTTGGGCCACCGGCTCGGGTTCTGGCTGAGGCGCCGCCACAGGTGCGGGCGCTGGCTTTTCAAAGGCCGACTGATGCAGCCCCACCAAACGCTGCAAGAAGGCGCTGGTCTGCACTGCGGGGTAATTGATGGTCTTGAGCCCCTTGCGCAACTTGGCCAGCAGGCCGGGTATGGCCTCGTTCAGGCGCTCAGGTTCCTGGCGGGTCAGGTCGGGTTGGGCGCTCCATAGCAGCACAGGCACCAGCGCCAGGTAGCCACCGGGGTCCTCATCCTGCCCATCTCCGCCCTTGAGCACCTGCGCCAAGGCGATCACATCCGCCCATGGGCCGGCGGCAAAATCGAGCACGTCGGCAGGCACGTTCTCCAGATCAGGCAGCCTGCGGATGTCGGCCGCAGTCTTTTCGGCCAGCATTTCCCGCTGCTCCGCTTGGAGCAAGGCTTTTTGCTGCGCTTCCTGATGGGCCTTGATCTTCTGCTCCTGAGTCTCCCAGGCAGACTGCAGGGCCTTGAGCACGGTATCAAAAGGCCCTGCATCTTTGATTTCGTTGGCAGTCAGGTGCTCCACCGCACCTTGCACCAAGCGCATGAAACTGCTGAACCCCGGCGTTGCTTCTGCGGTGAACGCCAGACTGCGTTGCGTCAGCTCATCCAGCAAACGGCGCGCGGGATGGGTGCCATCGGTGAAAAACCGCCCATCGTGTGTCACCAGTTGTTTGAGTGCGGGCTCCAAACTCTTCACAGCCTTCTGCACGGGCGGCAGAAGGCGAGCATCCTGGGCAATGTTCTCCATCATGCGGCCAACCACCTCAATGGCCATGGCCGGGGATTGGGTGGCCGCCTCCATCGGCATGGCCGCGTACACCACAGGAGCCACACCCGGGCCCCGCCACCCCGTCAAAGGCGCCGACAGCGAAGCTGCCTGGCTGCCGCTGGCGAGCCTTCCCACCAAGCGTTCGAGCTGGGCCATGTCCTCGATGGCCTCGGCCGCTGCACCCACAGGGTAGTAACCACCGCCTTGCGGCATCGGTTGGGCACCCGCAGGAGGCACACCCCACGCAGGCTGCAAAGCCACCGGCTGCGAAGGCATGGCGCCATATGCGCGTGGATCAAAAGGATCTCCGCCAGCCAACATCTGGCGCAGGATGCCCACCGTCAACAATGCTTCTTCTGCGGCTGGCGCCATCGGCGATTGCAGGGAATCGCCACTCCAGCCAGTGGAAGGCCCCATGCCACGGCCATAGCCGGTGTTGCCATAGTCCCCCATGGGCGCGCCCATCGAATTGCCATAGCCGGAGTACCCCCCACCATAGCCGGTACCCATGCCGGTGTTGGTGCCAGGGCCACCGTAGCCACCGCCACGACCCGCGTTGCCGCCGGGCGTGCCGAGCACCGCGTACCCCACGGGCTGAACGCCATGCTCGCGCAGGCTGGCAGCCGTTTTTTTGTATTCATCCACCAGCAGCTTACCCAACAGGTCGCGCATGTGCTGCATCCACAGCTGGCGCACTTCGGGCGATACACCAGTGTCTCCCACCACCTGCTGGAGCGCGCGGATATAACTTTCGGGGCGCAGTGGGTTGCGTTCGGGTTGCACACTGCGCAAGCCTTGTGCGGAACTGACGAGGGTGTTGAGTTCGGCCAGTACCGCATCAGTGGCATGTAGCGCCGATTGCTGCGCCTTGGACAGCTCCACCTGCGCCTGCATCTCGTTCTCATCCATGAGCGAGAGTTCACCGAAGTCCATGCCGGTGTCCTCGGCAGAACTGCGGCCTTTGGCAGCGGGACCTTCGGCAAAAATCTCCAGCAGGGCCATGGGATAACCCTTGACCAGCGCAGCTTCATGCTGGTTCAGCAAGCGCAGGCTGTCACTGACCAGATTGCGCTGCTGGATATTGCGGACGACAGACTCCTCACCCGTCAGGGCCCCTTGCGTGACCTTGACCAATTCCTGCATCAACGCCTCGCCGCCGCGCACGGCGTTGACGACACAGGCGCGGAAAACAGTTCTCGAACGAGAAGCAGTCTGGGACATGGTGGGGAGGAATCGATCGGACAACAGGTTTCCAGATGCAATGCTACTTGACCTGACGCCTTATTTGAGGGCTTTGAACCTCATTCGTTTGGGTTTTGCCCCTTCTTCACCCAGGCGCTTCTTCTTGTCGGCCTCGTACTCCTGGTAATTGCCGTCAAAGAACGTCCACTGGCTGTCACCTTCAGCCGCCAGGATGTGGGTGGCGATCCGGTCCAGGAACCAGCGATCGTGGCTGATTACCAACATCGTGCCGGCAAATTCCAGAAGCGCGTCTTCGAGAGCCCGCAACGTTTCCACGTCCAGATCGTTGGACGGCTCGTCCAGCATCAGCACGTTGCCGCCGGCAATCAGGGTCTTGGCCAGGTGCAAACGACCGCGCTCCCCCCCTGAGAGCATGCCAACCTTCTTTTGCTGGTCGCCGCCATTGAAGTTGAACCGGCCACAGTAGGCGCGGCTGGCCATCTGGAATTTACCCACGTTCAGGATGTCGAGCCCGCCCGATACGTCTTCCCAGACGGTCTTGTCATTCGACAAGTCATCGCGATGCTGGTCCACAAAGGCCATCTTGACGGTGGAGCCGATAACGACCTCCCCCGCGTCCGGCTTTTCCTTGCCCGCAATCAGCTTGAACAGCGTGGACTTACCGGCGCCGTTGGGCCCGATGATGCCGACGATGGCGCCTGCAGGAATGTTGAAGCTCAGGTTGTCGATCAGCACGCGGTCGCCAAACGACTTGGTGACGTTCTTGAACTCGATCACCTGGCTGCCCAGACGGTCCGCCACGGGGATGAAGATTTCGTTCGTTTCGTTGCGCTTCTGGTATTCGTAATCGCTCAGTTCCTCAAAGCGGGCCAGACGGGCCTTGCTCTTGGCCTGGCGGGCCTTGGGGTTCTGGCGCGACCATTCAAGTTCCTTCTTCAGGGCCTTGGCGCGGGCTTCCTCACCCTTTTGTTCGGCTTCCAGACGGGCGCCCTTCTGGGTCAGCCAGTCGGAGTAATTGCCCTTGTACGGGATGCCGGACCCACGGTCCAGTTCCAGAATCCATTCGGCGGCGTTGTCCAGGAAGTAGCGATCGTGGGTGATGGCCACCACGGTGCCGGAGTAGCGCTGCAGGAACTGCTCCAGCCAGTCCACCGATTCGGCGTCCAAGTGGTTGGTCGGTTCGTCGAGCAGCAGCATATCGGGCTTGGACAGCAGCAGGCGGCACAGGGCCACGCGGCGTTTTTCACCACCGGAGAGCACGCCAATATTGGCATCCCAAGGTGGCAGGCGCAGCGCATCGGCTGCGATTTCCAATTGGTGCTCGGAGTCGGTACCCGCCGTTGCAATAATGGCTTCCAGCTCGGCCTGCTCGGCGGCCAGCGCGTCAAAGTCGGCATCTTCAGCGCCATAGGCGGTGTAGACCTCTTCCAGACGGGCCTTGGCGGCAAAAACCTTGCCCATGCCGGCTTCCACGCTCTCCCGCACGGTTTGTGTCGGGTCCAGCTGGGGTTCCTGGGGCAGATAGCCGATGTTCAGACCGGCCATTGGGATGGCCTCGCCTTCGATTTCCTTGTCAAGGCCCGCCATGATCTTCAGGAGGGTGGACTTACCCGAACCGTTAGTCCCCAATACGCCAATCTTGGCGCCCGGGAAGAAGCTCAGGGAGATGTCTTTCAAGATCTGCCGCTTGGGCGGCACGATCTTGCCGACGCGATTCATGGAAAAAACGTATTGGGCCATTGAGTGTCAAACCTGCAAAAATGAGCAGAAATTCTGCGTGCAAACCGAGATTATCGGGCCATGCGACAATACCCACCGTAGCGGGCTCCAGTTGCCCGCCACATCAGCACACTGCTGGGGACGAAGGAAGCATCAACTTCCAGGCTCCCACTCTTGAACCTCATCGGCTTGAGACTGGCTCGACAACCTCCCGGTTGCACGACAGGCCGATACCCAGCGCCCCGGACGGGCGCATCCAAAGACATGACATTTGACGAACTGAACCTGGCTCCTGCCATCCTGAAGGCCGTGCACGAAACGGGCTACGAAACCCCCACGCCCATTCAGGCCCAGGCCATTCCCGCCGTGCTCGCAGGCCACGACCTGCTGGCTGGCGCGCAGACTGGCACCGGCAAGACCGCCGCGTTTACCCTGCCCATGCTGCACCGCCTTTCGCAAAGCGCTGCCCCCAAGAACAAGTTCGGTGGCAAGGGCATCCGTGCCCTGGTGCTGACGCCCACCCGCGAACTCGCCGCCCAGGTGGAAGAATCCGTGCGCGAATACGGCAAATACCTGGATATCAACTCCACCGTCGTCTTCGGCGGTGTGGGCATGAACCCGCAGATCGACCGCGTCAAGCGCGGCGTGGACATTCTGGTGGCCACGCCCGGCCGCCTGCTGGACTTGCAGCAGCAGGGCTTCCTGGACCTGTCGACCGTGCAGGTACTGGTGCTCGACGAAGCCGACCGCATGCTGGACATGGGTTTCATCCACGACGTGAAGAAGGTGCTGGCCCTGGTGCCCAAGGACAAGCAAAGCCTGCTGTTCTCGGCCACCTTCAGCGATGAAATCCGCGACCTGGCCAATACCCTGCTCAAGAACCCTCAGAGCATCCAGGTCACCCCCAGCAACACCACCGTGCAGCGCATCTCGCAGGTGATTCACCCCGTGGGCCGTGGCAAGAAGAAGCAGGTGCTGCTGCACATCATCCAGCAGCACAACTGGAGCCAGGTGCTGGTGTTCACCCGCACCAAGTTTGGCGCCAACAATGTGGCCGAGTTTCTGACTAAAAATGGCGTGCAGGCCATGGCCCTGCACGGCAACAAGAGTCAGAGTGCGCGCACCCAGGCACTGGCAGGCTTCAAAAGCGGCGAAATCCGCGCCCTGGTGGCCACCGACATTGCAGCGCGCGGCATTGACATCGACGACCTGCCGCACGTCGTCAACTACGAAATCCCGAACGTCTCTGAAGACTACGTGCACCGGATTGGCCGCACGGGCCGCGCTGGCGCTACCGGCGAAGCCGTGAGCCTGGTCTGCATGGACGAAGAAGGCTTCATGATGGACATCGAGCGCTTCACCAAGCAGCAGATCCCGGTCCAGATCATCGAAGGCTTCGGCCCCGACGCGGGCGAGAAGGCAGAGCCCATCGCCATGGGTCGCCAGACCATCTGGGGCGGTGCAGGCAAGCCCCCGAGCCGTGACGTGATGCAGGCAGCCGCCAAGGCAGCCCGCAGCGAAATGATGGACCGCATCCGCACCAACAAGGCCGGCCAGGGTGCTGGCGGCGGCGGTGACCGCGGCCCCCGCAGTGGCGGCGGTGGTGCCCGTGGTGGCCGCGCCGGTGGTGCCCCTGCTGCAGCGGGCGGTGGCGGCAATGGTCCGCGCGGTGGCCGTGCCGGTGGTGGCGGTGGCGCCCAGGGCGGCGGCGCACGCGCTGGCGGCCAGGCACCTGCACGCGGCCGCTCCGGCGGCAGCGCCGGTGGCGGAGGCGGCGGCTACGAAGGCGGCAATCGCTACGACGACTCGCAACCCCCACGCGCGAATGCCCACCTGGGCACGCACATGGGCCATGCCAACCCAGGCCATCGCAACTCCAGCCATGCAGGCGGCGGCGCTGGCGGCCAGCCAGATCCCATGCGCACCAGCGTGGACAGCTTGGGCGGCGGCGGTCGCCGTGGCGGTGGTGGCTATCGTGGCAACAACGGTGGAGGTGGCGGCTATGGCGGAGGCACGGGTGGTTCTGGTGGCCGGGGCAACGGGTCTCGTGGGCCGGGCGGTTCTCGCGGCTCTTTTGGCCGCTGATCCGTCGGTAGGCAAAAACACAGCCCATACCGGCATAGCGCCGGGCGAAGCGCTGCCACCCGAGGTGCATGCGCTGTATGCCCTTGGTCGGCGCATGCCTGACATCACGCATCCACGGCTGCACCTGCACGCTGTGGATTTTGCGGCCTTGGGCGCACAGCCCGCGGTCCCGGGCCTGCCGCATGTAGATGATGTCTACATCACGTTGGGGACGACCATCGCAGCGGCTGGCAGCCAGCAGGCTTTTCGCGCGGTGGACCACGACGCGGTCATTGCCACCGCGCGCACAGCGATGGCGGCCGGGGCCACCCGCTGCGGGGTAGTGACCGCCATGGGCGCAGACGCAAATTCCCGCATCTTCTACAACCGTATCAAAGGCGAGGTCGAGCAGGCGCTCAAAAGCCTGGGCTTTGACACGCTCGTGATCGCGCGCCCATCGCTGCTGCTGGGTGAACGCCGGGCTCTGGGCCAGGCCGCGCGCCCCGCCGAGTCCCTGTCCATCAAGGCCTTCAAGCTGCTGGACCCGCTCATCCCCGCCAGCTACCGCGCCCGCCCCGGTGCCGACGTGGCGCGAGCGCTTGTCCATGCCGTGCAAACGCGGCCTGCGGGGCTGCACGTCCTGTCAGGCAACGCGCTGCAGGTCTTCTGACCTCTTCCCCAGTCCACTGCAGTTGCCTGTGCGATGCTGTGGCCTATGCGCCCCAACGACTTCTCCCAGCCCCTGGCCACTTTGATGGTGGCCACCTGCAATGTGCTCAACCTGGCCAATCCTGGCCGCCTGTTCTACGAGAACCAAGACCCCTACAGCCAGACGGAGTTTGATCGCAAGCTCACCTGGCTGGGCGACCGGTTTCGCATGCTCAATGCCGACGTGCTGGCAGTACAGGAGGTGTGGGACGACGCAGCATTCAAGGGCGCCCTCGGCCGCAGCGGCCTGCGCTACGACTTCGTGGCGGTACCCGGGGCGGAGAACGATGCGACGCGCACCGGAGCACAAGGCACGCCCCGGGTCGGCATTGCGACACGGCTCAAGGTGGATGCCTTGCAGTCGTTTGCGGAATTTCCCCCGGGCTTCCAGGTAGAAATACCGGGCCTGGGCCTGCACACGCGCTTTGAACGGCCGCCTCTGGTTGCAACACTGCGCATGAAACACGGACAGAGCCTGAACGTACTGACGGCCCACCTCAAATCCAAACGGCCCAAGTTCCTGCAGGATGCACAGGGCAACCCCACGGAAGACCGGGACGACCGCAAGGTGATGGCGCTGGCATCGCTGCGCTCGCTGATCATGCGGGGCGCCGAAGCCATGGCGCTGCGCTGCCTGGTCATCGACCTGCTGCACCGCACCAGCGTGCCGCTGGTGGTCTTGGGCGATTTCAATGACACCCCGGACAGCGTCACCACACAGCTCATCTGCGCCACCAATGAGATCGCCTACGACCGCTCGGCACGCGATGTCGCGCTGTTCAATGCCTACGACCTGCAGGGCGATGCGGCGCTGAAGAAGGATGTCGCGTACTCACACATCCACCAAAGCTCGCCCAGCGTGCTCGACCAGATTCTGGTGAGCGAGGAATTCGTGCACAACGGCAGGAACAGCATGGGCGACGTGCGGCGCGTGGACTACTTCAACGACCACCTGCACGAAGGACGTGACAGGACCCGATCGGACCACGGTTTTGTGCGCGCACTGCTGCGGCTGAAGATGGCACAGCAGACGGAGCCCTCACCTGCACCGTCCACCTCCGCCGGCAGCTCGCTGGCCTCGAATCCAGTCCCATCGGCCCCAAAACTGTGACATCGCACAGGGCTTTGGCGCGTCAACCCCGGGTTTGCAACGGGATGTACGCTGACACGGCATGGCAGTGACGGGCAGGTAACATCGCCGTAACAAAGCCGCCCGGTCAGGCCTCAGAAGGCAGATACCACCATGAACATGTACTCCAACCCTCACCGCACCCCACCAGAAGCGTCATCGGCCCTGCCGCCACCGGCTCGCCCACAGCGCATGCCCTGGAAGGTCTCGGCGTTGCTGGCAGCCGTGCTGCTGACGGCGTGCTCCAGCACCCCGCTGCCACCCTGGCCATCAGCGCCAGCCACGCGAACCAGCGCGCCGGCCCCCTTGCCCCGCGCTCAGCCAGGTACGGTGGTGCCAGCGCCCTTGGGCCAGGCCCCACAGGCTCAGGCCCCGCGCCAAGGGGCGATCGCCAGCCCGCTGCCACCACCCGCGCCGCTGGTCGTGCAAAACGAAGGCCCGATGGCGCCCCCCTACGGTGCGGCCGTGGCTGCCCGGTTCCCTGATCCACCCATGGCCTACAGCACACCCGGCCTGGGACCGGACCGCAGAGCTTTCACCACCAATGCCGAGCTGGGCCAGTGGCTGCATTCCCTGGCCGATCCGGCTCCCCGTGGGCCCACGCGCACCAAGCTGCTCAACCTGGGCATGTCGCAGCGCGGTGAACCCATCCTTGGCCTGCTGGTGACCCGCGCTGCGGGCACGGAACCCGCCAACCTGGACACCAGCGGGCGGCCCACCGTAGTGCTCGTCGGCCAGCAGCACGGCGACGAACCCGCAGGCAGCGAAGCGCTGCTCGTGATCAGCCGCGAACTAGCCCATGGCCTGCTGGAACCCCTGCTGGACCGCATCAACGTGGTGATAGTGCCGCGCGCCAACCCCGATGGCGCCGCCGTTGGCACCCGCGTCACGGCCAATGGCGTGGACATGAACCGCGACCACCTGCTGCTGAACACCCCCGAGGCCCGCGCTCTGGCCAAGGTGGTGAACGACTACCGCCCCATCCTGGTGGTGGATGCCCATGAATACACGGTGGTGGGCCGCTACCTGCAGAAATTCAACGCCATCCAGCGTTATGACGCCCTGCTGCAGTACACCACCACCGCGAACTACCCCGAGTTTCTGACCAAGGCCTCGCAAGAGTGGTACCACCAGCCCATGGTGGCGGCCCTCAAGGCCCAGGGCCTGACCAGCGACTGGTACTACACCACCTCGACGAACCCGGACGACAAGCGCATCTCCATGGGGGGCACCCAACCCGACACCGGCCGCAATGTGAACGGCCTGAAGAACACCATCAGCCTGCTGATCGAAACACGGGGCGTGGGCATCGGGCGCATGCACATCCAGCGCCGCGTGCATTCGCAGGTCACAGCCATCACCAGTGCGCTGCGCAGCACCGCAGAGCGGGCGGCCAACCTGGAGCAGGTCCGATCCTTCGTTGCTCGCGACGTGAGCGCCCAGGCCTGCCGCGACCAAGTGGTGGTAGAAGCAGCGGCCACCCCCACCCAGCGCGAGCTGGACTTCCTGGACCCCGAAACGGGTGCAGACCGCGCCATCCGGGTGGACTGGAACTCATCCCTCACCTTGCGCCCCACCAAAACCCGCGCCCGCCCCTGCGGCTACTGGCTGTCGGCCAACTCCACCGCCGCCGTTGAGCGCCTGAAAATGCTCGGCCTGCAGGTGATGCGCGTGGCCGAATCCGGATCGGCACTGGCCGATATCTACCGCGAAACCGCGCGTGAGTCCGGCGACCGGCAGGACGTGATCGGCACCATCGCCGGGGGTAAGGGCATTGTCCGCGTGCAGGTATCGCCAGTGCGCAGTGCCATCGACGTGCCTGCGGGCAGCTTCTATGTGCCACTGAATCAGCCCCGCGCCAACCTGGCAGTGGCCGCCCTGGAGCCCGACACGCAAAACAGCTATTTCGCCAACCACCTGATTGAAGAGCTGGGAAATACCGCGCGCATCATGTCACCCCCTGCCCTGGTGTTTGAAGACATCAACTAGCCTTGAACGCGCCTGCCTGAAACCCACCACCGACGAACAATGCAAGGTCTTGTGGGTCGAGGCGGCAGAAATGCGGGACAAGGTGCAGGAGGCAGTGCGCAGGAGCAGCCCAACGAGGCTGCAACCAGCGCCCGGGCAGAGAAAACACTATAAAACTAATAGCTTCCAGCGCTTATCGATCAAGCGCTAGCAGCCAAAAACACTGGTATTCAGACCCCACCGTGCAGCGATGCAGGGCGGGTATGCCGCGCAAGGCGTGCTTCGGTACGCTCCAGCACATGGCGGGCCATAGCCTGGGCCAACGCCTCGTCGGCCAGAAACACCGTGCTGTCGCACTCCTGCGCAAGCCGCCGCGCCTCATCGCCACTGTGGCTGCGCACCACGGTTTCGATGTGGGGGTTCAGTGTGCGCGCGGTGGTGATGATCTGCCGCACATTCAGGGTGTCCGGCGTAGCAATGACCAGCATGGCGGCGCGGGCGATGTGCGCCTGTATGAGCACGGCAGGGTCCACCGCATCACCAAACACTGCTGCAATGCCAGACTCCCGCAATGACTCCACCAGTTCGCGGTTCTGCTCGGCAACCACGAACGGGATGTCGTTGGCCACCAGCACATTGGCAACGCGGCGCCCCACCCTGCCGTATCCCACCAGCACCACTTGCCGCGCGAGATAGCGGGCGTCGGTGCTCGTGGGCAGTTCGGCCAGAGGGTCGTCGCGCTGCTCCAGCCGCCGTGCCAATGCCGACCGGGCGCGCAACCAGGCCTGCAGCGGGGCAATGGCATGAAAAAGCATCGGATTGAGCGCCATCGAAATCAGCGCCCCCGCCAGCACCAGGCTGGCCCCTTCGGGCGGCAGCAGCCCCAGCGATGCGCCCAGCGCCACCAGGATGAAAGAGAACTCCCCGATCTGCGCCAGGCTCGCCGAGACCGTGAGCGCCGTATTGAGCGGGTAGCGAAATGCCAGCACCAGGGCCGCCGCAGCCAGCGTCTTGCCCAGCATGATGATTGCCACCACCGCCAGCACCTGCAATGGCCGACTCCACAGCACGGAGGGGTCGAACAACATGCCCACCGAGACAAAAAACAGCACGGCAAAAGCGTCGCGCAGCGGCAAGGACTCTTGCGCAGCCCGGTGGCTGAATTCCGACTCGCGCATCACCATGCCCGCAAAAAACGCACCCAGCGCAAACGACACCCCAAACAGCGCGGCAGACCCAAACGCAATGCCCACCGCTGCAGCTACCACACACAGCGTGAACAGCTCCCGCGAACCCGTGCGCGCCACCTGCCAGAGCACCCAAGGGAACAGACGGCGCCCCACCAGCAACATCAGCGCCACAAAACCTCCAACCTGCAACAACGTCCATCCCAAGGCCTGCCACAGCGCCGCGCCATCCACGCCCTGGGCAGCTGCACCTTCGCCCCCTGTGCTGCCACCCAGCCAGCCTGCAAGCGGCGGCAGCAACACCAGCACCAGCACCATGGCCAGGTCTTCCACCACCAGCCAGCCCACGGCAATCCGCCCGGTGTGACTGTCCAGAATGCCCAGGGTCTCCAGCGCACGCAACAGCACCACCGTGCTGGCCACCGAGAGCGCCAGGCCAAACACCAAAGCCCCGCCCAAGCCCCAGCCCCACCAGGTGGCCAAAGCCATGCCCAGCCCCGTGGCCACCATCATCTGCACCACCGCCCCGGGCACCGCAATCTTGCGCACGGCCAGCAGGTCACCCCACGAGAAATGCAGGCCAACGCCAAACATCAGCAACATCACGCCGATTTCAGCCAACTGGCTGGCCATCGCCGCGTCTGCCACAAAGCCCGGTGTGTATGGCCCGATGACCACGCCCGCCAGCAGATACCCGATCAACGCAGGCAACCGCAACCGCGTAGCCACAAAACCCAACGCCAGGGCCAGCCCCAGCGCGGCAGCGATGGTGTGTATGAGCGTGACGCTGTGCGGCATGGTGCGGGCGGGCCGAGGAAATGTGTTGGCGGGTGGGTAGGTAGCCTCGTTATACCCGCATCCACCGGGCTTCTGCTACTGCCAATACCAAGGCCGCCCTCTTCGGGGAGGCTCTGTACGCAGGGTATGATTCGCGGTCTGCGCCACAGCGCAGTTGCGGAATACTCTGCAATACAACCGAGTAAGCACCTCTTTGCCGAAAGCTTGTTCACTGCCCGTAGCTCAACTGGATAGAGCAATAGCCTTCTAAGCTATAGGTCGGGGGTTCGAGTCCCTCCGGGCAGGCCAAAGCAGCCATTCACACAGTCTCACAACCTCTCAGAACCCGCATGTTTCCCGGCATGGCGGGTTTTTTGTGGTCTCAGGCCATTTCACTGCGGACCATGGGATACCCCCAAAAAGTGGGTACTTCTGCTGGTATCTCGACATGCCAACGGTGCAGATACCGTGGGTGCCGGTGCAAAACGTGTCGCCGGGGGCTTGCCATCAGGCCCCGGTCGCCTGCACCTCGTACGCATGCTCTCCCCGATGGTGTCACCGCACCGCCCGCCCCCGCATCAGCACTGCGCCTACGGGGAAGGCTGGGCCACGCCCAACAGCGCAGCAGCGCGCGGATGCGCATGCCTTCCTACACCCACCCACGCTGAAAGTCAGGCCACGGGACCGTGCCTGCCTGCATATCGACCAGCAGGTCGTTCATGTCCTTGGGGTTGGTTTGAACGCTGCCCACAGGCATGCACTTTCACACCGAGGCCGTGGACTCCACCAGCGCCTGGGCTAGGTTGGACTGGGTGGTTTGGGCATCGACCAGGCGCTGGCGCAGGTCGGCGCACAGGCGGCGCAGGGCTGTGACGCGGGTGACGATGCGGGATTGTTCGATAAGGGGAGGAAGAGGGAAAGCCAGCTCAGCGACCTGCTTGGTCGATATATGTGGCACGCCGTTGCTGCGCCCTGGGTCGATAGTGCCCATGAACAAATCAGACTGCAGCCAAAGCACCAGAAACTCAGGCGACACACAGACAAGTGAAGTAAGTCGCGCAACCCGCTGGAGCAACAAGCATGGCAAGTCAGATTCTCGAATTACCGCGTATTTCAGGCCGGTGGAGATGATGGGGCGGTCCAGCGAAAGAACGATATCACCCACACGCAGTGCGAACTGCTCGTAGTCTTTTGCGGTCGCAACATCAAGCATGACTGGTGTCGACCAATCAACGTGACCATGGCTTACGTTCACGTTGCGCAAGAGCCGAACGCCAGCTTGCTTGAACCACTCACTCTTGAACGCGTAGCCGTTGAGCATTTCAACAACGTCAGCGACGCGCGCCCACTCCCACCCCACCGGCAACTCAAACGGCTTTTCCTCGTCGGTGATGGGCGGCAGGGGTTTGTCGCGTTTGATTTGGCCTGTGGCGATGAGGCGGTCTTTTTCGGCGCGGATCTTTTGCAGCAAGGCGCTGGCGGGTTCGTCGGTGGGGTCTTGGGGCACGAGCAGGCCGCGCACGGCCAGTTGCAGCAGGGTTTGCTCCAGGGCGTCGATGGCTTCGGGGCGGTCGAACAGCAGGTCGAAGTGCTGGGCCACACGCTGCCAGTTGTCGGCCAGTTCCTCGGGCGTGGTGCTGGCGGTGAGCGTGCCCAGCAGGGTGCTGACCAGTTGGGCGTGTTGCGCGGCCTCCAGTTGGCCCTTGGCCTGTAGCGCATCGCACAGGCGCATGAGTTCTTCGACGCGGGTTGCGATACGGGATTGTTCGGCGAGGGGCGGTACTGGAATTGGTATCAGTTGCAAACGAGCAGATTTGATTCCTTGGGCTGTTACGCCAGTAGCTTGGTCTGAGAACACACCTTGCATCCAGGGCGACCGCAGAAATGTTGAGAGCGCACCGGACATTTGGGGTTCGTACAGTCCAAAACAGATGACACGCTGGGCGAGTGCAAAGCGTTCTTCAATATCAATTGCAGCGACATTTCCAAGCGGGGCTTCGGTTGTGAACAACAGATCACCGACTTTTGGGAATCCGCGAGTCATCCAGCCAGCGTAAGCCGCTTCAGCAATGAATTCGCGCGGCACACGGTTGATGAACCCTTGCCGAACATTTTTTGCAGTGATCAGTGGAATACCTGACTCGGTCTTCGTCGGCGTTTTGCCGCGATAGTCGATGAAGTTTGCAAGTTGGCCGAGCCTCACCCACGCCCACCCCTCCTGCAACTCAAACGGCTTGTCCTCGTGCGCAATCTCCGCCAACGGCTTGTCCCGCTTGATCTTCCCCTCCGCAATCAGCCGATCCTTCTCCGCCCGAATCTTCTGCAGCAGCACACTCGCCGGTTCATCCGCGGGGTCTTGCGGCACCAGCTTGCCTTGCACGGCCAGGGTAAGAATCAGCTCGCGCAGGCGGGCCACGCCACCGGGGGCGGTGGCCAATACATCCAAATTTGATAGCAGCATGCGCTTATCCATCAAGCGCTAGCGGCCATTTTGACCATTAATGACCGCGCCAGGATGCCCTTGAGCTCGTCGCGCAGGGCCTGGGCCTCGGCTTGCAGGCGGGCGTGCTGGGCCAGCAGTTCGTCGGGGTCGTGGCTGGTTTGTTCGCCGACGTGGGGGTTCTTCTGGTCGAGGTTCCAGTTGGCCGCGCGGAGGGTGTCGATGCTGACCTTCCAGGCGCGTTCGTTTTCCACGCGGGCGGCAAAGCCGTCGGCCTCGGTGCCCCACCAGGCCTTTTCGGCGTCGAACTCTTCGACGCGGATGGGCTTGGTCTTGTTGTAGTTCTTCACGCCCGGTGGGTACGGGTGTTCGTAGTACCAGACATGCGGGGTGGGCTGGCCCTTGGTGAAGAACAGCAGGTTGGTCTTGATGCCGGTGTAGGGGGCGAACACGCCGTTGGGCAGGCGCACGATGGTGTGCAGGTTGCACTCAGCCAGCAGTTGCTCTTTGATGCGGCTTTTGACGCCTTCGCCAAACAGGGTGCCGTCGGGCAGCACCAGGGCGGCGCGGCCGTTGACTTTGAGGATGTGCTTGATGAGCACCAAAAACAGGTCGGCAGTCTCTTTGGTGCGCACGTCGGCGGGGTAGCCTTGTTCGATGCCGGGCTCTTCCACGCCGCCAAAGGGCGGGTTGGTGAGCACCACGTCCACGCGGTCTGCCTGGGTGTAGTCGCGCAGGGGGCGCACCAGGGTGTTGTCGTGGCGGATGTTGCTGGGCACCTCGATGCCGTGCAGCAGCAGGTTGGTGACGCACAGCATGTGCGGCATCTGCTTTTTCTCGACGCCGCGAATGCTGTTTTGCAGCACGGCTTCTTGGTCCGCATTTTTGACTTGCTTGCGCAGGTGCTCGATGGCGCACACCAGAAAGCCGCCGGTGCCGGTGGCGGGGTCGAGCACCACCTCGCCCAGTTGGGGGTTGACCATGTCCACCATGAACTGGGTGACGGCGCGGGGGGTGTAGAACTCGCCCGCGTTGCCTGCGCTTTGCAGGTCTTTGAGGATTTTTTCGTAGAGGTCGTTGAACTGGTGGCGCTCGGCCTGGCGGTTGAAGTCGATGCCGCCCAGCTTGTTGACCACCTGGCGCAGCAGGTGGCCGCTTTTCATGTAGTTGTAGGCGTCTTCAAACACGCCGCGCACCACGTAGCCGCGCGGGTTGCGGGCGGGGTCGGCGCTGAGGCTCTTGAGCGTGGCAAAGAGCTGGTTGTCCACAAAATCGAGCAGCGCCTCGCCGGTCATGCCCTCGGGGTCGGCCGCCCAGTTGCGCCAGCGCATGGCCTCGGGGATGGGGCTTTGGTAGTGGTCCCGCGTGAGTTCCAGTTCTTCTTCGAGCGCATCAAACACCTTGAGGAACAGCAGCCAGGTGAGCTGGCTGATGCGCTGGGCGTCGCCATCGACGCCGCTGTCCTGGCGCATGATGTCCTGGATGGATTTGATGACGAGGGTGAGGTTGGACATGGGGTGCAGAATTTGAGTCAAAACAGGCTCTATCGCTTATTGGATAAGCGCTAGCAGCTATCAAAAACAGAGTGATTAGGCTGCCACGGTCAGGCGGCCGGTGGCGTAGCGTACAGCTCGCGCTCCAGGGTTTGCAGCGCGTGCAGGTACTGCGGGCGGCCGCCAAAGCTGCGCACCAGTTCCACCGGGCTGCCCAGGTCGGTGAAGGGCTGGAGCTTGAAGACTTCGTTGCTCTCGATGGTGGCGATGCCTTCGTCGGCGTATTTGTCGAGCAGGGCCTCCAGCACCTTGCGCGCTACGGGGCCGTATTGGGTGAAGACGTTGCGCTTTTGCACGCGGCGGGCGCGCTCGCTGCGGGTGAGCGGGGGCTGGTCGTAGGCCACATGGAGCAGCAGGTCGAACGGGTCGAGGTCCACCATGCCCATGTGTGCTACCTCGTCGGCCAGGGCTTCGAGCAGCACGCCCTGCCCTTCCAGTTCTTGCAGCAGCGCGGCCTTGCGGTCGGCCTGCTGCCAGGCCTGCAGAAACTGGTCGAGCGATTCGTATTGCTTGCGCAGGTTGATGCGGGTGTAGTCGCGCAGGCTCTCGGTGATGAGCTGGCCCTGGGCGTTGAGGTACTGCACGCGCTCGCGGGCCACGGCCACGGTGACGTTGTTGCCGAGGACGTATTTCTTGGGGCCGTCCCCCGCGCCGCTGCCGCCCGCGAAGGGGCCTAACGGGTCCAGGAGGTGGCCTTCGACAGGCTCAGGCTGAACGGGCTGGGATGGATCTGAGATCGCGGGCGCATCGGGCGGGGCCACGGGCTCGCCGCTGCCGGGCTCGTAGATTTGCACGGGCTCGCCATCAAAGTCTTTGTCGGCAAAGAGTTCGGTGGCGCGCTTGAAGTCGAGGATGGTGAACCAGGTTTTGCCCAGGTCCTCGCGCAGGCGGGTGCCCCGGCCAATGATCTGCTTGAACAGCGTCATGGACTTGATGCCCTGGTCCAGCACGATGAGCTTGCAGGTTTGCGCATCGACCCCGGTGCTCATGAGCTTGGAGGTGGTGGCGATCACCGGATAGGGCTTCTCGGGGTCGATGAAGTTGTCCAGCTCGAGCTTGCCTTCGGTGTTGTCGCCCGTGATCTGCACCACGTATTTGGGCTGGGTGGCGCACAGGTCGGCATTGGCGTTGCTCAGCGCCTGGCGCATGCGCGCGGCGTGGTCGATGTCTTCGCAAAAGACGATGGTCTTGGCGTAGCGGTCGGTGGCCTTCAAATATTCGGTGATCTTGACGGCCACGGCTACGTCGCGCTGCTCCAGCACGAGCTTGCGGTTCATGTCGGTGCCGGTGTAGATGCGGTCTTCAATGGCGTGGCCGTGCTTGTCGGTCATGCCCGCCGTAGGGCGCCAGCCGAAGGTGTCTTTATCCAGATCGACGCGGATGACCTTGTACGGGGCCAGGTAGCCGTCTTCGATGCCTTGCTTCAAGCTGTAGGTGTAGACGGGCTCGCCGAAGTAGTCGCTGTTGGAAACGTCCTTGGTCTCTTTGGGGGTGGCCGTGAGGCCGATCTGCGTGGCGCTGCCAAAGTAGGTGAGGATGTCGCGCCAGGCCGAGTCTTCGGCCGCACTGCCCCGGTGGCATTCGTCCACCACGATGAGGTCGAAGAAGTCGGGGCTGAACTGCTTGTAGATGTTGCGCTCTTCGTCGGTGCCGGTGACGGCCTGGTAGAGCGAGAGGTAAATCTCGTAGCTTTTGTCCACCAGCTTCGTGGTTTTGTTGACAGCCAGTTCCACGTCTTCGACCGACACGGTGCCCTGCGCGTCGACGCGCTCCACACCTTTGGCGTTGGGGCTGAGCTTGGCCATGGCACCCTTGAAGGGGCGAAAGTCGTTGACCATGGTCTGGTCGATAAGGATGTTGCGGTCGGCCAGGAACAGGATGCGCTTTTTGGCGCCACTCTTCCACAAGCGCCAGATGATCTGGAAGGCGGTGTAGGTCTTGCCGGTGCCGGTGGCCATGACCAGCAGCACGCGGTCTTGCCCGGCGGCAATGGCCTCGACCGCGCGGTTGACGGCGCCCAGCTGGTAGTAGCGCGGGGTTTTGTTGGGGGCGTAGTCGAACCCTGCGATGCGGCTTTCTTCGGCGGACCAGCCCTTCCAGGCGCAGTAGCGTCGCCACAGCTCTTGCGGCGAGGGGAATTCTTCGAGCGTGAGGTTCTGCTCCAGCACGCCGGTGGCCATGGTGGCGTCGCGGAACACAAAGCCGTCGCCGTTGCTGGAGAAGCTGAACGGTACATCGAGCAACTGGGCGTAGTTGAGCGCCTGGCCCATGCCTGCACCGACGGCGTGCTGGTTGTCTTTGGCCTCAACCACCGCCAGGGGAATGTTGGCTTTGTAGAACAGGGCGTAGTCGGCCCGCAGCACCGTGCTCTTGTCGCGGTAGGCCTTGCTGCCACGCACCACCACGCGCCCGGCGCGCAATGGGTACTCCCGAAAAATCTGGTCCAGACCGTTCCACCCGGCTTGCTCCATGGCTGGGCGGATGAACTTGTCGCAAATGTCGCTTTCGGAGAGTTTTGTTTTGTCCATTCGGCAGTTCGCACCATCCCTGTGGATGCAACGGTGGTGTGTAGTTGTTACCGGATACTACAGCCCCTCTCCGTCATCACCGAAAGAATCATTGCCAGCGAGGAGGGGCGTCGAAAAAAGATGGAGCTTTCTCCAAGCGAAAGCGTGGAACCCAATGTTCGTGCGGCTTGCAGGGCACCGCATGGGCTCCTCCGGTTCAAAAAGTCCGGAGCATTACCGGTTTGGCTGCGGGACGGCAGCATAGTTCATGGCGATGGCCTGGACCACCGCGCCAATGAGCGCGCCATCGCCCGCACTCTGAGGCAAAACCTCCCGAACGATCTGGACCGCGTACTCCAGCTGCTCCTTGGCAAGGGCTGCTGACATGGCGTTGCCACGTTTTTCGCTGGGCGACGCGTCGCGGATCACAAGGCTCATGGAAGACTCCAGAAAAAGCTAAAGACGCAGTATGCGCTGCATACGACGCGCTCCATCCCAGCACTACCCAAATCCCGCCAAGAAAGACTGTTCGAAGAGTGGGCAGAAGCAATGGCTCCGGACTGCCCCTCACATGCTGGAGGCCCAAAACAAAAAAGCGCCGCAACATTTGTTGCGGCGCTTTTTCTGATTTGGGGTGGCTGATGGGGCTCGAACCCACGACAACAGGAATCACAATCCTGGACTCTACCAACTGAGCTACAGCCACCGTAGCTTTGTATTATAGCCTGGGATTTGAGCCCCAAGACCAATTTGCTTAATTTTCTGCAGCGGCCTGCAAAGTGGCCGAGGGTCGCGGCGCTTTGATCTCTGCCTTGAAACGCTTCTTGAGCATCTCGTAGTACGCTTGGCCTTCCGCCGAAGCCCACCACTGCATATATTGCTGCCGCTCCTGCTGCGCGCGCTGGCCCTCTGGAGCCGGCCGAGGCACCACACGGTTCACCTTGACCACAGCATAACCCTCGCTCCCCAGGTCCACACCAACCCAGGCTGGGAGAGCGTCGGCTGTCGGCGCGTGCAGCGCTGCGTCAATCAGAGGACGGGGCAGGTTCTGGGCCTGCTCACGCGAAATCTGGATGGGAGCCCCCAGGCCGCTGGCGGTGGCCGGGGCGGTTTTCCACGCAGCGAGCTTGGCTTCGCCTTCCTTGCGCGCCAACTCAGAGGCTTTCTGCCCCACATACAGTTCGCGCACGCGGGCTCGCACTTCTTCCAGCGGCAGGGTTTTGGCGGGGGTGTACTGCACCACACGGCCAGCAGCCAGTTGGCTGGGGCCTATTTCCACGGCCTCGGTATTGCGTTTGTTCTGCACCGAATCCGAAGAGAAAAGTGCTTCCAGGAACTTGGGGTTGGCCAGTGGCCCCATCGCGCCAGGAGCTGGCGTGCGGGTGAGGCCGGACGCGGTCTGCACCTTGAGCTTGAGCTTGTCTGCCACCGGCTTGAGGCTGTCTGCCTGTTCATACACGCTGTTCGTGAATGACTCCGCCACCTCGGCAAACTTGCGCTGCGCCTGCTGCTGCTTGAGTTCGGCTTCCATGGTGGGGCGCAGTTCTTCAAAGGAAGGCTGGCGGGGTGCCTTGATGTCGGTCAGCTGGATGATGTGGTAACCGAAGTCGGTTTCCACCAAATCGCTGATTTCACCCTTCTTGAGGGCAAAGGCCGCGTCTTCAAACGGCTTGACCATGGCGCCCCGTCCGAAGAAATTCAGATCGCCACCTGCGGTGGCCGATCCTTTGTCGTCCGAGGCCTTCTTGGCCACATCCGCAAACGTGGCTGGCGCCTTGCGCACCTGGGCCAGCAGTTCCGTCGCACGTGCCTTGGCCTTCTCACGGTCGGCAGACGATGCGTCCTTGGAGGCATTGATCAGGATGTGGCTGGCGCGACGCTCTTCCTTGCCAGCCATGCGCGCAACGTTTTCCTTGTAGTAGGTGCGCAAGTCGTCCTCATTGAGGGTGATACCGGAACGCACGCTGTCGAGGTCCAGAACCACATACTCCACCGAAGCCTGCTCCATCTGAAGGAACTTTGCAGGATTTGCCTTGTAGTAGGACTCCAGATCTGCATCCGTGGGCGCAACCTTGGCAGAGAAATCTGCAGACTTGAAGCGCACCACCTGGATTTCTCGCTGCTCATAGAGCGGGTCCAGCGCGAGCTTGACCTGGGCATTGGTACTGAAGGCGGTACCCATCACACCACCAATGACCTGGTTGATCGACAGATCGCGGCGGACATTGGCCTCGAAGCCTTCCGGCGTCAAACCTTGCGTACCCACCAGGGCCCGATAGGCTTCTGCGTCCAGCGTACCGTCAGCGCGCTTGAGCCCTGCAATGGCGGGAATCTCCTGCAGGCTGCGTGCCAGCCGCGAATCACTCGTCACCAGATGCATTTCCTTGGCGGCAGCTGCCAGCACGCGGTCGCGCACCAGGCGCTCGAGCGTGGCGTAGCGGGCCTGGGGAGAGTCAAGAAGCTTGGGATCGACCGAGGGAGACTGCGCACGCATGCGGTCGGTCTCCATGCGATGGGCATTGTCCCAGTCAGTCTGGTTGATCTTGTCGCCATCGACGCGCGCCACCACTGGGCTCTTTTCAGAGAAGTAGTTGCTGTCAATGCCTACCAGCACAAACGATGGAATGATCAGCAAGAACAATAAGATCATCACGATCTTGGAGTGCTTGCGGATGGATTCAAACATGGTCGATCTTTCAGAAGGCAAAAAACAAAAGGCGAACTTGCGTTCGCCTTTGTTCGGTGGTGGTGGGTCCTGACGGTCTCGAACCGCCGACCTACTCCGTGTAAAGGAGCCGCTCTACCAACTGAGCTAAGGACCCCACCTAAACTGATCCTCAGTTCAAGGCATCTTTCAATGCCTTGCCAGGACGGAACTTTGGAACTTTAGCAGCTTTGATTTTAATCGTAGCGCCGGTACGGGGATTGCGGCCCGTGCGAGCAGCGCGTTTGCCGACCGCAAAGGTACCGAAACCGACGAGCGAAACGGTGCCGCCCTTCTTCAGGGTCTTCTTGACGGCCTCGATCGTGGATTCCAGGGCACGAGCAGCGGCGGCCTTGGAGATGTCGGCGTTGGTAGCGATGTGCTCAATCAGTTCGGTTTTGTTCACAAGAAGCCTCTCGGAAAAGAGTTGATGGAATGTCTCGCGGATATCTGGTCTTCACACGTCCGAAAGCGCAGCCGGAGGCTGGTTGAAAACAGACGGGGGAATGACTGGCATACACAGCAGTGGCTGCTGCATCAGATTAAAGCCATCGAGTTTCCGGGTGTCAATACAACACGCTGGTTTGGCGCAGCGTTGGGATGAATTCTAGTCGTATTTCACGCTGCGACAGGGCTTGTGGGGCGTTTTTGTCTCAAACACGCCGTATGGGCAGCACTCCGTATTGACACCCCAGTTCCGACAATGCAGCGCAGGCCACAGTCCCCCGCATTCATCCGCAAAACCACCGACGGGATGCGCGCGCCCCACTCCTGCTACTTCACACGCGCCCGGATTTCTGGCAATGCCTTTTGCAGGTAGTACACCATCGACCAGACCGTGAGCACAGCCGAGGCCCAGATGAGCCAGGTGCCCCACACGCCGGTATCGATGACGCCGAACAGGCGCCCGTCATAAAGAAGGAAGGGGATGGCCACCATCTGCACCGTAGTCTTGACCTTGCCGATCATGTGCACAGCAACGCTCTTGCTCGCGCCGATCTGCGCCATCCACTCGCGCAGGGCTGATATGGCGATCTCGCGGCCGATGATAATGAGCGCAACGAACACATCGGCGCGCTGCAGATGCACCAGCACCAGCAGCGATGCACACACCAGAAACTTGTCGGCCACCGGGTCCAGAAAGGCGCCAAACGACGAGGTCTGGTTCAGTTTGCGGGCCAGGTAGCCGTCCAGCCAGTCGGTGGCTGCGAACACCACAAACATCACGGTGGCAATGAGGTTGCGCGTGGCCGGGTCCAGCGGCGCGTAGAACACCCCCACGATCAAAGGTATCGCGACGATGCGCGTCCAGGTCATCAAGGTGGGGATAGTCCAGAACATGGGTCGATTGTGTCACGGCAGGGCGCGCAGTCCGGCCGGGGACTCAACGCAAGGCGCGATAGATCTCTTCGGCCAGCTCACGCGAGATGCCGTCCACGGTGACCAGGTCCTCCACACTGGCCGCAGCCACACCGCGCACCCCGCCAAAACGCTGCAGCAGCCGTGCACGCTTCTTGGGGCCCACCCCCGCAATTTCTTCGAGCTGACCACCACCCACCCGCACCTTGGCCCGCGCAGCACGCATGCCGGTGATGGCAAACCTGTGGGCCTCGTCGCGGATCTGCGCCACCAGCATCAGCGCCGCCGAGTCCTTGCCCAGGTAGACCTTCTCGCGGCCATCTGCAAACACCAGCTCTTCCAGACCCACCTTGCGGCCCTCGCCCTTTTCCACGCCCACGATGCGGGTCAGATCGAGCCCCAACGCGGTGAACACCTCGCGCGCCACGCCCACCTGGCCCTTGCCACCGTCGATGAGCACCAGATCGGGCAGACGTGCCACACCTTTGGGCTTGGTGGGCTCTTCACCCCCGGGCGCGGGGTTGGCCGCAAAGTCGATGCCCCCAGCTTCGCGCGCGGCCTCGGCCACCTTGCTGTAGCGGCGCGTCAGTACCTGGCGCATGGCGGCATAGTCGTCGCCGCCCGTAATGCCTTCGATCTTGTAGCGGCGGTATTCGCTGCTCTGCATCTTGTGGTGATGGAACACCACGCACGATGCCTGGGTGGATTCACCCGCCGTGTGCGAGATGTCAAAACACTCGATGGTGAGCTGGTCCAGATCTTCGGGCGGCAGATCCAGCGCCTCGGCCAGGGCACGTGTGCGCGCCTGTTGCGAGCCCTCTTCGGCCAGCAGGCGGGCCAGTTGCAGATCGGCGTTCTTTTGCGCCATGTCCAGCCAGGCGCGGCGCTGTTCGCGCGGCTGGTGGATGGCGGTCACGCGCACACCACTTTGGTCGCCCAGTGCCTCCAGCAACGCCTTGTCCACTGGTTCGCTGGTGACCAGCACCGGCGGCACCGGCACGCCGATGTAATGCTGGGCGATGAACGCTTCCAGCACGAGCACCTCGACACGGCGAAAGGGCGCGGCCGGAGTATTCTCATCGGTGCCGTCACCGCCCTCTTCCTCGAACACGGCGGCAGCGTCTTCCACATGCACCGGGAAATACGGCCGGTCTCCCAGATGCCGCCCGCCGCGCACCATGGCCAGGTTCACACAGGCGCGGCCGCCTTGCACGCGTACGGCCAAGATGTCCACATCCTTGTCGTCCGCAATCTCGATGGACTGCTGGTGCAGCACCCGCGACAGCGCCTGGATCTGGTTGCGCACATCGGCGGCCTGCTCAAATTCAAGCCTGTCGGAATGCGCCATCATCCGCACCTCCATGGCCTTAATCACCTCCTGCGTTTCGCCGCGCAGCAGTGCCTCGGCATGCTGCACGTCGGCGGCATAGGCCTCAGGCGAGATCAAGTCCACACAAGGCCCGGTGCAGCGCTTGATCTGGAATAGCAGGCAGGGCCGCGTGCGGTTGGCAAACACCGTGTCTTCGCAGGTACGCAGGCGAAACACCTTTTGCAGCAGTTGGATGGTTTCCTTGACCGCCCAGGCGCTGGGGTACGGACCGAAATAGCGGTGCTTCTTATCGACCGCACCCCGGTAATAAGCCATGCGCGGAAACACTTGGGCGGGCGCATTGCCGCTGGCCGTGGGCGTGCCTGTGATCTTGAGATAGGGATAGCTCTTGTCGTCCCTGAACAGGATGTTGAACTTGGGGTTCAGCGTCTTGATGAGGTTGTTTTCCAGCAGCAGCGCCTCGGCCTCGGAGCGCACCACCGTGGTCTCCATGCGCACGATCTTGCTGACCATGTGGCCGATGCGCGTGCCGCCATGGTTTTTGGTGAAGTAGCTCGACACGCGCCGCTTGAGGTGGCGCGCCTTGCCTACATACAGCAGCGCGCCCTGGGCGTCGAAATAGCGGTACACGCCCGGCAGCGCGGGCAGCGCAGCCACCTGCGCCAGCAGTTCTTCGGAATGGGACATGGCGCGTATTGTGGCCCCGCGCGCAGCCTGGCCTGTGTACTATGAAAAAAATAGCTACTAGCGCTTACGCATCAAGCGCTAGCAGCCAATCTGACCACTATTCTGCTTCGATCTTCGAGCTTTTCACCACCTGCGCCCAGTTGGCAAGGTCCGCCTTGACCTTGTCACCCAGCTGCGCCGGGGTCTGGTAGTCGGCCGTGGCGCCTTGCTCTTGCGCCTTTTGCTGGAAGGCCGCGCTTTGCACCACGGTGCGGATGTCGGCAGTGAGCTTGTCCACCACCGGCTTGGGCACTGCAGCGGGTACAAACAACGCGAACCACGACGTGGCATCGACCTTGGGGTAACCCGCCTCGGCCGTGGTGGGCACATCGGGCAGGCTGGGCAGCCGCTGCTTGCCCGTCACGGCCAGCACGCGCAGCTTGCCGCTGGCGATGTGGGGCATGAACGGAGGCGCGGTGCCAAAAGTCAGGTCCACCTGCCCACCCAGCAGGTCCTGCAGCGCGGGGCCCGTGCCTTTGTAGGGCACGTGGACCATCTTGATGCCGCCCTGCTGCTCCAGCATGGCGCCCGTGACATGCTGCAGCGAGCCATTGCCCGATGAGGCGTAGTTAAGCTTGCCGGGGTTGGCCTTGGCATAGGCCATCAGCTCAGGCAGCGTCTTCACGGGCAGGTCGTTGCGCACCACGATGATCTGCGGGGCCGAGATCACGTTGGCCACGGGCTGAAAGTCGGCCTGGTCCCACTGCTTTTGTTTGGTGATGTGGGGAGAGATGACGTGGTAGCCCGAGTACTGCATGAACACGGTGTAGCCATCGGGCTCGGCGCGTTTGACGATGCTGGCGGCAATATTGCCGTTGCCACCGCCCTTGTTGTCCACGATGACCGACTGGCCCAGCACCGGCGCCAGGGCCTGGGCCAGCATCCGGGCCGACAGGTCGGTGGTGCCACCTGCGGCGGTGGGCACCACCATGGTCACGGTCTTGGTAGGGTAGGCGCCTTGCGCCAGGGCAGAACCCCAAAAGCCGGTGGCGACGGCCGCCAGGGCCAGGGACGTGAATTGCTTGCGATGCAGGTTCATGCGATGTCTCCGCTTTCTCTGTTGTTGAATGTCGTTCCGGGGCGGCGGCTGGGCAGCCAGCACCCGCCATAGCCATCTCAGGCGCTCAATCCACGGTGGCGCCGGTGTCCTTCACCACGCGGCTCCACTTGGGCAGGTCGGACTGAACCAGCGCCGCCAGTTGGGCTGCCGTGCCCTTGAAGGGTTCACAGCCCACGGTAGCC
Source organism: Acidovorax sp. LjRoot38 (assembly GCF_964252975.1). NCBI lineage: Bacteria > Pseudomonadati > Pseudomonadota > Betaproteobacteria > Burkholderiales > Comamonadaceae > Acidovorax > Acidovorax sp. LjRoot38. The sequence goes on along the minus strand of NZ_CAXUPT020000004.1, from coordinate 24,651 downwards.
AGCTTGTCCACCACGTCCTTGTGCTCCAGCGCCCGGGCCACCTCGGCCTGCAGTTGCGCCACGATGGGCGCGGGCGTGCCGGCCGGGGCAAACAGCGCGTACCAGGGCGCCTGGTCAAAGCCCTTGATCGTCTCGCCAATGGTGGGCGCACCGGGCAGCGCAGCCACACGCTTTTCATTGACCACGCCCAGCACCTTGAGCTTGCCCGCCTTGATGAACGCAATGGCCGACGGCAGGCTTTGCACCGACAGCGGCACCTGCCCACCCACCACGTCGGTGGCGGCTGCGGCGGACCCCTTGTACGGAATGTGCTGCAGCTGAATGCCAGCGGCCTTTTGCAGCATCTCGCCGATCAGGTGGTTCAGCGTGCCGTTGCCCGCCGAGGCAATCGAATACTTGCCAGGGCTGGCCTTGGCCAAGTTCACCAGCTCGGCCACGTTGTTGGCGGGAAACGACGGGTGCGCCACCAGCACATAACCGGCCGTGGCGACAGGGGCCACGGGGGCAAAATCTTTCACCGGGTCAAAGCCGGGGTTCTTGTACAGCGCGGGGCCAATCACATGGGCGCTGTCGGCCGTCAGCAGCAGGGTGTAGCCATCGTTGCGCGCGCGGGCCGTGGTGCCCGTGGCCAGCGTGCCGCCGGCACCAGGGCGGTTCTCCACGATCACGCTCTGGCCCAGTTGCTCGCCGAGCTTTTGCGCCACCACGCGCGCAATGGCGTCATTGGCGCCTCCCGCAGCCTGGGGCACGACCACGGTGATGGGCTTGGACGGGTACTTGTCCTGCGCGCCTGCGGCCAAGGCAGCAGAGCACAACATAGCAGCCGTGAAGAGTCGGCGGGACAGCATCGTTTGAAATGTCATGGCTTTTGTCTCCTGTTGTTGTGAATGAATGCAGGCTCGCCCGCATTCAACGCGAAAGCGCTCTTTCGCGGATGGCGTCGAAATCCGTCGGCACCGGGTGCAGCGCCAAGCGCGGGCCTGCCTTGGCGATCTGACTCGGAATGTCGTGGCCGAAGAGCACAGGCAACTGCTGCGCAGCTGCCACCAGCCGGGCCAGGTCAACGCCCGTGTCGTAGCCCATCAGCGCCAGCGCATGCACGATCTCTTCACTGCACACATTGCCGCTGGCGCCGGGCGCATACGGGCAGCCGCCCAGGCCGCCCAGCGAGGCATCAAAACGGTCCGCACCCGCGTCGATGGCCGCCAGCACGTTGGCAAGGCCCATGCCGCGCGTGTTGTGAAAGTGCAGCGTGAACTCCACACCCGGCCAGCGCGCGCGGGCCGCCACCGTGATCTGGTGCACCTGCGTGGGGTAGGCCATGCCCGTGGTGTCGCACAGCGTGATGCCACGCACACCCAAGTCTACAAAGCGCTGCACCCAGCCGAACACGTCGGCTTCGGGCACATCGCCTTCCATGGGGCAGCCGAACACGCAGGACAGCGACACATTCACCGCCACGTTGGCGCCCTGCGCCAGCGCGACCACCTGCGCCAGCGCTGCGAACGACTGTTCCGGCGTCATGCGCAGGTTGGCCAGGTTGTGCGTGGCACTCACCGACATGACCAGGTTCAACTCGTCCGTGCGCGACTCGATGGCACGCTCTGCCCCTCGAAGGTTGGGCACCAACGCGGTGTAGACCGTGCCAGGGCGGCGCGTAATCTCGCGCATGACGACCTCGGCGTCTTTCAGCGCGGGAATGGCGGTGGGCGATGTGAACGAAGTCACCTCGATCTTGGACAGGCCCGCTGCCGACAGCGCATTGCACAGCGTGATCTTGTCGGCCGTGGGCACAAAGGCCTTCTCCATCTGCAGGCCGTCGCGCAGGCCGACCTCCTGCATGTGGATGCGGCGGTTCGCGCCTTGCCACACGGTGTTGGATGAACTCATTGAATGACCCCCTTGCTGCGCAGCAGGGCGATCTGTTCGGCCGTCAAACCCGCGTCGGCAAGCACCGCATCGGTGTCATCGCCCAGGTGCGGAGCACTGCTGCGGATGGTTCCGGGCGTGCCCGAGAGCTTGGGCACGATGCCCGGCACTTCCACGCTGTAGCCGTCGCGTGTCTGCTGCGTCAACAGCATGTCGCGGGCGCGGTAGTGCGGGTCTTCGGCAATGTCTTTGGCGGTGTAGACCTTGCCCGCCGGCACGCGGGCGGCGCCCAATGCATCCAGCACCTGCGGCACGGTGCGCTGCGCGCTCCAGGCGCCAATCGCAGCGTCGATCTCCTCCACGCGGGCCACGCGGCCGGTGTTGTTGGACAGGTCCGGCGCGGCGCCCAGATCGGGCCGGCCGATGGCATCCATCAACCGCTTGAAAATGCTGTCGCCATTGCCCGCCACCAGCACCCAGCCGTCGGTGCACGGGTAGGCGTTGCTGGGCGCAATGCCCGGCAGGGCGCTGCCTGCGGCCTCGCGCACCGCGCCGAAAGCACTGTATTCGGGGATCAGGCTTTCCATCACGTTGAACACCGCCTCGTGCAGCGCAACGTCGATCACCTGGCCTTTGCCGCCGTTGACCTTGCGGTGGTACAGCGCCGTGAGCACGCCGATGGTGCCGTGCAGCGCGGCGAGCGTGTCGCCAATCGACACCCCGACGCGCACCGGCACGCGACCGGGCTCGCCCGTCAGGTGGCGCAGGCCGCCCATGGCCTCGCCAATGGCACCAAAGCCCGGCAGGTCGCGGTACGGCCCGGTCTGGCCGTAGCCCGAGATGCGCAGCATGACCAGGCCGGGGTTGAGCGCGTGCAGTTCCTCGGGCGACATGCCCCAGCCTTCGAGCGTGCCGGGGCGGAAGTTTTCGACCAGCACATCGGCCTCGGCGATCAGCTGGCGAGCGATGTCCTGCCCCTCCTTTTGCCGCAGGTCCAGCGCCACCGAGCGCTTGTTGCGCGACTGCACCTGCCACCAGACGGAGGTGCCTTCCTTGATCAGGCGCCAGTTGCGCAGCGGGTCGCCGGTCTCGGGCGCTTCGATCTTGATCACGTCGGCGCCAAACTCGCCCAGCGTCTTGCCGCAGAACGGCCCGGCAATCAGCTGGCCCATTTCGATGACGCGCACGCCTTGCAGTGCGGCGGGGGAAGCGATGGAATCCATGGAACTGTGTGTCTCCTGCGGGCGGTGATGCTGGGCCGGAATGATGCGCACCTGCGGCCCTCCTGCAAAACGCTCAAGCAACAAGCCACCATCGCAATCCGGCATGGCAAGCAAGCGGCTTGCTACCATCGGTGCCCCATGAAACTCGACCCCGTCTCCCTGCGCCTGTTCGTTGCCGTGATGGAAGAAAACACCATCGCCGCTGCAGCCGCGCGCGAGCATCTGGCCGCATCGGCCGTGAGCCGCCGCCTGGCCGACTTGGAAGACGCGCTGCAGGTGGCCTTGTTCACCCGCAGCAACAAAGGCACCGAGCCCACCGCCGCCGCGTTTGCGCTGCTGAACCTGGCGCGCGGTGTGCTGAACGATCTGGACGGCATCGCCACGCAGATGCGCGACTACGGCACGGGCGTGCGCGGCCATGTGCGTGTGGTGGCCAATATTTCGGCCATCACGCAGTTTTTACCCGCCGAGTTGCAGAGCTTTTTAGAGCAACACCCTCAGGTGGATGTGCGGCTGCAGGAGCAGATCAGTACCGCGATTGCCCAGTCCGTGGCCGAGAACGCCGCCGACGTGGGCATCCTCAACGAAGGCAGCTACGGCGAACGCGTGACACTGCTGCCCTACCGCACCGACGAACTGGTGCTGGTGGTACCCACCGGCCACGCGCTGGTGCGACGCAAGTCCGTGCGCCTGGCAGACGCCCTGCCTTTTGACTTTGTGGGCGCGCACCCAGGCAGCGCCATCAACAACCAGCTGACCCGCGCGGCCGCCGAGGCGGGCCTGCCACTGCGCCTGCGCATGCAGGTGACGAGCTACGACGCGCTGTGCCTCATGGTCAACGCGGGCCTGGGGGTGGGCGTGATGCCCCGTGGCAGCGCCGCGCTGTACCGGGGCACGCTGGCCATCCGCACCGTCACGCTGAACGAGACCTGGGCGCAGCGGCGGCTGGCGCTGTGTGTGCGGTCTGAAGAATCGCTCTCCAGCGTTGCCCGGTTGCTTGTGGAGCACCTGCGCGCGCAGCCAACGGGGCCATCACCATGAGCCGCCCCCTGCCCCCGCTCCAGTGGGATGTGTTCTGCCGCGTGATCGACAACTTTGGCGACATCGGCGTGTGCTGGCGCCTTGTGGCGCAACTGGCCGCGCTGGGCCACCGCGTGCGCCTGTGGGTGGACGACGCTTCGGCCCTGCAGTGGATGGCGCCCCAGGGCTGCCCCGGCGTGGAGTTGCGCGCCTGGTGTTCGCCACCACCGAGCCCTGATAAACCCGCCCCCGATGTGATGGTGGAGGCCTTCGGCTGCGATATCGCTCCTGAATTCATAGCTTATAGCGCTTATCCATCAAGCGCTAGAGGCCAAAAATCCTCCAAACCAGTCTGGATCAACCTGGAATACCTGTCGGCAGAAGCTTACGTGGAGCGCAACCACAGGCTGCCGTCACCCATCCTGTCCGGCCCCGCCGCAGGGTGGACGCGCTGGTTCTTCTACCCTGGCTTCACGCCCGGCACGGGCGGCTTGCTGCGCGAACCCGACCTGATGGCACGGCGCGAGGCGTTTGACCGCAGCGCCTGGCGTGCAGAACACGCCGCCGCCTTCGGGCTGGGCGATGGTTGCGCCGAGCAGCGCTGGGTTTCGCTGTTCTGCTATGAACCCGCCGCCTTGCCGGAGCTGCTGCGGCACGGCCAGACACGGCCCACGCAGTTGCTGGTGACTCCGGGCCGCCCCACGGCCGCCGTGCGGGCTGCATTGGCTGAGAGCTGTGATCAAAATATCGCTCAAAAGGGTCTCCAGCGCTTATCTGACAAGCGCGAGCAGCTATCAATTTCATATCTACCCCACCGCCCCCAGCCTGCGTTTGACGAGATGCTCTGGGCCTGTGACTTCAACGCCGTACGCGGCGAGGACTCGCTGGTGCGGGCGCTGTGGGCGGGCCAGGCGTTTGTGTGGCAGATCTACCCGCAGCATGACAACGCGCACCACGACAAGCTCTGGGCGTTTCTGGACTGGCTGCAGGCCCCCGCATCGCTGCGGCAGTTCCACGCGACCTGGAACGGACTGGACGCCGAGCCGCTGCAATGGCCCGGCGACGACACCCTGGCCGAGTGGACGGCCTGCACCCAGGCCGCCCGTGCGCGCCTGCTGATGCAGGACAACCTCGTTGCACAACTTTTGGGCTTTGTCGCCGAAAAACGGTAAAATCCGAGGCTTTGCGCAAATCAGGTACGGCACAGCAGTGCCACCACCCCGCGCACTTTCGCCGCAGAACATGCACCGGCGCGCAAACCAGGCGGTTTGCCAGCCCGCGCGTTGAGCGGCCCCAACCCAAGCAACTTGCTATGAAAATCGCTCAAGAAATCCGCGCCGGCAACGTCATCATGCACGGCAAGGACCCCATGGTGGTCCTGAAGACCGAATACGCCCGCGGCGGCCGCGGTGCAGCCACCGTGCGCATGAAGCTCAAGAGCCTGATCGGCAACTTCGGCACCGAAGTCGTGTTCAAGGCCGACGACAAGATCGACAACGTGATCCTGGACAAGAAGGAGTGCACCTACTCCTACTTCGCCGACCCCATGTACGTGTGCATGGACACCGAGTACAACCAGTACGAAGTGGAAGCCGAAAACATGGGCGACTCGCTGAACTACCTGGAAGACGGCATGACCGTGGAAGTGGTGTTCTACGACGGCAAGGCCATCTCGGTCGAACTGCCCACCAGCGTCGAGCGTGAAATCACCTGGACGGAACCCGCCGTCAAGGGCGATACCTCCGGCAAGGTCATGAAGCCTGCCAAGATCGCCACCGGCTTTGAAGTGCCCGTGCCCCTGTTTGTCAGCCAAGGCGACAAGATCGAAATCGACACCCGCACCGGCGAATACCGCAAGCGCGTGTAAGCTGCCCTGCGCAGTTCTCCCTTGCGGGAGAACGACCACAAAAAAGGCTTCCCCTGGGAAGCCTTTTTTCATGGTATTTTTAGCCGCCAGCGCTTATCTAAAAAGCGCAGATAGCTATCAATTACATAGCTATCAAATGGGTTGCGCCACCAGATCGTGCCCACGCACGCCGACAATGCGCGCCTTGGTGAACTCGCCCACCTTCATGGTTTTGCTGATCTTCTCGGGCGGCAGCAGCTGCACGGTGCCGTCGATCTCGGGCGCATCCGCATAGGTGCGGCCCACACCGCCCTTGCGGCCCAGGCCAGGCGCTGAATCCACCAGCACCTGCATGGTGGCGCCCACGCGGCGCTGCAGCTTGGCAATCGACACCTCTTCGGCCACTGCCATGAAGCGGGCACGGCGCTCTTCGCGCACTTCCAGAGGCAACATGCCCGGCAGCTCATTGGCAGCGGCGCCCGTCACATCACTGTAGGCAAAGCAGCCCGCACGGTCGATCTGCGCCTCGCGCACAAAATCGAGCAGGTGCTGGAACTCTTCTTCCGTCTCGCCAGGGAAGCCGGCGATAAAGGTGCTGCGGATCACGATCTCGGGGCAGGCCTCGCGCCAGCGCTGGATGCGCTCCAGGTTGCGCTCGCCGCTGGCCGGGCGCTTCATGCGCTTGAGCACGTCGGGGTGGCTGTGCTGGAAAGGCACATCCAGGTAGGGCAGCACGCGGCCCGTGGCCATGAGCGGGATCACCTCGTCCACGCTGGGGTACGGGTACACGTAGTGCAGCCGCACCCAGGCGCCGTAGGGTTCGGCGATCTCGCCCAGCGTCTGCACCAGCTCCAGCATGCGCGTCTTGACCGGCTTGCCATCCCAGAAGCCGGTGCGGTACTTCACATCCACACCGTAGGCCGACGTGTCCTGGCTGATGACCAGCAACTCCTTGACGCCACCTTCAAACAGGGCCTTGGCCTCGCTGAGCACATCGCCAATGGGCCGCGACACCAAGTCACCGCGCATGGACGGGATGATGCAGAAGGTGCAACGGTGGTTGCAGCCTTCGCTGATCTTGAGGTACGCATAGTGCTTGGGCGTGAGCTTGATGCCCGCAATACCAAAGCTGCCCGGCACCAGGTCCACAAACGGGTCGTGCGGCTTGGGCAGGTTCAGGTGGACGGCATCCATCACCTCTTGCGTGGCATGCGGACCGGTCACGGCCAGCACGCTGGGGTGCATCTGGCGCACCATGTTGCCGCCGTCGTCGCCCGTGCGGGCGCCCAGGCAGCCGGTGACGATGACCTTGCCGTTCTCGGCCAAGGCTTCGCCAATGGTGTCCAGGCTTTCCTTGACGGCGTCGTCAATGAAGCCGCAGGTGTTGACGATGACCAGGTCCGCGCCCTGGAAGGTCTTGGAGGTTTCGTAACCCTCCGCGCTCAGCTGCGTGAGGATCAACTCGGAATCGGTCAGTGCCTTGGGGCAGCCCAGGCTGACGAATCCGACTTTGGGTGTTTTGGTGGGGGCAATTGCTTCGCTCATATCCCCGTATTGTCCCAGTTCCGGCGTCAGACCGGTGGGACGGGCAATTGCCTGCAATGCTTGCGACTCGCCGCGACCTATGAAACTGGCGCGATCCTAGGCCAGCGGCCACCGCGCAAGGGCCGCCCCGCCGCGCTGGCGGCGTCCCCCTGGGGGAAGCCGCGAAGCGGCTCCGGGGGGCTACCGCTTGAGTCCAAACGCGCCCAGCATCTGCTCCGTCTGCTTTTGCATCTGCTCCTGCATCTGCGTGAGCATGGACTGCGACTGCTCCACATAGTTGCCCATCATGCCCTTGAGCATGGGCGATTGGAGGCTCATGAACTGGGCCCACATCTCTGGCGTCACGCTCTGCGACTGCTCGGCCAGCTTGGCCTGAACGTCGGTAAACGCCTGTACGTTCTTCTCCAGATACGCGCCCATGAAACCCTGCATGGCATGGCCATAAAAACGGATGATGTTGGCCAGCACCGCCTCGGTGAACATGGGTGCGCCACCGGCCTCTTCTTCCAGAATGATCTGCAGCAGAATGCTGCGCGTGAGGTCTTCGCCCGTCTTGGCGTCGCGCACTACCACCTGCTGGTTGGCCATGACCAACTGGCGCACCTCGGCCAGGGTGATGTAGGTGGAGGTGTCTGTGTCGTACAGACGGCGATTGGGGTATTTTTTGATGACACGCTGCGCCGACTTGGGCGCGGCACTTTTCTGTTCGGACACGACGAACTCCTCGGGCTGGAAGCCCATGTATTGCAGTGCAGCACATTCTAGGGAACGGGCAGCCCGGCACCAGCAAAGGAATACCCTGATGACTAGCTACGCGCCACTGTCGCCGGGGTGACACTTGCCGGGCCCGGTAGCGTCACCACGCTTGGCGCAGCCGTCACAGGCCTGCACCAGCCCATCAACCGGTGCGGCGCACCGTCTGACAGCTGAATACGTTTGCCGGTGCGATAGTGGGCGTTTGCCCTCTTTTTCACACGATGCTCGAAAGTTTGCAGCTCTCCCCCTGGCTCGCTACGGCGGTAGCGGCCTTGTTTGCCACGACCTTGGCAGCCATCGCCCATCGGATGGTCGCCATCGTTCTGCGCCGCGCAACAACCCCCCTCCCCGTGGTGCAGACCGTGGTGCTGGCATGCATACCGGTCATGCGGATTCTGCTGCCGTTGATCGCGCTGCAACTGGTATGGCAAGCCGCCAGCGATGATCTGCCTTACATCGGCGGTATCCGCCATCTCAATGGCCTGGCGGTGATTGGCGGAACCTGCTGGCTGCTGATTGCGGCGATTGGCGGCCTGGCCAATGGGGTCATTGCCCAACACCCCGCAGATGTGGAAGACAACCTCACGGCCCGACGCATCGCCACCCAGGCACGCGTGCTGTCGCGCACGGCGATGACCGGTGTGGTGATGGCGGGCCTCGCGCTCATGCTCATGACTTTTCCAGGAGCCCGGCAAGTAGGTGCCAGTTTGCTCGCGTCGGCCGGGGTGGTGGGGATTGTGGCGGGCATTGCAGCGCGCCCGGTCTTCAGCAACATGATCGCTGGCCTGCAGATCGCACTGGCCCAGCCCATCCGTATCGACGATGTGCTCATCGTCGAAGGGGAATGGGGGCGGGTAGAAGAAATCACCAGCACCTATGTGGTGCTGCGCATCTGGGACGAGCGGCGCTTGATCATCCCGCTGCAGTGGTTTATAGAAAACCCGTTTCAAAACTGGACACGCACCAGCTCTGAAATCCTGGGAACCGTTTTCCTGTTTGCCGACTATCGCCTGCCGCTGGACCCGCTGCGGGCCGAATTGCAGCGGGTGCTGGAAACCGCACCAGAGTGGGACAGGCGAGTGAACGTGCTGCAGCTCACCGATGTGACCGAGCGCACCATCCAGATCCGCGTGCTGGTCTCCGCACGATCATCCAGCCTGGCGTTCGACCTGCGGTGCCGGGTGCGCGAAGCGCTGGTGACCTTCATCCAACGCGAATACCCGGACTGCCTTCCACAAGTGCGTGTGCCTGCACAGGGGGCTGAAGCACCGACGAGACCGCTCGAGCAAGAGCCCCCGTTGAAGGCCTGAGCCAAGGCAGCGCTATGGGTGCACCCACAAGAAGCCCCGCCGGATTTCTCCACGGTAGCAACCATGCCGGAACATGGGCATTCTTCCTCAATAGCCCATCTTGAAGTACGCCACGGCAAGCACCGCAACGATGGCGGCGAGAGCAGCAAGCCAGAAGATCCGGATGTCGTACAGACCCAGTTCAGGATCAGTGTCCACAAAACCCTGATGGGCACTTGAAGAATTGGATGGAGTGTTCATGGTGGCATCCCTTCTCTTTGAAGGCACCAAAGTTATCGCGACCCCGTGCGTCTTCGTGTCAGACAAAAACCAATTCATTGATTTGCCGCCAGACACGCAGGCGCCGTCACCCTCGGTGAACTCAATGGGTGCAAGGAGCCAACAAAGAAGTTCGTCGGTATCCCCAGGGCGATGAACGACCGCGACGCCCGACATCGCATAAAAAAGAGGACTGATTCGAGCGCGACCAAAGAAAAAGCCACCTGTAATAAGGTGGCTTTGTACTTTTTGAAACCTGGTCAAGGTTTCCACAAGTTTTTCAGTGGTCTGAAAGCTGGTTTCCTTCAGGGAAAAACTTGGTAGGCGCGATTGGACTCGAACTAAAAAAGGCGGGTAGGCGTGACACGGGCTTACAGGATGGCGAGCCGATTTTGACCCCCAGTGACCCCCTGGAATACTCGCCAATGTCCCTCGGAAATGTCCCTGACTTTTGCGGCTATGCCCTAACCGTCTGCAGCAGCGTGTTCCCATGGGCCACGGTCCCGTCCTTGTGAAGAACGTCGCACGAGTAACCGGGATATGAAGCACTAAAACGTTGCGTCTTCCACGCCAAAACCGTCATGGTCCCTGCAGCTTTCCTTGCGTAATCGTACGAAGGAAGGCCTTGAGTCTTCAGATCTGCCGCCAATCCAGTGCTTGATAACTGAATATCGATTGCAAACCCCTCTAAGGCCTCAATTTCCCTTTTCCGCGTGCTGAGCAACGTCATGTGATCTCCTTACGAATTGTTGCAGCAATTATGCATGCGCGGAAGTCGGCTCACCCCCGCACCGACCCGTGCAGGCTCATCAGCCGCTGAGCGATCCCATCGGGGTCGATTCGCATGTTGCTCATGGGGATAGTGCCCGCGCAAACGTGCTCATACCAGACGTGATACCCGGACAGGTGCGGCATCGGCTGGCCAGCGCACTGTCAGATGACTGCGGCGATGCCAGGGGCGCCGAACTCGCCCAGCTCCTCCCGGCCGTCGAATACTTGGGCCCGGTAGTTGCCGGGTTCTATCTTGTCGATGCGGAGGGTGAGGATTATGGATGCGCGCTGGCTGGAGAGGGCTGCATTGTGCCCTCGCTCCGACCATGCTCAGCAGTTCCAGCCCCGCCACTTGGGCCGGCTCTGCTCAACTTCACTGACCCATTTGCCGATGTCGTCCATCAGCTCTTGGGCTCTTGCCATGTCGATCCGCTCGTCTCTGAGTTCTTTCCAGATGAACCCGAGATAGCCATCTATGCCCCTGGGATAGCAGACGTTGTCCTGCTCGAAGTTGCCGTAAAAGTGGGGCACCCCTTCGAAGTCCGTGGGCCCTGAATGCGCCACCGCTTCAAATTCCCAGCCTTTGTGTGTAGGGGTCAGGTGAACTGTGGTGGTGGAGCCCCAGCGATTCGTCCAATACGTGAGCGTCAAGTGGTTCATAAATCATCTCGATATCTTGAAGACCGCAGCGTAGCGAAATGTCCGCTTTGAAGCTACACCGCACCGGTAGTAATCCCCAGGGTAGGATCCTCTCAGCGATCAGATCACTTCAACCTACTTTCAGGCGGCAGCGCCAAGGTGCCCACGCCGGACGGTGGGCGCGGTGCCAGCCAGTGCACCCACAGCCCCTTCAGCCAGGCCAGGGCGCACACCACCGCCACCACGGCGACGCCCCACTGGCCGCTGTCCCACACCGCCCAGAGCCAGAAGGGCTGGCTCGCGAGCCCCACGATGCAGGCCCACCGCTGGAACCGCAGGCTGCGGCTTTGCGACAGCCAGATGGCGGTCGGGCCCATCAGGGCGATAGCGGTTTGAACGATCTGGTCGGAGGGCATGGCGGGATTGTGCACCACTGGATAAACGAACAGCAATTATTTTTCCGTGCGCACAGAAAAAGTGTTGCGCGTTTATTATTTGTCGCTACAATTAAACCCATGTTCACAGTCATCGAAACCCCCGAATTCATCAGCTGGTCTGCCAAGGTCTGGACCGATGCAGAGCGCAACGAATTCATCAGCTGGATCGCTGTGAACACCGAAGCCGGTGACGTGATACCCGGCTCTGGCGGTCTGCGCAAGGTGCGCTGGGGCCGTGCTGGCATGGGCACACGCGGCGGCGCTCGGGTGATCTATTTCACCCGCAACGCCAAGGGCGAGGTGGTGCTGGTGCTGGTGTACGCCAAGGCCAAGTTCGACAACATCAGCACCGACGTGCTGAAGGCAATCAAGGAGAAGTTCGATGCCCAAAACTAAGGACCCGGAAGTCGCTGAATTCGAGGCGGCCCTGCTTCGCAGCGTCGATCAGGCGCTGGCGGGCGAACATGGCGCGGTGCACACGCCTGCCGATATCGTGGCGCGCAAGCGTGGGCGGCCTGTGGGTACGACCAAGGCCGACGCCAAGGTGCGCACCACGCTGCGGCTCGACCCAGAGGTGATTGAGGCATTCAAGGCCCAGGGCGCAGGCTGGCAGACGCGGATCAATGATGTGCTGCGCGCAGATGTAGCGGCTGGCCGAGTCCGGGTTTCACGATGAGTCCCAAAAGCGTGCTGCTGCTGGGAACAACTCACTCAGTGCAAATGGGTTCGCGACAAGCGACAGCAGAGGACATCGAGGCTTTCCGGGCAGGTGTTTTAAAACTCTGTGAAGCCCATGGGATTCAAGCAATCGGCGAGGAGATGAGCCTTGACGCGCTGAAGCATTGGAGCTGCTCGGAGACCATCGCTAAGGGGATCTCGTCTGACCGCGGCTTGCCTCACCGCTACTGCGACCCTGAACATGAGGAACGAAAAATTCTCGGGGCTATCCATGAGGAACTGCATCCAGGCGTTCGCGAGTTTTGGGATATGCCACCACTCACACCGGAGCAAGCAGAAGCAATAGAGCGTACTGCGTTTGATCGGCGTGAGGAGGAGTGGATTCGACGGATCCTAGACTTGAACGTTTGGCCTTTGCTCTATATCTGCGGCTCCAATCACGTCACATCCTTCACCGAAAAGCTCGCCCGCGAAGGCATGGCGGTGCAGGATGTCAGCCTTTGAGACCCTCTACTTCGGCCAGGCAGCCCGCAGCCCCAGGGGCTCCTTGGCCGGCCCCGTCCCGACAGGCGCAGTGCACACCGCGAGCGCCGCGCGCAGCTGCACTTCGTAGCCCTCGCGCCGCTCGATCTCAGCCTGTGCGACCTGGGTGAACTGGTCTACCGTGGCGCCTGGGCGCAGGGCCTCGGTCGGCATCACTGGCCGCTCCGGGATTGGCTCCTTGCACTCGATGGGGACGGCCACATTCACACGCTGGATTTCCACGCGTGGCGCAGTCTCGCAGCCCAGCAGGCAAGCGCTGACAGCTATCAAAGCAATAGCATATTTCATGGCTTTACCCTCCCCTGCAGCCAGCTATCGACCCTGGCCTGCGCGCTGGCGCACACGTCGCCCGGCACTGGCGCGGGCGTGGACAAGATAGTGTCCGCCCGCTGGTTGTGCGTCTTTGCCGTGGTGGCAGCAGCGGCCCGGGCTGGCGCAGCCTCGCGAGCCCGCTTGTCGGCCAACTCCCGCAGATCGTCCACACTGTCGCTGCATTCGCTGGCCGCCTGCCTGGCCCCGTCACGCTGGCCCTCCATGTCGCGCAGCGCGGTGCGCGCCTCGGTCGTGTCGTCGCGCTGGCCCAGGTAGGCCCAGCCCAGCACGGCATTTGCCGCGAGGCTCAGCAGGATGATGATTTGCCCGGGGCTCATGGGCGCACCTCCGAGATCAGCCCGGAGCTGAAATGCCCGTCCCTGCCCCACTCCGCGCACAGCTCGCGCGTGGTGGCCCGGCGGTCCACCAGGCCGGGCAGCACCGCAGATTGGCCGTTGACGGTGCCTCGCACCCACCGGGGCATCTGTTCGCACATGCCCACCAGATCGCCCGAATTGCCCAGGCGCACCAGCGTAGTGTCGTTCAGCACGGCCGGGCCCAGGTTGTAGACCATATCGATCAGGCTCACGCGCACCCACACGTTGTAGGCGTCCCAGTTCTTGAGCGCAGCGCGGGCCAGGCGCTCCGCCTCGATGTACTTGGGCAGCTCCAGCCGCTTGCAATCCTCGCGCGAGTACGTGCGACCCGCCACCACCTCCGGGCCTGTCACGCCATTGCACACAGTGAGGGGCTGGCCCTTGCCCAGCTTGTCCACGTAGGGCGTGCCGATGTGGCGCCCGCTGCTTTCGTAGTGGCTGCCCAGCTCCATCGCCAGGACCACAGAGTCGCTGTGCTGCTGCACGGCGTAGTAGGTGGCGACGCCGCCTGCAGCGCCAAAGGTGATGGCCAGCGCGGTTTCGACCAGGCGCTTTCGGATGAATTCTTTCATTTGTGCCCTTTCAGCGCAGTCCAGAAGCCCAGACACGCAGTGCCAAAGCCCACGATATAGGCCATGGGTTTTGCCAACTTGCCCAGCCAGTTCAAGACCTTGATGGCGCCCTTGAACGACTGGAAGAGTTCGACCAGTTCAGCCGTGTCGGCCTTCACCGCCCGGGTGGCCAGGGTGTTGACCTCCAGCTCTCGGCGCAGCGCGATCTGCTCCGCCTCCACACGCGAGAACCGTTGATCGCCGTCGTCCAGACGGGCGTGGATGGTGGCGGCTGTAGTGGGGTCCACGAGGTTTCCAAAATCGTCTTGGATCACTGCTGTATCTCCTGGCCTGGCCACCCGGCCAGCACGTCAATCAGCTGCAGGGCCTGGGCGTCCTCGCCCGCTGCGTCAATCTGGTCCTCGATGCGCTGGCACGCACCCGTGAGCGCACCGTGTATGACGCGGTACTGGTCGTCTTTGGCGGCGATGCGCTGGGCCAGGACCAGGCGGTCGATCTGTCGGGCGGCGGCCGCACCGTTGATCCATGGCGTGAGCGCATGCACATCGGCGATCAGCGCCCGGGCTTCCGAGGTCTGCACATGCCAACTCTCGCGCTCGCTCAGTGGGTAGCCACCGGCGATCACATGCATCCGGCGCTCGTACTCCGCGTTTAGGGCGGCCAGCAGGCCCGCTCGCACCTGGGCGATATCGTCTGCCGCGAGAGGCACCACCATCCATGCCTGTTCCCATCCACCACTGGCCTCGACGGGCTGAATCTCCACAGCCTTGTGCGTTGCCGGGTTGTGCTCAGGCGGTGCGACGGCAGCCACTGGGGCGAACGCCTCAAACGCCTCATTGAACGGCTCCGGGAACACCGTCAGCGGGTGGGCCGCACGGATCTGGGCGAGCGTCACGGGGTATTCACCGGACGCCGTGTCGATGAAGAAAAGTTGAGCAGTCATAGGCTGAAAGTTCTTTGCACGCCAGCGGTCCAAAACAGATCCGGCAGTTCACGCAAGCTGACCCACGACACGCCGTCGTGCGAGCCTTGGATCACGAAAGAGTTCGGGTTGTAGGAAACGATGGCGTAGGGGTAGATCGCCACCTGCCGGATCACGGTGGGGGTGCCCAGGTCATACGCCAGCCGCTGATTCGTTGGACTGGTGGATCTCCAGTAGGTGGAGGTGCTGTTGTCCACGGTCGAGCTTGCTGCGAACGGCGCAAACGTAGTGGTGGCAGTGGCCGGAGTGCTCGACGCGGTGACATCGGCGCCGCCCACGGTGGCGCGCAGCTCCACTTCGGTGATCCCGAATTCCGGCCCGCCGTTGGTCGATTGCAACAGCAAGCCCCAGTACCGGAATTGATCTCGGCGTGCGGATAGCGCCATGCCCCGGTTCATGCCGCAAACCCCGCCAGCGCAGAGGCGTACCACCCTGCCGTGCCCAACGTAGCGCGCTGGAAGAAGATCAGATGCCGCGTGCCTGCCGTGAAGATGGGCGTTCCGCCCACCCACACCGTGCCGCTGGGCATGGTGATCGCGCCCCCGGTATGGTTGATCTCCAGCACGCACGAATACGCACCGGAGGGGATGTTGCTGAACGACAGCGTGGTGTTGGCGCTGATCGCGGCCGAGAACGTGTTGGCAATCGCGCAATCCATGACGCCACCAGACACGGAAGCTACGGCCTCCGCGTGTGATGCAAGGCGCTTCCATGGAGTCCAGGTGCTGTCGTGCTTTGCACGCACGAAAATGCCGCCAACTTCCACCCCAGTCTGAAATGCCTCCTGGGCAAACTGTGTAGTCCGCGAGCCAAGACCAAAGGTGAGAACGTTCCAGTAAGCCACGGTCAGTGCAGTGGGCCAGTCGGTTCCGCCGCCTGTGACGGTCAGATACGAAACCCAGCGCCCGACAGGCGCGTCGGCCATCAAGTCGGTTTTGGCGTAGGTTGAGCCCACCGCCATAGGCACGTAGGCATCCAGCTGCTCCTTGGCAACCACATCCTTCGCATCAGTTCGACGGCCGACGTGCTTCATGCGATCACCGTGGCCCGGTATTGGCCCGAGCTGGGTGCCGTGCCGAAGGTGAGCTGCACGGTGTTGACACCGTTGGCCACCCAGTCCACCAGCACGCCCGCATCGCCGGAAACCTCGCGCACGCTGACCGCCACGTCCTTCGTGTTCAGGTTGTGCGTTAGCGTGATGGTGGTGGCCGAGCCGTCGCCGATGGTGGCGCTGTACTTGCGCGCCACGACAGTCGGGTCTACCGAAATCACCCCAGCGGAGATGTCGATGCCGATGCCTTCGGTGTAGCTGGTGCCGCCGCCCACCTGGGCCCAGACCAGGGCCGTCGTGCCAATGGTGACTGGGCCGTCCGTGGTCATGTGCCACTGGCTGTTGCCGTTGGACGAACCCTCGGACACGAAAACGGCAGCCCCGACCACTTCACTCGCAGCGTCGAAATCTGCGGCCCGCGCCCATGCTCCGGATGCCGCGACATAAATGCCATTGTCTGCCCCGGCGCTCTGGTTCTTGACCAGCACCCGGTCGCCAGCAATGACGCTCACACCGTCGATGGTCTGCGCGCCCGAGAGCGTGATGTTGGCGGTGCTGGCCGCGCGCACGGGCTCTTTCCACTTCCAGCCTTGCACGGCCGCGTCGAGCTGGGCCTTGGTCACAAGGTCCTGCGGGTTCGTCGCATCGCCTGCGTTGATGATCTTGAAGCCGCCAGCGTCAAGGGTGTTCGTGATTTTCATGGTGGTTCCTTAGTTGCAGTAAGCGAAGCCGGTTAAGGGGGTGCCGTGGGTGACTTGCACAAGGTTGTCGTCTACCCAGCGAACGTCGGGCCAGATCTGGTTGCCCAGGTGATCCGTGACAGCGACAGACGGGCGGCGGCCCAGGTTGTGGGCCACAGTCCAGACCGCCGCCGCGATGGCCTGGGTGTGCGTGTAGGTCATGCCGCCAGGTGGGCCGGGCTTGCCCACGATCACGGACGCCATGTCCGCATGCAGCGTTGCCGGTGGTTTCAGCAGCCGCAGCGACAACATCGGCGGCAGCTGGATTTCAAGGTCCAGGCGTTCAGGCATGGGTAGCTCCGCGCACCACGTAGAAGATCGCGGTGTCTGTTGGCAGCACGAAGCCATCGGGGTCGGTCAACTTCACGTCGAACTGCGCCTGGCCCACCGTCCAATCCGTGGTGTCGAGGCACTTGAGCACCAGCACGCGAGTGGTCACCGGGTCTTCCCAGGTTGCAACCAGGTCGGCCAGCAGCACGTCTTCCTCGGTGCGCGCCTGCGATTGCAGGGTCCAGCCCACGAAATGCCCGTCTGGGAAAGCGCTGGGGATGCGGATCAGCACATGGAAGCTCGCGCCGCGCTTGAGGGAGAAGGTTTCGGTTTGGCAGGTCATAGATGTCTCAAAATCAAGTGGCAATGCCCACGCCTTTGAAGATCAACTGCCCGACCTGCACCCCGCCTACGAAGGCCCAGGCGGTCAGGGTGTCGGTCTGCGACGAGCTGGTCCCTGTGGCCGCAGCGCGCAGGTGCAGCACGTTCCCGTAGATGGCCACGCGGTGCCCCTGCCTTGACACTGCCGGGTCACCTCCCTCGATGTAGTCCCACTCGAACACCCAATGGGCGTCGGTCATTGCCGTGCCCTGTATGACGCCGAAGTAGGTGCGACCGGGCCAGTCGTGGTAGTAGGTCGTTTCAACCTGCAGCTCCACGCAATGGAAGCCGGGCCCCGGGACTGGCTGAGCAACAAAATCGGAATCGACCACCACAGGCGTCCCCACCCAGATCGAGGACTCAAGCCGCCAGCGGTCGATATCGTGGATATCCCAGCGTCCGTCGGGCAGCAGCTCCGAAGCGATGTTGGTGCCAGCGTCCAAGATCCCGCCCAGCCACCCCACTCCAAAAAGCTCACCCTCGCCCGGAATGGTTGGCGACTCAGACGCGGCGGGCGCGGCTTGCGGCAAGCGCTGCATGCGCAGGGTGAGCCCCAGATTGGGAGAGCGCTGCACGACCGTCATACAACGACCTCCAGCGTGATGTCGGCAAAGCCTGGCATCCGCACGGTGAGGGTGTGGGCACCGCGCGGCGTGCGGAACTGCACCTTGCCGGAGGCGTCCGTATTGGCCGTGTAGAGGCCATCAAGCGTGACCGCAGCACCGGCCATGGGCTGGCCAGCGTCGTCTTGAATGGTGAACGTCGCCACGCCGTCGCGGTAGGTCACCGGCTGCGCATCTGCCGCTGCGGCGTCCATGGCGGTGCCCCGGCGCACCAGATCCACGCGTGGCGCTGCGGTGGCGAAGATCTCGGCGGTCACCGTGTAGATGGCAGTCTCGCGGCTGAGAGATACCGACGCCAGCACCGCCAGGCCTTGGGGCACATGGGGGTGCGCAAGCATTACGGTCTGCCCCTCGCGCAGGCTTCCAATGCTCTGCTTGACTTCGGCGGACACGATCCACCGCGCGCGGCCAGCGTAGCCCAGCACCAGAGTGGAGATCGCCAGGGCATCGCGCGCCAGGCGCACGGCTGGCAGGCTGATTTCCATGGGGAGATCGCCCCAGCGCTGCTGCGCCGTCGGTGCCGCGATCTGCATGGACCCACGCGGTGCACCCGCCGCCCAGTCGTGGGCGTAGGTCACGCGCGCAGCGGTTCGCAGACCCTGCGTCTCCGCCCGCGCGGAGATCGTCTCCACGGACGACAGATCCAGGGTGGCCACGGGCTGGCCTGGCGCGCGGCGCATGGCCCAGCCGGGGCGCCACATGGCATGCAGGGGTTCCACCACGGCGGCGATGGCCTGGCGCAGCGGCTGCGCATCCGCAAACACAATGCCCAGCGCGGTTTGACCGTAGTGCTCATCCAGCCCGGCCCATGCGTCCCGGGGCTCGGTGTGTCCGCAAAGACGCATCAGCTCGCGCACGATGACAGCAGGAGTGGCCAGCACCGCGCCGGTTTCAGGGTGGCGGCGTCCTGCCACGGTGACCGCCACCGGATCCGTGAGCGTTGGTTGTGCCAGGCGGACCACGGCAATCGGGCGGCCGGTGGCGTCCAGGCGCTGCACCAACTGCCAGCCCTGGGTGGGCTTGCCCGCGACAGTGACACGATCCACGCCCGCAATGGGGTGATCGGCCACCAGCCATTCGGCGCCGGTCAGGTCGATAGGAACAGGGGCCATCGTGGCGCGGCCAAACACCCACGGCAGGTATCGGTCCGCAGCGTCTGCCCGGTACTGGGGCAGATCAGAGGCGCGGCGCAGCGGCAGCGGGTCGGAGTACAGCAGAGGTGCGCCCATGGTCAAGCCTCCAGCTCCAGCACCACGGAGGCGCCCAGCGTCACGGCCTGCACCGCGCCATAGAAGATCAGCTCGCCGTCCTGGCGCAACTCGCCCCGCGCGCGCAGCACCTCGGCAGCGACCAGCACCTGGGTGTGCTCGCCGCGCGCGTTGTCGATGGTCACGGGCATGTTCGACAGTTCGCCGTTGATGGCGGAGTTCGAATCGCCCACGGCCGCGATCTCCGGGCCAGCGAAGGCCAGGGGCGGGATGGTCTGCAGCGTGAGCTCAAACATGCTGCTCACACCATGACCGCGCTCAGCGGCAGCGAGATGGACACCCAGCGCTTCGCGGTGGACTGCCACGCACCACGGTCGCGGATGTCGGAGATTTCATCGCCCTCAACCGTGCACAGCGCGGCGTCGGCCGGGGCCAGCAGGTCGGGCACCATGGCCAGGGCTTCGACTCCCTCGCGTGCGGAGTGGTCCAGCACTTCCATGAGCCCTGTCAGCGCCGAGTCGAACAAGGCGCTTTGCTCGCCGTCCAGGTCCCAACTCCAGTTGCCCGCCGTGCCCGCGCCACGATAGAGGGCGCCAGCATTGAGCCCCGTGCCGCGCGACAGCGCCCAGGCCCGACTGCGCGTGATGTTGGGGGTGACGGTGGGCTGCCAGCCCGTACCCGCCCACATCCACCCGATGGAACCGCCCGCGCCCGCGTCGGTGATGAGCAGCCGCAGGTAACGGACGGATGCCGCGTGTGCAGGATCGAGGACGGCCAGCATGATGCCCTTGCGCACATCGACCGGCATGCTCCATTCGCCGTGCGCAGCGGTGCCGCCTTCCAGTTCCACGGTGGCGCCGGGGGCAATGTCATGCAACGCCAGCATGACCGCCTCGACAGGAAAAGCCGCGCCCAGATCCAGCGACACGGTTACATCAGCACCGTCCCAGGCAAAGGCGCGGCCGACACGCGGCTGGCGCATGCGGTCGGTGCCGAAGGTGGCCACTGCCCGGAATTGCCAGGTGTCGCCCGCCACGAAGGATGGCGCAGCCCCGGCCGCCCCCTCCAGCAGCAGGCCGTCACCCAGATCCAGCGCCGGGCCGTACAGGTCGCCCTCGGTCCATGCACCACCGTCACGGCGCCAGCGCAGGCGCCCGCCCTCGATGTCGAGCGCGATGGTGTCGCCCACCTCGAAGGGGATGCCCCCGGGCAGCAGGTCCACATCGGCCGGGCCTGCGGTGTAGGTGGCCGGGGCCTCCGGGTCATACAGCCAGTCAGGCAGCCCGCCGAGCACAGAGCTGCGCACAGTCCAGGTCTGCACAGGGCTGCCGTCTGACCCGCCCGTGAGGGGCGCGCTGCCTGCGGCGATCAGGGGCAGCGTGAACTTGTCGCCCTCGTTCCACGCCGATTGGTTGTGCGTATTGCTGATGCGGATGACAGCGCGGTCGCCCTCTTTCAGGCGGTGCTCGCACTCGGTGACCAGGCCAATGCCAAACTCGCGGGTGCTCACAATCTTGCCGTCTGCGTCGCGGATCACGCTGACATACGGCACGTTGTTGAACATGGGGAGATAGTTGCCTTCGACGTCTTCCCACCAGAAGTCGTCGCCAGGATCACGCCAGCAGGGGCTCCCCGTCTCCCCGCCAGCGTCAGTTTTTGGGAGGATGCCTGCCTTCGCGCGACATACATCCATCTTTGCTTCGTACTTCTGGTTGAGCGTGTCACCCAGAGTGGACACGTTGCCCCCGGATTCATCCATGGCTGCATAGGCAGTCCAGTCGGCCTTGAACTGCACGACAGCAGCGTCCCAGGCAGTGAGCGCATCCGTGTTCTGGGAGATCTCCAGCAACGCTGGCACCAGCACATTGCTGATGCAGTTGTTCACCAGACGCACGTCCCCGGCATCGGTGACCACCTTGGCGCTGTTCGCCGTTTCGCCCACTGCGAGGCCAATGTTCGTGCCCAGGAACCCGGCACGCCACTCCATCAAAGGGATCAGCCGCGTCTGTATTGCGGTTTCCATACTTCCTCCATCCTCTGGGAGCAGTCCCAGACATTCCAGACTGACTGGGAGCGCCGGCAGGTGGCTGCAAGTGCAGTCTGCTGGCGGGCGTTTCTTCCATTCAAAAGTCACCTCCTTGTCGGTTGCGGCGATGCCCAGCAGCACCGGCTTGAAACAGATCGCAGGCAGGCCTTCGCCGGTAGTGCGCGTGGTGGGCACAAAGCGCGGCGTGATGGACGCCCCCTCAGAGACCGCCATGGTTGGCGCTGGGATCGTGAAAGCGACCGGGCCCGCCGTGTAGGGCACGCCGGTATAGGCGGCCGGGAGTTGGCCGCTGACGCCGCCCTTGACGCTCCAATACTGGGCACCGCCTGTGGCGCGCCCCTCGCACGTCACGGTGATGTTTTCCGTGGGGGCAGAGGGCGACACAGCGCCCACCACCATCGTCTGGGGTCGGGTCACGGATGCGATGACGGGCAGTGCGTGGGCATCGGTGCGCAGCGGGATGTCCGTGACGGCCTGACCGCCTGGCGCGCGGTCTTCGGCCACCACGCCCAGCACCTGCAGCAGCGCGCTGCGGGCCTGCACCTGGCTCAAAAATTCGAACATCGTGGTTGCGATGTAAGTCTCGGTATCGGTGCCGTCCGTCACCTCCAGCGTGTAGGAGCCGGTCACGGCCCGCACACGGGTGTTCGCGGGCACGTCGTACGCGGGAGCGGGGTCCACCCGGTAGGTGAACCGCCCCTTGTCCCAGGTCTTCCAGGCGCGCAGCACCTGGGGGATGCCAGCGAAAGCGATGCGCAGGGCACCCACTGGCACCTCGGCGCCGTTGCCAGGTGGCTGGCCCCAGTCGAACTGTGGGCCTTCGAAACTGGCCGTGCCCGAGCCGATGGCGTCGAGGGTGGAATACGGCAAGTCCGTGTAGGACAGGCTGCGTGTGACGGTCAGCTCGATGTTGTTGCCATCCGCACCAGCAGCGCGGGCCGCGAGCTGCACGCCGAAGAAGTCCAGCATTGCTGGTGTCGAGGCCTCGCCCGCGTCGAGCAGGGTGAAGCGCAGGGTCTGGGGCACGGCCCCAACGTCGATGGATTGCACCTCCACCGTGCCATTACCCACGCCCTGCAGCACCGGCGATGACGTACGCATCTCGCCATCCGGGCCGCCCAGGACCTCCACGTCCACCACCGAATCAGCTCCACCCGTGTACGCGCCGGATAGGCCCATGGAGCCATTGCCCGCACGGGTCTGGGACAGCAGGTGCATTTGCGTGCTGGGGCGCTGCGCAGACGCGGTGATGACGGCCGCGCGCACCTTGTTGTGTGCGTTGCCGAGGATGCGTGTGCGGGTGTAGGGTGTGACCATGGCGGCGATCAGGCGTGGAAGCCCCGACGGGAAAGGGTTTCAATGGCTGGGATGAGCTGGCGGGCCATGCGCTCGGCCTCCGCGCGGTTGCTCAGGTCCACGCCGGGGGCGAGATGGATGTTGATGACGGGAGCAATGCCGCCAGCGCCAGAGCCTGCGGACACACCACCACCACGGCCGGGGCGCCTGCCACTGCTGTCGTCTTCGCTGTTGTTGCCGCTGCTACCACCCCGGCCACCGGGTGCGCCACCTGTTTCGGCGGGGTCCTTGGGCTTGTCGACGCCGCCGTTGTTGAGCAACTTGAACTCCAGCTCCTGCAGTTCGCGGCGCATGTCGGCGATCTGCTTGCTGGTGGCAGGGTCTCGTATCTGCCCGCCCAGCTGGGACATCATGCTCAGCAGCACAGCGAGCTGGCGGGCCCGCTGGGCGTCGGGGTTGTTGACGTTCTCTTCGCCGTAGCGTCGTTTCACGTCCTCGTCGATCTGTTCCTGGGTTTCACCCTGGTTGATACGCTCGCCCGCCGTGTTGAGGGAGTACCCCTCCTTGTCCATGTTCCACTTCTTGCGGTAGGCCTCGGCGGCTTTCTCGGCGGCGGCGGCCTCGCGTTCGAGCAGCGCAATCTGGCGCTCTGTGTTGTCGGCACTGAGCTTGTGCTTCATGAGGATGCGGTCCATTGCATCCTCGTGGGCCTGAATGGCTTCGCGCGTTTCGTACCAGCCACGAGCTAACCGGCCCAAGCCTTCAGCACCTTTGTTGGCCGCTTCAAGCGTGGAGCGGCCAGCCTCGTCCACCGCGATCTTGTAGCCACGCACACCGGCCTCAGCGATGACCCAAGCGGGAGCGATGCCCCGGTTCGCCTCAATGGCGCGCTCTGCAGCAACACGGAAAGCCTCACTGAGACGTTCAGCGCTCTCGGTGCCGCTTGCTTTGAGAGTGTCGAACGCCCTCTTGCCCTGCTCGGCCAGTTCTTTCAGCCGCGAGGTAGAGACGAGATTCAGGTCTGTCCACGCCTGATTGATTTCCGCAAGGGCCTTGGAGCCATCTTTGGCTGCAGGTCCGAGACGGCGCAAAGCTTGGTTGATCTCTTCAAGCTTCTTGCCCGCTTCCGTAAGGTTGCCGTCCGCCACGAGCTTGCGGTATTCCTCCCGCAGTCCGGCGATATGTTGGCGCGCCTCTTTCGTTGCCTGAGCAGAGAGAACTTCAGCATTCGCCTTCTTCTGCATTGCCGCGCCGTAGTTCGCAGCAGCCTCCGCCCCTCGACTCAACTCGGCGGCAACAGACGCCATTACCTTGCCGGTTCGCTCGCCCTCATCTGCGGCAACGGCCAGACCCTTTGCCATGCCCTCAAAGCCTTCGCGCACCGTATCGACGCCCTCAACCACCCCGCCCAGTGAACCACGTAGCTTGTCGCCCAATGCCTGAACTGCAGCACCCATAGCATTCGAGCGCATCTCCAATTCGTCGGCGATTTCCTTGTATTGCTTTGACAGGTCACCGAAGGTGATCTTCGCGGAGGCTCGGTAGAGCAGTTCCAGGCCTTGAAGCAAGCCTTGGATGACGGTGGTTATGCCTGCGGCAGTGGAATACATCGCTGCTAGCAGAATGTTTCCAGAGGTCTGAATGCTGCCGTAGGCAATCTTTATCGTATTGCCCGCGTTGGTGGCGTACTCGCCCACCTTTGTGAGAGTTGCGTTAGTGTCGTCTGCAAACTTCTGCAGGCGCTCCACCACCTGATCGAAGTTCACGGTGCTCATGAAATCGCGAACGAACTTCATGCCATTGCGCATCGCTGTGGCGATGGACTCGCCAAAACGCAACACCGTGCCGTCATCCACTGCGCGGCGGAAGGCAGCAGTTAGATCATCGACACCCTGCT